>DATJAH010000029.1:0-299477 GCA_035516425.1 Anaerolineales bacterium
GAAAGGCCAAAAGGCAAAAAGAGCGTCCCAGTCAGCCGAGGCCATGTGATGACCAACCCGAGTCCTGATCCGGGCGAAGAGTATTATCACGTCAACACACAACTCTACGGCCTCATCAACCCGCCCGATAACCGCTACGAACCGTTCAATCGCAAGCCATACAATTTACCCACCGACGGAAAACTTCCGCGCAAAGCCCCGATGGAGGGCTTCCTGATTGATTACATCAATGACTTCAATGCGCTACAGCATCGTATGCCCACTTATGACGAATACAAAGTCATCATGGAATGCTTTGATGAGGACGATGTGCCGGTGATCAGCAAACTGGCGAAGGAATACGCAGTCTTCGACGCGTGGCATTGCTCAGTGCCGAGCCAGACGTTCTGCAATCGATCCTT
This sequence comes from Anaerolineales bacterium, assembly GCA_035516425.1. Classification (GTDB taxonomy): domain Bacteria; phylum Chloroflexota; class Anaerolineae; order Anaerolineales; family Villigracilaceae; genus Fen-1038. The sequence goes on from DATJAH010000029.1 coordinate 402, forward strand.
CGTTCACTCCGCGACTTCCAACGGCGCGGTGACCAATGCACCTTACTACAACTGGCTGCTTCACGACTCGCCGACGATCTTCAACCGCATCGAGGAAAAGAACGATCCCAATCTCACCTGGAAGGTTTATTACGACAAACTGGACGTCATCTCAATAGCTGGCCTGCTTAACCCGGCATTGTGGAAATATCATGGCAGCAACTTCCGATATATGGAAGACTTTGAAAGGGATGCCGCCCAGGGCGCCCTGCCAAGTTATTCATTCATCGAGCCGCGTCTGTTCATTGATCACAACGACCAGCATCCGCCGGCGGATGTGGAGGTATTCGGAACCTCGTCCGTGCTGGCTGGTGAACTTCTGATCCATCGCGTGTATCAAGCCGTGCGGAACGGAAAGAATTGGGAGCATACACTGCTCATCATCACGTACGATGAACACGGCGGCTGCTACGATCACGTCTCGCCGCCCGCCGCTGTGCCGCCGGACCCGAAGCAACCCAGCGGACAATATGATTTCAAGTTTGACCGCCTCGGCGTGCGGGTCGCGACTGTCATGATCTCGCCCTATATCAAGCGGGGCACAATCATCAGCGAGGTGTACGACCACGCCTCCATCATCCATACGATCTGCCAGCGCTGGGGGCTTGAGCCGCTCACTGAACGCGACCGGCACGCGAACAGTTTTGAAAAGGTGCTCAATGCCCAAACGCCGCGCGCGGATTTCCCAGCCATCAAGCCGCGCCCCTATGAAATTCCGGGGAACGTGCGCGAGGAGCCATTGAATGATCTGCAAAAAACGATTCTGTTTTTCGCGGCCGGTTTTGACGATGCCCTGCAAATGGAACGCGATGGGGATCTCCTTAAAAAAGCCGAGGACCTGCTCCAACTGGTAAAAGACGAGAACCGCATCGCCCACATCAAGAACACGGGCCAGGCCATCGAATTCATGAACGCGTTTGCGGATCGCCGCACGCGTCATGTCTCGCCTGGGATCTTCTTCAAGGAAATATGGAGGAAGATCAAGGCGCTATTTCATTAACCATCCCCGGCCTTGACATTCCTGACCAGAATGATCCATCGGTCAGGAGAACGGATATTTCATGATTGACTTCACTTCTGAGTTCGGAAAAACCGTCAAACGTCATATTGACCAGGATTATTTTATCTGGCTGACCACCGTTGACTCCAAGCTCCGGCCTCAACCCCGACCGGTGTGGTTCATCTGGGAGGACGATTCTTTCCTGATCTTCAGCGAGCCGAACGCGCACAAGGTCCAGCACATAAGGAAACATCCAAATGTGGCCTTGCATTTCAACACGGCGGACGAGAAGGGCGAGCAGGATGTGATTGTTATTGTTGGGAAGGCAGTCATTGATTCAAGTGTGCCGTCCGCCTATAAAGTTCCCGCTTATGTGAAAAAATATCAGGCTGGCATCGCAGATTTGGGATTGTCGCCGGATGAAATGGGCGACAAGTATTCGGTTGCGATTCGTGTCCAGCCGCTATCCATGAGAGGCTGGTAACAACAAAGGCGGGTCACCTGGAAGGCGGCCGTCCTTTGGTTATTCGATGATCCCGATTTGTTTTCCCGCCGTGGCGATCACGTCGATGGCACGTTCGATTTCACTTGGTTCATGCGCGGCGGTGACCGTAGCGCGTAGCCGGGCCAATCCTTCTGGCACAGCTGGCGAAACCACCGGCAGGACAAAGACATCGTGATGCTGTGCTTCGCGCGTCATGACAAACGCTTGCTCATCGGAACCGCACAGGACGGGAACAATCGCGGTGGTGGTCAGCAAGGTATCGAAGCCCGCCGACTTGAGGCCGTTGATGAATAGCCGCGAATTGTGGTTCAATTTCTCGATGCGCCAGGGTTCATCGAGGATCACCTTAAAGGCTTCATTGGCGGCGGCCGTCTGAGCGGGGGGAAGCGCAGCGGAAAAAATATAGGCGCGGCTGGCGTGCCGCAGATAATTGATCAAGTCCTTTTTGCCTGCCACATATCCTCCGACGGAAGGGATCGTTTTGCTCAGCGTGCCCATCTTAATGTCGATCACATCCTCGAGGCCGAAATGTTCCTCGATGCCGCGTCCGGTTCTACCGAGCACGCCGACGGAATGCGCTTCATCCATCATCAAATAGGCGCCGAATTTTTTGCAGATCGCGGCGACTCGAGGCAGGTCGATGACATCGCCGTCCATCGAGAAGACCGCGTCGGCAATGACCAGCTTCGCGACACCGTCCGGAATCTGACCAAGCCGATGCTCGAGATCCTCCATATCGTTGTGCTTGAAGCGGCGGAATTCCGCGCCCGACATCAGACAGCCGTCCACGATGGAGGCGTGATTCAATTTATCGGACAAGACATAATCGCCGCGGCCCATCAAGGTCGAGACGACCGTCAGGTTGGTGACATATCCGGAGGTGAAGGTGATCGCGGCTTCGGCGTGTTTGAAATGCGCGATGGTCTCTTCGAGTTCTTCGTGGATGGTCAGCGATCCAGCCAGCAGGCGGACGCCGTTCGTGCCAGTGCCGAATTGGTCAATCGCCTTGCGCGCCGCGTCGTTGATGCGTGGGTGACCCAGTAATCCCAGATACCCGTAGGAAGCATACATTCCCATTTCGCGGCCGTGCACCAAAACCTTTGCGCCGCCGCGCAGTTCTTCGATGGGCTGATTATAGAAATAAAGGTCATTGGCTTTAGCCATCGCATAGCGTTCGGCATACGCTTGAATGCGGCGCGAGACGGTATCATCCGTGTTGAAATTCATGATCGGCTCCTAAATGATTCGGCTTAGTGTAGCCGAGAGAGTTTTATCTGTCAATCAAGCATGTTATAATACCATCCTGATCAAAAGGAGCGCAAGAACAATGTTGGTTTCTCTGTAGGGCTTTCACGCGTTTCGGGCAACTGCCCGCTGTGACGATTCCACAGCCGGAGGTACTTGCCTCCGGTTTTTGTTTTCTACAGGAGACCTGATGCTTACTGCTCACCACCTCACAAAATCCTACGGCATTCATACCGTCCTCCATGATATTTCATTCAGCATATCGAACCGCGAGCGCCTCGGCCTGATCGGTCCGAATGGCTGCGGCAAGTCCACATTGATGCGCATCCTGATCGGGATCGAATCACCCGATTCGGGATCGGTGATTCGCACGCGCCCGGGCCTGCGGATCGGATACCTCGCCCAGGGGATGGAATTTGAACCGGATCAAACGCTTCAATCCGCCCTCAAGCTGGAGTCCGCCAAGCCGGATGAACTCGAAGCCGAGATCGCGTCCGTGGCCAGTGCGCTTGCGAGCCGCCCGGACGACTCCGCGCTGCAAGCGAAATATGATTCGCTGATTCGACAAATTTCCTCCAGCGACCACCAATCGAAGGACGTCTTGTCGCACTTGGGCCTGGCCCAGGTCCCTTACGAAACCGCGGTCGCGAATCTGAGCGGCGGACAAAAGACCCGCCTGATGTTGGCGCGCATTCTGCTCGAGGAGCCACAGCTTCTCCTGCTCGACGAGCCGACCAATCATTTGGATATTGAGATGCTGGAGTGGTTGGAGAATTGGCTGAATTCTTTTTCAGGCGCGGCGTTGATCGTTTCGCATGACCGCGTCTTTCTGGATCATACCGTCAGCGCAATACTGGATCTCAACGAGGACACACATTCCATCCGTTCCTTCCCCGGCAATTACTCGTATTATCTCCTGCAATACTTGAAGGAGCAGGATAAGCAAAGGGCGGCGTATCGCGATCAGGAATATGAAATCAGAAGAATGAAACAGGATATTGCGCGCACGAAGGAACAGGCTCGACACGTGGAGATCACCACCACCTCGCGTCAGCCAGGTGTGAGAAGGCTCGCGAAAAAGGTGGCCATCAAGGCCAAATCGCGCGAGAAAAAATTGTCGCGCTATCTGGACTCGGATGAACGCGTCGAAAAGCCCAAGCCGTCGTGGCAGATGAAACTGGAATTTACACAGCAAGAGTTGAGCCGGAATGTGTTGATGACGGAAAACCTGGCGGTCGGTTATGAAGCGGATAAACCTCTATTGTCTGAGATCAGTATCCATGTGCGCGCCGGCCAGCGCATCGCATTGACTGGAGCCAACGGTGCGGGCAAGACCACCTTCGTCCGCACGATCGCGGGGAAATTGATGCCGTTATCAGGCCAGGTGAGATTGGGGACATCGGTCACGGTGGGTTATATGGCCCAAGAGCAGGAATTGCTCGATCCGAACCTCTGCCCATTGGAAACGGTTCAACGCGTTGCTTCGTTTAATGAAACGGAAGCGCGCAACTTCCTGCATTACTTTTTGTTCAGCGGAGATGATGCCTTGCGTCCCTGCCGCGATTTAAGCTATGGTGAGCGTGCCCGTTTGCAGTTGGGATTATTGGTAGCGGAAGGCTGTAATTTCCTGTTGCTTGATGAACCGATCAATCATCTCGATATCCCGTCGCGTGCGCGCTTCGAGCAGGCGCTCAATCAATTCAAAGGCACGGTGCTGGCCGTGGTGCACGACCGCTACTTCATCGAGCACTTTGCATCGGAGCTTTGGCTGGCGGAGGGCGGACGAATCGAGCCGTTATGAATGTGATCTGACTGCCGGGAGCGATGCTCTGTGGTGGGCGGAGGGCAGGCGACAGAGCAATTTCACTGATCTTCAGGCAATCAATTGCACGGATGCATGAGACTGCCACGTGCCTTGCAGGCGATCGTAAGGAGATTAATTCGCCGGCTCAAACACCATAATCGGGATGTGACGCGTCGTCATCTTTTGATAGCGCAAATAGGGCGGATGATGCTCGGTCGCGAACTGCCACAAGCGAGCATATTCCTCGCCTATGGCTTCGCGGCTTTGGACTTCGATTCTTTCTCCCCTGACCTCCAACGCCGCGCGCGGCTGCTGCTTTAGGTTTAAATACCAATCGGCATTTTTATCTTTTCCCCAGTTCGAGCCGACGATCAGATGCTTGCCCTCGTAATCAAAATAGGCGATCGGGATGACGCGTTCCATTCCCGATTTGCGACCAGTGGAATGCAAAAGCAGAATCGTTTGTGTTCCCAGCCTGCTTCCAAGCCGTCCGCGGCTGAGGCGCAGTAGGAAGGCGTTGATGGACATGAACCATTTGATGGAGAGATCGTTCATTTGGCTAATCTCTTCAGGCCGTCTTCATCAATGATCTTCACGCCCAATGACCTGGCCGTATCCAATTTCGAGCCGGGCTCGGCGCCGAGCACGAGATAACTCGTTTTCTTTGAAACGCTGTCGGTCACCTTGCCGCCGCTCGATTCGATAAACTCTTTCACGCCCTCGCGCGAAAAGGTCGGCAATGTGCCGGTGACAACGAACGTCAAGCCGCTCAAGGCGCCTTCTTTTTTCCCTGGACTCGGCTGCATGACGGGCCACAAATCAACGGCTTTCAACTTCTTCAATATCTTTTGATTCGCCGGACGTGCGAACCAGTCCACAATGGCTTCGGCAATGTTGGGGCCAATGCCCTCCATTTGTTGCAACTCATCGGCGGAGGCTTTGGATAACGCCTCCAACTTTCCGAAATGAGTTGCAAGGTCACGCGCGGAAACTTCACCCACACCGCGGATTCCCAAGGCGGTGATCAAGCGCGGCAGCGGCTGCTTTTTTGATTCGGAAATTGCGGCCAACAGATTATCGGCGATTTTGCCGGGCGGCTCTTTCTCGGTCTTGCGGTCTTTCTTGGTGACCGCTTCGAGAATGGCTTCGCGCGTCAGTGTGTAAATATCAGCCACATCCTTGATCGCGCCGGTATCGATCAGCTTCTGGACGATCTTGAATCCAAGCCCGTTGATGTTCATTGAGCCGCGCGAGACGAAATGTTCGATGTTGCGCTGGAGTTGGGCGGGACAGGCGGCGTTGACGCAATACCACGCTACCTCGCCCTCGAAGTGTTCCACAGGCTGTTCGCACACGGGACAAACCTGCGGCGGCTTGTATTTCCTTTCTTTGCCCGTGCGCACGTCCGCGACGGGACCGATCACATAGGGAATCACCTCGCCCGCGCGTTTGACCAGCACGCGGTCGCCGACACGAATATCTTTCTCGGCGATGAAGTCGAAGTTGTGCAGTGTGGCGCGCTCGACGATCACACCATTGATCTCGACCGGTTCGAGCACCGCGTTCGGAATCAATACGCCGGTCCTTCCAACACTCACACGAATATCCAATAACTTTGTGGTCACTTCGCGAGCTGGAAATTTAAATGCCGTCGCGCCGCGCGGATCTTTGCCCACAAAGCCCAGCTCCGCGGCGAGATTCAAATCGTCAATCTTGATGACCATGCCGTCGGCTTCGTAGGCCAATTCATCGCGGCGCGTGTTCCAGGTTTCGGTATAAGCGATCGCGGATTCGATCTCATCGAATCGCCTGGCCGCATCCGTAACTGGAAATCCAAGCGCCTTCAAATAGTGGAGTAGATCCCATTGCGAGGTTGGAATCTGTCCACCTTCGGAATAAACGATTTGATAGACGAGCAGGGTCAATGGGCGCGACGCGGTCAACGCCGGATCAAGTTGTCGTAGAGAACCCGCGGCGGTGTTGCGCGGATTGAGATAGGTCTTCTCGCCAGCTTCTTCGAGCTGCTGATTGAGTTCTTCAAATTCCTTGATCGGGATAAACGCTTCGCCGCGCACAACCAAATAGCGCGGCGGCTTTGGACCCTTATGGTCTACCGGTATATGGAGCGGTATGGTCTTCACTGTCCGCAAATTCGCCGTGATGTCTTCGCCGACCTCGCCGTCACCGCGCGTCGCACCTTGCACAAAGACCCCATCACGATAGTGTAGAACAACCGACAAGCCGTCAATCTTTGGTTCGATGACGAATTTTGCAGAGGCCACGCGCTCGTCAAGCTTTTTCACGCGTTCATACCAGGCGCGTGCATCGTCCGCGCCAAAAGCGTTCGCCAGGCTTAGAATCGGCGCGGGGTGGCGGACTTTCTCGAAACGGTCAGCGGCTTTGGCTCCCGCGCGCTGCGTCGGCGAATCGTGCGTGACCCAATCCGTGTGGTCGGCTTCGATTTTCTTTAGTTCGTTCAGAAGCTTATCGTATTCCGCATCGCTGATAACCGGCGCGTCGAGAACATGATACCGATAATTGTGGAAATTGATCTGTGATTTTAAATCTTCGTAGCGCGAGTGCAGGGATTCGTTGGTCATGTCAAAATTATAGCGCAATTGACATAACCTTTGAGCCGTTGTAAACTGCAATCATGCCGGGTCGATCTACTGGATTCAGCGCTTTGAGCCTGCCCGTTTTGCCTCCTGTCGAGCAGGCTGTTTTGAAGATTCTGCTACGCCGCGATACGGTAACTGATTCTGTGTTGCGCAAAGCGCTGGCGCCGAAGCAATTCAGCGAATCGGAAATCCGCCTTGCGCTGGAACATCTTGAGCAAGAGCGCTGGCTCAAAAGAACCCTGATCGGGGATAAAGTGGTGTATTCGATCGTGTTGGCACAAAGAAGCACGAGCAGGCTGGCTGAGCTGAATCTGCACCGGCGTGCCTCGGCGTCCTCGCTGTCATCCGTCGTCCTTATTCTGCAGTCGTTGGAGGGAACGGCGGAGACGGAAGCCGCGGCGCCGCCGCAGGGTGCGGGCGTCGTTCTTTTTGTTTTGATCGCACTTGCCATTATCAATTCGTTCGTCTTAGGCGTTTTGGATGTGACGGCCATTTCCGGCTTTGTCACGGAACTGGGCACAAAGAATCTGCCCTGGCTGTGGACGGCGGAGATGGTCATCGGTCTGTTGATCTCCGGAAGTTACTTGCGCATCATTGATCGCCTGCCGCGCTCTGTCATGATGAAGAGCTTGCTGGGTCTGCTGGTTCTTACCTATGCCGTTATCTTCGGATTGTTCGCATTGGGTATCGCCACGAAGGTTCTGTATCCGCTCGTTTATCTGGTGTATTCCCAGCAGGTCATCATCTTCCCCATTGTTTTTTGGAATCTTGCAAGTAATTACTATTCGATGGCGGATGCCCGCCGCACCTTTCCGATCCTTGCCTCTGGGGAAATGATTGGCAACCTGATTGGTTATAGCGTTTTCAGCCTGCCGGGCCTGATGGGACTCAAGGATTTGGAACAGTTCATTGTGGCAAATCCGTCGATCCTGGTGGGCATCGGGGCAGGATTGCTGTTGGCGGGCCTGGCGTTGATGCTGCTGGTCCTGCACGGGCCATCCGAAAAAGTGCAGAAGGCCGTGGAGCAAAAGACCAGCGTCATTCAGGATGTTCGCGACGCATACGGGACGATTCGAGCGATTCCACTTTTCCGTTATCTCTTCGTGACCATGATGCTGGTGTGGGTGGTGCTCACGGTGCTGTGGTATCAGTTCTATACGGCTCTTGATCAGATGAGCTCCAGCCCGGATAAGTTTTCGACATTCTACAGCGTTTTTGAAATCGGGCTGGTTCTGGTTCCATTGATCTTGCAGTGGCTGTTGATCGCGGCGCTGATGCGGCGCACCCCGCCGCGTGATATGGCGCTCGGCATTCCGGTGGTCTTGATTGCCAGCCTGTTCTTGTTCATCGCCTTACCGCTTCCCGTCATCGCGATCGGTGCCATATTCTTTCCGATTGTCCTGGATAAGGCGTGGGACACACCGGTATTTCAGACCCTTCAAAACTTGATTCCGGAGGACCGCCGCGGCCGGGTCAGCGCGCTTTTGAATAACTACACGTACGCGTTCGGGACCATCGGCGGAGGCTTGCTGGTGGTTTTGGTTCTCATGGTCGGTAATAGCCTGACCTGGGCGCCAGGCACGATTCGGGAAATCAGCTTGATGCTGGCTTTTTTCGCCGCCCTGGGGGCCGCGACCTCTGCATTGTGGGTACGCGCCACGTACGAAGACAGCATGTTCTCGTGGCGGCTGACGCGCCGTCAGCGCACGGATTTGCTGGATAAGATCAAGTGACATTCATAGAATGAATAAAAAGCGACCCGAATGAAAAATTCGGGTCGCTTTCTCAATCGTCGATTTTTTTCCAAACATCAGGCCGCAGCCTCGTCATCGGGCGTGTCGATGCGGAGAGCCGGGTTTCATAGTAGGTATCCGTTGGACTTGTGAAAGCCGAGACATAAAATAAGTGGCGTTCAACGAGCAGGGCGATGAGTTGCTGAGCCTGTGTGCGTTCGACTTCAAGCAATTTAGAAAAATCCGTTAATGAAATCCGCCCTAGGCGAATGGCCTGGGTTAAGGAGGAACGCAGCGGTTCTGAATAAACCACAACATCCGACGGGCGGATATCCTCCTTGCCAGCTCTTAGTTCCTGTACAGCGCGCTCAAACTGTTGCTGGTTCACTTATCTCTGCCTGAAAACAGTAAAGCCTCTTCGAGAAAGTGTCAGCGCTGGAGTTCTGCCACGACCGCTTTGTAGCCCTGTGTGACCGGATGGTCCGGATATTTCAATGAAAAGATCCCGGAAGAGGCGAGCGTCATCATCTCATCGGAGTGTGGAAGGACCGCCGTGACAGTGACTTTGTAGGTCTGTTCCACGCGCGAGCGCACATCGTCGAGATCGAAGGCTTGAGGCACCTTGTTGACGATCATTAACATCTTGGGCACATCGAGTTTGCGCGCCACATCCACCGTGACCGCCGTGCCTTGATAATCCTGCTGATCGGGACGCATGATGATGACCAGCGCGTCCGAGATCGCGATCGAAAGAAGCGTCTCTTCGTTCAGACCCGGATGAGTGTCAATCATCAGATAATCGAGTCCCATCTCGGTCACCACATCGCGGAAGCCGTCGTTCAGCAAGCCTACATCGTATCCTTCTCGCAAAATCCTGGCAATTTCGCCGGCTTTGATGCTGGAGGGAATCAAGAAAATCTGTCCCTTGACCTGCGTCCCGAGATGGCCAGTCACATCGTGGGCGCAATCCTTGATCGCGCACTTGCCCCACAGATAATCATTGAGCGAATGACCCATCTCTGATTCATCAAGATTGAAAAGGATATGAATGCCAGGCGATTGGATATCCGTATCCACCACGCCCACGCGGGCACCTCCCATAGCGAGCAAGCTTGCCAGATTTGCGGTAGTATTGGATTTGCCGGTCCCGCCGCGAAACGAATGTACAGAAACAATCTTCGACATCTTGCCTCTCCGTGGTTCAGAATGAAAAGAACGAATTGATCGTTTTCATTATAGCCCAATTGATACGAAAATCAAATCCCCCTTTTGTTATCTAAATTCTATGTTATAGTACGCCTGCGTTTCAGCCATCGTTCTTTTATTCACAACAAAGATACGACTGCAACCCTTTTTCATAATCTCTGTACACTAAGTTATTGGAAGATACTTTCATGCCAGCGCAGTCTGCCGCAAGCGATGAACTCCTGATTCAGAAATTCAAGGACGGCAATGCCGACGCCTTCACCGCTCTCTACGAACGGCATCTTGCTTCTGTTTACAACCGTGTTCGCTACGTTGTTCCGGAAGAAGAAGTCGAAGACATCACGCAGGAGGTCTTCATTGCCGCAGTTAAATCGATTCATACGTTTCGCGGCGAAGCCCAGTTCGGAACCTGGCTTCGCACCTTAACAAATTATAAGGTAGCCGAATATTATCGGAAGCGGAATCGTAAGCGCGAAGCATTGCAAGTGCCGCTTTCCGCAAGCATCGTCCGGGACGGTGACACGGCGCATTTGATGGAAGAACGTATTGCTGTGCGCAAAGCGCTCAACCAAATTTCTGAATCCTATCGTGAGGTAATTTTGCTTCGTTTTGCGGAAGGTCTGCAATTTCACGAAATCGCAGAATTGACGGGCCTAAGCCTCGAAGCCACAAAATCCCTTTTTCGTCGAGCCATCTCCGCTCTGCGTTCCCAACTGGATGAATCACAATGACCAAATCCACACCAAGCACGAAAAAACAGGATGATGTGCTGGCCGACTTTACCGATCACGTTTTGGACGGGAAGCCTGCTGTGGCAGACTCGACCCACTCCGACGAGGAATTGCGTGGCCTGGAGGAGACCGTCTTGCTGCTGAATCAAACCTTTCCCTCGCAAGCAATAGATGAGAAACTGGTGAAACGGATGCAGTTCGATTTCAAGATTCGCAGGCAAAAAATTGCAGTGCCCGCGCGGTCCGTGTTCTGGTGGTCCCGGCAAACTCTTCAGCGCGTTGTACTGGCCGTCGTTATTATTGCCATCATCATTTCGATCTTTTTGGTCATCCCGTTCTTTCCATCGGGTAGTGGCAATATCCAAGGCAGCGCCGGACTTCACCCTCAAAGTATCGGTTTGCTCGTCGTCCTGGCTGGCGTCGTCCTTCTCCTAGCAATTTGGCTGGGACGCCGCAAATAGTCAATTCAAAAATCTACGTAATTTGCCCACATGCGGAAGGAGGAACCTGGTTACTGAATGATCTTCGAAACCGAAAGGTTGTACATCTCAGATAGTCGCTATAAACTTTAGAAAAGGAGAGAGATATTCAATGAAAACTTCAAGTCGAAAATGGACAGGAATGTTCTTCACCCTGCTGGCGATCACGATGATCCTTTCCATGTTGCTCGCGGCCTGCGGTGCCATACCTAACCCAGGGAGCGGAAGCGCTGGCCAGGGGAATCACGGTCAGGGCAATGGCGGTAACGGTGGCAATGGTGGAAACGGTGGCAACGGGGGTAATGGTGGCAACCAAGGGAATAACGGCAACCAGGGCGGCAACGGTGGCAATGGTGGATATGGTGGCAACGGGGGTAATGGTGGCAACCAAGGGAATAAAGGCAACCAGGGCGGCAACGGTGGCAATGGCGGCCAAGGCAACGGTGGCAATGGCGGCCAAGGCAACCAGGGCGGCAACGGCGGCAATGGTGGCTTCTTTGGCAATGGTGGAAACGGTGGCAATGGCGGCCAAGGCAACCAGGGCGGCAACGGCGGCAATGGCGGCCAGGGCAACCAGGGCGGCAACGGCGGCAACCTTTATGGCAACGGTGGCAATGGCGGGAGCGGCGGCAATGGCGGCCAAGGCAACCAGGGCAACCAGAGCGGCAACGGCGGCAATGGCGGCCAGGGCAACCAGGGCGGCAACGGCGGCAACGGCGGGAGCGGCGGCAATGGCGGCCAAGGCAACCAGGGCAACCAGAGCGGCAACGGCGGCAATGGCGGTAATCAGGGGAACCAAAATAACTTTAGCCAAGGCAATGGCTCCGGTCAGGGAAAAGGCAAAGGCAATGGCAATGGCAATGGCGGAAATAATAATAACGGCAACGGCATGATGTGCGGTGGCTCCTCAGGCGGCAAGCCCAAGGGCCCGGGCAACGTTTGCCCTCCAGGGGAACACGGTGTTCCGGCTGGTTCGAATAACTGCGTCCCCAATGGCGGTGGTTGCGGTCAGAACCAATCCGGAAATACTGGCAAGGGTGCCGGCAACGAAGGTAATTGCAACCCCACGCAGCCTCCATCCACGCAACCTCCATCTACGCACCCGCCGTCGACGCAACCTCCGTCGACCCAACCTCCGTCGACCCAACCTCCGTCGACGCAACCTCCGTCGACCCAGCCTCCGTCGACCCAGCCTCCGTCCACGCAACCTCCGTCGACCCAGCCTCCATCCACGCAACCTCCGTCGACGCAACCGCCCGCAACCCAGCCTCCGTCGACTCCTCCGCCTCCTCCGATCAACTCGGTAGCCTCGGCCCCGGCGCCAATTTGTCAGAATTGGATTCTGTTCCATTCGTTCCGCACGGGCACGCTGCAGATCTTCCGGCTGAACGGTGTTGAAGGACAAGCCGATTCTCAATTGATCGATCTGTCCAACAGTAGTGCGATGGACTCCCGACCCTCTCGCTCACCGGATGATTCGATGGTCGTTTTCCAAAGCGGCCGCAATGGCAACACGGAGCTTTATCTGACCGACAGCGAAGGAAAGACGCAGACGCGCTTGACCAATACCAGCGCGGACAACATCAATCCCATGTTTGGCCCGGATAATCAGTCAGTCGTTTATCAGAGCAACCGCAACGGCAACTGGGACATCTACGTGCTGAACGTGAAGACCGGTGCCAATCGTCAGCTCACGACGAATCCTGCGGATGATGTGAATCCGTACTGGTCGCCGGATCCAAATTGGATCATCTTCCAAAGCAATCGGACAGGCACATGGAATCTGTACACCTTGAATGTCAGTACCGGTACCGAATACACGCTCACTGACTATTCCTACGATGTCGAATTTCCGACGTGGTCACCGAACGGCAAGCAAATATCCTTCGTATCTGATTTTGGAGGCAGTTGGAGCTTGTACGTGTCCGATCTTCTGCTAAGCACGGTCCAGCAATTGACCAGCAGCGGTTTGGCAGGCAATGCAAGCTGGTCCCCGGAAGGCAATCGCATCGCATACCAGATCGATGATGGAAACAGCAACACGACCGTTTACAGCTACGATCTGACGACCGGTACACAGTACAAATTGACCTCCTTTGTTGGCATGAACAGCGCACCCACCTGGGATTGCGGAGGCAGCAACATTTCCTTCACATCCGACAGCGGCGGCACCCCGAATATTTACAGCGTGCCGTGGCAAGGTGGTACGATCAGCGCGATTACAAATGATTTCACCACCAACAAATGGTCCGAGTGGTCTCCTGCCAAGGAACTTGGATCGCTGGGATATTGATCCATAGTCATGGTTTTGAGGCGGCAGCGATGTCGTTGCCGCCTCAGACCATCTTTTGTTATTTCTCGGCTTCAATTAGGGTATGATTTCATCATGACTTCTGTGATCGCTCTGACCATCGCAACTTTGATTCCGTTGGTGTTCCTGTACCTGGTTTACGTGTTGGATATGTACCATACAGGCACATTTCGCATCCTCCTGTACTGCATCGCCTGGGGGGCAATTGCGTATTTTCTGGCCGTGCTGGTCAACGATACGCTGGTCAACCATAACTGGGTCAGCGAAGATCTTCTCATCCGCTTTACTGCGCCGTTTGCAGAAGAAACCCTGAAAGGGCTTTTTCTTTTGTATTTGATCCGCAGACCCAACTTCACGTATTTCGTGGACGGCGCAACCTATGGCTTCGCCTGCGGCATCGGCTTTGCCATCTTTGAGAATTATGAGTATGTCCTGGGCAGTCCCTCAGCGGCGATTGCACTGGCTATCTCGCGCGTGCTCTCCACCAATCTGATTCATGCCACCGGGAGCGCCCTGATCGGGATCGCATTGGGTATTTGGCGCGTGGAGCATTCCCGTTTCCGTTTTCTCTATCCACTGGGCGGATGGCTTTCTGCACTTGCCATGCATTCGATCTTCAACAATATCATTTCGGATGATACCGTCTTGATTTTTGCATTTGTGTTGAGCTTTCTCGGAATTGCTATTATTGTTTTTGCCATTTTTCGCGGTTTGAAGGAAGAGAAATCCTGGATTGAGGAAACGCTTGGGATGACCGATGGAGTAACGTCCGGTGAAGCGGCCATCGTTCAGCAACTGAATAAAGTGGACGATATTCTGGCACCACTGGCTCAACGTTTCGGCCCTCAAAAAGCCTCGCAGATCGAGCAATTCCTCTTGATGCAGGCCCGCCTCGGCATCCTGAGGAAGACCGCTGAAAAACTTCAGGACGAAGGCTTGCGTGTGGCCACACAGAAACAGATTGAAAAATTGCGGATTGAAATGGATCAGGCGCGTCGGGCGGTCGGCGCCTATTGTATGTTGTATCTTCGCAACATCTTTCCCGAAAACCAAAGCCCAATTTATGACCTCCTTCAACAACGATTGGCCTCCACGGACAAGAGTTTGGCAGCGACCGGTCTGTGGAAAACCCTCGATCAGCGTGTAAAACCAACCCATCAATAAGAATATGTCAGACGAAACCATCATCCCCCAATTAAAAAAATCCTTTCTGTTTCGCGGCCTTCCGAACGAAGTCCTGATCGAGCTGGGACGCAAGGCCGCGCGACGCCAACTTGCTCAAGATGCTGTCCTGATGCGAAAGGGCGATGTCGGCGATTCTCTTTTCATGATTATCCGAGGCTGGTTCAAAATTGTCGCCGAAGGTGCCAACGGCAGTGAACTGGTCATCAACCAATCGGGCCCCGGCGAGACCATCGGCGAAATGGCGCTGCTGGATCGTGCTCCGCGCTCTGCCACGGTGATCGCATCGTCAGACGCGGAAGTGCTGGAATTGAAGCAGGATGCTTTCTACGAGATTCTCGATCAGCGCCCCGACCTGGCCCTGGAACTCATCCGCAGCGTTTCGTCGCGCCTACGGTTTTCGACCACCTATATACAGAAGGCCATTGAGTGGAGTCAGAAAATCAGCGCCGGGGACTATTCGCTCATCGAAAATAGCCTGACCCTGAGCCGTGCCGAGGGCACGGATGAAGACAAGGCGAGCCAATTGCTGTCTGCCTTCTTTCAAATGGTACGCAACGTTAAAGACCGTGAGGATCAATTGAAAAAGCAGGTTGAAAAACTGACTCTGCAAATTGACGAGGCCCGCCGCAAGCAGGAATTCGAGGAGATCACCAGTACCGATTTCTACGCGGATTTGAAGGAGCAGGCGAGAAAACTGCGGGCGCAGCGCGCCGCGCAGCAAAATGAGAAGTGAGCGGAGGTTCTATGAGTAAAGGCAAGATCGTATCCATCCATTCATTCAGGGGCGGGACAGGAAAATCGAACACCACCGCAAATCTCGCGGCGCAGGTTGCGTTGGCAGGCAAACGCGTCGGTGTAGTGGACACCGATATCCAGTCGCCGGGCATTCACGTATTATTCGGCCTCGATGAAAACAAGATGGGAAAGACACTGAACGACTTTCTGCATGGGAAATGCGCCATCCGTGAAGTGGCATTCAATGTCGGCGAAAAGGCGGCGGATGCCGAGGGACGCTCAAAACTGGCGGGCCAGAATCTCTGGCTTTTTCCGTCATCCATTCGCGGGCGTGAGATCAGTCAAATCATCCGTGAAGGTTATGACGTCAACCGCCTGAACGAAGGTTTTCAAACCGTCCTCAAGGAACTCGACCTCGATTATCTGTTCATTGACACGCATCCCGGTTTGAATGAGGAGACACTGCTCTCCATTGCCATCTCGGATGTGTTGATCATCATCCTGCGGCCGGATAATCAGGATTTTCAGGGCACGGCGGTGACGGTCGATATTGCGCGTTCGCTGGACGTTCCGAATTTGATTCTGATGGTGAACAAGGCCGTCCCTAAATACGACTTCAATGACATCCAGAAACAAATCGAAGATAGCTTCAAAGCCCCCGTGGCCGGGGTTTTGCCCCTCAGCTTCGATCTCGCCGATAATGCCAGCCAGGATTTATTCTCTCTGCGATATCCCGATCACGATTGGTCCAAGGCATTGCGCGGGGTCGCGGATGTGATTCTGAATGTCAAGTAGGAGCTGATATGAAATGCTGGTATTGTGAAGAAGATGCGCGTGCCTGCTGTACCTTTTGCGGAAGGTTTGTGTGCAAAGACCATTTCAAGCCGATGTCGTCGTTCCTGACCATTTACGTGGGCGCGAACAACACTCCGAAAGCATTGGCTGTCGCCAACGTGATCTGGTGCGGTGAATGCGAGCCGCAGCCCGAACCCATTGCGATGCCCGAGTTGTATTAGCGAAGCGAGGCAACCATGCCCGGTGTATTTGATCGGTTACAAAAGCAGATCGAAGATAAACAGAGCGAAGGCGGCATTACCGCCCTTGACTTGGCTGACCTGCCGCCCGCCTTGCGCAAAATCATGCGCCTCATGTTGCGTGAACTTCAATTGGGTTATTCCGAGATCACCAGTGCGGTCGCCTCATTTCCCGAATCGGAACGCCTGGCCCATTCGGACCTTGATGAGGCGCTCGATACCCTGACCCGCCAGGCCTGGCTCCTTCGGATCGGAGAGGGCGAAAGGGCCATTTATAAAGTCAATCTGCGCCGCAAGAGTGGAAGCACTCTCGCCAGCGGCGTGTGGAATACGTTGGATGCGAAGTTAAAAGACAAACCGGAATAAGCGCAGGCCGGCCCGCCAACCAGCCAACGGAACGAGACCTTGTACCTTACCAATCTATTCTTTTGATCCAATCAGCTCAAAAATCGGCATCTGTGCGCTTTTGCCCTTTAGCGCCACCGACCCGAGAGCTTGGGTGTCGAAACGTGATTCGATGGCCGCCTGTATCTTCCCGCTGACGATGATTTGATTCTTGGAGGCTGTGTTCATCAGCCGGGCGGTGGTATTGACCGTATCACCCAGTACATTGAACTCCCGGCGCCCGCGCGGTTCGCCGATCTCCGCTACAAATGTCGCGCCCTCATGGATGCCGATCTGGCAGGTGACCTCGGGTTGTATGCCAGCCACCGTCGGCGGCTTGATGGCCTTCACGATTTCGCGTATGGCCAAGGCGGTTTGGGCGGCACGCGCCGGATCATTGGTATGCGCGGTCGGCACGCCGAAATAAATCACGATATCTGAGCCGGAAAGGTGGTATGTAACTTTTTTTAACACGCCGCCGCGTGCTTCCACGGCCGCATTGATTAATGCAAAAGCCCGTGAAAAACTATTCGCCACCTTGATCTCCTCGCCGGGCAGCGCGCGGTCTACCAATTCGGGCAGACCGATAAAGTTGACAAACATCACCGTGGGTTCAGGAAAATCCGGAGGAATATGTCGCTCTGCCGCGCTCTCCACCAGCAGATTCAAGATGGGCGCGGGAACAAAACTCGCCAGCGGTTCAATCGATCGGAGCATTTCTTCGATCTGGTTGAGCAATCCGGCCACACTCCGTTCGAAAAGAACACTGCTGGCTTGTCGTCGGCGCGGCGTGATTTCATATTCGCCCAGTTGCTCATTACTGAGATCATCCATGACGAGTTTGTAACCAGCTTTGCCATCATCAAAACGAAAATGGTCCTTGACCTGTTCGTAGGCAGGCTGGGAAAGGTTGACACGTTCGTTCATTCCGTTGGATTCTGTCAGCTTGGCCTGTTGGACGGCGGTGCCGAGCAGCACGTGTTCCATCCGGCGCGGCGTGCCAATGTTGGCGGTGAGAAAGCGGCCAGTGTGGATTCCGATGCGCATCTGGAGTTGCAGCGTGCCAGCCGGCGACTCGATCGCCGAGAAATGCTTCATGGCGCGTTGCATGCGAAGACCGGCCCGCACGGCCTGCAGGGTGTCGTTGCGCCGGCCCGTTTCCGGGAAAAACGCGAACAGCGCGTCGCCGGTAAATTCCATCAAGTCGCCGCCCGATTTGCTGATAATCTCGATCATTTCCGCGAAGTACGCGTTGAGAATCTTAAGAAGCGAGGCAGCGCCGGTCGGCCCTTGGGAGGCATTGGCTTCCATCAGCCGGGTAAAGCCGGCCAGATCGGTGAACATCAATGAGCCGCGCTGCCAAATATAGTGCACCTCTCCGGGCTGCGGCGCGCTTTCTGAAAGCAAACGCGCCGTGTAATCGTGCAGGATCCGTTGAAGGGTTCGCAAATGTTCGAAGACGCGCTCCAGCATGGCTGGTGAAGGATCCACCCATACGGAAGCGTATAGATCTGCTGGTAATAAATTTCGCAAACGATTTTCTATAGACAGTAAAGGAGACGAGGCAGGCAACATAAAAAGATTATACTTGATGTTATCTTGGATTTCGAACGATCATAAATCATTTAACCTTAGAGGAGTCCCGATGAAAAACAAGCTGTTCTTTGTACCATTAATCTTTTCGATATTTGTTCTTGCGGCATGCGGCGGCCAGTCTACGGCTACCAGTGCACCAGTGAATACACCGATGAGCTCATCTACTTCCGTGTCTACAGCTGCACCGCTTTCTTCCACCGGCGTGCTGGATCCTGCACTGGCAACCGATGCGGCCTCCCGGTCCGTCATCAGCCATGTGTACGAAGGCTTGGTGTCTCTGGATGCCAGTGGTCAGCCTGCGCTGACTCTGGCCAGTAACGGAACTGTCTCGGAAGATGGTTTGGATTACATCTTCACCATCCGCCCCAGCGTCACCTTTCATGACGGCACAGCCCTGGACGCCGATGCCGTCGTGACGAACTTCAATCGCTGGTTGGATCCGAAAGACGCTCTGCATGGTTCGGGCACCTATGACACATGGGTCGCCGACTTTGGTGGCTTCAAGGGCGATACTACCTCCGACGGTAGACCCAAATCAGAAGTGGACGGAATCCAAAAACAGGATACCATGACGGTGATTGTCCATCTCAATAAGCTGGATGCAGATTTCCTGAAGAAATTAGCCGATCCTGCGTTTTCCATTGTCAGTCCTGCGGCACTCAGTGCGGCTGGCTTTGGAACATCCAGTGGAAAGGATGGCGGCACCGGACCGTACAAACTGGGCACATGGACTTCTTCGAGCTTGACGCTTGAACCATTTTCAGGCTACTGGAATTCCACAGTGATTCCCACATCCAATATGCAAATCAATATTGGACAGTAGCCTTTTTAGGCAGCGAAAGAGCCGTCCACCCGACGGCTCTTTCCATATCAGCCTAGCGCGCGGTCCAAGCCGCGTCACCGTTGTAGCCGGCACTGTTGGTCAATTGTGTGACTTCGTGAGTGGCGACCACGATCGAATAGATCTGTATGTTGGTATTATTTTCACAGGTCAGGCTGGTCGTAGTTTGTGGACAGCCTGGGAACAGCAACCGAAATCCATCCGGCGACCAGATGGGATCGCCTTTCACCGCGACACCGGTGATCAGGCTCTGCAGGGAACCATCGTCGACGTTGACCATATCGATATCCGAAGTGCCACTCCGCATCGAACGGAACGCCAGCCAGTGCCCGTCCGGAGACCAGGCGGGAACGCCATTCTCCCACTGGCTGTCCGTCAAACAGTGGCGCGCGCTCCCATCCCGGTTCACGACGCAGATATTTGCGATCTGCAGGGAAGTGAAAAATCGGAAGGCCAAGCGGTTTCCGTCCGGTGACCATGTCGGGTCGGTGCTCGGCAGCAGTTCATTGGTCAATTTTTCGAGCAGGCTGTGATCCAGCGACGCCAAATAGATATTTGCATTTCCTTCGTTGTAATTGCTGACGAAGGCTACGAACGGGTCGCGCGGCGACCACACGGGATTGATATCTGCGTTGGTATCATTCACCAGGGCCGTCAATCCGGTTCCATCGGTGTTGACAACATAGATTCCCCAGCGTCCGGATTGGAATGATTCGAAGGCAACCTTTTGACCATCTGGGGACCAGGTGGGGAAGGCCTCACTGCCGGAATCGTTGGTGAGGCGAGAAAGCGTGCCATTCGCCACATTGAAAATGTAAAGATCGGCATTCTTATTCACGATCGATACAAAGGCAATGCGAGTTCCATCCAGGGACCAGCGCGGCGATGAATCTTCCGAGTCGCTGTCCGTGAGAGGGGTTTGATTCGACCCATCGGCGTCCATGAGAAAGAGATTCTTTTTTCCGTTGCGACTGGATATGAATGCAATATGACCGCTGGGTGGAGGTACAGGAGTCGCCGGAGAGGCGGTGGTTGGCGTTGGTGAAACTGGTTGATGGTGCGCCGGCTTTTTATGGGATTGTCCGCCTGCCGCAGAAAGGCCCTCTGCAAGATCGCCGTTCGATTGGCATGCGCTGGCTACGAAAAGCGCTCCCAAAGTGAGCAGGAAGAGAATGTATTTCGGGTTAATTTGTATCATTGATTTTTTGCCATCCAGGAGAATTAGACGCACCGAAAGCATGCTGCCATTATAAATGGGAGGCAACGATGGGCGATTTACAGAATCGTAACCCTATCGTGCAGCCGTAAACTTAGTGGTGGATGAGGATAAAGTGGGGTTGGTCTTTGCAAAACTGCAAGGAAATCATGCGCCGGAACGGCGCGAACGAAGCTCTCTTGCCTTGTCCTGCAATTCTTTGAAATATCTTGTATCCGTAATTTCGGCGACCTGCTCGGCGCGATGGGATTCGTTAATCTCAATTTTCAACTTGGCGATCTCGGCGCGCAGTTTTTCTTCGCGGATGTAGCCGTCCAGCGCGGCGGAAGCCAGCAGGACCAGCGCATCCAGCGCATTGTCCGAGGAAAAGGGAATGATCTCGTCGGTGTCTTGATCCTTGGCATTGATCAGTTGAAGCACGCCGATGATTTGTTTTTCCTGGCTTTCGAGCGGGATCGTTAGAAAGGATTTCGAGCGATACCCCGTGCGCCGGTCGAACGATTTTGTCCCAGACAAATCGAAGCCGGCGGACGTTTCGTATGCATCCGCGATCATGATTTTCTGCCGTTTCAGCGCGGCATAGGAAGCAACATTCGCGCGGTTCTCCGATCCATCTTCGTTATAGAGTTTGACCGGTTCCATGGAAATATCATTGCCGCTCGTGCCGCCCATGGTGATATTAAGCGATGTATTGCGCAGGATCACGAACTTGAGGACGTTGTCTTCCAAAAGATACAACGTGCCTGCATCGGCATGGGTCACCGATTGTGCCTCCACCACCAACGTTTCCAGCAGACGATTGAAATCCTTTTCCGCTGAAAGCGCAACACCGATGGGAATGACTCTTTGCAACAGGCGTAACTGTTTGTACCGAAATGCCACGCCGCGTCCCATGCTGTCCACCATGCGCGCCAGTTGGGCAATATCATCTTTTTGATCGACCAAGTCTGCCAATAAGTCAGGCTTATATTCACCTTCTTCGATGGCCTTGACCGCTTGCATGATCCGCGTCAGGGGAGCGACTTTTTTTCTTGAGTAAGCGGGCATGGGGAAAAGTATACCACTTGCCCGAAATGATATACTTTCGTCATGCCTGAGCGCATTGGTATCTTCGGCGGAACGTTCGACCCGCCCCATCTTGGACATTCGATTCTGGCATCCGAAGCCCGCGCACAACTCCGGCTGACGCGTTTGCTCTGGGTGCTGACACCGCTTCCGCCGCATAAACTAAATCGGCCGATGAGTTCGCTGGAAGACCGTCTGGCCATGGCCAAGCTGGCTCTGAACGACGAACCGGCTTTTGAACTATCGAAGATCGAGCTGGAGCGTCCGGGCCCGCACTACACGTTGGACACCCTTCATATCTTTGCGGGGCAATATCCGGATTCGGATTTGATCCTCCTACTGGGCGGCGACTCCTTACGTGACCTTCCCACTTGGCATCGCCCGGCCGATCTGGTGGCGGCCTGCCATCAAATCGGTGTGATGCGCCGGCCCGCGGATTCAATAGACATGATCCAGCTGGAGGCGAAGATTCCCGGCTTGAAAGCCAAAGTCCAATTCGTCGAGGCGCCGTTGCTCGAAATCGCCTCCAGCGAAATCCGCCGGCGCGCAGCACACGGTCTGCCATTTCGTTATTACCTGCTCCCCGCTGTTTATCAATACATACAAGAAAACCATCTCTATCAGTGATTGCCCTCTCCCTGGTTGAGGTGCCGTGCTTTCAGATATTACGATACGACCTTTTGAACCAGCAGACCAGAGCGCAGCAAAGAATCTCATTCTTGCCGGGCTGGCGGAACACTGGGGTGAACTCGACCCAAGCAAAAATCCTGATCTTAGCGATATCGCCTCCACCTACGCCAACGGTGTGTTTTTGATAGCACAGGCAGGAGATGAAATCGTGGGAACGGGTGCCCTGGTCTGTCATGGCGGTGGAATCGCACAAATCGTACGCATGTCAGTCTCGATCACGAGGCGGCGAACGCACATTGGAACACTGATCCTGGGACATCTTATTGCCCATGCCCGGAATAGAGGCTATCGGAAAATTATTCTGGAAACTTCGGAAGATTGGCACGAAGCCGTCAAGTTCTACCTAAATAACAACTTCCGCATCACTCACTACGGTGATGGCAATGTCTATTTCGTTCTTGACCTGGTCAGCAAAGAAAGCACCTGACGGGCAAAGGCGGAAGGAGCCACTTGATCAGCAATTTCTGCTGGTCCCCAGCTCTTGATGGTTCAGGCATCCAAGTGATACGTGTGATATGCGTTCTGGCACGGATTGCCCCAGCAAATATGCATCTCGCGTGCGGTCAGGTCAATGACCATGGCGTTGATGGTCTTCTCCCGGTCGAGCGGATCGGTCCATTCGACCGCGTGATTGCAAATCGAATTGGAAAAGTTGACATGGTCCTTCTGAATGACCTGCAAGGTCTTGATGGTATGAGTCTGGCTCTGGCGCAGTAAACGGTCAGCCCGGAAATATCGAACGCGCGATGAAATCAACTCCTCCGGCTCGCTTTCGACCTCTTTCATGCTTGGCGCAAGATAGTGATTCGTATGCACCAAATACCCGTCCGTGCCGTGAAGAAACTCGGAGCGCCGTGCCGAGACTTCAATCGAATACAATTCGCCGCTCTCATGAATCAGCATGTGGTTATAACCCGCGGCGCGATGAGGAACTAGGGTGCGTCCAATTGCACTGGAGATGCGCCGCGACGCCAAGACGGCGCGTGAGACCACGAGACGCGGGATCCCGATGCGTGAATCAGACGGATAAACCGAGTCGATGAGTTGTGCGATGCCATTGGCGTTGAATCCGACGTTGCATAAGAGTCCGCCATAGGTCATGGCGAGGAACGGCGGTTCATCCTGCGGCTTGGCGGAGACCACGTAAACATCATCTTCATCTTCGGGGACCCAGTCTTCGTTGTGCGCCGCCAACACATGGCCGTCTGCCGTGCGCTGTTCGTTGACGGCAAAACTCGTGCAGCGCGTCAGGTGCAGGGCATCCGTGGTGACCGCCTCCATGGCGTTGAGCGTCATTACATCGTCGAAAGCCACGTTTGCGCCTTCGGCAATTCCGCGCATTTCATCCACGTACTTGGGATAACGCTCCTCGGCGAACGGCAGATACTTGCGCGATTGAATCTGCGCGCCTTCCCAGGTCAGCTCGAGTTGGTCGTAGGCGGTATCGATCAATACGTGCGCATCGGCGATGCTGTGCTGGACCTGCTGGCGACACGCCTCGCCAATCTGTCGTCCCATTTCCAGGTTGGTGCCGTGGACCTGAATCAAGGGCGGCGGCGAAGTGTGAATCGGGGTATTGGGAATTTCCGTTTTCGGTAACATGGCTTTTCTCCTGCTTTGCGCTACGCGGTAAAGAAGATCTGGATAATTATATATCATGCGGGAGTCGCCACCATCGCAAACAAAAATGTGGTTAAATAGAAGCATGATTGCGACCTTGCGCGGCGAAGTGAGTCAGATTGAAGACCATGCCATGATCGTTGAAGTCGGCGGAGTGGGGTTGCGCGTCTTTGTCCCTGGGCCGCTGCGCGGGCGGCTCAAAGTGGGCGAAGCCGTGATGCTGTATACGCATTTAGTGGTTCGGGAGGATGCGCTGACTCTTTATGGATTCGAGTCCCAGCCTGATCGCGAATTATTCAACATGCTCTTGGGAGTGGATGGCGTCGGTCCCAAAGTGGCGCTGTCGGTTCTATCCACGCTGACCTTGGACGCCGTTCAGCGCGCTGTGTTCGCCGAAGAGCCGGACATCCTGGGCCGGGTACCCGGTGTTGGCAAAAAGACCTCCCAAAAGATCATTCTGTATCTGCATGATCGACTCAAACCCGCTGACGCCCTGGCCAAGGTTGCGGCGCTGTCGGATAAGGACAGTGAAGTGCTGGCGGCGCTGACCGCCCTGGGTTATTCGGTGGTCGAAGCGCAGACCGCGATTCAATCGCTGTCGAAAGACGCGCCCGACGATGTCGAAGAGCGATTGAGACTGGCGCTGCAGTATTTTACGGGGAAATAAGAACTCCGATTGTCGCTTCCCCTGGAGCAGGAAAAATCTATAGATCCATTTCGACCGGCGCACTCATCTGGAGGGACTCGCCGTCTTCCAGACTGGTCCATGGAATCAAAACATGGAATTGGCTGCCGGGAAAGTGGACCTCATCATAGCCGGGGCTTTCGACCCAGATGCGCCCGTTATGCGCTTCGACGATTCCCTTGGATAACGCCAATCCCAAGCCCGAGCCGCCGCCTTTGAAGCGACTTTTGCTGGTGGAATGTTTGGTCAAGTCGCCCGCTTGATAGAATTTGGTGAAGATCAGCTCACGCAAATCCGGGTCCACGCCCATGCCCGTATCGCTGACCATGATTTCGACGCCACCCTCCGGTAGATCAGTCGCACGAGCATCAACCGCATGCCCGGTGACCGTCACCTTGCCTCCGTCCGGTGTGAACTTGACAGCATTGTTTACCAGGTGCTGGAAGACCTTCCGCAGACTATCTGGATCGGCTTTGAGGGTGGGCAGCGCCGGCAGGTCAATCGAGAGCGCTACTTTGCGGTCCTTGGCCGCCTTGCTCTGCGCCTGACATACTTCCTGAATCAAGCGGCCGAGGTCGATCCACTCCAGATGAAGCGGCAAGGAGCGCGCATCGATTTGCGCGATGTCGAACATCGAATCCATGATTTCGTGAAGACGAAGCGTGCCGTCGTTGATGCCTTTGAGAAACGGACGGATTTGCGGATCGATATTCGGATTCTCCAGGAGCATTTCGATGTAACCTTTGATCACGGTCAGCGGCGTGCGAAGTTCATGGGAGGCCACACTGATGAAATCCGATTTGGTCCGGTCGAGATGTTCGAGGGCGCGGTTGGTATTTTCGAGCGCGCGGCGAGCGCGTAGAAGTTCATTGTTGAGACGCATCAGGTTGTCCACCAGACGCGCATTCTCCAGCGCAACCGCAGTTTGATTGCCGAGCGCGCTCAATAAAACCAGATCGCCGCTGGTATAGCGTTGTCCGGATAATTTCGGGCCGAACGCCAGCATTCCAATCCACAGTTTTTTCGAAACGATTGGAACATAGACTTCGCAGTCGAGGCTTTTGAACCAATTGCACTCGCGTGGCGCGGCGGTGCGGAAGGCCGGAAGCCGGTCGATGTCATACTGCAAAAGCGGGCGGCTCTCCCGTGTGAAGTGCGATGCGATCGGTCCCGGTCCCGCCAGTTCGACCGAGACGATCGGTCTTTCTTCGGCGCCTCGCACGGCGCGCAGCTGGTAAGTCTCGAGTCCTATTGCGTCGTGGCCCGCGTCCACGAGGAACAGGAACCCGCGCTGCGCATGCAGATTCTCCAGGATCGTGCCAATGGCAACGCTGGCCAGTCGTTCCACCTCTAGAATATTGCTGATGCTTTTGCTGTATTCCTGCAAGGTGCGACCGACATCATATCGATCAATATGCAGCCATGCATCCACCAGGCGGCGTACAAGGCTCAGCAACGGTGTGAACAAGATGGCGATCAATAAGGAAAAGACCGCGCCCAGGAACAATGGATTAAAGTATGGCAAGGCGCGGAAGATCACGTTGACAAAACTCACGCCAAGCACATAGAAGGCCATGACCAAGAATATGGTAATGAGGTAGACCGAGATTCGCCGCAGGATTTGACGGACATCCGGCAGGTCATGCGTAAACACCAGATAGCTCATCGATGCCGCAGCCAGCAAACGAAGCGGATTGCCCGGAATATTCATGCCCGCCAGAATCAGTCCGTCATTCATCGCGATAAGTAAAAAGATCGGGAGCCAATAGATCAGGCGGTTACGCAGCAGAGGTTGCCGTGACTTTTGATGAGCATCGATGATGACCCCTGCTGCGCCGATGATAAAGAGCAGCCAGCCAACGACGGCCCACGTGGCGCCCAGGCGATCATTGGTCAGGCTGAAATCGCCGATTGCCCAAATCGTGCGCGGGAATCGCAGCTCCTGGCTTAGCAGGATCACCAGCACCAGGCCAACGACTCCCCCGATCATCAGCCAGGTCCGCGGTGATCGTCGTATGAAAACGTGGGCTGTGACGACCGTCAAGAATGCCAACGCCAGTGCCCCATAGACTTCGACATCGCCAAACGCAAGGGCGTTCCATTCGGACAGGCTACCTCCGCGCCAGAATGCTTCAACGATTCCAAGCCCTGCTCCAACCAATGCGTAGGCAACGATCAACCCGGCTGTAAGTTCCTGCCCTTCGCGACGCAGGACGGCAAAGAGGATAATCGGCAAATACAAGGCGGTGACGGCAAGCAAGGCAACAGTGATCGAGGCGGGATCCAAGGAATCCATGGGAAAATAAAAGTATACCCGAATTCCACAAATGATATATCATTGGGGCCATGAAACCCGTTTTTGAATTCCACGTTTCGCGGCGGGCACGGCAAAAATATGAATTCGATGAGACCCTCTTTGCGACGGACGGCCGCCTCGTTCTTTCTGACTTTTCAGCGGCGCGCCGTTTCACGGAGCGAATCTATGCCGTGAGCGGACGCTTGATTCCCGCCTCCGATATCTATGCCCTGGGATTGATGGATGAGGTTTTGCATCTCATCATCCGTCACTACGAAAAACAGAACCCCGGTGTGATGGCCCGCGCCATGGATGCCCTGCAATCCACCCTGGGCCACCGGCTGATCGAAACCTTGTTCAAATTCACGGATGAGTTTCCTCCCGTTGCCGTCTTTCACGGCAAAAGAACCGTGGAAGAGTATTTAGCCGGTTCGACCAACGGCATCTCTCACGGGCAGGTTTCGATGGAAGAGATGCTGTTGCTGAACATCGTCAACAACAACCCGGCCGCGCAATCTTATAGGGAACTCTTCGACGACTCTGCATTGAGTCAAACCGCCTACCTTCACTCCATATCCTTGCTTGCAAATTTCTTTGCGAAACAGCCGCCCATGCCCGGTCGAGGCAAGGGCGAAACTCTGGTTGAGATTCTCACGGCCCCCAGCAAAGCCTCGCCCTATTCCCTCGAAGGACAATTGCAGTTTCTGCTGGACCAATGGGGCGACCTGCTCGGCGAAGATCTGATCCGCCGCATTTTGCGTGCCATTGACTTTGTGCGCGAAGAAGTGATGCGTCAGCATGGTATCGGCGAGTTTCATCCCACGGCTGAGGTCCCCACCTACAAAGGATATCCCGAGTACGAGCGGTACAGCGCGGATCAAGATTGGATGCCAAGGCTCGTTTTGATCGCCAAGAATTCGTATGTTTGGCTGGAGCAGCTCTCCCGGAAGTATCTGCGCTGGATCAAAACGCTGGATCAAGTTCCTGATGAAGAGTTGGATATATTGCGGGACCGCGGTTTCACCGGCTTGTGGCTGATCGGCTTGTGGGAACGTTCACGCGCCAGCCAACGCATCAAACAACGGATGGGCGATCAGGATGCGGTGGCGTCCGCTTATTCTTTGGATTCGTACGATATTGCATCCGATCTCGGCGGCTGGGATGCGCTCAGCAACCTGCGCGCCCGCGCCTGGCAGCGCGGCATTCGTCTTTCCGCTGACATGGTTCCGAATCATATGGGCATTGACTCGCAGTGGGTCATCCAGCACCCCGACTGGTTTTTGTCGTTGCCGTATCCTCCGTTTCCCTCCTATTCCTTTAACTCCGAGAACCTGTCCGACGATGAACGCGTGCGGGTCACGATCGAAGATCATTATTATTCCAAGACCGATGCCTCGGTTGTCTTTAAACGATTCGACCGTGCTACGGGAGATGTCCGTTATATCTATCATGGCAATGACGGCACATCCTTCCCGTGGAACGACACCGCACAGCTGGATTATTCCAAAGCGGAAGTGCGCGAAGCGATCATTCAAACCATCTTGCATGTGGCCCATAACTTCCCGATCATCCGCTTTGATGCGGCGATGACCTTGGCGAAGAAACATATTCAACGCTTGTGGTTTCCCGAACCCGGCTCGGGCGGAGCGATTCCATCGCGGGCCGAACACGGGCTAAGCCGCTCGGAGTTCGATGCGGCGATTCCGCAGGAGTTTTGGCGTGAAGTCGTGGATCGCGTGGCGGCGGAAGTCCCCGACACGTTGCTGCTCGCGGAAGCATTCTGGCTGCTCGAAGGTTATTTCGTCCGCACGCTCGGAATGCATCGTGTCTATAACTCGGCGTTCATGCACATGTTGCGGGACGAGGACAATGCCAAGTATCGTCTGGCGATCAAGAACACGCTGGAATTCGACCCACAAATCCTAAAACGATACGTCAACTTCATGAACAATCCCGATGAAAAAACCGCCGTCGAACAATTCGGTAATGGTGACAAATATTTCGGCGTTGCCACCCTGCTTTCAACCCTGCCCGGCCTGCCGATGTTCGGTCATGGGCAGGTTGAAGGTTTCCGCGAAAAATACGGGATGGAATTCCGCAAGCCGAAATGGGACGAGACGCCCGATGAGGGTTTAATCCGCGGACACGATTGGAAAATCTTCCCGCTCCTTCACCGCCGATCTTTGTTTGCGGACGTCGAGCATTTCTTGCTCTATGATCTCTTTTCGGCCAGCGGCGTTGTGGATGAAAATGTCTTTGCCTATTCCAATCGGCATGGCGATGAGCGCGGGCTGATCATCTATCACAACAAATTTGCCGATACGCGCGGCTGGATCAGGATGTCGGCCGCATATCTCGACAAAAGTTCCGGCCATTTGCTGCAGAAGTCATTGGGCGAAGGACTGGGCTTGCCGAGTCACGGCTATGTCATCTTCACAGATTATGTCACACACCTGGAATATATCCGCTCATGCAGCGAACTGTGGGAAAAGGGCTTGTATGTTGAATTGAGCGCGTACCAGCATCACGCTTTCATGGAGTGGAGGTTCGTGGATGGAAGTGACTGGGGAATACTGACGCGCGCGCTGAATGGTGTGGCCGTGGAGTCGGTACGGGCCAGATTTGCTGAAATGTTTGCCAGGAAGGAAGACGTTGTAACGGTCGTTGAAGAAGTGAGAGCCAAGAAGCCGCGCAAGAAAGAAGCGGCGAAGAAGGCCGCAGAGAAGAAAAGCGTTAAGAGCAAAGCGAAGAAGACGGTTACCCAGAAGAAAAGCGTCAAGAGCAAGGCGAAGAAGACGGTTACCCAGAAGAATCCATCAAATCGCACGGCAAGTCACAAAGCAAGGTCTCCTTCAAAGAGCAGAAAGAAAAAGATCGCCTGAAGCCGGCCTCCGCGAAGTGCAGCCCGTTCGCATGCTCAACTTCCGTAACAACTATGGAAAGTCCCGGCGGGGTTCCAGTAACCGTAACTTCCTTCAATGAAGATACGCTCCTTCAATAGGACCGTATCATTCACTGTAATCGTAATCACCCAATTTCCGGAGGCCAATCCTCCCGTATCATACAGGGTCAGACCGACCTGGCCGGAACTCGGACCGGGCCAAATGCAATCATAGGTGACCCAGCTGCCCTTTTGCTCGTGACTCCAATTTCTTACATAATGGGCGCCCGTTGGAATATTTGCATACTGCCATGCCAGGTGAATGATCTCGACTTTGCTGGGAAAACTGGTTATGCCATTCGATCCATTGCATGGATCGCTGCATGCCGAAAAGTCAAAGATTCGCGGAGAATTGTCTTCTGCTGGCGGACGGGTGATCGAGCCTAATGCCGTGGCTGCGGCGGTCGGCATGGCAACGGGGATGGTCGCTTCTGCCGTGAAGGGCAAAGTAGGCGTTGCCATGGCCGGCGCCGGGTTGGCAGGGGGAAATAAGACAGGGTATCCAACATAGAGAAGACAACATCCAAGCGCGAGTACCGCGACGGCGCCGGCAATCCACATCCATAGTTTCTTATTCGAACCGGATGGCGGCGGAGGGTTCGGTTCCATCGGCGTCGGTGGTTGAGTAGGTGCTGGAGCGGGTATGGGCGTACCGGCCTGAGGATAGGTAGGTAATTGGCTCCCAAAACTTACCAACAGTTGTCGGGCTCTTTCAATGCCGTCGTGATAGTTCAACTTGCTGAAGTCAACATACTGGAAGCGTCTCAATCTTAAAGGAATTTCGCAGTCTTTAAGCAGCACGGGCAGAATCTGTTTGCCATGGTCAATCGCGTAGCCAATTTCATCTTTCACGTTCTCCGAGGCGGAAGAGGTCGGTGTAAGCACGACAAGGAAAATTTCACATTCCCGCAATGCATTTTCGATCTCGTCGTCCCAACGCACGCCAGTCGGGATGTCGAATTGATCCAGCCAGATATTGATTCCGGAGTTCCTCAATTCGGTCCCCAGTGCCACAGCGAATTCTTTATCGACGCGCGAATAGCTTATGAAAGTACGGCGTGGTTTCTCTGTCGTCATTCTTCCTCCTCAAGCTTGGACAAGCCGCTAGACATTAAGCTGTATTGAATTCCACGTTGACAATTTTTCGCATCAATTATAAAAGCCCGCTAGATAGCATAAACCTTTAATGCCTGGGTAATTATAAGCCCGATAATCTATCGTGGTAAGACAGCCCATCTGCCCGTTCTTTTGAAGGAATCCCATGCTAAAATAGCGCCCATGCGCTATGTCTTTTTATCGCCTCATCTCGATGACGCCGTCCTCTCCGCCGGCGGGTTGATCTTCGACCAGGCGCGGGCGGGTCATTCAGTGGAGATTTGGACGTTCATGTGTGGTTACCCGGATGGGATCGAGTTGACCGACTTTGCAAAACGTCTTCATACCCTGTGGGGAACTACAACCACCGAGGAGACCATCCGTATCCGGCGGGCGGAGGACCAGCGCGCTGCGGCAAGGGTCGGAGCGAAAGCCGTTCATTTTGATTTTCTGGATTGCATCTATCGGCGGGGAAAGGACGGCCAGTTCTTGTATCCTGACTCGATCTTCCATTTCAACCCGGTTGAGGCGGATTTGCCGGCCCAGATCGCGCAGACGATCGTCGCTTGGTTGCGACCTGACGATATTGTGGTCGTCCAGTTGGGGGTCGGTGGCCACGTGGACCATGTCATCGTGCGGCGGGCAGCGGAAATGCTGAGATGCCCGCTCCTGTACGATGCCGATATTCCCTACCTTTTCCGCTATCCCCAGGAAATCGGCCCGAAAACGGCCGGAATGGAAGATTCTGTTCAGCGGGTTTCGAAAGCCGGCCTCAAAATCTGGCAGGAGGCGATTGAAATGTATGCCTCGCAGTTCTCGACTTTGTTTGATTCGCCGGAGATCATGCGTCAGAAGATAAGCGCATACTGGTCGGAGCGAAAAGGCATCCGTTTTTGGCGGCCGGCCCGGACCCCTTAAAGCCGCGCTTGCGTCACCCTCCGAATCGTGATATATTAAGCCCGCCGTTGAAAATGGCACACCATTGCATCCTGTAAAGGATGCAAATTCTTTAGTAAGGAAAGTATTATGGCGACAAAATTCCTGACCAAGGAAGGCTATCAGAAACTTCAGGACGAGCTCGAGCACCTGCGCACCGTCAAGCGCCAGGAGGTGGCGGACCGCTTGCACGAGGCGATGGAAGGTGGAGAGCTCATTGAGAACGCAGAGTATGAGGCGGCCAAGAATGAACAGGCTTTTGTCGAAGGCCGCATTCAGGAGTTGGAAACGCTGCTGGCTTCGGCGCGCGTGATCGAGGACGAAAAGGAGAAGAATCATCATGCCTCCGGAATGGTGGAGATCGGCTCGACCGTGACGATCCAGGAGCAGGGTTACGAACCTGAGTCGTATACCATCGTGGGGGCGGCCGAGGCCAATCCGCGGGAAGGAAAGATCTCGAACGAATCGCCCATCGGCAAAGCCATCCTGAACCATGAGGTCGGCGAGACGGTCCACGTCGAAACGCCCGACGGAACATACAAAGTCAAGATCATCAAGGTCAAGTAAAATAGAACTTGCGTGGCGGTCCCCGCGCGTCGCAAAGTGGATCGCGCGGGGATTTTTGTTTTTAGCCCCTGCCAGCTCTTCCCAAATATATCTCTCATGATTGGAAGAGTGTGACCGGAGGTCGGATGGGGCTTGAGGTTATTATGGCTGCTTACACTTCTCTGGAAAAAATCCGTGTGCAAAAAATCGAAGAGCTGCGTCAACAGGGGATCGAGTCCTATCCGACGCGCGCCGAGCGGACCCACACCAGCGCTCAAGCCATCGCGGAATTCGAATCGGCTGAAAAAGATGGCCGCGAAGTGAAAGTCATTCTTGCCGGGCGCATCCGCGCCATGCGCGCCATGGGCAAAATTTCCTTTGCCCATATCGAAGATGGCGCGGGCAAAGTGCAACTATTCTTCCGCATGAATGAATTGACTCAGGAGCGCGTCGACTTCTTCAACAAGATGTTCGACATCGGCGATTTCATTCAAGCCTCGGGCGTGATGTTCCGCACCAGGACCGGCGAAGTGACGCTGCATGTCCACGACTTCAAACTGCTTGCCAAAGCTGTGAGTCCGCTGCCTGCGGACAAAGACGTGACCCAGGATGATGGCACGGTGGTCCGTTATGCGGCGCTGGAAGATGCGGAGCTGCGCGCCCGCCAGCGCTACGCTGATTTGGCAGTCAACCCCGAGGTGCGCGACATCTTCCGCAAACGCGCGGCGACGATCAATGCCTTGCGCGAATTTCTGGATGCGAAAGGCTTTCTCGAAGTGGAGACTCCGATCCTGCAACCACTATACGGCGGCGCGGCGGCGCGGCCGTTCGTCACGCATCATAACGAACTGAATCAGGATATGTATCTGCGCATCTCGTTTGAGCTGTATCTCAAACGGTTATTGGTTGGCAATCTTGAAAAAGTCTATGAGATCGGACGCGATTTTCGCAACGAAGGTGTCTCCTACAAACACAATCCTGAATTCACTCAATTGGAGTTCTACTGGGCGTATGCGGATTATCTCAGGGTCATGGAATTGACCGAGCAGCTGGTGGCGCATGCGGCTAAGGAAGTTACAGGCGGCACGAAGGTGACATATGGTGATCACGAAATCGAGTTCAAGCCGCCGTGGCGCAGACTCGAAATGCGTCAGGGAATCTTGGAAGTGTCCGGCATTGATATTGCCGAGTACAAGACCGCACCGTCATTATTCAAAGCGATTGCTTCGAAGCACAACGATAAAACTCCCGACCCAAGTATGACACGCGGCAAGCTGATTGATTACCTGTTGAGCGAATTCCTCGAGCCGACCTTGATCCAGCCGACATTCCTCTATGATTATCCGCGCGATATTTCGCCGCTGGCAAAATCCAAACCCGGCGATCCGTTGACCGTCGAACGCTTCGAAGGTTATGTGGCTGGTTTTGAGTTGTGCAACGCCTTCACCGAGTTGAACGATCCGCTCGATCAGGAACAACGCTTCCTGGAGATGGGGCGCGATTACGCCGCGGACGACGAGGAGAAACATCCGATGGACGAGGATTATCTGCGCGCCATGCGTTACGGCATGCCGCCCTGCGGAGGCTTCGGCATGGGCGTGGATCGTCTGACGATGTTGTTGACCGATAAACACTCCATCCGTGAAGTGTTGTTGTTTCCCGCGTTGAGGAATGAAGAATAATTCCGCTGGTCTCGATAGGGCGGCGCTCTTCGTGTAGCGCAAAGCGCGTATCGAGACCCGGCGCCCACTCGATCCCTGGATGAAAAAATACATCCTCCCCCTCGGCGATGGGCTGACCTTGCTCATCGTCACCCTGATCGGTTTTACAACTCACGGCGAATTCGACATTTTCTTTTTGCCGCGCATGGCAGCGACGTACATTCCATTACTGATCGCGTGGTTTCTGATTGCAAGATGGCTTGGATTGTTGACCACTACCCTGCCTCCCCCACATCCCGAAGGTATTTTGGGGAGGTGGCGCGCCGAGGGTCCGCTGTTCTTTACGGAAGCGACGGAGGGGGCCAGGGCGGGGCTTGCCATGCTGTTCGCCGGTCCGCTCGCGGTTGTCTTGCGCGGACTGCTTCTCAACGCGCCGATCATTCCCATCTTTGCCGTGGTGCTGAGTTTGACCTCGGCATTGGGATTGATGATCTGGAGAACGGTGTACTTGCTTTTGAAGCGCAGACTTTTTGAGCGGGATTAAAATCCCTGCTCAATTGATGGAAGCCCCAGGTCTTTCACGTGCTGAGGCGTGGATTGGAATGCCCCGCAGAGAGCTTAAATTTTTTAGATTCTCTTTTTGGATTTGGTCCATATTGATTCTTGCCTGGCTGACTGCCGGTTGCCAAAAGCACGATCAACCAAATAACACCAATTAAGGGAATCAGGCCAATAAAAAACCACCGGCCACTTCTTCCGATATCATGTAACCTTCTTACTAAGACGGCCATAGCAGGTACCAGGATTGCCAAATACCATAGAAATATTATTATATATATGATTCTATAAACCAGCTCGAGTCTGGTTCTTAAAAGAACAATTTCAATTATCTCCGCACCAATAAAAAAGATTGCGTTGAATAACAGAAACATCCAATATTCTTTTCTTCGTGCTCTTCCGCTAAAGTCGGCATACTTTTTTAATACCGCCAAATACCAAGACATGATAATCCTCCTTATTTTCAATTAGCGAACTCAATATTGGATCCGATCCGCAATCGATTAGAATTGAGTATAACATGATCGTCATGGACGAACCCGCCCTCATCCAATCCGCGCAGCGCGGCGACCTCAACGCCTTCAATACGCTCGTCTTGCATTATCAAGATGCGCTGTTCAACACCGCCCTGCGTATCCTCGGCGACGACGATCTCGCCGCGGACGCTACGCAGGATGCCTTCCTATCAGCATTCAAAAATTTAAATTCGTATCGCGGCGGATCGTTCAAGGCTTGGCTGCATCGCACCGTGACGAATACCTGCTATGATGAACTTCGTCGTAAGAAACGCCGGCCCACCACGCCGCTCGAACCAGACACCGAAGTTGGCGACGAAATGGATTCGCCGCGCTGGCTGACCGATCCGCATCTCACGCCCGAACAGCAACTCGAGGCCGACGAGCTTGAACACGCCATCCAACATTGCCTGGAAGCGCTGCCGGTTGAATTTCGCGCCGTGGTTGTGCTCGCCGATCTTCAGGGCCTTGATTACACCGAAGTGGCGGCCGCACTGCGCGCGCCGCTTGGAACCGTCAAATCGCGGCTCGCGCGGGCTCGCGCGCGGCTGCAGGAATGTCTGCAGGGCTTCGCGGAACTTCTGCCCGCCGCGTTTCGTCTGAATGAGGAGCGATCATGAATCACGGCGACTTCGAACTCCTCTCGGCGTATTTGGATGGGCAACTGAGCCCATCTGATTCTGCAAAATTAGAAGCCCGTCTCTCCTCGGACTCGACTCTGCGTACCGCTTTGGATAATTTGCGCGCAACCCGGAACTTGCTCCGTCAACTCCCGGCGCGATCCGCGCCGCGCAACTTTACCTTGACTCCCCAAATGGCGGGCATCCAGCCGCCGACGCCGCGCCTCGTTCCGATTTACCGCTTGGCATCTGGGTTTGCAACCATCTTATTCATCATCACGTTGGTAATCAACGGGTTGACCACTTTGTCCGCTCCAGCTCTTGCCACCGCTCCGGCGCCTGCAGCATTTGGCGCCGCGGCTCCCCTGTCCGCCGCGCAAGAAGCCGCCCCTGCCGCGACCCAAGCGCCGGCTGCAACACAAGCGCCCGCGCTTCCAGCCGGCGCGCAGACCCCGCCTCCCGCTCCTCGTATGATGTTTGCCTCACCGCTGACCACGGGAACCCCCATATCCTTGGGCGGCGGATTAATGCCAGGGACAACGGGCACGCCAACGCCGGAGGGGATCGCCAAATCCGTTCCGCCTGGCGTTGAGAGTGTTCGACGCATTAATACTGCTGAAAACGGATTGCCGTTCCCGCTTGTGTTGGAGGTCCTGTTTGGCATTTTGGCGCTTGGGTTTGGAATCATGGCCTGGATATTGCCGCGCAGCAACGAAAGCAGCTTCCGCAAAAAATGGAACAGGAAATAAATTTCTGTCCGCGCTGCGGATCAAAAACCAACCGGCAGGAAAGGTTTGGCAAGCTGAGGGCCGTCTGTCCCAATTGCAGCTGGATTCATTTCGCCGATCCAAAGGTGGCCGCGGCAGTCTTGGTGGAACAAGATAATCATGTATTGCTGGTTCGCCGCGTCAATGAACCCTATCGCGGCCGGTGGACACTGCCAGCCGGCTTTGTGGACGCAGGCGAAGATCCGGCGCGGGCCGCGGAACGGGAGTGTCTGGAAGAGACCAGCCTGACGGTCCGCGCTACGCAGGTTCTGGATATCATCGCCGGCCGTGAACATCCGCGCGGCGCGGACTTCATCATTGTTTATGCCGCGCAGGTTGTGTCCGGTGTCGCTCAAGCCGGCGATGACGCCGATCAAATTGGCTGGTTCGCACGATCGGAGCTTCCGCCGCTGGCTTTCCGGGCCACACAAAAAGTGCTAAGCCAACATGAAGTCAAATAACCCTCGATTTTTTTCTTTGATGCTCCTGCTCTTCGCCGTGAGTTGCAGTGGCATCGCTCCAACTCCGGCAATCCCGGCCAGCAGCCTGACCACCTTCACGGATCAAAACAGGTATTATCAAATCCAATTGCCGAAAGACTGGAATCATCATCAAGCCGCCGGCAGTCATTATTATGTGGACACGTTCACCTCGCCCGACGGCAACGCCGTGATTCAGAACATCGCCTACGATGACGGCACGCCGATTGCGGGCTCCATCCATGCGCAATTTGCACTGAACTTGCTCGGTCAGTATTTCAGTGCCGCCGGTCAAACCAATTCCATCACCATCAGCGACACCAGCATGATGAACGACGGCAGTGAACGCTTGAGCTGGGCCTCCGTATCGATCGATGCCTCGGGCATTTCATTTGTCGAAGTTCGAAACGAGACCACATTTCTCATCTTTACAGTGGAATGGAAAAATAAATTCAAAGGCCAATACTTCAACATCCTCGACCAGGTGGTTGCAAGCTATACCGTTCCCTGATCGGGCGCGTCGTTCCCTGTTGAATGCCCCCGCCTGTTTGTGCTACAATGAATTTGTGAACGCGAACCTTCGCCTGCGACCTTCCCCGATTGCCGGCCAATGGTATGAGGGCGATCCGAAAGCGCTTGCCCGCAGTGTCGACTCATATCTCACTAACGCGCAATTGCCGGAACTCCACGGGAACGTTATCGGCGTGGTCGCGCCGCACGCCGGGCATCGCTATTCGGGCCCCGTTGCCGGCTACGCGTTTGCGGCGCTGCGCGGCCGCACTCCCGATCTGGTTGCCGTTCTTTCGCCTTTTCATAACTTCCATAACGCCCCTTTGCTGACCCCGGCCTACGATGCGTATGAGACACCGCTGGGTCAGATTCCGCTGGATCAAACCACCCTGCAGGCATTGGAAACGCTCATGAAATCAACGCTTGGCTTTGGCCTGACGCACATTTCCAATGACCCGGAACATTCTCTCGAAATTGAATTGCCGTTCCTGCAACGTGCGCTGGCCTCCGACTGGAAGTTGCTGCCGATCATGGTGCGCGCCGTGGAGCCGCGCGTCTCGCAAGCCGTGGGCAAGGCCCTTGCGAAAGTCCTGCAGGGGAAAAACGCGATCTTCGTTGCCAGCACGGACTTGTCTCATTATTACACTCAAGAGTCCGCTTTGGCCTTTGATCAGGTGATGCTTTCCAAGGTGGAGGCCCTGGACCCCATGGGCGCGTTCGAGGCGGAACAGACCGACCAAGGATTTGCCTGCGGGCTGGGTGCGCTGACCGCGGTGATGTGGGCTTGCAAAGAACTTGGGGCGGACAGCGTAAAGATTCTGCATCATGCCACCTCCGGCGATGTCACCGGCGATTACAGCGGTGTCGTTGGTTATGGGGCGGCGGCGATCATGAAGTCCAAATAGAATTCCATGACTTCTTTCGTGCAACTTGCCGTTAACGTCCCGTCCGTCACGGGCGTTTTTGATTATTCCGTACCTGAACATCTGGCCGGGCGCGTGGGCGGCGGACATCTGGTCATCGCGCCGTTTGGAAACAAAACGGTTCAAGGTGTGGTGCTGCGATTCGTTGATCAACCATCTGTCCCACGAACAAAAGACATTATCGAACTTGTTGATTCTGAACCGGTTCTGACTTCATCGCAAATTGCACTGGCTGAATCGCTGGCCGAATCGACTCTTTCGCCGTTGGCAGCCCTGATCGGACTCTTCTTGCCGCCGGGGCTGAACCAACAGGTCGATACAATATTCGATGTTCGGGCTTCGAACGTCGAGGTACCGCGTAGCGAATTATCCGTTACTGCCGCTCGTCTGGTAAAACTGCTTGGGCAACGCGGAGCGCTGCGAGGCAGGCAAATTGACCGCCATTTTTCCAACGTGGATTGGCGCAAGACCGCGCAGGCTCTTGTGCGACGCGGCGTCTTATCGTCCCAGTCCATTTTGCCTCCCGCCAGCGTTCGACCGAAATTTGTCCGCACCGCGCAGCTGGCAGTCTCGCCCGGAATTGCCGAAGCCGCGCTGAGTCGCTTGGGCAATACCGATGCCACGCGGACGCGCCGGCAAAAAGCGCTGCGCTTTCTGATCAAGCGGCCGGACGCCGTCAATGTTTCATGGATCTACGCCGAAAGCGGATGCAGCCTTTCCGACCTGCAGGAACTGGCTGAACGGGAATTGATTCTTCTGCGCGAGACAGAAATTTGGCGCGACCCGTTAGCCAGGATTGAGCATGAAGAATTATTGGACAAGGAACTCATTCTGACCGATGAACAACGACGAGCCTGGCAGGAGGTCGAATCGGGTTTTCGTCAATGCGCGGCGGGCCAAAACGTCAAACCGTTTTTGTTGGACGGCGTAACCGGATCGGGCAAAACCGAACTGTATCTGCGCGCCGCGCAGGAGGCGCTTCGACGCGGCCAGCAGTCCGTCATCCTGGTGCCCGAAATCTCTCTCACGCCCCAGATCGTTCGCAGCTTTCTGGCCCGCTTCCCCGGTCAAGTCGGGTTGATGCATTCCAAACTCTCCGAGGGCGAACGGTATGATACCTGGCGCCGCGCCCGCCATGGAACGCTGAAGATCATCATCGGTGCACGCAGTGCGCTCTTTGCGCCGCTGCCGAGGCCCGGCCTGATCGTGGCCGATGAATGCAATGACGATTCGTATTATCAAGCCGACCCGCCTTTTTACCATGCGGTCCGTGCCGCGCAAGTGTACGCGCGTATTTGCGGGGCTGTGTGCATTTTGGGATCAGCGACGCCGAGCATCGTTCAACGGTATCAAGCAGAGACTGGGGAAAGCATCCGCCTGGAATTGACCCAGCGCATCGCGTCAAATCCGGCAACGGATTCTGCCCACAAATTGGATCTGCCTCAAATCCACATCGTGGACCTGCGCGCGGAATTGAAAGCAGGTAATCGCGGCATTTTCAGCCGCGCACTGGCGGAAGCGCTTACTTTAGCGTTAGCGCGCGGCGAGCAGGCGATCTTGTTCCTGAACCGTCGAGGCACCGCCACCTATGTTTTTTGCCGTGATTGTGGTTATGTGGCGAAGTGCCCGCGCTGCGATACCCCGCTGACCTATCATGTTTCATCCGGCGAAAAATTGTTATGTCATCGCTGCGGATACGAGCGGCAAATGCCAAGGCGCTGCCCTGAGTGCGGCGGCGCGCAGATCCGTGCCTATGGATTGGGGAGCGAAAAGGTCGAAGCCGAAGTGCAGATGTTGTTTCCAAAGGCGCGCACGTTGCGTTGGGATTGGGAAACGACGCGACAAAAAGAATCGCATGAAATTGTTCTCAGTCATTTCGCGGCGGGCCGTGCCGATGTGCTGGTCGGCACACAAATGCTTGCCAAGGGCCTCGATTTGCCGCGTGTCACACTGGTCGGCATCGTGCTGGCGGATGTGGGGCTCTTCTTGCCGGATCCGTTCGCGCCGGAACGCGTCTTCCAGCTCCTGACGCAAGTCGCGGGACGCGCGGGTCGTTCGTCGCTGGGCGGACGTGTGATCCTGCAGACATTCGCGCCGGAACATTATGTGATCCAGGCCGCGTCCCGGCACGATGCGAAGGGTTTTTATCAGCACGAGTTGGAACAACGCAAGCGGCTGGGTTATCCGCCGTTTAGCCGGCTGGTGCGGCTTGAGTATCGCCACCATGAACCGATCAAGGCGGAAGAAGAGGCGCGTAAACTGTCTGCGAAACTTCAGCGACAACTGGATGCTGAACACTGGAAGACCTTTTCGCTGATTGGTCCGGTGCCCTCTTTCTTCTCCAGGCTCGGCGGCGAAACTCGCTGGCAAATCGTTTTGCGCGGGTCTGATCCGGTTTCGTTTCTGCGCGGCCGGCTGCCAGCCGGTTGGCGCGCCGAGGTTGATCCGGTGAGTTTGTTGTAGCAAACGTCAAGGCGCGCGCGACGACAATGATTTCACACTTGGTATATAATCGCTGCATTACTTGGTAAGGAGGTTCCATATGCAATCCCTAACTCGTGGCTGGTCATTTTTGCAGGAAGCCTGGCAGATGGCGTTCAAGGATAATGACTTGATCAAGCCGTCCTTCTATTCCATGATGGTCGGGTTCATCATAACGGTCATCGGGATCGTTCCGTTGATCGCAGCAGCCTTTCTGTTCGGCGGGGCGAACAGCCTGATCGGACAGGTTGCGATGGTGGTCGTCAGCGCGGTCCTCATCTTCATTCATTATGTCGTCAGCTATCTGTTCTCCGGCATGACCGTCTATCTCATCTACGGATATCTCGCGGAGGGTGATGGGAGGATGGATAAGGCCTGGGCGATTGTCCAGCGCGAGTTCTGGCATATCCTCAGCCTGGCGGCGGCTTCGACCGTGGTGAACCTGTTTACGAATTCGCTCCGCCGACGAAGCAGCCGGTCTCGCAACGTAGTTGCCGGAATGGCTGGCAATGCCGCGGGCGGCATTCTCGAGACCGTCTGGACCGAGGCGTCGTTCCTCATCCTGCCGGCGATGATGATCGAAGATGCCAATCTGGTGACGGGCATCAAACGCGCCACCTACATCGCAAAGAATAATTTATTGTTGATCGGCGTCAGCACCGTCGGTGTGAAATGGATCACGGGCTTTATCAGCTTCGTGCTCGGTGTGATCGGCCTCGTGATCGGAGTCGGCCTTGGACTCGGGATCGTTTCGATCGCCAATTCAAGCACGGTCGGCATCATATTTGGAATCGGCGTCGGCGCGATCCTGTTCTTTATCTTCGTGATGGTGGCGAGCGTCATCAGCTCATACACCATGACTGCCTACAATACCTGCCTGTTCCTGTGGGCGCGCGATGTGGAAAAAGCCCAGGCACAGGGACGTCCGATTCAAGTAGCCGCCCCGGCTCCGTTGGCGGCTGCGTTGAGTTAATCCCTTCCCGATCCTCCAGCAGGCGGAGTATGCAACCAGAACAAAGACGTGAAATCATCACCTGGGAAGAGGTGGACCGGCTGATCGACCATCTCATCCCCCAGTTCCGGCGCGAATACACGGCCATGGTGATGATCACGCGCGGCGGCATCATCCCCGGCGGACTTTTAGCGGATGCCATGAACATCACGCACATCCTCACGGCGGCGGTGGACTTCCCTGCGCAATGGGAAAGCCGCAAAGGCACGTTGATGGTCTGGCCCGAGTTCATTCAGTTCCCGGCCGATGATAAATTGAGTGGACGTCCAACCCTGATCGTGGACGACGTGTGGGGTTCGGGTCGCACGATCACTTCGGTAAAGAATCGCGTCTCGGCCGCGGGCGGATTCCCCGAAACGTGCGTGCTGCATTTCAACCCATATCGAAGTTTGTTCGGAACCGTCCGTCCCGATTATTACGCAGCCATCACGGACGCCTTCATCGTCTATCCATGGGAGATTGACCGAGGCGTGGACAAGATGATCCTCGGCGAAGAGTCGCAATAATTCGGAAGGATAGAAAATTGATGATTACCAACACACCAGATCAAATCGATTGGTTATTCTCCGTATTTGGCTGCCTGTTTCGCATCATGTTTTTGTATGAAGCATGGACTAATTTAGTAAAGAATCAAGTTTCGCAATTTTCTATCGATGCTCTTTTATGGCCCATTATTCTTTCGGTCAGCAGACCCAAAGTCCGAAAGCGAATCGTGGCCACTCAAAATGATCCTCGACGTCTTACACCCCTTAGCCTCATTGCTTCATTAGCAGGTATATCATTTCTTTATGGCATCATCGAATGGTTTAGAACTTACACTTTGCACTAAGATACATTTCAATACGCAAACATTTTGAACGCAGTTGGTTTGGATTTCTCTTCTTATTTTGCAGACTTATATTTTCTTCCGCGCCATGTCACGCCTTGACCGGAAATCACTTTCCACGTTGAGGTGAACATCAGCGCCGCGAAGATTGCCGCGCCGAGCGGCGTGGTCAATGCATACCAGCGGGGAATGTGCAGGTTGTGTGCGACCACAGCGCGGACATAGATCACGGCGCTCCATAAAATCAGGGCCTCGATAATGATGGTGATTGCCATCCATCCACCATTATGAAGCAACCAGACTAATCCGAGCAGGGGCCAGAGGGGAAGAACCAGGGCGGCGACCACGGAAACGAAGGCGCCGAATGCACCCAGCATCATCAAACCCACTTGCTCGCGCAGCCCGAGATAAATGTTTTTTGTCCAGCCTTCCCACAAAGTTGCAAACGATGTGTACATGCGCGTGCGCGCCACTTTCCTGCCATCGGCGACGATTAGCCGAAATCCGCTCCATTTGACTTTCTCCGAAATGGCTTTGTCTTCCACGATCTGATCTTTGACTGCTTCATGGCCGCCGATCGCATCATAAACGCTTCTTCTGATGAGTATGAATTGACCATTGGCAATCGCATCCCTACGCCTCGGATCATTGACTTTGCGCGGGCTGAATCCGACCGAGAGGGCAGTCATCACCAGCGGCAGGACAACGCGCTCCCAAAATGTTTCTGTGATTTGAAAAGTCATGACCGTGAATAAGTCGGCCTTCGTTTCGAAGGCTTTGACATAAACGGATGCCAAGGCTTCGGGCGCGAGAAAGGTATCGGCGTCGATAAAACATAGCCAGTCGCCGCGCGCCCGATTCGAGGCTTGATACAATGCGTGGGGCTTGCCTGCCCAACCGGAGGGCAGGTCCGCGCCGCTGATGATTTCCAATCTGTCATTTCGAATTGAACGGAGGATCTCAGAGGTTGAATCCGTCGAGCGATCATCCAGAACGATCACTTCAAAATTCGGATAGGTCTGCTTCAGCACTGCCTCCACGCAGGCCTGGATGTGGCGTTCTTCATTGCGCGCGGGAATGCAGACCGAAATCATTGGCGCGTTGGATGGAGGATCAACCGGCTCGACCAAGAGGTCGAGATGATTTTGATCATGAAGCCAATAAACAACGATAAGACCCGCGATCGAGAGCAGGGTTGATAATGCAAAATAAATCATTCAAATAACGTGAACCGTCGAGCCGCGTTCTGTCTTTTCCACCTCGAGGCGCGTCGGAAACGCATCTTTCAATTCGTCGAGATGCGTGATGACGAGTATCTTGGCAAAGTCATTCCGCACTAGATTGATCGCTTCGATCAAGCGTTGCCGCCCCTCGACATCCTGCGAGCCGAAGCCTTCGTCGATCACCAGGGTCTGCAAGCGCGCGCCTTTGCGCTGGGCCAGCACTTCGGACAACGCCAGTCGAATTGCAAAGTTGACGCGGAATGCCTCGCCGCCCGAGTACATCTCGTAATCGCGTGTGCCGGCCGCGTCACTGATTCGAATATCGAGCGTCTCTTTCAAGTCCTTGCGTTTCTCATCTTTATATGGAGACTGTGTTTCAAAGTGGACTATCATCTGCCCGTTGCTCAAGCGGTCAAGTAGCTCATTGGCCTTCGATTCGATTTCGGGCAGGGCCTGTTCGATCAGCAGGGCCGGCACGCCGTCCTTGCCG
Organism: Anaerolineales bacterium; assembly: GCA_035516425.1. Classification (GTDB taxonomy): domain Bacteria; phylum Chloroflexota; class Anaerolineae; order Anaerolineales; family Villigracilaceae; genus Fen-1038. Next base: position 45,003 of record DATJAH010000029.1, read on the forward strand.
AAAGCGCGTTCGAGCGTCTTGTGATGGGCGACCTGTAATACCAGTGCCTCGCGCGCCGACGAGAGCTTCCCTTTGTGTTTCCGCAGCTCTGCCAGTACCAACACCTTTTGCCGCGCCGCGCCGACTTCCTGGTTCAATCGATTTTCCTGTTCCTGCAAATCGCGCAGCGCGCGTTCGGCCTCATCGAGATTGACGGATGGCTCCTGTTCTTCGACGGAATATTTCTTGCTTGCCAGGATTTTGTCAACAGCCTTCAGTCGCTCCGCACCCGTGGTTTCCCAGTTCTTGATGGAATCTTCTGCCAATTTGACTCGTTCTGTTAATTGGATCGCTGAATTGGAAAGCCGCAGTCGTTCGCGCTCGGCGCTTTCGACTTTTGCACTTTGTGATTCGGCATCCGCGATTTGCCTGGCAAGATTATCCAAGCCGGTCTTATTTGCGCGGAAGTGATCTCCTTTTTCCCTGCCTTCCTCATTCAATTGCTTGAGCGTTGACTTGCGATGTTCTTCGCTCAATGTCTGTCCGCACAAGGGGCAGGTCGCGCCTTCCGCCGCTCCAAGCTGATCCATGTGCTCTTTGAGCTCGTCCATCTGGACCTTCAGCAATTCATTCTCAGCCTTGAGCCTGGCGTATTCTTCACGCGCCGCGTTTCGTTTTTGTTCGAGTTCATCTCTCTGTTTGAGCTTCTGCTCGGCTTCCGTTAGTGATTTCTGTGCGCTCTCGACCTGAGCTGTCCACTCGCGGATGGCCGAACGCTGCTCGCTGGCGGCTTGCTCCTGTTCCTTCAATCCGCGCTTTTCTTCCTCCAGTTTCGCCTTTTCCGCGGCGAGCTGTTGATCGAAGGACGCGGCGAGCTTTCGAAGATTTTCCAGCGCGGCCTCTTGTGTTTTGCGGGCGGCGCTCAATCGCTTCAGATCCTCTTCGAGTTCCTTCAGCCTTCGCTGGCGCGGTTCCTCCTCGGCCAGCTCGGCATCGATATCGGCAATGCTTCGGTCTACGCCGATGACTTCCTCCTCGAGTCCACGGCGCTTTTCCATCGTGCGCGCTTTATAGGTTTCCCAGACTTCGAGTCCGAGGATATTGCTCAGCACATCCTTGCGCTTGCTGGCATTCTGTTGTGTGAATTGATCAGCTTTCCCTTGTAAAAAGAACGCCGCGTTGACAAAGGTTTCATAATCGAGCCGCAGGGTCTGCTCGATCCGGGCTTGTGTATCGCGGATGGTTCGTTCGGTTAGAGCTTTCCATTCCTCTGCATTTTTGATCTGGAATTCAAGAACCGTGGCCTTGCCGCGCGGCAGCATGCGTTGGACTCGGTACGTATTGTTCTCGTAAGCGAAGGTCAGTACCACTTCTGCCGCCTTCGATTGCAAATTGACCAGCGCGTCCTTATCCTTGGCCCGCGCTTCTCCAAAGAGCACCCATGTTATCGCATCGAGCAGGGACGATTTGCCCGCGCCATTCTGCCCGGAGATGCAAGCCAGATCGAAGGCTCTAAAATCTATTTCAACCGGATCGCGGTACGAAAGAAATCCGGCAACGCGCAGATGCAGGGGGATCATCATTGAAATTATACCTTGTTGACCCCATCGACAAAAGATGCGGCCTCTTATCCTGCGCGTTCCGTTCTACTCCTCACTTCCTGCACCTTTATGTTATCATCATGCCGATGCGCGACCCTGACGACCCGCGAGCACGGCTTCGCCTCATTCTGATTTCTATCATCCTTGCCACGCTGCCATGCTACTGCCTCGGAGGGGTCGCCGTACTGATCAAGCCCCCGCCCGCGACCCCGACTTCTACCGCCTCACTAACCGTGACTCCCAACCTTACCCTTGCCACTCCGTCTCCGACTTTGAGCTTGACGCCTTTAATTCAAACGGGAACTCCCACCTCCACTTGGACGACTACCGCCACGCTCATACCCACCGCGACCATTCCGCCGACCAGTTCTTTCACGCCGTTCCTGCCGCCGACGTATACGTTCACTCCCTCTCCGACCCGAACCAGCACTCCCACCTTGACCGCGACGAGAACGCCGACTTTGACGCCCACCGATACGCCAACTCCGTTCCCGACGCCGACGCTGACTTTTACGGCAACCTATACACCCACTTCCACGAATACACGCCCGCCGCCCACGCCAACCTTCACGCCGACCGCCTCTGCCACGCCGACTGCTTTTCCAACGGATACTGCTTCGAGCACTCCGTAGGTTCATGTTGTCTTATTGAATATATAATAGAATGCACAGCTGAAGAAAAGAGATCTGACTATTAATGGTTGAGGTAAATATGAATGGCTTAATCGCTTTAGTCGGTGCAGGGGAATACCTGCCCGTGATGGAGGACGTGGATCGCTATCTGCTTGATTCGGTCAAAGTGGACGGACGCGCGCCGCGCGTCGTTTGTCTGCCGACTGCCGCGGGGCAGGAGGGGGATGAAAGCGTCGGGCGCTGGTCGCGGATGGGTTTGGAGCATTTCAGCAGGTTGGGGGCGGAGGTGAAAGCGCTTCCCATCATTGACCGGGCGTCGGCGGACGATCCGCAGTACGAATCGACCCTTGAATCGGCTGACCTGATTTACTTTTCGGGTGGTAATCCGATCTATCTTTTTGAAACGATGAATGGCAGCCGGGCCTGGAATGCTGCGCAAAAGGCCTGGTCGCACGGTGCCGTTTACGGAGGCTGTTCGGCAGGCGCGATGATCTTGGCGAGCCGGCTACCTAATTTTCGCAATCTCGGCATCGGCGCCATCAACGGGTTCGGTATAGTGCCTGCGGATTATGTGATGCCGCACTTCGACCACGCCGGCCCTTTCAAGGCCCTGGTCAACGTTCTGCGAACACAAATGAAGGACGGTCAGCGCATGATCGGCATTGACGAGAATACGGCACTGGTTGGCAAACTTGGCGGCGAGTGGAAGGCCATGGGCGCCAGCAAAGTCCATGTGATGACGCGCAAACAAGCGCGGCTGTACACGGCCGGTGAGGTCGTGCCATTGATGTAAATGCTTCGTGCTGGAAACAAAACAGGCTCCCGTGCGAGCCTGTTTTGTTTTGGCTATGATTTCTTTTCGCCTGCAGGTTTGGCCGGCATCATGGACATGAAGTATGCCGCGCCCGCGCCGAGGGCGAACGCTCCAGCCGAGCCGGCTGAAGCAAAGTCGGTCAGACCGACCAGCAATCCGAAGAAGCCGAGCGCCAAGGCGATCTTCACCTGCCATTCGCTGTTCTTGAAGTTGTCAAAAGCAAAATGACCGGAGGCGAATCCGGCGACTAAAAAGCCGACGGCTCGCAAGAGGAATCCTAAAAGCACGATATAGGGCATAACTTGGTCCATAATTCTCTCCTTTGGGAATATGATTTTATGTCCAGGCCCAGACCATCCAAAGACCTGTCATGATGATCCCTATTATAAGCCGAACCACGAATGACCAGCCCCAGCCGATCAGCATGGCACGGACTGTATTCAAGGCTGGCCGCCAATTTCTGCGATGGACCAGCTCGGAGACGAACAGCCCGAGGGGCGCGGCGATCAGACCGGCCAGCGGCGTAAATACCAGACTGAAGATGACTCCCGCGGCATAACTCACCCAAATCGAAACCCACGCCGCGCCACTTTGACGTGCTTTTGTTCCCATGAAGACATTATCGATGACGTTTCCGGCCAGCGCCAGCAGGCTGATCAGGATGAAAAGGATCCAGCCCTTTGTGTCAAAGCCGCCTGCCGCGATTCCGTAGATCAGGGCAGCCAGCCAGATCACGACCAGGCCGGGGAAAACAGGAATGATCAATCCCGCCAACCCGATCAGCATGAACGTCAGGGTCAGCCATTGAAGCAGGAACGCACCGACGAGCGGCCAGTTGAGCATTAGCGGATTATGTCCACTCCCCCCATCCAGGGGCGGAGGGCATCGGGTACGACGATGGAGCCATCAGCCTGCTGATAATTCTCCATGACGGCGATCAGGGTGCGGGGGAGCCCCAGGCCCGAACCATTCAAGGTGTGGACGAAGTGCGTCCTGCCTTGTGCGTCGCGATATTTGATGTTGGCACGCCGCCCTTGAAAATCCGTATCGTTCGAAATGGATGACACCTCCAGCCATTCCTCGCATCCCGGCGCCCAGACCTCGACATCATAGGTCATGGTGGCGCCAAAGCCGATATCGCCGGTGCAAAGTTGTTTGATGCGATGGGTCAGCCCAAGATTCTTGCAGGTTTCTTCGGCGTTCTCGCGCATTTTCTCCAACCAGGTGTCCGATTCTTCCGGCTCGCAATAAATGTACATTTCCACTTTATCGAATTGATGCCCCCGTTTGATGCCGCGCACATCGCGCCCTGCGCTCATCTTCTCGCGCCGGAAGCACGGTGTATACGCTGTATAGCGCAAAGGCAGGTCGGCTTGATTGAGAATCTCATTCATGTGCAAACCGGTCAGGGGCACCTCGGCGGTCGGCACGAAGTAATAGTCCTCCTCATGATCCTTATAAAGGTTATCAGCGAACTTCGGTAGCTGGCCAGCGCCGAATACGGTATCGGTCTTGACCATGAACGGCAAGTATTTTTCCGTGTAGCCCTGCCGAATGTGGAGGTCGAGCATATAGGCGATCAGGGCGCGTTGAAGCCGCGCGCCTGCTCCGCTCAGCACGTAGAAGCGTGAGCCGGTAAGCTTCGTGCCGCGCTCGAAGTCAATCATCCCCAGCGCCGGACCCAGATCCCAGTGCGGCTTGGGCTGGAAATCAAATCTCTTGGGCTCGCCCACGGTTCGGAGGACGACGTTTTCGCTGTCGTCCTTTCCGTAGGGTGTGCGCGCATCGGGGATATTTGGAATGCTTGCGGTGAGGGCCTGGAGTCGTGCCTCCGCTTCCGCGACGTCCTTGTCCAGCGCATTGATCTTGTCGCCGAGGAGTCGCATGGCTTCAATCTTTGACTGTTTGGCCGAAGCGTCCTTCATGGCGCCGATCTCTTTCGAGACCGCGTTCCGCTCCGCCTTCATCTGCTCGACTTCGGTCAGCAGGGAGCGGCGTTTTTCATCGAGCTGAAGGATCGAATCGATCGGCGCGGCGTCCATTTGCCGATCCCGCATCGCCTTGCGGACAACCTCCGGCCGTTCGCGAATCAAGTTGATGTCCAACATGGGTGCACCTCCGAAATAGAATACGCCCCCGGTCCATTTGCAGGACGAGGGGGCGTCTCGTGGTGCCACCTGCTTTACTTCTCTGGATGCTATAACGGGCGATACCCGTCCCTCTTACAACAACGTTCGTTCCTGCGAGGGCTGCGGCGAAGTGGATTTCATCATTTGACGGACCGCCTCGCACAGCCGGCGGCTCTCTGAACGGTTCCGTGATTACTTGCCTTCGCGCAAACTTATGACGTGATTATACGCGCAAGCACCTAAAAGTCAATCTTTGTTTCCCTTGAAATATTCAATCGTTGCTCGTCCCGGTTGGTTGATGTTTTCGCGATTGATGACTTTCCAGAGACTCAGGAACACGATTTTTATGTCGAGCCTAAAGGACCAATGGTCAACGTACCAAATATCCAATGCAAAACGTGTTTGCCAATCCACCGCATTGCGCCCATTGACCTGTGCCCAGCCGGTCATGCCGGGATAGACATCATGTCGCCGCATTTGCTCGGCGGAATACAGCGGCAGATATTCCATCAGCAGAGGCCGCGGACCGATGAAACTCATCTCGCCGCGCAGAATGTTGAAGAGTTCGGGAAGTTCGTCGAGGCTTGAGGCGCGCAGGAATCTTCCAAAGCGTGTGAGGCGAATATCGTCGGGCAGGAGATCGCCCTGTAGATCGCGTGCCTCGGTCATCGTGCGGAATTTATAGAGGGTGAAGGGCGCGCCTTTGTAACCCGGGCGCCTTTGACGGAACAAGACCGGCGCACCGAGAAAAACGCGGATCAGAACTGCAATCAGCAGAATGATCGGCGAAAGGACGGTGAGTCCCAAGGCGCAGATGATCAAATCAAAAATCCTCTTGCGGAGGGGCATGCGGACATTCTACCAAATGTGGTATTATTTTGTTTGGAGAGTGAGCAATGAACGAAAGAATATTGATCATCGAAGACGATCAGGCGATTCTGAAATTGCTTCAGCGCGGGCTGGCTTATGAAGGTTACGTGGTGGATACTGCAACGGATGGCCGCACCGGTTTGATCCTGGCGCGCGATCATACTCCCGATGTGGTGATTCTGGATTGGATGCTCCCGGGCATCGACGGTTTGGAGGTCTGTAATCGGTTGCGAAGCGGCGGATCGATTCCGATTCTGATGTTGACTGCGAAGGATACTGTGCAGGATCGCATTCAGGGACTCGATGCGGGCGCGGATGATTACATGGTCAAGCCCTTCAACCTGGACGAATTACTGGCGCGCGTACGCGCCCTGCTGCGCCGCACCCAGCCCGAGCGCGTGCCCGTGTTGAAGTTTGCCGATTTGACCCTCGATACCGGCTCGCGCCAAGCCTCGCGCGGCAACCGTCTCGTCGCCTTGACTGCCAAGGAATATGAATTGCTGGAGTTGTTCCTGCGTCATCCGAAACAGGTCCTGACACGCGAAGTGATCTTCGACCGCGTCTGGGGGTACGACTTCGGCGGCGAGAGCAATGTGCTCGAAGTGTATATCCGTTATCTGCGGCAGAAACTTGAAGCGGAGGAAGAGCCACGCTTGATCCACACCGTGCGCGGCGTGGGTTACGTTCTACGGGAAAACCCCTAAGAGCATCGTAAATTGTTGTGTCCCTTCGTCTTCGTTTGACCCTGCTCTATTCCACGCTCATGGGGGGAATCCTTTTAACTTTCGGAGCGGCAGTTTACATCATCATCAGCGTTCTCCTGCTCAATCAAGCAGACAATACCCTGGCAAATACTGCGCGCAACATCATCCAGATGACGCGCGTCAATTCGGTGGCGGAGATCGATGTCGTGACGTTGCCGCCGCTGGATATGACGGCCAATGCGTATGTCCAATTGTGGGGTGAAGACAACCAGATCAAGTCGGCCTCGCCCGGCATCGCGAACATGACCGCCTCCCTGGATCCGATCGGGCTGAAAGCCGGTGAACCGATCTACCGGGAAAACACGATCCAAAATGTTCATCTGCGGGTCCTAAGTGTGCCCCTGCGGGCCGGTAACCACAGCGTGGGCGTCTTGCAGGTGGCAACCACCCTGAGCGTAGTGGACAGCGCGCGCCGGGATTTGTTGGACATTCTGCTGGCCTCAACGATTATCTCCATCCTATTTGCCGGAGTAGGTTCTTGGCTGGTGCTTGGTCGCGCTCTCGCGCCTCTGGACGCGGCCACGGAAACCGCGCTGGCCATTAATCGCGCCGACGATCTGTCGCGCCGCATTCCGTACGAGGGCGCCTCCGACGACGAGATGGGCAATCTGATCGAGGCTTTCAATCAAACCCTGGAACGCCTCGAGAACCTTTTCACTTCGCAGCAGCGCTTTCTGGCCGATGTCAGTCATGAGCTGCGTACTCCGCTGACGGTCATTAAAGGCAATGTGGATTTGATGCGGCGCATGAAGCAATTCGATGGAGAGTCACTTTCCAACATTGACCAGGAGGCCGGGCGCCTCACCCGTTTGGTCGGAGGATTGCTGCTGCTCACCCAAGCTGATTCTGGCAAGCTCACTCTGAATAAGCAGCCCATCGAACTGGATACGCTGCTCCTGGAAGTGTTTCAGGAGACGCGAATTCTGGCAGGCAACAAAGTGCGTCTGAAAATAACGGACATCGATCAAATCCAGCTCAACGGCGATCGCGACCGCTTGAAACAGGTCTTGCTGAATCTGATGGCGAACGCGATCCAGTACACACCCCAGGGCGGCGATGTGATGATGGGGCTGGCGCGCATCGGCGATCAGGCGCGCATTATTGTCCGGGACACGGGACCGGGGATTTCGAGCGAGGACCTGCCCTACATTTTTGACCGGTTCTATCGCGCCGAGAAATCCCGGACGCGTTCCACATCACCCGGCTTCGGGCTGGGACTGTCCATTGCGAAATGGATTGTAGAAAATCACGGGGGAACGATCAACGTGGAATCCAAGGAAGGGAAAGGCACAACGTTTGCCATTTGGCTGCCATTGGAGAAAGGAGGTCACGGGTGATCAAGGCAGGCCCAATGCTTGGTGCGCCTGCCGGCATAGACTTGCGCCGCCGGATGCCAGCCACTCAGCCAGTCGTTGGCTGATTGGTTTCATCTGAACAGCATCCGCATAAATGCCGCTTCCCCAATAAACATATCGGACTGTTTCCGCGGGCCACATCCATTCATTCAGTCCAATCAGCCGCGGCCCGCCGTTGTACGCGGCCAGCGACCATTCGATATTGTGCTGGGACAGGTCGAACACATGGCGCAAATATGTCATCCCGCGTGCGGCATTGGTGTCGGGATCCAAGGGATTATCGGTGGAATAAAAATGGTCGGGCATGACTTGGAAGAGTCCGATAGCTCCCGCGCCGGAACGCGCCGATGCATCCCCGCAGGATTCGATTTGCATGACAGTCGCAACCAGATTCGGATCGAGGTTGGATGTGCTGCTCCAGCGTAGGATGGCGGCGCTCCAATACTGCACTTCCGGTGTGAAGAGCGGGGCCAGGCTGTCTGCGGTAGAGGCAGTCTGGATCGGGAGCGGAGTTCCTCTGGCCGGAGCGTGATTTACGGCGATAAGGAGGATGACGCTAAAGAAAAGCACGGATAACGGCGGGAGTATATAAAAAGACAAACAGCCGCCGCCTGCTGGATCGTAGGCCGCGGCTGTCCGCCGATGCATTTCATTTTGACGAACGCGGGACATGAGCATTTCCTTTCATATCGGGTTAGGGAACCCGCGTTGAGCTAGGTTGTTAAGGTTTTAGACTTGGTTATTGCTTGCGTTGTTCAATGGCGTCGTACGGTGATTGTGAGTCAAAGGACATATTGTGATAGGTCGGTTCAGGGCGATCAAACGCAGGCTGTGCGACCGGTTTGGGTGCCGGGTGATAACTTTGGACGGGCCTCGGCAGGGAGGAGGCCGGACGCAGGGCCGTTCCCATGGGGCTGGCCGGGACCGGTCGGGCTGGCTGCGAGTATGATCTTTGAGCTGGATATGCGCGCCCATCCGCCGTGGAGAAAAGGTTGTCGCCTGCGATCGAAAACGTACCGATAATCAGCACGCGGATCAACCAAACCATCACGGCCACGAAGATCGGTACGACTTTGATCAGCGTGGCGTTGCTGATCACCGCGCCGGCCGCTGAGCTCGTGTGATTGACGATCGCGACCGAGACACCCCACCATGTCAATGTGGCATTGAAACCCGCCGCCAACAGCCACGCCCCGAAGAGATACCAGACCTCGGCGGGTTCGTCACGGCCCTGTTGCGGCGTAAAGATGCGTGCGATGCCAGCGAAGTCGATGCCGCAAAAAGCAATCGCCAGAATGGTCGCCCAACGCAGACCGGCGAATTTTAGGTCGCCGAGCACGTCAGACAGCGCAAACTGCGTTGTGCTATAGTTAAAGATCTCAAAGGCCAGCAGGGCAGTCACGATGATTAAGCCCCAGGCCGCGCCGCGGTTGACGCGTCGACCGTGTGTGATATCGCGGAACATGGCAACCAAGCCATCTCCGACACTGCGCGAATTACGGACGGTGTTCATGTCTACCTCCTTATCATAGGATAGATAATGCCATTATAGAACTAATGTTCTAATTTTGTCAAGAGGCATTCTATCAGGTTTGAGCAAGTTTTCCTCAGCTGCCTGCCTGGAATACGGACCTTTACAGAATTGAGAGGGAAGGTGATTTCCTAGTCCCTTGGTGTTTTAATGGAAGTGCCCATCTGTCTTGGGCTGTTGGGAATCTCTGAGCCGGCGCTGGGAATCATCATCGCAAGCGTTCGCAGGGCAGAGGGTGATCCGCGAGCGGATGAACTCTCGGTGGTTATGGTTTCCCGCTAGCGCGCCGAAGCTTTACGAGTTTGCAAAGCGCAAACCGTGTCTTTCTGCTTATAATTGATGGGTGATTCGTTTATCGCAAAAGGAGTTTGGTATGAATAAGAATCCTTCCGTCGCCATCCTTTCCCTGACGATGTTGTTCGCATTGATCATCAGCGCGGTCTTGACCACACCGGTCTTCGCGGATAGCGGAACAACGCCGCCCACGCCGCCACCTGCGGCTGGCTCGACGCGCAATTCACATCCTTCTTCAAACAATTTATCCGGTGTCCCGTCCGGCACCAAGGTTGTGATCGTGGACGACCAGGGCAACAAGCTCGCCTTGGGCAGCCAGCAGGCACAGGACCTCCTGAACAGCGGTGACCCGGTATGGTGTCCAAGCACGGTCACGGCGCCCATACCGGGCTCGGGAGGATGTACTCCAAGCGGGATCAACACCCTTTATGAACTAATTAGTGATATCGATTCCCCAACTCCTTCGGTTGCACAACCCGCCGCCAATGGCACCATCTGGATTACCGCGACCGATGAATCAGCCAATCCCATCGTGATCAATGGAAACTCTCCCTACCTGAGCACATGGGCGGGTTTCTCTCTGACGCTGCAAGGTGGATGGAGTGGCATTCCCGGAAGCAAAACCCCGCCTTCGGGGCAATCCGAGTTTACGCAATCCATCAGCATCATTAATTGGAAAAATAGTGTGACAGTGAACAATATTTACGTTCACAGCACCACAGTCGGCAATGGCTTAACCGTCACGACCTCCAGCAACATCACGTTGAACACGGTTACATCGAGCAACAATACGGACAGTACGCAAGGAATGGGTGCTGATCTCGACAATACCTCTGGCACCGGCACTGTGACCGTCAACAAAAGCGAGTTTGATGCAAATGCGGGTACAGGATTGAGCGTGCTCAGCCATGGTGCCATCACGGTCAGCAATCTAACGGCATTGAACGGTAAGGGGCAGGCCGCTTTATTGGACAATTGTGTGGAAGCTGCGCCGCCTACTCCGCCATGCACCACCACCACTGCCCAGCCGGTAACTGTGTCGGGAGTGAACCAAATTAATTCGAATAACCTTTACGGTTTGGAGATCGAATCGACTGGTGCGGTGACCGTCAACAGCCTCACTGCCGATTCGAACCCAAGCGGCTATGGCTTGTACGTGGACAACTGTCATTTCTATGAGTACGATACCGTCAATCACTTATGGAAGTGTTCCTCACCATCTGCGCAGAAAGTGTCGCTGACCGGTACGAATACGCTCAATAGTGACTTCGGCGGATTATTTATAGATTCGAGCGGTGCGATCGCGTTGAACAGCGTTACGGTGGATGATACAGCGAAGCCCAATCAAATAGGTGCTTATCTTGATAATTGTTTTGAAGTCGTTTCTAATACGCCGCCGTGTACCACCACTGCCCAACCTGTAACCCTGACCGGTATCAATACCTTTAATGGAAATGCAGGCACTGGCATTTATATTCTCTCCAGCGGCCTGATCACCAACAGCAGTTCCAGCCTGACGGCGGATGGCAATCAAGGCTGGGGAGCGCTATGGCAGAACGATGGGGCCACCACCGCGGTCGGTGTGACCATGAGCGGAACCGGCGAATTCAACAACAACGAGGGGGATGGATTGAACGTCCACAGCAAGAGCACAATCACGTTCAGCACCAGCACGTTAAATGCCAATGGTAATGGGTGGACCGGGCTTCTTCTCGACAGCACGGCGTCTTCCACTGCGGTGGTCACGCTGAAGGGCACCAATCAATTCAACGGAAACGGGCTGAATGGATTGCAGGTCCTTTCGAACGGAAACATCAGTGTCAACAATGTGAATGCCAGCGCCAACGGCGCAAACTACTCGACCTACAATTTGAGCGGCGGGGTGTATCTCGACAATATTCCACACTCTGGCACCAGCACTCCGAGCATCACAATTACCGGCAGTAATACCTTTATCGGAAATTATGAGTCAGGGCTGGTAGCCATCAGCGACGGTAGCATCACCGCCAGCAACCTGAACGCAAGCGGGAACGGACTACAGGGGTATGTGCCCGGCTCGAGCTGGTCGGGGGCGGTTCTCTCGGACAACGATATCTCGTCTGCCCTGCCGAAAACGGTGAGCGTTACTGGCACGAACACATTCAATAATAACTATGATAACGGACTGTTCGTCCAGACCACGAGCGCCATCACGACCAGCAATATCACCGCCGGCGGCAACATCAATGGGACCGGCGCCTATTTGGACAACTGCTTTGGCACAAGCACATGCTTGTCCACCTTTGCGAAAACGCTGACCATGAACGGCATCAACACGTTCAACACCAATGGAGGCGATGGATTGGATGCTTACAGCGATGGCGCCATCAAAGTCAACGGTGTGCTTTCGCTGAATAATGGCGCCTATGGCACCTATCTCGAGAACGATGGCGCGGCCAAGGCCCAGGCTGTCTCGCTTACCGGAACCAGCGTGTTCAGCTTCGACGGCCTGTCCGGCACGGCGGACGGCCTGAAAGTCAACTCCAGGGGCGCCATTTCGCTGAGCAGCGTTACAGCTGATGCCAACACCGGCAATGGCCTGATTTTGGATAACTGTGAGGAAACGGGTGACGTGCCGCCATGCAGCATCGCCACCCAGAATGTGACCCTGGCCGGCAGCGATGAGTTCAATAATAACGGGGCGAACGGTCTTCAGATATCCAGTTCCGGTACGATCTATCTCAATACTTCGGCGCTGGTTTCCAACAAAAATGATGGCGGCGGAGTCGCTTTGGATAACAGCGGCGCCAGCACGACCAAGGCGGTGGTGACCCTGAAAGGCACCTACTTGTTGGATTGGGATTCGGACACTCAGCTTTCTATCTTGTCGAAGGGCGCCATCACGGTCGGAAATATCACTGCCCTCAATAGCTTTTTCGGATCAGGCGTCTCTCTCGTGAATGATACGCTCGACGTCCTCGGCGCCGTGGGCGGTGTGACCCTGAGCGGGGTCAATACCTTCAATGGCAACGCCGAAGACGGCCTGAGCGTCGTATCCTCAGGCGCCGTCGCGCTGGGCAATGTCACGGCCAATGGGAACGACACCACTGACAGCCCAGATCGTTACGGCCTGTATTTGGATAACAGCAGTGGTACGGGTACCGTGACGCTTAGCGGCTATGCGGCTACCAACATGAACTGGTATGGCGGCATGGACATCCTGAGCCAAGGCACCATCAAGGCTGTGAATATCTCCGCCACGGGCAATCAGAATTCCAACGGCGCGGTCTTCAATCAGAATGGACTGTCCACGGCGATTGTGTCGTTGACCGGCCTCAACATCTTCAACAATAACGGTGGCGATGGATTGCTCATCAACTCCAACGGCGCCGTCACATTGACCAAGATCATCGCCCAGTTGAACGGCACCGACGGATTGAATGTCACCACGCCGGTCACGCTGGGTCTGACCTGCGGCGATTTCTTAAGCAATGGCGGGTACGGTGTCAACTTGGATGTAGGTGCGGCGCTGACTAATATAACGACCCTGACCGGCGTAGCGGCCTTCGGCAACACAACCGGGCAGATCAACCAAGCCGGTGCGGGTACGGTAAACCGTTCAGGGAACTGCACATTGCCGTAACATCAGAATGTTTCAATCGAAGGATGGCCCGAAAGGCCATCCTTCTTTTTTCATTTCATTCTTAAGTCCTCTGCGTAAAATTCTCCTGTAGAATCAGGGTCGAGTTCCTTGCTTATGATAGCTGGACGGCAGAAGGAGATTAAGATGTCAGCTCTAAAGAAAACGCATTTAAGAATCTTTGCTACGGCAGCTTTGCTCGTGTGGACCGCCAGTGCCATTTGGACCATGCCAGCCTTGGCCGATAGCGGCTCGACTCCACCTGCGGCAGGTCTATCGTCCGATGGGCGGACATCCAGCAGGGGCTCCGCCTCGAATCCTCTTTCGCAGGCACCTGCCGGCACGAAGGTGGTGATTTTGAATTCAAATGGCGACAAAATCCCGTTGGGCTCGCAGGCGGCGCGAGATATCATCAGCAGCGGCGACCCGATCTGGTGCCCGAACACCGTGACAACGCCGAACAACTCAGGCCTCCATGGATGTACGGCTGCGGCTCCCAACCTGTTTGATCTTATCGCCAACATTTCATCCAACGTCAACAAGCCGAATGCGGATGGAACGATTTGGATCTTAGGCTACTCCGACAATACTGATCCTGGCCCGAACCATCCCGACTCTTCCAATTCAGCGATTATCATCAATGGCCTTAACGCCGCAAGTTTCGGCTCTTGGGCCAACTTTAGCCTGACGCTGAAGGGCGGATGGAAAGGATGTGTACCGACTTGCAGCAATGCAATCGACACAAACAGCCCTTCCCAATTCCAAGTTCCGATCAACATCGACAATTGGAACGGCAACGTGATTTTGAGCGATATCGCCATCAGCAGCCCAAGCGGCACCGGCTTGACCGTTACTACCACCAAGAATATTACGCTGACTCGAGTGCAATCCAATGGCAATTCCGGCGATGGGGCTGATCTGGATAACTCGGGCGGCACCGGCGCCGTAACAGCCAGCTCCGGCACGTTCGATTCCAACAGCGGCAGCGGGCTGGTCATATATAGCAATGGCTCCATTACCTTGAACACCATCACCGCCAGTGACAATAGCGGCGGATATGGGGCCTATGTTGACAACAGTTCCGCACCCCATGCGCAGGCGGTGAATATCACCGGCACGAACAATATATTCAATGATAATTATTTGAATGGATTGTTAGCCTTTTCCTTGGGACACATCTCGGCGGGCAACTTGCATGCCGATGGAAACAGCGCTGGCGTGGATGGCAGTAATTATGCCTACAGCGGCGGAGTCCAATTGGAAAACGATTTTGCCGGAACGGGCACCATCACCATCAGCGGTACCAATACGTTCACCAATAATTATGAAGATGGCCTCGACGCTTATTCCGACGGCGCCATCACGACGAACAATCTGACGGCCACACGCAACGGACTCCAGGGCAACCCAACTTCCAGCTTTGAGTGGATTGGTGCGGCATTGGACAATAGCAATTCCTTGACGCCTCAGAACATTACCATGGGCGGCAACAACGATTTTGAAAGCAATTTCAATGATGGCGTGGACGCCATCGCCTCCGGCGTTTTGACCATTAATAACATCACGTCGAAAAACAATGGCACATCGGTGGGCACGAGCAGCCAGCTTCAGGGCGGAGTCGGCGCTTACTTGCAAGGCGCAAGGGCCGTGACGCTGAGCGGCACGAATCTCTTCGACGGGAACTATTCAACCATCACCTTTGACGACGGTAATCCCGCTGACTATCTTCAGACTCCGATGGCCTCGCTCACGATCTCCAGTGACGGCTCGATCCGGATCAATAACGTGACAGCCAGTGATGATCTCGCAGGCGCAGGAGCCATCTTGGATGATTGCAACGATCAGGGCACGGGCTGCGCAAACACGGCAGGTTCCATTGCGATCACGGGTGCTAACATCTTCAACGACAACTATTTGGATGGCTTGGATGTTGATAGCTTTGGAAATATCGCGGCCAAGAATCTCAGTGCCAATGGGAATCTGGGGATGGGTGTCTTTCTCATGAATGGGAACGCGAGTGCCACAACCAGTCTTAATTCCAAAGGCTATGTGGCATTGAGCAGCACCAACACCTTCACCGATAACCTGGACGATGGCATGGATATCTATAGCAATGGCCCGATCAAGGCTGGAAACCTGCAGGCAGTCAATAACGGCGGGGCGGGCGTGATTTTGGATAACAGCAGTTCGCCGAACGCGGTGCCGCTCGACAACAGCGGCGTGGTGGCGGCTTTGTCCAGCGTCAGCACACAAACTGCGCAATCGGTCACACTGACCAACTACAATGTCTTCAGCGACAACGGCTTTGATGGACTCGAAGTGTACTCCAACGGCACGATCACGTTGAGTTCGATTAGTGCCAACGGCAATGGAGCGGGATACGGAGCATACATAGCCAACGATGAGACCGGCTTTCGTTCCGGTGTGACCTTGTCCGGAAACGATTCCTTCAATGACAACTACCTGGACGGCCTGGACATCCTCAGCTATGGGGCGATCAGCGTGACAACGGTGTCCCTGACCGCCGATGGAAATGGCCTCTCCGGAAACAATGGGGTCGGCGTTTACCTGGATAATTGTGTGGATCAGGGCGCGGGTTGTACGGTAGGTTCTGCCCGCTCCGTCGTTTTGAGCGGCTCGAACGTTATCGATGGCAATTATGGACAGTATTACGATGGTGTGAATACCTATGATGAAGCCGGCCTGGTGACCTACAGCAAAGGCCGTATCACGGCCAGCAACGTGACCGCCAATGACACTGTCAATGGAGCGGGCGCCGTGTTGGATAATTCGCAGGGTTCCTCCTCTTCAAATGTTGCCTTGGCAGGCGCCAGCGAATTCGATCAAAATGCCGGCGATGGCTTGGACGTACATAGCCACGGAGCCCTGGCAGTGACCAAAGTGATAGCTGATGGAAACCTGGGTGTCGTAGCCAGCGGCTATGCCGGCACGGGTGTGAATGTGAGCGCGGTGAGCAAGGTTACCTTGACTTGCGGTGACGTGCTAAACAACTTGGGCTACGGGATCAATGTAAGTGCCTCCCCGCTCCTGACTTTGACCGGCGTGCTGCTGGACGATAACAGCGCGGGAAATGTCAATTACGGAGGTGTGCCGGTCGAATCCTTGGCGTGTACGCTGCCATAGCAATAAAGCGTCTTCTACGGAAATTATGATACCGGCCTGGAAATTTCCGCCTTTGGTGCGGTCTCCCTCAATACCACCAGCATCAACGCTGTCAACAATGGGAATTCTGGAGGTCTTGATGGATACGGGATCCACATCGATAACAGCCTAAGCACTGCCTCAGCGCTGCCCGCCGTCACGCTGAAAGGCACCAAGACCTTGAACGATGATTATAGTGGAGGCCTGGCTGCACATTTGAAAGGTGCCGTTACATTGAACAGCATCACTGCCGATTCCAGCGCGGCGGGTCCTGGTGCGTTTGTTACCAATAGCACTGATGGCAAAGGTGTCACGCGGACCGGAACGAATGTCTTCAACGACAACAAGGTTGAGGGGCTGGATGTCAATTCCGGTGGTCCCATCACTCTGAATAGTATTACTGCCAATGATAATTTATCTGTCGACGGAGTCGAGGCCAATAACTTTGCTCTCTCCTCCACGCCGCAGGCGTTCAAACTGACCGGCACCAACGTATTCAACGGCAACGCCAATGATGGGATACAGGTCTTTTCGAGAGGCGCCATCAGCGCCAGCGGCATCACGGCAAATGACAACAATGTTGGCATCTATTTTGATAACCATCAAGGCTCAGGCGGCGTGACGCTGACTGGAACCAGCAACGCAATCGGCAATAAAGGATTCGGTGTGTATGTGGGTACAACGGGAGCCGTCAGCTTGACTGATCTCGCCGCTGATGGAAATACCAGCGACGGCTTGAAAATTGATTCGGCTGGCAATATCACACTGACCTGTGGCGGTTTCACCAATAACTTAATGGATGGTGTGGACATAGCCGGCACCCACGCATCATCCATATGGACGTGGAATGGCGGCGTCTCTTCGGGCAATGGAATTGATATCTTTCCGACCCTGTCTCTAACCAATTGGAATGTGATCGTGCGCAACTGTCCGTAATACCGGCAGCATTTTTCAAAAATAGGGACATCGGCAGGTTGTCCCTATTTTTAATGCTTTTTACAAGTATCCCCCCTTTATCCCATAGAATTGGAGTTAAATTGTCCGTATAATGAGCCTATGATTACAAAGGAGTCTGACATGTTCAATTTAAAGGTGATTCGCGCCAAACTTGTGAGCTTGATGGTCTTAGTGGTTCTGATTGCAAGCGCCTTGATGACTACGCCTGCATTGGCTGACAGCGGAACTCCACCGCCGCCTAACTCCTCCTCCGGACGGTCATCGGGCAGGGGCTCGTCCTCATCGAACTCATTATCACAGGTTCCAAGCGGGACGAAGGTCATGGTGTTGGATGGTCAGGGAGATAAATTACCGCTTGGTTCGCAGGCTGCGCAGGAGGTCATTGCGAGCGGCGACCCGATTTGGTGCCCGTCTTCTGTGGCAACGCCGGTTAGTGGCGGAAGCGGATGCACGGCCTCGCAGACTAGCATGGCAGATTTAATCTCCATTTTGACGACCACTCAACCGACCGTCGATGGAACCATCTGGATCGAGAACGGGCTGCTTTTGACGACGACCACCGGCATTTCACTGGATGGCTCGGTCTACACAAATTGGTCAACTCATAAACTCACTCTGAAGGGCGGCTGGGATGGTTGCCCCCCGGGCCCGCCGAAATGTACCAACACGATTGATCCTACCAACCCTTCCATATTCACTACTGCCCCCCTCAGCATCACCAACTGGAAAAACAGTGTGACCATCAGTGATATTGAGGTTCGCAACGTTGCCGGCACCGGCCTGACGGTCACGATGGCGGCCTCGAGCCCGGGCAGCATCACGCTGACGCGCGTGAACTCGCACAACAATACCGGCTATGGCGCAGATCTGGAAAACCTCTCTTCCGGCGATACGGGCAACATCAGCATCACCGCCAGTGAGTTCAATTTGAATGGCGGCAATCCCGGATTATGGGTGCGCTCCGATGGAACTATCACTTTGACCAATGTGATCGCCAACGGAAACACAGGCGCCGGTGCCAGTCTGGATAATTCCGGCGCGGCCTCGGCCGAGTCGGTGAGCGTGACCGGTGATGGACTGTTTAATACCTCCGCCAATGACTATGATAATTCCTTCAATAACAATCACAACGGCGGTCTGATCGTGAATTCCCAAGGGACGATTACGGTGACAAACGTGACAGCCAGCGGAGATGGCGTTGCCGCTTCATATGGTTATGGCACCTACCTGAACAATGCGGTCGGTAGTTCCACTGCCGGCGTAAGCCTTACCGGCACTAATATATTTACCGGAAATTACTCTGCTGGTTTGTATGTTACCAGCCAGGGCGCGATCAAAGCCAACAACGTGCTGGCCGATTCGAGCACCAGCGGGGCGGGAGCCAGCTTGTCCAATACGGGCGCCTCTTCGGCCCAACCCGTGACCCTGACCGGCACGCACAACTTCTTCTCCGGCAATCATTCGGATGGACTCGATGTCACTTCCAAGGGATTGGTTACCCTGAATGACCTCACGGCAAACACGAACAGCGACCTTGGTGTTGACGTTGACAATACCCTCAGTGCTTTCGGCTCGGCGGTCACGCTGACCGGTACGAACGTCTTAAACGCCAATCGAGACAATGATCTCACGATTTTCTCGTATGGCGTGGTGACTCTAAGCGACGTCACGGCCGACGGCAGTCCGTCCGGGAGCGGCATTTATGTGGACAACAGCCTTGGGCCTATGCCGAAGAACGTGATATTGACTGGCATAAACAACGCAAGCTGGAACTATGGCACGGGGCTTGCGGTCACTTCGAAAGGAGCCATTACCGTCAACAATCTGACTGCCAGCAACAACTTTCACGGTTATGGCGCAGTGGTTTACAACAATGTGACCGGAGATACGGGAGGCATCGTGTTTGCAGGCACGAACACCTTCAACAACAACTATTACAGCGGCATGGAAACAGCTAGTTATCACACGATCACGCTGAACAATCTCAATGCCAGCCAGAACGGGCTGGGCGGCTCCTATGGTTATGGCATCTACGTCGACAATTGTCAAGTATCGTCCGGCGTGTGCCTTGGCACTGGCGCGGTCACGATTACGGGGACCAACAAGTTTGACAGCAACTATGATACCGGCCTGGAACTCGATGCCAACGGTGACATCAAGGTCAGCAGTGTGACTGCGAACTGCAATAGCATAGCGACGGGTAATGCCGACTGCGACGCCATGAGCGGGGGCCGCATTGGGTATGGTGCGGAGCTCAATAACTGTCAATGGACCGGCAGCGTGTGCGCGGCTTCTGGCGCCGTGACCCTGACCGGCATCAGCCAATTCAACGGCAATTACTACTACGGCCTGTTCATTGAAACCAAGGGTTCGGTCACGCTTGCCAGCATCACCGCGAACGATACTGCTGACGACACGGGACTCAACGTGAACAACAGTTGGGGAGGGACGGGCTCCCCACAGAGTGTTAAGCTGAGCGGCACCAACCTTTTCAACGGCAACTACAGTGACGGCATGGACATATCCACTTACGGAACGATCACCTTGAACAGTGTCACAGCAAATGACAATGGTTTCGGCAGCTCCAGTGGAAATGGCGCAGTGCTGGACAACACCTATTTCAGCACTGCGGTTACGCCAAAGGATGTCATCCTGTCCGGCTCCAGTTACTTCAATGACAATGTCAACAACGGCCTGGTCATTACCTCGTTGGGCAATATCACGATCAGCAACCTGACAGCCTCGGATGATGGCGCGGGCGGATCCTATGGCGTTGGTGCCCGCCTGGAAAACGATATGGTCAGCGGAACCAGCGTGAACTCCATCGGTTCCGTGACGCTGAGCGGAACCAACACCTTCAATGGTTCATGGGAGAACGGACTGGAGATCGGCAGTTACGGCACGATCAGCCTGAGCAGCCTCACGGCAAATAACAACGGTCAAGGCAGCTCCTTTGGCGGGGGAGTCGTTGCGGACAATTCAGGCGCGGCCTCCCCTAAAGCGGTCACCCTGAGCGGCACCAGCAGTTTCAACAACAACTACATGGACGGTTTGTCGGTGACATCGAAGGGCGCCATTACCGGCAATAATCTCAGCGCCAGCTTCAATCAAGAAAATGGCATTGAGCTCACAAACAATAACACAGGCGCAGTGGGAGGCGTGACCATGACGGGCACCAGTACCATGAGCGACAACCAATACACGGGTCTAAACATTAATTCGTACGGCGCCGTGTCCCTGTCCACGACCAGTCTAACGGCCAACGCTAATACATCAGGGTATGGCACTTGGATCGATAACTGTCAATGGAATGGCTCCAGCTGCTCCGGTTCCGGTGACGTGACGGTCAAAGGCATCAATACATTTGACGGTAATGATTACGGCGGCCTGCACGTGACCTCGAAGGGCGCCATCGCGCTGACCAGCACCACTGCCAACGACAGCATTGGCGGTGACGGGCTTTCCTTATCCAACAACCTCGACGCGGCTTCGACGAGCGGCATCACCTTGAGCGGCACAAGCGTCTTTGATCACAACTGGAACGATGGCTTGAG
The DNA here is from genome assembly GCA_035516425.1 of Anaerolineales bacterium. Classification (GTDB taxonomy): domain Bacteria; phylum Chloroflexota; class Anaerolineae; order Anaerolineales; family Villigracilaceae; genus Fen-1038. The sequence goes on from DATJAH010000029.1 coordinate 66,264, forward strand.
CCTGGACTCCCATGGCGCCATCACGCTGAACAACGTCACTGCGAATAACGACGGCTTCGGCGGCGCGTATGGTTACGGTGGTGAAATTGATAACTCTGGTGCTGGCACGGCTCAGGCGGTCAAACTGACCGGTACCAACCTCTTCAATGATAACTACAGCGACGGTCTAAACGTGCTTTCGAAAGGCACCGTTACAGCCAATAATCTGATGGCCAGCTTCAATCCCAACGGGTTTGGGGTCAGCATCGATAACACCTCCGGTACTGCGGCAATCACGTTGACCGGCGTGAACACCTTCATCGGCAATCACGGTTACGGTGCCAACATTAATTCGAATGGCAAGGTCAGCCTAACCTCACTGACCGGCGACGCAAGCGCAACCCTGGACGGGTTATACGTGGATGCACATGCTGCCAACATCACTCTTAGTTGCGGTGTTTTCACTGGCAATGGGGCATATGGCCTGGTGCTGGATACCTCGGGTACCGTCATGCTGACGGGAGTGGTGGCCTCAGGCAACACGGACGGCAACCTGCTCGTGAGCGGAGGAGCAACGGTGCTAACACCTGTGCATTACTGCCCGTAAGAGTACAACTCGATTCGATCAAATGGAGGGACGATTCAAAAATCGTCCCTCCATTTTTTTGATTGCACTGGTTTAGATTGTGAATAATCCCGCCATTGGGACATTTGATTGATGTATTTTAAAGGTAAAGTTTGTCAAATTCGAGTATAATCCCGCCGTTATTTTGTCTCAACTTAGAAGGAGTAGAGATGGTTAAGAAGATACCATTCGCTATCTTTTCGTTTAATCTGTTGCTGGCTCTGATAGCCAGCGCGGTTTTGACCACACCTGCCTTTGCTGACAGCGGCACGACGAATCCTCCGCTCCCAACATCAGGCCGTGGTTCGACGCGCGGTTCACATTCTTCCTCCGACAATCTTTCCAATCTGCCCAGCGGAACGAAGGTGGTGATCGTCGATTTGCAGGGCGACAAACTTGCCTTGGGCAGCCAGCAGGCGCAGGATATTCTCAACACTGGCGATCCAATTTGGTGTCCAAGCTCGGTGGGCACACCAATCTCGGGCGGCAGCGGATGCACGGTGTCCCAGTCCAGCATGTCCGCCTTGATTGCGCTGTTGACCTGTGTCGGCTGCCAACCGACAGTGGATGGAACCATCTGGATCGACAAGGGTTCGCTTCTGACAACAACCACGGGGATCTCCCTGAATGGTTCGACGTATACGACCTGGGCGGCTCACAAACTGACGCTGAAGGGAGGCTGGAATGGCCTGGGGACCAACACCGTTGATACCGCGGATCCTTCCGAATTTACCACGGCTCCGATCAGCATCACCAACTGGAATAACGACATCACCGTGAGCGACGTCGAGATCCACAGCGTTACTGGCAATGGCTTGACTGTCACCACCAATAAAAATGTCACGTTGACGCGCGTCAATTCGCATGGCAATACCGCCGGCGGTGCTCTGTTGGATGACTGCGGATGGACCGGCAGTGCCTGCAGCGGCACCGGCAGCGTGAGCGTCGCTTCGAGCGAGTTCGATCACAACACCGGTTCGTTTGGCTTGTCCGTGGTTTCCAGCGGGACGATCACCTTGACCAATGCGGTCGCACTGAACAATTTCGCCGATGGCGTGGATCTCAATAATTGCAAATCCAATGGCACGGCATGCCAGATCCTTTCTCCAAAAGCCGTAAGCGTCACCGGCGATGGGCTGTTCAATTCCACGGCGGGCGATTTTGATAACTCGTTCAACGGCAATGGCGGTTATGGGCTCGATGCGATCACGAACGGCGTAGTCATGCTGACAGATATAACGGCCGGCGATAACACACTCTATGGTACCAGTGTGGATAATTCCGGCTCAAGCGCGGTCTCCACTGTGACGCTGAAGGGCATGAATGTCTTCGATGGCAATAAGAGCGATGGCTTATACATCAACAGCAAGGGCGCCATCACAGCCAGCCATATCTTCGCCAATTCCAACAGCGGCTCCGGCAATCAGGATGGTGCCGCCCTCTATAATGAGAACGGCACCGCGGGCGTGACTATTACCGGCACAAGTCAGTTTGACGGCAACGGCAATGACGGCTTGTATATTTTTACAAAGGGTGCGATCACCCTCAATAGCATCACGGCCAGTTTCAACAAACTGGGTGACGGTGCTGAGCTGCAGAATGATTTCCCAGCTAAAGCGGGCGTCACCTTGACCGGCACGAACATCTTCAACAATAACTACAACAGTATCAATTTTGTTAACACGGGCGGGTTGATCGTCACGTCTTCCGGTGCCGTCAAATTAAACAACATTACCGCGAGCAATAATACGGGTTTCTACGCCGGCTATAACGGTGAAGGCGCGGAGATCACCAACACCGGCGCATCCGCACAGCTTGTGACCCTTACCGGCAGTAATACTTTTGATGGCAACGCTTCAGACGGCCTGCAGGTGTTTACCTCAGGAAAAGCGACGGCTTCCTCGATTACCGCAAATTCGAATACCTGGTTCGGTGCCTGGTTCGGCGGAGCGGTTACAGGGGTGACCCTCACCGGAACCAATTCTTTCGATGATAATGGTTTTGGTGGGTTGGAAATTCTGTCCAGCGGACCCATCGCGCTGAGTAATCTCAGTGTCACGAATTTCAGCAAAACGGTTGCCCTGACGCAAGGGAATGGCGCGGACATTTCAGGCTCCACCGTGAGCCTCACCGGCACCAATTTCTTCGATTCCAACTACAATGACGGTCTCAATATTACGGCGAGCGGAGCCGTAGCTCTCAGTAATGTTACCTCCACCAATAATGGTCTCCTGGGTGCATCAGGCTTCGGCGCAGACGTGAACACCACCGGCGCAATGAAGATTACCGGCACCAACGTGTTCAATGGAAATTACAATGGCGGTCTTAACGTCACCGCGAGCGGTGCAATCTCAGCCAACTCGGTGACCGCGAACTGCAATGGCTATGGTGGCGGTGACTGCAAAACCGGTGGCGTCCTCAATGCCTTCGGTGTTTCTTTCTCAAATGGCGGTATATTTTCCCTGCCAGGTGTCTCCCTTACCGGCACGAACAGCTTCAACAATAACTATGTTACCGGTCTGGGGATTGATACATGGGGAACGATCACTGCCAGCAGTTTAACGGCCGACGGAAACGCGACCGGCGATGGTGCCAATCTCTTCAACTACCTCTTCTTGGACCCGAATACAACCCCCAAAGCGGTAACGATCACCGGTTCCAATACGTTTGGCGACAACAGCGTGAATGGCCTCGTGGTTGTTTCGCTCGGTGCAATTAGCCTGAGCAACGCAACCGGTTATGTCAGCCCAAGTGGGCTGTCGACAGGGCAGACCGTGGTTCTTGATAACGCCGTCACGGGCGCGGTCGGCGGCGTGACCCTCACCGGCACCAATACATTCAATGATTACCAAAGCAGTGCCTCGAATCAAGATGGCTTGTCGATTGAATCCTATGGCGCGATCAGCCTGAACAATGTGACAGCCAACGGGAACGGCTCCGCGGGCGCGTCCGTTGATAATAGCGGCGCCAACCCGCTCAAGCCTCAGGCCGTGAAGCTGACCGGCACGAATACCTTTAATTCCGACCATGATACCGGTTTGTCGGTCAACTCAATCGGTGCGATCACGATCAACAACCTGCAAGCCGACAGTTCCGCGACCGCCAGTGGCGCCGACTTGGACAACCACAATGGCGGCGCCGCCGCCACGGTCACGCTGACGGGTTTCGGCTTCTTCCAGGGGAATTATGGCAATGGTTTGCTCATCAACAGTGCGGGTGCGGTCACCACGAACAACCTCACCGCTGTTTGCAATGGCTATAGCGATAACTGTGTGACCGGCGTTGCCGCCATCGGCGTGTCGATCGTCAACACGAGCTTGGGAACCGCACAGAAGGTGGCCATGCTAGGGACAAATCTGTTCAGCAACAACGATAACGGAGGCTTATCGGTCACGTCCGATGGTGCGATCACATTGGCCAATGCCATCGCGAATAACAATGCAGGGTCCAGCGGCGTTTTTCTGGATAACCACATGGCCTCGCCAGCACAAGCAGTTACGTTAACGGGTACGAATGTCTTCGACGGCAACCAGCAGGATGGCTTGCTCGTAGTCTCGGCTGGTGCCATCACGGCTAATAATCTGGATGCCGAATCGAATCAGCTCGATGGCGCGAATCTTGATACTTCTGCGGGCACATCGGCAAACGTGACGCTGACCGGTTTCAATCTCTTTGCTAATAACCATGGCAATGGCTTGTATATCAACAGCACCGGCGCGGTGTCGCTTGCTAAAGTCTATTCCGATAACAACACGGACGATGGGTTGCTGGTGGCTAACGCGACCAATGTGGGCGTGACTTGTGGCTACTTTACCACCAATGGCGTGGATGGCGTTCATGTCACCTCGACAGCGCTTACGCTATCCGGCGTGGTATCCGAGTACAACACCGGCGCTAATCAAATCTTTTGGTCGGGCGGCACGCCGACGGTCAGTGCGCGCGATTGTCCGTTGCCTTGATTTTTGGAGAAATTGAAATGAATATTTCGCAGAACATTCGCTTTAGAACTTTGACCATTGCGGTCTTGTTGGGTTTGGTGGCCAATGCCATGTGGACGGTTCCGGCACTGGCCGACAGCGGCACAACGAATCCTCCGGCCCCGACATCGGGCACCGGTTCGACGCGCGGCTCTCACTCGTCATCGAACAATTTATCCGGCGTTCCCGGCGGGACGAAGGTGGTCATCGTCGATTCGCAGGGCGATAAGCTTGCGCTGGGCAGCCAGCAGGCACAAGACATTCTCAACAGCGGCGATCCGGTCTGGTGTCCGGCGACGCTTGCGGCGCCAACACCGGGGCTGGGAGGATGCACAGGTTCGCAGCCCGACCTCGCCACATTGTTTGGGACATTCACGGCCGTATCGCCTTCCATGAACGGCACGATCTGGATCGAGCAAACACCCCCCTCGGAAAGCGCACCAGCTTCGTTGAGCGGGAGCGGGTTGGCCATGGCGAATTTCACGCTGACGCTGAAGGGAGGCTGGAATGGCATGAGTGGCACTCCGGGCACGACCACTTTTTCGGGGGGGATCAGCATCACGCACTGGAACAACAATATCGCCTTGAGCAATATCACGGTGGATGGGGCCTCGGGAGTTGGCTTGTCCATTACGACCAGCAAGAACATCACCCTGACCAATGTCCAATCGAACGACTCAAGCGGCGGAGGCGGGGACGGTGCGGACCTGAACACCACGTACAACAGCGGGACAGGAAGCGTCAGTATCACAGGCGGCCAATTCGATCACAATAATGGTTATGGCGCGCAAATCAATCTGGGAACGGGCGGCACGCTCACGATTTCCGGCACCCACTTCGATGACAACCAGGTCAGTGACGGGTTATCTGTCACCTCCAGCGGGGCCGTGACCTTGACGAACGTGACCGCAGACTCGAACGTGAGCGGCGGAGCGTACATTGACAATTCGGCTGCGGCCTCTGCAACCGTGACGGTAAACGGCACGGGCAATGATTTCAGCTCGAACTATGACGATGGTCTGAATGTTACATCGAAAGGTGTGGTCACGTTGACCAACGTGACCGCGACCGGCAATGGCAACTTCGGCTATGGCGTCCACATCAATAACATGCCCTCGACCACGCATGCTGGCGTGAATCTGACTGGTGGAAACGTATTTGACAACAATTGGTTTGGCGGGCTTCTTGTTACCTCCAACGGTGCCATCACCGCCAATGACCTGACGGCCAGTGGAAATGGAGTGACCACGTCCTACGATGGCGCTGCTCTGGAAAATGACAGCAGCAGCGCTATCGGCGGCGTGACCTTTACCGGCATGAATGTCTTTGATGGCAATGGCGGTAATGGATTGACCATTGAAAGCTACGGGGCTATTAAAGTTAATAACCTGATTGCCTTTCACAATCATGACGCCGGCGCCGCCATAGTCAACGAGTATTCCATCGGACCCACGCTGGTGGTACAACCGGTGACATTCACTGGCTCCAGCCAGTTCAACGACAACGACTACGGCTTGCAGGTATCTTCCAACGGTCTCATCACCGCCAACAACATCACTGCCATTTCGAACGGCGCTTCGGGCGCCAACTTCCAGAATAACTATGTGGGTGCCAAGGCTGGCATTACCCTGACCGGGATCAATGCCTTTAACAATAATCAAGTCCAGGGGATTATTCTGGAATCGAACGGCCCCATGAAGCTGAATTCCATTACGGCCAACGGCAACGATCTATCCCACGCCAGTTTATATTATGGAGCGGACATAGAAAACACGCTTTACGGAACCTCTGCCTCGACCGTAACCCTGACCGGCGTTAACACCTTCAATGGAAATTACGACACAGATCTGGTCATATGGAGCGTCGGCGCCGTGAATGCCTCTTCGATCACTGCCAACAATAGCCAGACTGCGTGGGGCACTCAGATTACAGCCAAGGGAGCCGTTACACTTACCGGTACCAACACATTCAACTTCAACGCTGGTGACGGGTTGACGATAGATTCACAAGGCGCCATCACCACCAACAACCTCATCGCGACTGGTAATACCCAGGAAGGCGTGGACCTGGATAATTGCCGCAACCTTGGCTCCGGCTGTACCTACTCCACCACCAAGCCGATCACGATGAACGGGACCAATACCTTTAACTCGAATCATGATACCGGTTTGAGGATCGATGCCATGACCGCGGTTACCGCCAATAACCTGAATGCCAACTGCAATGGCTTCAGCGGTACCTGTGGTTCGGTCGGTGTTGTCTCCTATGGCGTCATGGTCGACAACTGCCAGATGAACAGCTCCTGCACCGGCGGCGGACCGATCAAGCTCACCGGAAGCAGCACTTTGGACAACAACTACATGGGCGGTCTGTACATAGCCAGCCCGGGCGCCATTGCACTGAATTCCATCACTGCTAGCTTTAACTATCATGCTGACGGCCTCAACGTGGAGAATACGGACAGCGGCTCCAGCTCGCCACAATCCATTACTCTGACAGGCACAAACGTGTTCAACGATAATGCGAATATCGGGGCATCTCTGGAAAGCTACGGAAAGATCACAGCCTCCAATGTAACCGCGGACTGGAACGCTGAAATCGGGCTGCAACTCGATAACCTTGTGGGCAATTACACGGCCAGGCCCGCACAAGCGGTCATGTTGAACGGTGTCAATGCCCTGCTTGGCAATGTTGGCGATGGGTTGTATGTAACCGCTTCCGGCGCGATCTCGATCAGCAACCTGATGGAGGATGGCGCAGGGGCTTCCAATGGAGAAGGAATTGTCCTCCAGAATAATAACATCAGCGGCAATACTGGCGCAGTGATTTTGACTGACGTCAGTGCTTCGAATAATTACAGCAGCGGATTCTCGGTTGACACAGCCGGAGCCGTCACGGGCACGACTCTGACGGCGGATGGAAACGGCACAGGCTCAGCCGGCGAAGGCGGCGCGAATTTCGAGGGCAGCGGCAGCAGCACATCGCTGATATTCAAAGGGAACAATACCTTCGATGATAATCTTAACGGTGAGGGCCTCAGCGTGGACTTTTCCTCCGGCAGCATCACCATCAACAACAACTTGCAGGCCAGCGGAAACCATTCCTACGGAGCAGAACTGGACACCTCGACCGCCTCAATAAAGCTGACTGGCACCGGTGTCTTCCAGAATAATTATTTCAGCGGTCTCTATGTATTCAGCAGCGGCATCATCACCACGAATAACTTGACGGCGACAGGCAACGGAGTTCACAATTCAGCAGGCTATGGGGTTGACTTGGAGAACACCGGCGGCCCGGTGCAGAACATTACCATGACTGGAACCAACATTTTCAATGGCAATTACGATGGCGGCCTGAATGTCCAGTCCAAAGGTAACATCAGCGTGAACAATGTGACCGCGAATAACAACGGCAATGGCTCCGATAATGGGGTCACCCTGAGGAACAATGGGTCCGGCGGCGTGGGCAGTGTCACCCTGACTGGCACGAATACATTCAATGGCAACTACAACGCCGGTTTGGCGGTTTATACCACCGGTGCAATCATGGCGTCCAACCTCAACGCCAATTCCAACGGCCGGCTCACTGGTGATGCAGGTGCCTACTTCGATGCTGGAAGTGGGACGATTACACTGACCGGTGTGAACGCCTTCAGCAACAATGGCAAGAGCGGTACGGGTGGCGGTGGAATGTTCATCAATAACGCCGGGATTGTGAATCTCACCTCCGTCACGGCGGAGAACAACGCCTACGATGGTCTGGGTGGGATCACCACCGGCAACGTGACGCTGACCTGTGGCAGTTTCAACAGCAATGGGCAATATGGACTCAATATGACCGTGGGCGGCTCCACTCTGAAATTGATCGGCGTGACGGCTGCAGGCAACTCTCTCGGGCAGATCAATGCGTCTGTTACGCCAGTCACCGTTCGCGACTGCCCTCTGCCATAAAACCATTTGTTTGATGAACAGTGAAGGGACGATGAATATTCATCGTCCCTTCATATTTAATGGGCTGAAATGCGGTGTACTTAATGGAGGTGGTGTGATACAGTTTGTATGGCTCGCCTTGCAACAGGAGCCATCTTGAGATTCTGCCTTATGGATCGGAAAAGGAGTTTACGATGAACAAGAATTCTCTCCTCTCGGCGCTCTCGCTGATGACATTGTTCGTGCTCGCCATCAGCGTGGTCTTCACAACGCCAGTCTTGGCGGATAGCGGCACTACGCCGCCCGCGCCGCCCTCTTCAAGCGGCTCGACCCGCGCTTCACATTCCTCTTCGAATAATCTATCCAACGTGCCGTCGGGCACCAAGGTTGTGATTGAGGATGGTGAGGGCGACAAGCTGCCGCTGGGAAGCGAGCAGGCACAGCAGCTGCTCGACAGCGGCGACCCGATCTGGTGTCCGAGCTCGGTCACCGTTCCGATCTCCGGCGGAAGCGGATGCACCAACATCTATCTGCCTTCGCCCACTACCAATGATCTGTCACTTTTGTTGACCTATTTGGAAGGTCATCAGCCCACCGTCGCCGGCACCATCTGGATCGAATCTTCCTATAACAGTAGCGTCGACGACCCCACTGCGCTCGGCAACTTCTTTACGCTCAATGGCAGCACGTTGTCCACGATGGCGGCGAACGCGCTGACCATCAAGGGCGGCTGGTATGGTTTGGGCAGCGGTGCCATCGATAGCACCACTCCGCCTGACCCACCGCTCACCACATTCAACGTGCCGATCAGCATCACCCACTGGAATGCGCCCGTGACCATCAGCGATATTCTGATCACCGGCACCAGCGGCACCGGTTTAACGGTGACCTCCAGCCAGAGCGTGACCCTGACGCGCGTCCAGGTTACGAACACGAGCAGCGGGGACGGTGCTTCCATCACCACGACCGGCGGCACGGTCTTGATTACCAGCAGCCAGCTCAATGGAAATGCAGGCAAAGGTCTGAATGTAACCACGGCCGGCCCGATCACGCTGACGGGCGTGGAGGCTGATGATAATTTGGGTGGGTATGGGGCACAACTTGATGTTGTTTCTCTCGGCACGCCTTATACTGTTACCGTAAATGGCGCCAGCGAATTCAACGGCAACTGGAACGATGGTTTGGACGTCAATGCGAACGGCAAATTTGTCATTACCGACCTGACCGCCAGCGACAACGGCGCATCGGGCAGCTCGGGATACGGCGCGGTGCTGAATAACTGCTACGTAAGCCTGCCCGGGAGTGGATCGTGCGCCTATACCAGCGCCCAACCCATCTCAATGACCGGCATGAATGTCTTCAATAGCAACTACGATGGCGGTCTGCGGGTGTTATCTGGCGGAGCGATCACTGCCAATGCAGTCATTGCGGACTCGAATCTGCATCAATACGGCGCGTCTTTCGATAACAGCAATGCCAGCGCCGCGGCAGTCATCTCCCTGACCGGTTCCAGCAGCTTCAAATACAACTGGCTGGATGGCCTGGATGTGATCTCCATCGGCGCGATCACCGTGAATAACATCACGGCCAACAGCAACGGCCAGTCCGGCTCCGGCAACGGCTATGGAGCTGAGCTTAATAATTCCACCGCTTCCCTGACCAAGCCGGGGACAGTCAAGATGACCGGCACCAACTATTTCTATGATAATCATGGAGCCGGCTTGTATGTCAATTCGGTCGGCGCGGTCACCCTCAACAGCGTGACTGCCAACAACAGCCAAACCTCCTATGGATTGCAGGTCGACAATTCCTTAAATACGACGAAACCGCAGTCGGTCAGCCTGACCGGGACGAACGTATTCACCTCCAACCAAGGAGATGGCTTGCACGTCAACTCCAGGGGCGTGGTTACCCTGGCGAACGTCAGCGCGAACTCCAGCGTGGCGGGCCAGGGCGCCGTGATCAATAACGCGTATGCCGCTACCTTGGCGGAGTCGGTCGCGTTCGGCGGCACGAATAATTTCAACGGCAACTCCTTGGCCGGCCTGTCGATCACCAGTTATGGAGCCATCGCACTGACATCGGTCACGGCGAATGGGAACGGCTCAGGCGATGATTCCGACGGCGTCACATTGACCAATACCAACGACGGTGCTACGAAGGCGGTTACGGTCAAATTGAGCGGAGTCAACACGTTCAACGATAACCAGAACAACGGCTTGACGATCGTGACTTACGGCGCGGTCACGGCGACCAACCTGAGCGCCAGCGGCAACGGGAGGAGTGGTGCCCCAACCGGATATGGCGTATCCATCAATAATGCGGGCCCCTCGACTCCGGCGACGCTCGCGCTCGGAGGAGTGTATCTTTCCGGGGTCAGTCAGTTCATCGGCGATTACGGCGATGGTCTGCATATCACCACGAATGGCGCCGTCTCAGCGGGCGGCCTCACAGCCAACCAATCGCAGACAGGCTATGGCGTCTATGTGAACAACGTGCCCAACGGTTTGACCACGGCGCAGACCGTAAAGATCAGCGGCACCAATGTGTTTGATTCCAACCAATTGGACGGCTTGGAGGTGCTCTCGAAAAGCGCCATTTCACTCAGCGGTGTGACGGCACAGACCAGTGTGGCGGGCAACGGCGTGACGTTGGATAACACCGCGGCTCTGTTTACTCTGCCTCAGGGCGTGACGGTCAGTGGCGTAAATCTGTTCACAGGCAATGCAAATTCAGGTTTGGTGGTCAAATCGTTTGGAACGGTTTCTCTAAGCTCTGTAACTGCCACCGGAAACCTGGCAGGTTATGGAACCCTTGTTCAAGGCGGCACGCAGGGATTGAACACCTATTATCCGAAGGGAGTCACGATCAGCGGCACCAACGTCTTCAGCATGGACTATGCCGGAGGGCTCAGTATCACCAGCCAGGGTGCAGTCGCTCTGAGTAATATCAACGCATCGGGGAATACGGGTGCGAGCGCAGGCGGTGTGATCATTGATAATTCCAGGAACCTGAGCACGGGCGGCGTGACCCTGAATGGGACCAATACGTTCTCCTCGAACGTGCTCGACGGCCTGGACATCACCAGCAATGGTGCGGTCACATTGAACAACCTGAACGCAAACAACAACGGCGTTACCAGCGGCACAGGCGTGTCCGTTACCGACTTGGGCACGAATACGGCTGTAAAGCTGACCGGTACGAACAGCTTCATTGGAAATGCCGTGGATGGTTTGGATATTCAATCGAACGGCGCCATCACGGCCAACAACATCACTGCCATTGGGAACGGTATGTCCACCGCCGCCTACGGCGCCTCTTTCAACAATCAAGGCAGCACTACCGGCGGCGTAACGCTGACGGGAATCAATGTTTTTACTGACAATACGTTGGACGGCTTCAAAATACTTTCCCACGGCGCCATCAGCCTGACCAAGGTAACAGCCGATGGAAACGGCGGCAACGGATTGACTGCAACCACCACGGGCACATCCGCCATCACGCTGACCTGCGGCAGTTTCACCGATAACACAGGGTACGGCTTGAATTTGACCGTTGGAACTGGCCCGGTCACTCTGAAGGGCGTGGTGTATGCAGGCAACACACCGGACACCAACAATCCCGGCCTCCCGCCGGTTGTTGGCGCGTGGATTATCACTCGTTCGTGCCCCCTGCCATAGAAATATGAGTTTCAAAAAAGAAGGACGGCGTGTGAAGTCGTCCTTCTTTTTTAAGCAGCACTCGCCATCTCATGTCTTACGGCGTGATACAGATTTTCTGCTTTGAGTTCGCTCAAGGCGTAACACGGTGCTTTGAGATGATCTGCCAGCATCTGCGCCAGGCCCTGGTCGAAAGCCGCGTGCTCCATGTTGATGACCACGCTCTTGACTGCCTCGTTCGCAATCAATTCTGCGAAGCGATAGGATTCTTCTTGAGGAGGCAATGTGCCTATCGATACGTTGCCGGCGCCATCGGTCAGGACGATCAGGAGCGGTTCGATATCGGGATGAGTCAACTTCTCATGCTGTAGAACATCGGCGGCCATGAGCAGACCCGCCGAGAGCGGCGTCTTTCCGCCGACCGGAATATCGATCAGGGCGCGTTGGGCAAGTTGCACGGAATTCGTCGGCGGCAGGACGAGCGTGGCGCGATCCTTTTGAAAGACGATCAATCCTACCCGGTCGCGTCGCTGATAGGCATCCGTGAGCAGGGAAAGGATGGCGCCTTTGGTGGCGTTCATGCGTTCGGCAACGGCCATCGACCATGAAGCATCCACCAAAAATAAAACCAAATTCGCCACGCGCTTGACGCGCACCTTGCGCTGGAGATCCGACTTCTCGATGGCAAAGGCCAGTCGCTTGCGTTTTTCGACGCGGCGTTTTTGGAATGGTGCCGCGGCGCGGAAGGTGGCATCGAAGGCAATGTCATCAGTCTTGTCGCCCGCGGGGCGCGCTTTGATATAACGGCCGTGTTTACGGTCGGTTTTTGTGAGCGAACGACGGCCGGCGCGCTTGCGCGCCAGTTTATCGAGCGGCGTATTTAGTTTACGCGGCTGGAACGTCTCACCGACTTTGATTTTCTGACCGCCCTCCCACCATTTGGCGTCGGTGTGGGCGAACACATCCTGTTGCGGCATCGGCTCAGGCTGACCCTGTTGTGGATTTTCCTGCGCCTCTTCTTCGAGCTTTAAGTTTTTTTTTCCTGTGACTTGCTTTCCTGCGAATCCGATTTTTCTTCCGACTCGCTCGGCACCGATTGGCCGGCCAGTTGCTCGATGCGCTCCTGCAGCTGCTCGGAGGTGATCTCCGCCTGCTGGAACGGCGTGCGTTTGATGCGATGAGGCAGGGCCAGTTCTGCTGCCAGCGCGATATCGTGATCGGTGATTTGAGTTCTGCCCTCGAACGCGGCTTGTGCGCGCGCGGCTTTGAGGATGACCAAGTCCGCCCGATGACCGTCAACATTTAACGAGGCGGTCAGGGCCGCGATGGACAATAGATCACGGCTCGTGTAGGTGACTTGATCCACCAGTTCACGGGCGCGTTCGATCTGCCTGGAGACCTCCTGTTCCTTCGGCATCCATTCTTTGCGGAAGGCTTCCGGATCCTTCTCGAACGCCAGATTGCGTTCCATGATCATGACGCGTTCACGCGCCTCGCGGATCCCGACAATATCCACAGATAGAGCAAAGCGGTCCAGCAGCTGAGGACGCAATTCACCTTCTTCTGGATTCATCGTGCCGACCAAAATAAAGCGCGCCGGATGCGAGAAGGAAATCCCTTCGCGCTCGACGACGTTCACTCCCATCGCGGCGGAGTCCAGCAGGACATCCACGACGTGATCGTCCAGCAAATTGACTTCGTCAATATAGAGCAATCCGCGGTTGGCATTGGCTAGCACGCCAGGTTCAAAGTGCCGTTCGCCCTTTTGGATCGCCTGCTCGATATCCAGGGTTCCCACCACGCGGTCCTCGGTTGCGGAAACCGGCAGATTTACGAAGGGTGTGGTCTTATTGTGAAAAGGCAATTTCTGTTTTCCAATGGCGCGCTCCTTGCATTCCGTGCACCAGGTGGCGGGTTTATCGGGGTCGCAACCAAAGCGGCAATCTTCCACGACCTTGACTTGCGGCAATAACGCAGCCAGGGCTCGTGAAGCCGTGGATTTGGCGGTACCGCGTTCGCCGCGGATTAATACGCCTCCGATGCGGGTGTCCACCGCATTGAGAATCAAGGCGCGGCGCATACGGTCCTGCCCAACAACGGCGGTAAAAGGATAAATGGCTGGCATGTCAACTCCGGCGCTCATTATATCAAAAATGATTCCGGCTGATCTGTATTCGCAGGGTTTTCCATGAAGATGAATAAGCTGCGGCGCCGAGGGTTGCCAACTTCTGCAATCGCCTTTATAATCCCCCTTACATTTTTAAATTTGGAGTCAACAAGTGACGGATCAGAATCAACCCCTGCCGGCGCAAGGGAGCGAGGCTAACACGCAGGGAGATCATAGCAACAATAACCAGAGCATGGAATCGCTGCTCCAGACCGAGAACGTGAATGTGGATATGCCCCAGCAAGGTGAGATTCGCACGGGCACCGTGGCTGGGGTGAGTCCAAGTCAGATTCTCGTCAGCGTTGGCGCGAAATCCGAGGGCGTGATCTCCGGCAAGGAACTGGAGCAGCTTTCAGCGGAGGAACGCGAAGCGCTCAAAGTCGGGGTGGAGATCCCGGTTTACGTCGTCAACCCGGAAGACGATAACGGTAATGTGGTTCTGTCCTTCCGCCGCGCACAGGAGCAGATTTCGTGGGAGAACGTTGAAAAGATGCTCGAGGAGGACCGTGCCTATGACAGCACGATCGTTGGCTTCAACAAAGGCGGCTTGATCGTCCTGGTGGGCGGCTTGCGCGGCTTTGTACCGTCGTCGCAAATCAGCGCCATGCGCCGCGCTCAATCCACCGGCGATACGCCTGAGCAGCGCTGGCAAAAAATGATCGGACAGCCCATCTCCGTCCGCATCATTGAAGTGGACCGCGAACGCCGGCGTTTGATTCTCTCCGAGCGCGCTGCCAGCACCGAGACGCGCCAATCCATCAAAGAGCGCGTCATCGATGAATTGGAGGTTGGAAAAGTTTATACGGGACGCGTCACGAGCCTGGCTGGTTTCGGCGCGTTTGTCAACGTCAACGGCGCGGATGGACTCGTCCATCTCTCCGAAATTTCCTGGGATCGCGTTCAACATCCGAAGGAAGTCTTGGAGGTGGGCCAGGAAGTCAAGGTCAAAGTCATCAACGTGGATCGCGAGAAGAAACGCATCGGCTTGTCGATTCGCGCCCTGGCGGATGATCCGTGGAAATCGCGGGTTGAAAAATTCAGCGTCGGCCAGTTGGTGGAAGGCGTCATCACACGCTTGACCAAGTTTGGAGCCTTTGCCCGACTCGAGGGTGATATCGAGGGCCTCATCCATATTTCGGAAATTGCGGATCACCGCATTGATCATCCCAAGGAAATCCTCAAGGAAGGCGAAGTGCACACTCTGCGCATCATTCGCATTGACTCCGATCAGCATCGCATCGGACTCAGCCTTCGCAAAGTGAACTCCGGCGCGTATGCGGACCGGGATTACAAGAAGCTCATCGAAGAATACGGACATACGGAGTCGGACGCGGGGGAAACCCCGACTAAATAAAAACAAGAGCGTGGCGCCATGAGCGCCACGCTCTTTCCAACTATGGAAAAACCATTCATCATTGATTCGCATTGTGATCTCGCCTGGAACATGCAGAACTATCAGCGCGACTACACGCGCTCCGCGGCGGAAACACGCCAGCTGGAAAGAGGCACGACCATCCCTGAAAACAACGGCGACAGTTTGATCGGCTGGCCCGATTATCAACGCGGACGCGTGGCCATCGTCTTTTCAACCTTGTATGCCTCACCCCGGCGCGCCAAGCTGGGAGAGTGGGATCGAACGGTATATTCGAACTACGAGGAGGCGCATCACATCTACCTCGACCAGCTGCGGCTCTATCGCCAACTGACCGATTCCAAGCCCGATCATTTCCGCCTGATCCTCAACACCAAGGATCTGCGCGGCCACATGGAAGAATGGGGAGCGCCTGAGAAAAGGGATCATCCCGTCGGCTTGATCGCATTAATGGAAGGCGCGGATGGAATCCGCTCGAGCGATGAGCTGGAGGAATGGTACACGCTGGGACTGCGGTTGATCGGTCTGTCGTGGGCTGGTACGCGTTATGCAGGTGGCACGCGCGAACCCGGACCATTGACCGAGGAGGGGCGCCGTCTGCTCAGGGCCATGACCCACTTCAATTTCACGCTGGACCTAAGCCATATGGATGAGCTATCCGCTCTCGAATCGCTGGATTTGTATGGGGGACCGATCGTGGCTACCCATTCCAATTGTCTGGCCCTGTTGCCGAACTTTAGCACCAATCGTCATTTGTCGGATCGGGTCATTCGCGGCGTGATCGAACACGATGGAATCGTGGGCATCGTTCCATTCAACACATTTCTAAAAACCGGCTGGTCGCGCGCGAAGGGAAGCCGGCGCGAAGAGGTGCCCTTGGATGTGGTCGCCGCGCACATGGATCATGTCTGCCAATTGGCGGGCGATGCGCGGCATGTGGGCATCGGTTCCGATTATGACGGCGGGTTTGGGTTGCAGTCTGTCCCGCCTGAAGTGGATACGATTGCCGATCTGCAAAAGCTGGTGCCGTTGCTGGTGGCGCGCGGCTATTCCGAATTGGACGCGGCGGGTATTCTCGGCGGCAACTGGCTCAATTTTTTGGAGAAGAATCTGCCGTCATGAACGAGCCGAAAGACAAATCCGTTTCCACCCCTGTGGATGCACTGCTGCGTTCCGCGCGGCCGTCTCGCTTACGCGTCCGGGTGGGACTGATCACCACCTTGTTTGGACTTTTCGTTTTCATCCTGGGCACCAAACCCAATTGGTTTCATCTGGACCGCAGTCCCACTGTCGGGTTCATGCAGATTTCATTTTTTCTGGTGGGCCTGGCGATCATTTGTCTAGGCGGATATACCAGCCTGTGGGGACTATGGAAGGGCATGGAACGCTCCATTGCGGCGGACATTGGCTTGCGCATGGTCGCCACCGGCTATGTGATTGCGGTTTTTTCCGGCATGGCCGATGTGTTTGGAATGGGATCGCAGAGCCCTCCGCTGATTCCGTTTTTCGGGCCCATTCAGGCATTGGGAGTTTTGCTCGGCGAGATTGTGATCGCACTGGGCTTCTTGCTGCTCATTCCATACCGTGCCTACATGAGATAAAGGGGGACGGCGCTCCAGGACCGGGCCTGCCCAGCCGGTGATCCTTCAACTTGCGTTTCAGCGAACATAACTTTATAATCTATGCGTGATGGAGATGGGGTCATGGTGGAAAATCCTTTTTGTTCAGCAGGAGGAAATGTTTGGGCGAGGATGCGCTGAAGAGTGCGATTGATTTGATCCACGCTGGCCAGAGGGAAAGCGCGCAGAGGATTTTGCAATCCCTGCTCAAGGTGGATTCACACAATATACCCGCCTGGTTTTGGTATGTGGAAACCTGCGCTACAGCGGAACAGCGCCTTCAAATCCTTGAAACTTGTGCCAAGTGCAACCCCGATAATACCCAAGTCAATTCGGTACTGCGGGCTTTGAGGAAATCGCTCGCGCCAGCCAGCGGACAGACAAAAAGCGAGACCAGGCCGCCGTACGATCACGAACCCAGGGTCGAGTGGAAAGCGACATCCACCACAGCCGCGCCGACCATTCAGGAACCGGTGGCGACCCAGCCAACGGCTGAGTTGCATCCACAACGGGATGTAACTGCAAAAAAGCCGCGAAGTGTTGGCGCTCTGATCATTTGGCCCATGGCCGGAGTATTGATCGCCGTCTTTGCGCTGCTGATTTATGATTTGATCGCTGCGACCCCCGCCGATCCGGCTCCGCATCGTTTCACCCAACCGATTGAGTATTATCTCTACGTCCCCAAAGCCTATGCGCCGACGCGTGCCTGGCCGCTCTTTATCGGCATCCACGGTTCCGGAGGGACGGGACTCGACTGCTGGAATCTTTGGCAGCCTTACGCAGAACGGGAGGGGTTCATCCTGCTTTGCCCAACGCTGTCCGATTCAAGCGGCGGATGGTTTCAAAATGCCGGTGAAGCCAATACCTGGGCTGTGATCAATCAGGTGGTGGGCCAATACAAGGTCAAGCCGCGGTTTTTCCTGGCTGGTTTTTCGGCCGGCGCACAATTCGTGCAGGGCTTCTGCTTCGATTATCCGGGCGCGGTACAGGCAGTGGCGGTGCTTTCGGCGGGGAATTATTATCAGCCTTCGGGGGCGTCCGGAGGCATCCCTTTCCTGGTTGTGATCGGCGGCAGTGATGACCCGGTGGCGATCAATGGCAGCGTGCAATTTGCACAAGCTTTGGCCGCCAATGGATCAGGAGTCAGCTACTGGTTATTGCCGGGAGTCGGCCACGAAGTCACCAGCAAGACCAAGCAGTTGACCATCGATTTCTTCCGTGCGGCCTATAAGTAAAGACAGCTCCTAGGCGCGGATCATCGTCAACAGCATCTTGAATTTCGCCCTGGCCCTGACCGCGTGCGGTGCATTGGCCGGCAGAATGATGGCTTCGCCCGCCTGCAAATCGTGGGGCTGACCTGAGATGCGCACTTCCGCTTCGCCCTCCAGCAAATGCAGGAGAGCGTCGTAGGGCGCAGTGTGTTCGCTCAATTCCTGACCTTCATCAAATGCAAACAGCGTGACGTTCCCCGCCTCCGCCTTGGTGATCTGGCGGCTGACCACCGCACCTTCCTGATAGGCAACCATTTCCGGCAGCTTTAGGATCTGTGATTTGGGAGCTAAAGACATTCTTCACCTCTATGATTTGAGCTCAAAATCAAAATCGCATCGAGCGATGACAAGGTATCTGAAAAGAGCGGCCAGGTTACACTTCAGCATCGCTTTCCGTGACTCATATCGCCATCGAATTTTACGCCGATCGCCCCAGCAATGCTCAGCCCTCGCAGGGCTTGGAACGCGAAGCGATACGGCTTCGTGTGGAGAGCAAAACGTCTGCCGGAGGGTTATTTTGAAACAGGTTCATCGACACCCATTAAAACCCTTCCGCCACATACTCGCCCCAAACGCCGCGCAGCGTACTGCAGATTTCGCCTAGCGTGAGGTGATTCTCCACACATTCAATGAATAGCGGCATCATATTCTCATTCAGCTTTGCCGCATCCTGCAATCGTGTCCGCAACTCAAGGACCTTGGCGGGATCACGCCCGGATCGAAACGCGGCCAGGTGCTCACGCGCCGCGATCTCGATGGCGGGATCGATTTTTAATTTGTCCAGCGTAATGGTTTCTTCGGTTTGGAATTGATTGACGCCGACCACGATCTGCTCTTTCTTTTCAATTGCCATTTGCGCCTGATAGGCCGCCTCCTGAATTTCATTCTGCAGGAAGCCGCGCTCGATGGCGTTCAATGCGCCACCCATCTCGTCAATCCTGAAGATATATTCGGTGGCGCCCTGCTCGATTTGATCGGTAAGATACTCGATCAGATAGGAACCTGCCAGCGGATCGACCGAATCGGCCACGCCTGATTCATAGGCGATGATTTGCTGCGTCCTCAGCGCCACACGCACCGATTTTTCTGTCGGCAGCCACAACGCTTCATCCATCGAATTCGTGTGCAGCGATTGTGTCCCGCCCAGGATTGCCGACAACGCCTGCAGCGTCACACGCACAACATTATTCTCCGGTTGCTGCGCCGTGAGAGTGGAACCCGCCGTTTGTGTATGGAACCGCAATTGCCACGAGGCCGGCTTCTGGGCCTTGAAGCGATCACGCATGATCTTCGCCCAGAGTCGGCGCGCGGCACGGAACTTGGCGACTTCTTCAAGAAGATTGTTGTGTGCATTGAAAAAGAATGAGATCTGCGGCGCGAAATCGTCCACGGTCAAACCCGCTTTGATGGCCGCTTCCACGTAGGCAATTCCGTTTGCCAGCGTGAACGCCACCTCCTGCACCGCGGTCGAACCCGCTTCACGAATGTGATAACCCGAAATCGAAATCGTATTCCAATTGGGGACTTCGCGTGCACAGAAAGAAAAAACGTCCGTGATGAGTCGCATCGAGGGTCCCGGCGGAAAGATATAGGTCCCGCGCGCCACGTATTCCTTCAGGATGTCATTTTGAATCGTGCCGCGCAATTGTTTCATCTCAACGCCTTGTCGCTTGGCAACCGCAATGTACATCGCCAATAAGATTCCGGCAGGCGCGTTGATCGTCATCGAGGTCGAAACCTTGTCGAGCGGGATCTGATCGAAGAGCCGCGCCATGTCTTCCACCGACGAAATCGAAACGCCGACCTTGCCCACTTCGCCGAGCGCCATCGTGTCGTCTGCGTCGTAACCGATTTGCGTCGGCAAATCGAATGCCACGCTCAATCCGGTTTGGCCCTGATTCAGCAAATAGCGATAGCGCTTATTCGATTCTCCCGCGGTTGAGAAGCCCGCGTATTGGCGCATCGTCCAAAAGCGCGAGCGATACATCGTCGGCTGGACTCCGCGCGTGAAAGGAAACTCTCCCGGGAAATTCAACTTCTCCAAATACGATTCCTCGCTCGCACTGGGCGAAGGGCTGAGTGCCGAGCTGGTCGAAGCCTCGGAGCCCGGCATCGAGACGTCCGGCAACGCCAGGCGCGGCACCTCGATGCCGGCGGTGGTCTCGAATTTCTTTTTGCGCTCCGAAAACCGGTCGAGCGATTTCTTGAGCGTACGCGCTTGCCATTTTTTGTACTGATCCTGGAGAGTCATCTAATTCACCTTTGATCTGCCGCTGCGAACAACGATCTCGAAAAACGGGCTCATGATTTCATGATTCAACACCGAATCGGCATCCCAGGCTACGCCATCCTTGCGCCGACATGTGCAGGTAAGTATACAGCCGATCTTAATCCGTAGAATCGGACAAACAAGGACAAAATATCAGGACAAAAGTCATATGTACACTTGAGGCGAAAATGCTAGACTCAACGTATATAGTCGCAGGAGGCTTTCTTACATGGGCAAAACCCTTCTTTATGTCGGCGCAGGGATCTTATTCTTGATCGGTTTATGTCTGTTGGGATATGGCGTGTTAAGCGTGATAGGCTCCACCTCTGCCAACGGCAGTTCGAACTGGCTGACGGCCGGTTTGGGCTTCGGATGTGTCGGAGTGGTTTTTCTGGCAGGCGGTGCGGGATTGGTCTATGCCGGCATGCGCGGCACCAAGGAAGAAGTTGTGCAGCAGGTCACCATGAAAGTGGATTTGCCCGGAGACACCAAGATTTCCCAGGTCACCTGCCGCAATTGCGGCGGTGCCCTCAAACCGGAGAACATCAAATTGGTGGCCGGCGCTCCGATGGTTCAATGCCCGTATTGCGGAACCACGTATCAACTGACCGAGGAACCCAAGTGGTAATTCAGTTGCGCCTTGCCACATGGAATGCAAAGCGCGTGGAGGTTTCATGCTCCGAAAAGTCCTGACTTCGCTCTTGATCCTTTATCTGGCTTTTGTGCTCCCTGCCAGCGCCCTCGCACAATCCTCCTATTCCTTCAGTGTGCCTCGGGAAGTTGTGGATGTGTATTGGAATACCGATGGAACCGAATCTGTCCAATACACATTTGATTTCGCCAACCAACCGGGTGCGCATCCGATCGATTATGTCGACGTGGGCATGCCGAACAGCAGCTTCGACATGAGCACGGTCACGGCGGACGTGAACGGCCAAAGCGTGGACGTGTCGCAAAGTGATTATCAAGGGAGCGGCTCCGGCTTTTCCGTTGTGCTGGGCGGCTCTGCCATCCAAGCCGGCGCCAGCGGAACTGTTCACGTGGACGTCGGCACGATCTCAGGTGTGCTGTATCCGGATAGCAACGACAGCACCTATGCCAGCGCCGATTTCGCGCCAGCGTATTTCGGCTCGCAATATGTGGTCGGTAACACGGACCTGAGCGTCACGTTCCATATGCCTCAGGGAGTTCAGCCCAACGAACCGCGTTGGCATTCTGCACCGGACGGTTTCCCGTCCGAGCCTCAGACCGGCATCGATTCGCAAAATCGCATCATCTACACATGGGAATCAGCCGGTGCCAACGCATACACCTCATATACGTTTGGGGCATCGTTTCCAAAGAGTTATGTTCCGGACTCAGCCATTGTGCAAACTTCTGCCTTGGATGCCTTGGGTGGTTTGATTTCTGGACTGTTTGGCGCCTCGGCCAGTGCCTTGCCATTCTGCTGTTTTGCGTTGTTCTTTATCGTCATCCCCATCCTTTCGGCGATTCAAGGGCAACGCCGCAAACTGCAATACGACCCGCCGCGCATTGGCCTTGAAGGTCACGGCATCAAACGCGGCTTGACGGCGGTCGAGGCTGCGATCCTGCTGGAAGAGCCCCTGGATAAAGTGATGACGATGATTCTTTTTGCTGTCGTCAAGAAAGGTGCCGCCACTGTCACTTCACGTGATCCGCTCAATATCCAGGTGAATGAGGTGCCGGCCGACGTCACCCTCTACGATTACGAACTCAATTTCCTGAAAGCTTTCAAACTGGATTCTCCGCAAGCCCGTCGCGCAGAATTACAAGGGACGATGGTCGCGTTGGTGAAATCGGTATCCGAAAAAATGAAAGGGTTCAGCCGCAAGGAAACGCAGGATTACTACAAGACCATCACAGAACAAGCGTGGCAGCAGGTCGAAGCGGCGCAAACGCCTGAGGTCAAAGGTCAAGCCGTTGATCAAAATTTGGAATGGACGATGTTGGATCGCAACTACGACGAACGCTCACGCCGCGTATTCACCGGTCCGATCTTCCTGCCGATCTGGTGGGGAGGTTATGACCCAATGTATCGTTCTGCGCCCCTCCAGCCCACGGCCGGAGCGCCCGCAGCCATGTCTATTCCATCGGGCGGACGATCGACCTCGCTGCCCGGCGCTGACTTCGCGGCCTCCGTGGTAGGTGGAGTTCAGACATTTTCAAGCAAGGTCATCGGCAATTTGAACTCATTTACTTCCGGCGTCACGACTGTAACCAACCCTCCACCTCCACCCTCCACCAGCAGTTATCATGGCGGCGGAGGCGGTCACTGTGCCTGCGCGTGCGCGTGCGCCGGCTGCGCGTGCGCATGTGCCGGCGGTGGAAGATAGACATTCTCGCCAAGGATGACAGGTATGAAGCTTGCTGACGCGATCCAGGCCAAAGCCTTCTCCCTGCCTCGGTCGGGACTCTATCATTACCGCTTCGCTGGCCAGCATGAAAAGAGCCGCGCTCATCTTCGTCTTGACCCGGATGGTCACGGCACATTGATCGTCAATGCCAACCGCATCCTGCACTTGAATCCAACAGCGGCGTTCATGGCCTGGATGATTCTGGAAGGGAAACGCGATCATGAGATCATCCGGGCTTGCCTGAGGAAATGGAAAGTAAAAAGCGATCAGCTGCGAGTTGACCTGGCAGCCTTCCATTTCCAGCTTTCCGAATTGATCCGTCCCGACGGCGCCTGCCCGATTCACGATCTTGAATTGGAAGTCAATATGCCGTTCAGCGCGCGGCCGTCCGCGCCCTACCGAATGGACTTGGCAATCACCTATCGTTGTAACAACGATTGTGCGCACTGTTACAACGCGCGGGAGCGGGATTTTCCTGAGATGACCACGGAGCAATGGTTCAACATCCTGGATCAACTCTGGAAATTGGGCATCCCACACATCGTCTTTACGGGCGGCGAACCCACACTCCGCAAGGACCTACCCGAATTGATCCATCATGCGGAGTCCAACGGGCAGATCACGGGTCTTAACACCAACGCTCGCCGCTTGGCGGACGAAAACTACTTGCAGCAATTGATTACGGCGGGACTCGATCATGTGCAAATTACCGTCGAATCCTGTGATGAAAAAACGCACGACCACATGGTGGGCGCCAAAGGCGCCTTGAAGCAGACCATTCGCGGGCTCAAGAACGCACTGGCCGGTCCGCTGTATGTGATGACCAATACCACGATGTTGAACACGAATGTCCACAGAATTCCCGATACGCTGGATTTCCTCGCGGAACTCGGCGTTCCGACCGTTGGCCTGAATGCTCTGATCTATTCCGGTCATGGCCTGACGGTGGGAACCGGACTGAAAGAAAGCGAATTGCAGCCCATCCTCGACCTCGCCACGCGTAAAACGTCGGAGCGCGGACAAAAACTAATCTGGTACACGCCGACGCAATACTGCGAATTCGATCCAACCGCACAGGACCTCGGGGTCAAGGGCTGTACCGCGGCGCTGTATAGCATGTGCATCGAATCGAATGGAAATGTGCTGCCGTGCCAATCCTATTACCATCCGCTCGGGAACATCTTGACCGATTCATGGGACTCGATTTGGAACCACAAATTATCGGTGCAGCTGCGCGAGCGGCAGAGTCTGCCCGCGAAATGCCATGATTGCTCACTCCTCGCAGAATGCGGCGGAGGCTGTCCATTGCAGTTTGAAAACCATCGCGCCAATTTTGGCGTCAATCAAGAACTAATCTCACTGGAGGCGCTGGCATGACAGAACATGATACCCTTTCAGGGCACTTATGGATCAAGGAATTTCCCGGATCAGTGATCGTATGCAATGCAGATGGCATTATTCTTGAGATGAATGACAGGTCCGCCAAAACATACGAGAAGGATGGCGGCTATGCATTGATCGGAAAAAACCTGTTGGACTGCCACCCCGATCCCGCCCGCGGCAAGGTCGAACGTCTGCTGGCTGCGCACGAGAAAAACATCTATACCATTGAAAAGAACGGCGTCAAGAAATTGATCTATCAATCCCCCTGGTACAAAGATGGCAAATACGCCGGATTCGCTGAGCTTTCGCTTGAGATCCCATTCGAAATGCCGCATTTTGTTCGCTCGTAAATTACACCGGAGAGCGCCATGAAAAAATTCTTCACAAAGGTCCAGCCGGTTCCATCCGGAATGTATCACAAGCAGTCTGCGCCTGAAGAGCCAACGCCGTATCGGATTCATTTACGGCTTCAGCCCGACGGCTCCGGCGTGCTGGTTGTCAACGCCGCGACGGTTCTGCATCTGAATCCCACCGCGGCGGAGTGCGCCTATCACTTCATCAAGGGCACGGACCCCGAGCGCGCAGCAAAGGAGATCGCCTCGCGCTATCGCATCAATCGCAAGACAGCCCTGCAGGATTACAGCGATTTCGCTGCGCGGATGCAAAGACTGGTGACCGCCACGGATCTCGATCCCGAATCCTATCTCGACTTTGAGCGGGTCGCACCTCATTCCGTTGGCCTCAGCGCTCCGCTGCGACTCGACTGCGCCTTGACCTATCGTCTGCCTGCTGGAACTCAGGCCGATTATGCACCGACCAAACGTGTCGACCGCGAGCTGAACACGGCCGAATGGTGTTCCATCCTCGATAGTTCCTGGCAGTTTGGAATCCCGCATGTGACCTTTACCGGAGGCGAAGCGACTCTCCGGGACGACTTGTCCGACCTCATTGCGCGCGCCGAGAAGAATGGCCAGGTCTGCGGATTGCTGACCGATGGTTTGAAGCTCGTCGATAGAAAATACCTTGAGCTGTTATTGAAAACCGGTCTCGATCACATCCTCCTTCTGCTCCAGCCGGATCATGATGATTCCTGGAGAGCCCTGGAAACGATCCTGGCCGAGGACATTTTCACGACTGTCCATTTCACGCTGACGCCTCAAGACGCAGGACAAGCTAAAGAGGTCCTCAGCCGGTTGTCCTCCGCACGGGTCAAAAGTTTGTCATTGAGCGCATCCGATGAATCGTTGCATGAAGCTATGCACACAATGCAGGACTCTGCCGCCGCCTTAGGGCTCACGCTGCGCTGGGACTTGCCGGTTCCGTATTCGATTGAGAATCCCGTGGCTCACCAAACCTTGGAAGACAAAGTGGCAGAGGGCGCCGGCAAGAGCTGGCTGTATGTCGAACCCGACGG
This sequence comes from Anaerolineales bacterium, assembly GCA_035516425.1. Taxonomy (GTDB): domain Bacteria; phylum Chloroflexota; class Anaerolineae; order Anaerolineales; family Villigracilaceae; genus Fen-1038. Next base: position 92,303 of record DATJAH010000029.1, read on the forward strand.
CGATGTATTGCCCGCGCAGGGCATGGCGGATCAAATCCTCGGCAACGCTTTGCGCGACCCGTGGGAAAAGATATACAAGAAATAGGAGGAATGATGGCGCCGGACATTCCTGCTGCCTTGCTGCGATGGATGTACCGCGGCAAGCATCCCAATCCATTAGCCAGAATAATGAATAAGGGTGGGGCCATATTTAACTTGCTTGGATTATTTCCCAATTATGCTGTTACTTTGGAGGTAGTGGGAAGACGATCAGGAAAGCTGATAAGTCTTCCTCTCGTGATGACAGTTATGAACAGGGAAAGATATTTGGTCTCCATGTTGGGATCTGAAACAAATTGGATGCAAAACGTTAAGGCGGCCGGGGGGAAAGCCAGATTACGGCACGGAATTAGCGAGCAGGTTCTACTGAGAGAAGTGCAGATCAACGAGAGAGCGCCGATCTTGAAAGCCTATTTGCAAATTGCGCCCGGCGCGCGTCCGCACATACCGGTCAGCAAGGATGCGCCCGTATCGGAATTTGAAAAAATAGCATCGAAGTATCCGGTGTTCAAAGTTGAGACAGTAAATTAGTTTGATAAAAGTAAATTGGCATCGTCGTTACCTGCAACAGGCCGCCTGGACGCGCGGCTTGCGCGATTATTTATCCGACCGGACAAAACGTTCAGGCTCGGGCCGCATCCTTGAAGTTGGATGCGGGACCGGCGCAGTTCTTTCGACGTGGCCAACCTCCGCTTCCCTTTACGGCATTGACATTGACCTGGCGGCGTTGCAGGAATCTCATCGTTACGCCCCGGCGGCTTTCCTAACCCGCGGGGATGTCCTCGCCCTTGCGTATCCTGATCGATCATTTCATATCAGCTATTGTCATTTCTTTTTGCTGTGGGTGACTGATCCGCTGGCAGCCTTGATGGAAATGAAACGCGTCACGAAATCGGGCGGTCATGTTCTGGCGATGGCCGAACCGGATTACACGGCTCGCGTGGACAAGCCCGATGAACTGGCGGCGCTTGGAAAGCTGCAGAACCAATCGCTGAAGCGTCAAGGCGCGGACATCGGCATCGGATCGCGGCTGGCGAATCTGTTTTTTCAGGCCGGGATCAAAATCATCGAAACGGGACTCATTCAAAGCAGGCAGAATAGGGCGCTTTCCTGGGAGGACGGGCAACAGGAATGGGAGATCATCGAATCTGATTTAACAGGCTTGATTCCCCCAAGGGAAATCCCACGCTGGAAAAAAATGGACGCGGAGGCGCGCAGGCATCGAACACGCGTGCTGAATGTGCCGACGTATTTCGCGTGGGGTCAGGTATAATAGGGCAACCCGGAGGCAGATTGGAATCTGTACCGCTTGAAAACCAGACCGAACCACAAATCCCCGCGCAGGAAAAGACGGATTGGAAACATGTTTTGCTCGACCTGCTCGAGACGGTTGGTCTGGCCGTTGTCTTGTTTTTGATCATCAATGCCTTGTCCGCGCGCGTCCGCGTGGACGGTTTTAGCATGTTGCCCACCCTGCATGACGGCGAATTTGTGCTGGTCAATAAACTGGCTTATCATGTCGGCCAGCCGACGCGCGGCGATATCATCGTCTTTCAATCCACCACCCAGCAGAACCTTGACTTAATCAAGCGCGTCATTGGTCTATCCGGCGATCATGTCGTGATCGGCAGCGGGAAAGTATCCGTAAATGGGCAAACGCTGAGTGAGCCCTATATCGCGGCGGCGCCAAATTATTCCGGAGATTGGAACGTGCCCGATGGTTATTTATTTGTCCTGGGCGATAATCGCAATGATTCGTCCGATTCCCATGCATGGGGCTTCCTGCCGCTTCAAAATGTAATCGGCAAAGCATTGTTGATTTATTGGCCTCCACCTGAGTGGGCCATGGTGGATCACGTCCAAATAGAAGTTCCCGGGCCTTAGAGGTTGAAATGAGCGATGCAAAGCTACCTGACCCCCTTCCTTGTCGCGAATGTTCCGCCGGCATGATGCACTTGCGATACATTACTTACTTTACCTGGCTTGATGAGGAACTCATCACCGTGCAGAATTTTCCGGCGTGGATCTGTGATGTCTGCGGTCACCGCGAGTACGACGAAAAGTCCATCTCGTGGCTGACCATGCTCCTAAATCCCGATGCAGGTAAGCCGACTGGCAGCAAACGCCTCCCGCATCGGACCCGACCTCGGCCTGCTTCGCGTCCGCCGGCCGAATCCTGATCTGACGAGGAATCCGCATCATGGCAATGGACACTTCTCCGCGCACGTATCGCTTCCTGCCCGCCGATATCCTGACGTCCGGATATCGCGTGGTGGGTAAGATCATGGTCACGAATACCGGCACGATGGGTATGGTGAACGACAGCACGCGCTCCGCCATGGAAATTCACGATGCGCGCCTGGCGCGCTTGCACATGCCCACCAAGCTGGTGGATCATTTCGAGCTGGTGCGCATGATGAAGGCACAAGTGTATGCCATCTGCATGGCGCGGCGTGAGGACCTCGGCCCGCAGGCATTGGTGCGCGGCGGATATGCCAGCATCGTAGAGTATCCGGCCCGTATCACTACGCAGATGTTTGAAATTGAGGGCACGCTGGAATTGCCGGGGCGGTTCGATTTCACGACCTTGATGTCGGAGGGCACGCGCGATTTCATTCCGATCTTCAACGCCACGCTGACAGCCATCCTGCTTCCCAACCTGCGCGTCGAAAGCGCGGGAGTCTTGATCAACCGCCGCCAGATCGATTTGATCGCCTTGCTCAATCAACGCGTCAAGCCGGAAGGCTGAAATCCATTGCTTGACCAGCCTGAGAGGGGATGATACAATCCGCCCGCTTTGATATGGGCGGCTTCCTGCCGTTGCATATCACACCAATGACCGAGGTCAACGGTGCGTAAAGATCAAAGCCCCCATCGTCTAGAGGCCCAGGACGCAACCCTTTCAAGGTTAAAACTGGAGTTCGAATCTCCATGGGGGCACCAGACCCTCTCCGCGTTGCAACGCCACCGAGATTGTTGGAAGTTGTGTGGAGCAAATAAAAAGCACTGCCGAGTTGGGGCAGTGCTTTTTGAATGCACCCCCTTCCATTTTTCGAGAAGTGCCGGGGCCCAGCCAAGTTCGCCATCATCAGGGCTTGCCGCGCTCGATGGCGCGATGTGAGGTTCGTTGTCCGCGACTTCTTCTTTGGTTTGCGTATTTAGTTCCGCTTGTAATCTGAGCATCCTCCGATTCAATGTTTCCTTCCGATTGGCAAACTCACCGTTATACTCTGGATCGTCAATAGGATGGTGCATTTCTTCCGGATGACGCTCGACATCAATAAGCGTTATCTCCGCCAACTCCACTCCACGATTCTTCATTGCCAAATATCCCGCAGTCTCTAGCCCGTTCTTTAAGATAGTGCAAGGGTTTTTCTGTAAATGTGATCAAGGTATGCTGGCGGCGACTGAGATTCCATCCTGTGGATCTGTGGGCGGGACGAACACCGCCCACAGATCCACAGTCACTACGACGGCTATGGCCTCGTCGCTCGTCCCACATGGGTACTTCCAAAATTGATATAGGTTCGGCCGGTCAACCACTCCTCACTGATCTCGCACAAGATGGCGGACACCAAGCGTAAGCACGAAGCCGGATTCGGGAAGATCGAGACCACGCGTGCTCGGCGCCGGACTTCGCGGTGCAAGCGTTCCACACCATTGCTGGTGCGCAACATCTTTCGCATGGCAGCTGGACACGCAAAGACGGTCAGACCTTCCGGAATATTCGCAGCCATCCATTCGGACAAACGGGAAGCGCTCTGCTTATATTTGGCCACCGCCTTGGCCAGGTAGGCATCGGCCGTGGGCCGATCGGGTGCCTCGAAGATCATCCGAATGTCCGCCGCCACTTCCGCTAGCATGTCTTTATGCGGCACATAGGCTTGCGCATTTTGCTGGAGATGGAACTGGCATCTCTGCCAGGGGATCCCGCCGAAGACCGCGACGCGTGCCGCCCGCAATCCCGCCTGGTCATCACTGGTGACCAGTTGGACCCCGCCCAATCCACGCTGTTTCAGGCTCTCCAGAAAGGCTCGCCAATGCACTTCGTGCTCGCTCAGGGACACCGAAACGCCCAAAATTTCGCGTTTTCCGGCCAGATTGACAGCCACCGCAACCAAAACTGCCAGGTCCCGCACCTGCCCATCTTCCCGGACCTGCTCGTAATACGCATCCAGGAAGAGAAACGGGTACTCGCCCAGCGGTCGTTCGCGCCACTTGGCCAGTTCACTGTCCAACTGGCTCGCCGCCTGACTCACGGCGGAAGACGAAATGCTGACCCCGCACAATTGCTCGGTGATCGCCTTCACTTTGCGGGTGGAGACACCCTGCACGTACATCTCTGCTAACGCCAGGGTCAGCGCTCGCTCACTCTGCAGTCCTTTCTCCAGAGCCTGCGGATAAAACTCGCCCTCTCGCACCTGCGGGATCGCAAACGTGATGTCGCCCACTCGCGTCCGCATCGTCTTCGGTTTGAACCCATTGGCATAGCCTTCGCGCTCTGAGGTTCGTTGGTAAGGTTCGGCATGCAGATGCTGTTGTCGCTCCGCCAGCATCGCCTGATTGATCACAATCCGGATCAGCTCCGGCAGAACATCCAGCCCTTGTTCTTGCACCTGCTGTAGCAGCTCCGCAGGTAGGGTACAATCTTCGCGGTAGGTCATGTGCTTCTCCTTTTTGGTGTCGTAACCGCAAGGATAACACTTGACCTACTTTCCTTGAATTTTACAGAAGCAATCCTACACTACTTTCTTTAAGCCTTAGTGCATCGGGAAATTGCCGCGTCATTTCCAAATATAAATCTTCCGCCATCTCTTCCGGATCATTGTATTCCAGCCCAATTGCAATCACGAGCTTTTCATTGTCCGGCGGTATATTGGCGGTAAATATAAAATGAACAAGTTGGCGGGAATATCTACAGGGCGACCAGTTCTCAAATGCTCGACCAACCTTTTTGAGCTTTGCACATAAACTTGCCGAAGCAGGTTGAGAGCCTGCTCTGCATTCAAATTTAACGCGCCAATCAATTTATCAGCATCGCTTTCACTTGCACCGATCATTTCACTGGATAAAACCACCCTGATTTGTATATTGCTGCTTATAATACTTGTGAATATTTCAAGCCACTTATCTATTCCGGTCTCTTTGATAGCAGGCTCAAAAAACTCAACTAATCCTTTTTCGATGTCTTGCCTTATAGACTCCCAATCGTATTGCGGATCTGAATTAACTGCTTTCTTCGTTTCTTCATCTGCAATGGTAAGGTCAGGCAAATTATGTTTATCCCGGACGCGTGTTAGCACCTGGTTCAATTCTTCAATGGATGGCAAGAGCCTACTTATAACTTCGCGTGCGGTCATAGTGCAGTATTACTAACTAATGCTAAGAGCCGGAAATGCGATTGAACGCGATAGTTAATAATGACTCTAGTTCTGTTATATCGGTGATATTTTTTCCTTTAGGCCTGAATGTTGCCTGATGGAACGCTGAGTCGTACCGCTGAAACTCCCAATTCTTCCCATCGAATTTCTTAGCTTCATCTTCCGAAATCTTTGCGATAACATTCCAAGCATGTGTACCTCCCCAGACAACAGCAAAAACCACTTTCGAAGAACCTAACTTGAAACCCGTATAATATTTGTTGAGATTATAGGACAAAGGCCAATTTTTTTGTTTAACAAAAGCATCAAGGTTCTCTACCGCTTTGCGGAAATTAGCAACTGCTTCTCTTCCATGTACCTGTTCATAAAAATCCCAATTCCAATCACCCATTACTTTGGTCGTGCTGTTCTTGGGTAAATTCTGTTCCTCAAGAAAATCCACAAGCAAAAACTCATCCTTCTCTTCGTAGCTAAAACGTTGCATTTTGACAAGCTGAATGGGATAACCAACCTTAGCAGCCATTCTTGGCAAATTTGCCGTGAAGGATGGAGCGACTACTATAACCCTTACTTCTAAATTGTCCCATTCAATTTCAATATCTTCGGGTTTATTCTTGGCCTCTAACCAGATGGCACGAATTGAATCTGGATTTGTTTCTGCCCATATTGCATAACCTAACACTTGGGGCAGAATTTCCTCACCCACCTCTACATTTTTCATTTCAATAATACAAATTCTCGAATCCTGATCAACGCCAAGCATATCTGGTATACCCTGTTTGTTCCCAGTCCGAATTTGCCGGTGTAGGATCAGTACATCTCCCAAGAGTTCTTGGTTACCAAAAACATATGCTTCAAATTCAGCTTCATTGGCAAACGGCTTTTCAACCAAATTGTGAGTTTGTTTATTTACTTTCCAGTATAGGTTTATCATATTTTCACCCTTTCCAAATTCAACGCAAGCAACTTTCCCAAAATCTCTTCATCGGACAAATCGCTTTGCCATCCATACGCCGCGCAGACAGCTTCATCCAGCTTCTTGTGCGCGAGATCCAGCCAGGTGGGACGTTGATTATATAAATTCGTCAGGGTTCGCTTTTTCTTCTCGTCTTCGCCGAGTTCTTCGGCATTCAACCAGCTATCTCTTTGCTCAACGAGTTCTTTTGCGGCTTGGGCAATGGCTTTGACGCGTAGATCATCTTTTGGCTCCTTGCCCGGAGCCCACGGAAACGGGAAGGTTTCAAAAGTGGATGTAGGCGTATAACGAAAGCCACTTTCTGCTTCACGAAGTTGAGTGCCCGTAGCTCTTGCCCAAAGTTCATGAATTCTAGAATGTAAAACTCCCAAGAAATAATCATCTTCCCGAGTAATAGCGATTACGGCGCTGTCGGGTAAGGTTCTGCTTGAAAACCTTACGAACAGTCTGTGCTTAGAAACTCTTGGCGTGCAAATAAAATACTCATTCTTTGCAATTGCAATTCTAAGTCCCGGCACTGTTTCACCATGTTGCCACCAAAAGTCACGTCGCCGGGCTCGATTATTCTTATCTCGCGATGGTTTAACTGCTCGCTTAATATATTCAAAAGGAGCCTCATACAATGAAGCTTCCTCCATTGCCATATTACCAAAATCAATTATGAACATGTTTCTATAACGGGTTGTTATATCCAATCCATTGACCCAAGGGCGAATAACATCTACATTTGATTTTCCATTCGGATTTGATAATCGGAGAAACTTATTAGCTACATCTTGTGTAATTTCAAAGGCCCCCACTTTAACTGGCCCTTGAAAACATAAATCGAAATTCTCTTCGAGCCGAATAGCCTTGGTTATGTCGTGAATTGTTGATGTCAAGTCTGAATTTATTGATGCTACTGTTCGCCCGTCGAGTTCTTTGTGTTTTTCCAAGCGATTATCGAAGCCGACCATAGAGACATGCACGGTTGCCCCATCCAAGATCCAATTGCGATCTGATTGCGCCCAAAAAATATCGCCACTATGTTTGATGCGTTCCAGCACGGTGCGATTTGTTCCGCCACGAATACCTTGTGTTGCGAGCAGGCCTACCCTTTTAGCCTGCCGATTCTCAATTAATGCTCTGGCTTTTTCGAACCAGTAACATACAAGGTCGCTTGTGCCTGGAATTCGGGAACTGAATAAATCACGCAAGTCATCTACATATTTATTGCCTAGTTCTGCCCTCATTTTTTGGCTCCCCAAAAACGGCGGGTTGCCAACAATGACATCCACAGCAGGCCATTCAGGCTCATAGACTTCGGAAGTCTCCGAGACTTCTGAAGTCTTATAAGCAAGGATTGCATCCATATGCTGTATCGTCTCGGCTGGTTTTAGAATCGGTTCCTTTGGCAGACCATATCCGTTATCTCTCAGCCATTGAATGTATCCGATCTGGATCGTCATTTGCGCAAGTTCATGGGCGTATTCGTTGATCTCGATGCCATGCACTTGCGAAGGCGTGACCGTAATATAGGGTCTGCCTGCGCCCATTTCATCGGAGAAGTTGAAGACTTCGTTTTGCAAATCCAACAACAAACGCAATGCGACGTATAAAAAGTTGCCGCTTCCACAAGCAGGGTCTAAGACTTTTGTAGCCGCGATCTTATCGGCAAATGCCAGAAGAAAACCTTGGATATTTTTCTTCCCCTTGGACTTCTTTCCCTTCGCATCTTTCTCTTCTTCGGCTTTGATCTTCCTGACTTCCGCCTTGATCTCCTCCCATTCGCGGCGCAACGGCTGCATCAGCACCGGTTCGACAATCAAAAGGATATCTTCTTCGCTTGTATAATGCGCGCCGAGTTGCGAACGTTTACTCGGATCGAGTCCGCGCTCGAAGAGTGTGCCGAAGATGGATGGCTTGATCGCCGACCAATCCAGCGCGTCAATGTCAGCAATGATGTCCATGTCCGCGCTATCGAGCGGCAGAACGTTATCGTTATCGAACAGCCCGCCGTTGAAATACAGGATTTTGTCCGCGCCGAAATATCCGCCCTTATTCATGGCACGGAATAATTGCTGTAGCACTTCGGAAAAATCTTTTGAATTGTGGTGTGTCTGTTCAAGCAAACGCGGGAATAATCTTTCTGGAAGAAGCCCAATATCTTCCGCGAACAAACAAAACAATAGACGGATCAAGAAGTGTGCGATTTCCTGCGGTTGACTGCCGTATTTACGCAAGTTGTCGGCTAGATTCGTAAAATGCGCCGCGGCTTCTTGGGTGACACTTTCAATCGTTTCTCTCGGCTTGAATTGTTCGGGGTTGAAAAAAACTGCCTTGAGAGTCTTGAGCCCAGCGGCGGTTAGTAAGTCATCCAATGTTAGAGTGATTGTCCGCGTGGGTAGGTTGGTGTAGTTCGTTCGGATAATGATGCGGTTGATGTCAGAGACGATCAACAAGGGCGGGTTTTGCAGCGCATCGCGGTAGCGGAGCAATTGTTCATAGGCTTTATCTAAATCTGCGTCCTTGCTTTTATATTCCCACCCAAAATAACCCAGTTTTGCAACATCTGCCCAGCCGGAACCGCCGCTGGTTTTGGCCGCGCCCATTTCAAATGCAAAGCGCGTGCCCGTTGGGTCGGATTGCATCGGCGTATCATGTCCAACCAGCGCGCACAGGTCAAGGAAATGTTCTTGAACTTCTTGTCGTTCACGCGCTTCGGCACGCTTCCATTTGCTAACAAAATCTTGCGGAGTAAGAGTCGCCATAGAATCCCGATCAGGATATGATAAGCATAAAGCCAAATTTATTAAGATGCAAGAGCAATCTCTCTTGAAATATCGCAGGGCATCATGCTTTGCGTGGATGTCTTGCCCGCACCCAACCACCGCGGCGGACACCACGCCGTGAAGAACACACTAAAGCATCATGCCCTAAGCGCTCAACATATCCGCAGAGCGCGCCTCGTTCGGTTGGCTTCGCTTGCTCCGTGCGCCTCGCGGTTCCGCTTCCTCATTCCACTTTCTACGGCTACTTCGCTCAAATACAAAATCCGCACGCTCAGGTTCGCCTCCGTTCCATCCATTCGTCAACGCGCTTCACGCTTCAGCATTACTACGCGGCGCTTCACCTTCCCTAACTTCGGACGGGCTGTGCCCTCGCGCACTGCATCCTATTGCGATAGCCGATTTTCCCAGATGAACAGAAGCAGCATAACGAGAAGCCTAGACTCTTATATGTAGCACACTCCGAATAAGTCCTCTTTTCAAATAGAAACCAAGTAAACTGCATGTCTTAATAAATTTTCGAAGACTAGGCGGTATAATACATAAACCATTGGAAGAACCAATGGCGACAAAACTTGTCGTCAATCTGTCCCAAAGTGCTGTTTATGTTCCTTCGCAAAGGTGGCCCATGAATAGAATTCCCGTCTCCTCATCTAATCTTGCATCAGTAGGTTACGACAGTGAAAACAAGATTCTAGAGATAGAGTTTAATAGCGGCTCTATCTACCAATACTTCAACGTTCCCGCTAGCATTTATAGTGGGCTAATGAGCGCTGCTTCTCACGGTCAGTACTTTGACGCCTATATCAAAAAAGGCGGCTTTAGATTCCAACAAGTCAAATAGGTTTTTGGGGATGATGAAACTAACGGCTTTCAAGGGGGAACATTTTCGCTGTCTGTTCAGCACCGATTGGATACCTTTTTCCAGTCTTTCAATTTTTACAGGGGAAAATGATGGGGGCAAGAGCACTACACTACGCGCCTTAGAAATATTTCTCAATCCAAAAATAACTCCGTTAGCAGATGACTATTCTTACTGCCTTCTTACACCCGAAAACCAAAACCCTACAGCGCGGGAAGACCAAATAAAGCTGTCTGGCAGATTTGAGTTAGGCGATTCCGAGTGCGCTATCATAAAACAGATCTGGGGAGTTGACGATCGAACCATAGAAGTTTATCGAGTCTACCAAGCGGGGAATCCTCCTTCACCATATATGTTCATCGCGCAGACCTATGATGACGCCGCGTTCAAAAAACCATTAGAAGATTACACTGTTCCTGAACTGAAAGAAATCGCCCAAAAATTCGCAATTAATTTGGGAGCCGTTAAAAATAAGCAGCCCATCGTGGACATTATTCGCGCGTGGGTGGCAACTCAACCTAAAAAGCCAGATGAAGTTATTTTACCGGATGGATTAATAGCCTGTCTTCCAGAAATTCTAATTTTTTCATCTGAATCAGCACTAGACCCAGAAAAGGAGATACAGCGGACTTTATCAATTCAATTCCGGAGCTTAATTGAAACCGAGAAATACTCTGGTACTATCTCCCAAATCAAAACGGAAGTTGAAGCAGATTTGAATGCTGAGCTCGGCAAGTTGGCGCCATTTGTAAAACAATACTCCAATGACGTAGAAACACTGGCTATTCGCCCCAATTTCAATTTCGCATCAGGCTTGACAACTACGGAACTAGAATTAGTAAGGAAGGATGGGAGACCAATATTATTGCAACAAAGCGGCGCTGGACAACGGCGACGATTTAGCCTTGCTGTATATGAATGGAGTCAAGAGATTTTTAAGAACCGAGATGAACATTCACGGCAACTGCTTATGGCGTTCGATGAACCAGATACCCATCTTGATTACAAATCACAGCGACAAATATTCGATACTATTAAGCGATTTGCAGATTTACCCGCCATGCAAGTTGTTGTATGTACCCATTCTCTTAATTTTATCGAGCGAGTGCCTATCAATCAGATTGTTCATTACAAACTTGAACCACAAACCCGCCAAACCAATCTAGAAGTCCTTTCTATTGCCGATCACGAAACAACCGAGCTTTTCATGTATGAAATCAGCAAAAACATGGGGCTTCGCAATAGCGTAATGCTACATGAACGCTGTTTTCTGGCAATTGAAGGTCCAACAGAAATTGCATCACTACCTGTGTTGTTTTACAAAAAATATGGTATGCCCTTGCAGTCTGCCGGTATATGCTTGATTAACGGAGAGAACAACTACGGCGCTCGAATGTTAGTTAAATTCCTTAACACAAACCATCGACAAGTTATCTTTCTTGTTGACACTGACTCCGTAACCACTGATAGCACAAAAAAAATATTTACCCCAGCATCTTTTCAAACTGATGGGATAGACGAAGGCACGCAAGTTTATTATATCGGTGTGAAGGAATATGAAGATGCTTTCTCGGACGACTTATGGGCACGGATGGCTCAGGCTAATTATCCTAAATTATCGGGAATCCCATGGCAATCGTCAGACTTCGCCTCGCTGCGTACTAATCCTAAATTTTCGAAGGCTGTTCAAGGATTGATCCAAAAAGACGCGAATATTGAAGAACCATCTAAACTCGAATTAGGTTACAAGTTGGCGCAATGTATTAATATTGAAGAAATCCCACTTGCAATAGTTAATTGCATGGCACGCGCTTACCAACTTGCAAATTAGGTTTGATGCGAACCTTATACGGCAATCCGATTCGGCTGTGAGAGTATTTGCATCAGAATGTTCGTGAGCTTAGACTTCGATGAATTTAGAGTCGCCTTTCCTGATTTTGTAATCGCAAGCGTGTGCAGATCGTGTGCAGTTGGTGTACTACGACGTAGAAACTATACTCCCAAACGACTGTTTTCGCCTCATTTTTGCAATATTATGCTCGTTTTTCCACTATATATAAAGCATAGACGGGCTTTTTGAAAACTCTGGATCAGCTAGTACATTAAATTGGGGATTGGTGCAACGGCAGCACGTCACACTCTGGATGTGAAAATTGGGGTTCGAATCCCTAATCCCCAGCTAAAATGCTCTGTTACAAAAAAACTAGGGCATTTTGATTTTAAAATCGCACCTAGTATGCCTTGAGCAGACCTTGTGGAGTAAAAATGAAAAGGTGTGCAGCCTGCGGACAATTTAAACCGGAAGAAGAATTTAACTGGAGATATAAATCTTCAGAAATCAGGCACTGCTCGGGCCGGACGACTTCCAAGTCTTGCATCAAGTTCGGATAGCGCGGATACGGATGCTGGCTGTTGGTGGTGCGATACCTGGCTCGTTTCACAGGGCGCACCAACCTTTTCTCGCGCATGATCCGCTGAACCCGTTTGCGGTTGATCGAGTACGAATAGGGCCTTCTGCGTAATTGGTGCGTGATCCGCCGCGTTCCATATTTCGGAAATTGCCCAGCTACACATTCCAGATCCACACCTAGCTGGCCATCCTCCGATCGATCGGATCGATAATAATACGTGCTGCGCGCTATGCCAACTGAATTGCAAGCCGCTTTCGTGGAGCAGTTTCCCGCCACCACCAAATCTTTCACGATTGTTCTCTGTTCTTGATGAGCGAGCTGGCATAACTCTGAGCTTTTTTTGAAGCTCTGCCTGCATCGTCAGACGCCCAACCAATCGCTCCAATTCAGCGATCCGGGCATCTTTATCTTGCAGATCTTTTGGCTGTTCAAAGATCTCTCCGGCACGCTCCAGAAATTCCTGCTTCTAGCGCGATAACACCGTGTCTTTGATTTCATATTCGCGGCTGGCTTCGGACAGACTCTTCTTCCCTTGGAGCAATTCCAAGACTACTTTCGTTTTGAACTCGCCACTGAAGGTTCTTCGTTGCGCCATGCTGGACTCCATTTCTCTGTGATTCTACCCTAAGGGTAGTGTCCAGTTTTATGGGTCCATTACAGCTACTCGAATCGGCCATCAGGCGATGATGCGTCACTTAGCATTGCGTAAAATGGCTAACATTGGCATTCCTTGACAAATCCTGCTATTCCAATTGCATTCCAAAAAAGTAATGCCATTGATGCATATTTTCCCCACAGATTCGAGATGGGGCATCCGGCGCTGATCAGGCGGTTTTTGTTTTGTAAAACCGGAGGCACGGCTGGAAAATCTCTGAGTCTCGTTGGCGCACCTCGAACGGAGTCATGGCGTTCCCGGGCAGGCCAGCAAGAGTTCTCTGTTGACGAGGAGCAATGAATTAGGCAGTGTTAATCAATCGGCCGGCGAGTTGACGCAGTTGGCTGGGACTGATCGGCTTGAGTAAAACGATATCGGCTTGACTTCGCAAGGATTCCGCTCGAAGAGCATCGGCAGTGCAAAGAATGATCTTGGACGCCCTCAGGCGGGTGTCCGACTGAATCTTGGAAAAAATATCTGCGCCGGAAACATTGGGCAGATGTAGGTCAAGTATGATCAACGCAGGAATAACCTGCGCCAGTCTGCCTAAAGCCGTCTTGCCATCCGCAAGACGCTCGACCTCAAATTGATTTTCCAGTGAAATCGAAATGATATTGGCAATTTCCAGATCATCTTCGATGATTAGTGCAAGGGGCTTTGACATTGATTCTCCATAACTATCTTATAATCGCCTGACTTCACATCCTCTTGAACATCGAGAGGATCTTGAATGAATACGGCTGAAAAAAGGCTTGATATGCCGCAGCTCGCCTGCGGTCACAGCTGGGCGCGCGACAGGACTCGTCAAGAAAAATATTACCGTGGCCAGCACAAATGAACGTTCACACCAGACAGTCATCCTTTCATTTTCTTGTTTATTGGCAGGGTCACCAGGAAGGTGCTGCCTTTCCCAACCTTGCTGGTGAGTTCAATCTGGCCACCCATCAGATCAACCAATTGTTTTGTGATGGACAAACCCAAGCCAAAACCCCGATTACGTCCTATCAGGGAGGTGTCCACTTTCTTGAACGGTTCAAAAATGACGGCTTGAGCCTCGTCCGGTATGCCGATGCCGGTATCCGATACTTCCATGGCCCAATGTCTTGAATCGGGCTGAAGAACCCTGATGCGAACCTCACCCTGCTCCGTGAACTTGATCGCATTTGCCACCAGATTGATAAGAATCTGCCGCAAACGTTGCGGATCACTATAAACGGCGGCGGGCGCACCCGGTTCAATGACCGTCCGAAGGATCAGCCCTTTGTTCTGAGTTGATACTGCCATCATCTCTTTCAGATCATTAAGCAGATCAGCCAATGAGCATTCGCTGAACTGCAGAACCAGCTTCTTGGCTTCAATTTGGGCCTGGTCCAGCAGGTCATTGATCATGTTCGTCAGGTACTCGGAACTCTCGACAATGGTTTTCGCAACGCGCCTTTGCTCGTCGGAGAGAGGACCAAATGTATTATCGCGCAGCAATTCGGCGTATCCCAAAATGCCGGACAGGGGCGTGCGTAGTTCATGACTTACTCGGGCGAGCAGATCGCTCTTCAAATGGCTGGCCTCCTGGGCCTGGTCTCTGGCGAGCAACAATGCTTCTTGCGCCTGTTTTATCGCTGTAATATCACGGGCCACCGCTTGAAAGCCGATAATCTGCCCGGCAACGTCTCGGATGATCTGCACATTTTGACCGAGCCAGAGCTCGCGACCGTCCGGTGTAATGGCAGGGAATTCAAAGTACGTGTTTGCCTCACCTCTCAAGAATTGACGGACATAGAAGCGGCCCGCTTTATCGCGCCAGCTGGGCACGATGAACTCCAGGTAATTCCTGCCAAGAATATCGTCCAGCTTGTCGTAGCCAAACAGGCGCAAACTGGTCGAATTCACATAGGTGATGCATCCATTGGCGTTGGTCCGGTAAATGAGATCATCAGCGCTCTCGACGATCTGACGATAACGGGCCTCGCTTTCCTGCAGCAGGGTTTCTGTCCGTTTGCGCTCGGCGATTTCCTTCATCGCCGAGTCATACAAATTGACACTATCCAGCACCAACCCCACAAGCCTCGAAAACAAGACACCCGTTTGGATCTCTTCAGAAGTAAAGACCTGGCCCGGCTTGGAACGTCCTATTCCGATCACTGCGACGCATCGTTCCCCGACCATGACAGGAAACTCAGCCACCGCCTTCAATGCGACCTGATCGTAAATCGCCCGGTGATCCGCCCAGGCGGAATAATCGTCAAGCACGGCAGGGCGTCCCGTATCGTGCGCTTGCCAGGCAAGCTTGGCGGTACTCCGGCCCACTCGATCTCCCGCTAAGAAGTCCTGGTTTGGCGTGAAGGAGTGGACAACCATCTCATCACCTTCGGTGAGCAATATTTCCCCGTAGGAAGAATTCAGCAAATCCGCGGCGTGATTTACGATGGCCCTTAGTAGATCATCCGAGTCCCTCCGGTTAAGAAGGTCGAGGGTGATTTCGTGCAAGATGGTCAAATATTTATTCTGTACCTGCAACTGCCCTTGCATCCGGCGCTGTTCAGTAATGTCCTCTTTGACGGCGACAAAGTTGACGATGTGTCCACCCGTGTCCATGATCGGAGAGATGGAAGCCGTTTCCCAATAGAGGTCGCCATTGCTTTTCCGGTTGCAGAATTCGCCGTGCCATTCCCTGCCCGCCGTGATGGTTTCCCAGAGCTGGCGATGAACCTCGGGCGGGGTCCGATCCGTTTTTAGAATCCTCGGGTTCTTCCCCAACACTTCCTGTAAGGTGTAGCCGGTCACGGAGGTGAATTTCGGATTTACATATTGAATTTGTCCACCCACATCGGTGATCACGATCGAAGCCGGACTGGCTTCCACCGCGCGTGAGAGCTGGCGCAAGCGTTCATCGACCTGCCGTCTTTTCGTAATGTCGCGAAGTGTGATCAATCTGCCGACGACAATTTTCTCCTTGTTGCGCAGCGGCGACAGACCCAGTTCAAACCAGCGCTGAGCTTCACCTTCGCCGACGGAGATTTCCTCGAATGCATCCAATATGTCGCCGTATTTCTTGGTCAGGTGGGGCCAGCGGCTGAACACCTCGCCGGCCGGCTTGCCGATGACCTGTGCGGGCGCCAGGCCGATCAATGTCGCCGCCCAGGGATTGATATCCGCCACCCGCCCCTGCACATCAAGCACGATCATGCCCTCTTCCATCTCTTCCACAACTGTGTCGCGGGCGAGCGGCAGTAAATTCATCAGCTGGAAGCGAAAGATACCCCAGGCTGTTGAAAGAATAGTGACCGTAAAGCCGAACGATGTTAAGTCGAGGTTCGCAATCGGGGTCAGACCGGATACGTATAGAAAATTCCCGACCCAGGGCGCGATGACGGCGATGATCAAAGCGGCTATTTGCCCCCGATACAAGCCGTGTTTATGGCGTATTAATCGAACGATATAGGACATGCCAGCCAGTAGAAGCAGGTAGGCGTATATCCAATAGACCCAAAACCATAACCCATGGACAACCCCCAGAGATGAAAAATCACCGGTCCGGCTGATGAAATAATGACTCCAAATCAAGCCATGATATTCCGTGGTGAAGACCAGCAGAAGGGTAATAAGTGGCAATATCCCCAAGGCCGCGATGACGCGCCCGGACATTGGCTTGTTTTGGTTGAAATAGTTGTAGCAAAAGACCAACCACAGCAACGGGATGGTGGTCGTGCCGATGTATTCCACCTTGGCCCAAAACACCTTGGTGGACAGGTCGGCGCCGGCAATTTCCAGGGCATAACCGATCGCCCAATCGCCGACCGCCAGAGCCAACAAGGCCAGGGCGGAGGCCCCTGAAACGGTGCGGTGGGCCCAAGCATAATATGCCACCAGAAAGGAGATGGTGCCGGAGATCAACAAAGGAACAATATAGGGGGAATATAGGAACTGCACTGTGAATCCTGTCCCAAAACTTTTCGATTCTTTCCTTGGGCCGGAAGCTCAAAGAATGATGAATTTTACCTCTCGATACATCAGGTAAGCCTAACAACTTTGATAATCCATTTTGGTGCAGGCTGAAGGAAAGTCAGATCCCGGAGGGCGAGCGAGCTCCACACCCATTCAGTTGCGGCGAATGGCGACCATGGCAGCAGCCTACCTGCGAATGAATTTCATGGAATGGCGCCGACCCTCTTGCTTTATAATGGCGTGAAACAACGGAGGCCATCATGTTGAAAAAGAACATCGCATTTATTGGTTCGGGAGCCATGGCGGAGGCCATGATCGCCGGGCTAATCCGCCAGAAGCTGGCCAAGCCGGAGGAATTGTCCGCCTCGGGTCCGCGCCCGGAACGCGGTGAAGAACTGAAAGGGAAATATGGCGTCAAGCCGTTTACGGATAATAGTCAGGCGGTTCATCAAGCGGACGTGGTGGTGTTATCGGTCAAGCCGCAACGCTTGACCCACGTGATGAAGAGCCTCAAAGGCATCCGGCCGGACGCACTGGTGCTTTCGATTGTGGCTGGGGCGAGTTTCAAGAAGATCAGCGTTGGGCTCAAACACAATGCTGTCGTTCGATCCATGCCGAACACGCCTGCGCAGATCGGGCAGGGCATCACAGTCTGGACGTCTTCATCTGCGGTGACGGATTCGCAAAAGGAAGACGCGCGAGCGATTCTTTCCGCCCTGGGCGAGGAAGTTTGGGTGGAGGATGAAAATTATCTCGATATGGCGACAGCCCTTTCGGGAACCGGCCCCGCCTACGTTTTCCTGTTCATGGAGGCGTTGATCGATGCCGGCGTGCACATGGGCTTCCCGCGCCATCTCGCCGAACAGTTGGTGGTTCAAACGCTGCGCGGCTCGGTGGAATACTATTCCAAAGCGGAGCATCATCCTGCCAGCTTGCGGAATCAAGTTACTTCGCCCGGAGGCACCTCTGCTGAAGCGCTGTATTATTTGGAGAAGGCGGGTTTCCGCACCGCGATTTCGCGCGCGGTCTGGGCCGCCTATCAACGTTCCCTGGAATTGGGAAAAGAGAAACCGATCCATATTCCAGAGGCGCATCAGCAGGAAGATGAAGCATAATCCCGCCTGGGCAATTTGAAACTGATCGGCTTGTCCTTCGCAAACCGCGCATTGTTGCTGCGCCTGTTCTCCATCTTGCCTATCTGCAGCACCCGAATGTAACACGCTAGGCAGCTTGGCGTCCGCATCGTCACGTACAGGAAACAGAAGAGTCTATCAAGAACTGCATTATCGCATGGGAGAATAAAACCCTTTTTCCCTGCGTGATCACGATCAAAGAAAAGGATGATCCCTTTGGAATGATTGACTTTCATATTAAGGGAGGCACGGTTGGACTTGGATATGTGATTGCTCGTATGTTGAAAACCGTGCCTCTCAGCGTGTGATGGAGAAATCAGGCATGCCACGCGAAGGACTTTTGAGAAAGTATGTTATCCATCCGAAAATCAGCGATGTACCGCGCGATAGCTACATTTATACAATTGTGAAATGACGGGCGTTATAATTCGGGGGGCACTCAAACTGATTACCGCTTACTATGTCACTGATCACTGTCAACTCCCTCACCAAATCGTTCGGCGCGATTGACCTTTTCACCAACATTAGTTTCTCGGTGGCGAAAGGTTCACGCCTCGCGCTGGTCGGGCCGAACGGCGTGGGCAAAACCACCTTACTGCGCATCATCGTTGGCGAAGATGAAGCCTCTTCCGGCTCCGTCCACCGCGCCCGCGGCGCGCGCATCGGTTATCTTCCGCAGGAAGCCGACTTCGAAATGGCCGGCACTTTGTGGGACGCGTGCCATTCGGTCTTCGATGAATTGATTCGAATGCAAGAACAATTGCATAGCCTCGAAGCCAAAATGGCGACCCATGCTGATGAAGTGATGGAGCGTTATGGAAAACTTCAGGAAGAATTCGAGCGGCTGGGAGGATACACCTATGTCACGCGCATTCAACAGGTGTTGACCGGTCTCGGCTTTAGCGAAGCGGATTACACGCTTTCGCTTGATCATCTCTCCGGCGGACAGCGTACGCGTGCGTATCTGGCTAAATTGTTGTTATCCAACCCCGGTTTGTTACTGCTCGACGAGCCGACCAACCATCTCGACATCGCCGCGGTGGAATGGTTGGAAAGTTATCTGGCGCAATGGGACGGCGCGGCGGTCATCGTTTCGCACGACCGCTATTTCCTCGATCAATCCTGCAATGTGATTCTCGAAATGCATCCCGGCGCGTTCGAGCTGTATCACGGTAATTATTCGGCGTATCTGCATCAACGGCAGGAACGCGCGGATCGCAGACAGGAAGTTTTTGAAAGTGAACGCGAAAAACTCTTGAAGGAAGTCGAGTACATCAAGAAAAATATTTCAGGGCAGAACGTCCAGCAAGCCAAGGGCAAATTGCGGCGGCTGACGCGCGTGGTGCAAGCCATCGAGCAGGTTGGCATGGAGGCGGTGCTCAATACCAATTGGTCGCAGCTGGATGTCGAAACTACCACGAGTCCGTTCAGCGTTGAAGAAGCGGAACGCCACGTGCGCGCTTTGCGTTCACCCGTTCGAACATTGCCGCGTCTGCATCTCAAGCTCGGTTCGCAAAAACGTTCGGGTGAGCTCGTGATTCGCACGCGCGATTTGCAAGTCGGCTATCCCGATAAACTTTTATTCCGCGCGCCGGACATTGAATTGCGCCGAACAGATTGCGCGGCGTTGATCGGACCGAATGGGGCCGGCAAGACCACTTTCCTGAAAACCATTCTCGGTCAGACCGAACCGTTAGCGGGAGAGGTGATCCTCGGAGCGAGTCTCAACGTCGGATATTTCGCGCAAGCGCATGAAGGTTTGAATGCCGGTCACACCTTGATCGAAGAAATCGATTCGATCGTTCCGCATTGGCTGCCGGGTCAGATCCGCGATTATCTCGGAAAATATTTATTCAGCGGTGAGGAGGCGTACAAGAAAGTCTCGATGCTTTCGGGCGGCGAGCGCGGACGATTGGCCTTGGCGAAGCTCGCTCTGCAGGATACGAATCTTTTGTTGCTCGATGAGCCGACCAATCATTTGGATATTCCCTCGCAGGAAGTTTTGGAAGCGGTGCTGGACGATTATGCCGGTACGATTTTGCTCGTGACGCATGATCGTTATCTTGTTGACGCACTCGCCACGCAAATCTGGGAAGTGAACCCGGACGAAAACCAGATGACCGCGTTCAATGGCACGTATTCACAGATGAAAGAAGAACGCGAGAAAGAAGCCGCGCGTAATGCCAACGTCATGGTAGGGGCGGAGCGTCGCTCCGCCCCTACGCAAAAACAAATCTCAGCCGGCAAAGAAGAACGAAAACGAATCGCGCAACTACAAGAACTTGAAAACGCCATCGCTGACTTGGAAAAAGATTTGGCGAATCTCAGCACCCAATTGGAGAGTCCATTCCTGAACGCGAATGAGGTGGTGAAGATCAGCAAGGAATACGAGCGCGTCCAAAAGGAGATGGATGCGAAGTTGGCGGAGTGGGAAGGATTGCAGATTTCATGAGACCCGATGAAACACTTTCAAATCGGCAAGTAACCTGGGAGGTGAACTATGTCGAAAAAAAGCCTTCTTTGGGCTCGATCAGCTCAGCCAGGCTCAGATGGACGGCGACCATGAACAAGGAAACCATGAGCGATATCCAATCCGTTTTGTTTTTATTCCAAGGAGCAGCCAATGATTTTCACAGTCTTGGCATGGGGTTTGGTGGCGCGTCTTGTTCATTTTGCGGTGGTCGGAATTTTATATGGGAATCCGCTGACCGATCGAATTTCTGCCGGAGCCGAAGCGGCAAGTCCGGCTGTCAAGAAATGGCCTTCAAAAGCTAAGGCCCTATCCGTAAATCCGTAGAACGTTAACAAAATGACACTCCTGATGCAGAATTGCAGGTGCCAACCAAACAATCTGCAAGGAGTGTCAAATGGGTGATACCACGCCGTGGGAAATTCCCGATGGAATGATTGATCCTGCCACAGCGGAGACCCCGCTTGGCCGCGATATCTTTCGTTTCCACGATTTCCATCGGCTCGACGTGCATGGTCACACTGAATTGCAATTTACGTAGGGCTGGGCGTTGGAGTTGAAGTCGGCGTCGGGCTTGCGGTTGAGGTTGAGGTTGGCGTTGAACTTGCAGTGGCTGTCGAGGTTGAAGTGGAGGTCGGGCTGGCGGACGCTGTTGGACTGGAAGTAGGCGTCGAGCTTGGAGTCGGTGTCGGACTGGTAGTACGTGTCGAAGTTGGAGTGCGCGTTGGGCTTGGAGTGCGTGTTGCCAGTGAAGTGTAGGTTGGATACGAAGTGTATGTTGGATATGGAGTGTAGGTCGAAAGTGCTGTGTATGTTGGAAGCAGAAAAATAAGAATTGGAGTGTAGGAGGGAGTTATAGATGGAGTCTGGGTTGGAGAAGATGTAATAAAAGGAGTCGGCGTGGGAGAGGCCGGCTCGGCCATTTTAGTAAAAGCGGCCGCGATGGTTTGAGTCTGCACAATGATGGTATTGATCGCCCCGGGTATCGCGGTTGGAATGCTGATTGTTGCGGATTCGTTAATGATTGGACAAGCGAAAATTACAACCAATGCCATAAGAAGATATTTTTTCATGGCAACCCTATTATATCAAAATGCTTCACTGCTCCCCGCCCATGAGTTTTAAGAAAACCGGCAGCCTGTCCTGGAACAAGATCAGGGAGCGGATCAACCTCACTCCCGGCGCTTCCCGGCAGTCAAAGTGCTATACTGTTCGTAGACACGCGGAAATCCGATTCCCAAAGGAGGCACACATGTCTTGGAAGAATGAACTGCGAAGCGACTCTGTATCGTGGCTGCTGGATTCCGATGATCCCGGCGTGCGTTATCTCGCCCTGCGCGATCTACTGGACTTTTTCCCCGAAGATAAACAATTTAAATCTGCGCGCCGGTCTGCACATAAGGATGGGCCGATTGCGGTAGTCTTGTCCAACATGGAGAAAGAAGGATATTGGGTCAAGCCGGGACCAGGATACGCACAGAAATATCGTTCGACGGTTTGGTCTATCATTTTGTTGGCGCAACTCGGTGCCTCAATTAAAGAAGATAAACGGATTGCATTGGCCTGCGATTATCTTTTGAACCACATGTGCGCAGGTGGACAATTCACCGCGATCACAGCCGGCACACCGGCTGGCACGGTTGATTGCCTGCAAGGAAATCTGTTGTGGTCATTGATGGAAATGGGATGCGAGGATCCGCGTTTGAAGAAAGCCTATGAATGGATGGCGCGCACGGTCACAGGGGATGGCGTTGCTCCAATGAAAGATCGCAACGCGCCCGTCCGTTATTACATGTATAAGTGTGGTCCGACCTTTGCCTGCGGCCTGAACAACAGGCTGCCGTGTGCGTGGGGTGGCGTCAAAGTGATGATGGCGTTCGGCAAACTGCCGGCTGAGTCACGAACGCCGCTGATCAAGAAAGCTATCCGGCAAGGGGCGGATTTCTTCTTTGGCATCGATCCGGCGACGGCCAGATATCCAACCAGAGATAAAAGCGGCAAGCCGAGCCGCGCTTGGTGGAAGTTCGGGTTTCCTGTTTTCTATATTACGGATTTGTTGCAGCTCGCCGAAGCATTGGTTGGATTGGGTTACGGTGACGACAAACGCTTGGCCAATACCCTCCAGATCATCCGCGAGAAGCAAAATGAAGGCGGTCAATGGCTGCTGGAATTTGATTATCCCGGAAAAACGTGGCTTGACTTTGGTAGAAAGAAAGAACCGAGTCCATGGGTTACGTTGCGGGCGTTGCGATTGCTCAAAGCAACGGACGGCAGTCTTTGAATTCAATCGAAAGAATCTCTTGCATCCCGCAGAACATCTGATATACTCATAATCAATTAAAGTTCCTGATTTATAGTTGTGGATACTTAACCGTTCAGCGAATCCGAGATGCAAAGCTATTGGATGAATATCTCTCAGCCTGACCGCCACCTCGTGATTTACTGAAATTAAAAGCAGTAGTCAGCCGATTCAAGAGAACCCTCCTGAATCTGATGGAACTTGCCCGGGGCTTACGAAGACGCCGAAATCAACGTAAACCGTCGGGTCAGATGTCGATGGAGCCGATACTCCATCGACGGTCGATTCTCGTTTTCAGTTGGTTGCATTATGGAAAACGCCTCCCGCCAAGCTTTGGGCGGGCGTGCCGCCATTAAAAAATGTCAAAGCAGGAGCAGAGAGCATGGACGTCATGGGTTGGTGGAAGCTATTCAAATTCATAGTGAGTTTCCTGGCTGTGGTGATCCAGATCCCCGCCTGGGGCGCGTTCTTCTATTATTTTTCCATTTCGCTTGCAGGGTGGTTCCGCCGCAGGGAACCAGATATGAGACAATTCCCGCAGGTGAATCGCTTCGCGCTGATCATCCCCTCGCACAATGAAGAAAAGGTCGTAGGCAAGATCGTCGACAACCTCAACGCCATTCAGTATCCGCGCGAGCTGTATGACATCTTTGTCATTGCCGATAACTGCAGTGACCGCACCGCCCAGGTTGCACGCGATTCCGGCGCCGTGGTCATGGAGCGCTTCAATAGCATTCAAAAGGGAAAAGGTTATTCCCTGGAGTGGATGTTTAGTCAGCTCTCGCAAATGGAAAGGCGTTATGATGCCGTCTGCATTTTTGATGCGGACAACCTTGTCTCTTCTAACTTCCTGATGGAGATGAACAAGCACCTCTCGCTGGGCCACAAGGTGGTGCAGGGTTATCTCGATAGCAAGAACCCGTTTGATTCGTGGGTCTCCGCCAACAATTCGATTGCCTTTTGGATCGGCAACCGCATGTTCCAGCTGCCGCGTTATTATCTCGGCTTGAGCTGCGTGCTGGGCGGCACCGGCATGATGATCGCCAGCGACCTGCTGCAGCAAATTGGCTGGGGGGCCACTTGCCTGACCGAGGATTTGGAATTCACAGTCAAAGTGGTCTTGCGAGGCATGAAGGTGTATTGGTCGCACGAGGCGGTGGTGTATGATGAGAAGCCGCTGACCCTGCAGCAATCCTTCCTTCAACGTGTGCGCTGGATGCAGGGACAGGCGGATTGCATGGCCCGTTTTGTGGGTCCGCTGGCTGCTCGCGCCATTGGGAAACGCGATTGGGTTGCCTTGGATCTGGCAATGTACCTGGTCCAGCCGCTGATTATCCTCGTCAACTTTTTCTGTCTGGTGATGGGCCTGCTCTTTATGGTTGTGAGTCACCAACACCTGACGGGTACAACCCTTGATCTGCTGCCGGCCCTGTTTATCGGCTTGCTGTATGTCAACGTGATTTTCTTGATCCTGGAAAGACACTATTCCTGGAAAACGATCGCATTTTTCCTGACTTTCCCCTTTTATAATTTGACCTGGGCGCCGATCGTCATCAAGGGTTTCAAGAATAAAGACCAGCGGGCATGGTCACATACCCAGCATAGCCGCGCCTTGGATATTTCTGAAATGAAGGCGGTAAGGGAATGACCCTTATTTCTCCGCCATCTCGAACGGCTCGACGTGAACGGTCACATCGGAATCCGGCAAGATGGTGTGCACCTTCTTTTCGATCTTTTCGGTAATGGCGTGCGTTTCGTTGAGCGTGCGCTCACCGTCCATCGTCACGTGCAAATCCACAAACCAGAGCGCGCCCGAAGGTCGGATGCGAACCGCATGACAATCGTGGATGTCCCTCATCTTCGAGACCTCCACGATGATCTTTTCGGTAATGCCTTTGGGCGCGGTATCGAGCAGGGCGTTGATGGTGCGCCAGCCCAACTGACCACTCACGAAGATCACGATCAGTGCTACGACCATCGCGGCAATGGCATCGGCTTCGGACATCCAGGCGAGCCTCAAGGTTAAACGGCTGATGGTCACACCGATGAGGCCAACGATCACGACGCTCGAGGACCAGATGTCGGTCGAGAAATGAAGTGCATCCGCTTCGAGCGCCTGCGAGTTGTATTTCTTGGCGGCGCGGTACAAAATCCGCGAGCGCGTGAAGTCAATCGCAATCGAAGTTCCCATCACAAGGAATGACCAAACCGAGACTTCCACCAGGGCTTTCCTAAAGAACAAACGATCCGCCGCTTCGTTGATGATCCACGCCGAAGTGGCGAGCAATAGAAGCGCTTCGAACAGGGCCGAAAGGTTTTCGATCTTGCCGTGGCCGAAGTTGTGTTCCTTGTCCGCCGGTTTATCCGCCATCCGGACGGCAAAAAAGGTCATCAGGGCCGCGGCTAGGTCGAGTGCCGAATGAGCAGCTTCCGCAAGGATACCGAGCGAGTTGGTCAGGAGGCCGACGATGATCTTGAAGGTGGTCAACGCGATGGCGAAGAGAACCGAGCTTAACGCGGCGGAACTTTTCTCCTGTTGTGCGTTGGTGTGCGACATGATGTCCTCAATCTCTGAATGAGGCCGCCTGTCGTAAAGTCAATTGAATCACTTCGGGGGAATACGACTTTGAAAACCTGGCGCCGATTACACAAAAACGATACCGAATTCTACCACCGCTGAAAAGGGGCCTATGTCACAATCCGATGACAGGGTTGAAGGGCCTCGTTCTCGCCAAAGCAAAAGGCGAACGCGACCCTTCGACCAGCTCGGTGCAAGCGCGTCCGCCTCTCACCTGGGATGCTATCGAACCATGTTACTTTATCACTCCCAGT
This sequence comes from Anaerolineales bacterium, assembly GCA_035516425.1. Classification (GTDB taxonomy): domain Bacteria; phylum Chloroflexota; class Anaerolineae; order Anaerolineales; family Villigracilaceae; genus Fen-1038. Next base: position 118,071 of record DATJAH010000029.1, read on the forward strand.
TTCTTCCCCACCTTTGCAAATGCTTCCAAACCTTTGTCTAGATCCTTCTTTTCATGCGAGGCCGAGATCATGACGCGGATTCTGGCCTTGCCCTTTGCCACGGTCGGGAAGCCGATGGACATGGCAAACACGCCGTTGTCGAAAAGGTCGCGGCTGAATTGTTGGGCGAGCGGCGCTTCGCCGAGCATCACTGGCGTGATCGGTGTTTCGCTGACGCCGGTATCGAATCCAAGCTTCTTCATTTCGGCTTTGAAGTATCTGGCATTGTTCCAGAGTTTGTCGACCAGCGCGGTTGATTCTTCCAACAGGTCAACCGCCGCGAGACATGCTGCCGCATCTGGCGCCGTGACGGCGGATGAGAACAGGAACGGTCGTCCGCGTTGACGCAGCCATTCGATGATGACCTTGTTGCCAGCCACCATCCCGCCGACCACGCCGAACGCCTTCGACATCGTGCCGACCTCGATATCCACCTTGCCATGCAAATTGAAATGATCCACGATGCCGCGTCCACCTTTGCCGAGCACGCCTTCGCCGTGCGCATCATCAACCATGAATAGAATATCGTATTTCTTCGCGACTTCATACAGGGCCGGCAGGGGAGCGATGTCGCCGTCCATGCTGAAGACGCCGTCAGTGACGATCAAAGCCCGGCGGTACGTCCCGGCATTTTGCTGGATCGCATCTTCCAACGACTTCGGATCGTTGTGTTCATACGCAATGATCTTCGCGCCGGAGAGTCGGCATCCGTCAATGATCGAAGCGTGATTCAATTTGTCGGAAAAAATCACGTCTTCTTTGGCAACCAGCGCCGAGATCGTCCCGAGATTGGCAGCGAAGCCCGATTGGAACGTGATGACATCCTCCGCGCCCTTGAATTTTGCGAGACGCTTTTCGAGTTCGATGTGCAAATCGGTGGTGCCCGCAATCGTCCGGACCGCGGCGGGACCGACCCCATATTGCTTCGTGGCGTTCTTGGCGGCTTCCACGAGCTTGGGATGATTCGCCAAGCCTAGATAATTGTTGGAGCAAAAATTTAGGACATCTTTTCCGTCCACAACCAGGCGCGCTCCCTGCGCCGAACCAATCGTGCGGATGCGGTTATACAGGCCCTGGTCTTTCAAGCCATTGATTTCTTGCGTGAGCCAATCGAGTTTTGTGGTCATGGTTTCTCCTGTCTGCAAATTTTATTATAGCGAAAATAATAAAAGCGACTGTCACAACTTGTGCGTGACAATCGCTCTATTTTCCTTCCCTCAGATCTTCAGCAAGCAAACCAAGTTCGGCCACCGCATCCATCACCTTCTGGATGGCCCCCCTTTTGACGGTGACCGTGGTCGGGCCCAGTGGCTCGCCGAGAAATCTTGCCGCTTTCGATTTTCGCAGCTCCTCCAGGATTCTGGGCTTGCTGACCCTCAAAATGACCTGAGTCTCGACCCGGGCTTCGGTTCCGTTCGCTTCCCAGCTCCTGAGCGCTTTGACCAGCACTGGAGGAATTCCGGCATCTGAGTTTTTTGCCAGCAATGTCAGCAATTGTTCGATTTTCAGGCCTTGCTCCCGGGCTTTACCCAAAGAATGCGGCGTGATGTGATAATGATATTCATCCGGCTTTTCTTCATCCCATTCGCAAAACCTGGACACCTGATAACGCACCGCGCGCGAGACAAGTCTCGACGCCACCAGTTTGCCTTGGGAGGTCACGTGCAATCTGGCATCTTCCACATTCGACTTTAAATCTTCAAGCGGCAGCAGCTTGAACGCCGTAAATCCTTTCCCTTGCTCCGGGCTTGCCAGTTCGACCATGCCCAACGCATGCAAAACCCCGGTGATGAAGAATCGAATCAGGGCACCATCCACTTGATCCCAATAGGCAAAGCCCCGCAAATAGTGACCATCGGATTCGCGTTGGATGAACCACGAGTCATAGTCTCCAGCCGGACGCTGAAAGTCAGGATGCTTCTTCCTGACATCGCTGATGAACGCCTCGATGTTCCACCATTGGTCGTCGGGGATCCCTTCGAGCAAATTCAACAAAAATCCGCGCGTGGCCCGCGGTTGATTATTCCATTCGCCTTCGCAGTGGATGCCGGGCAAAAGTCGCAGTTCGTTGAATGTCTCCGATTCGCGCCATGCCTCGACAAGCCTCTTCAGCGCGTTCCGGCGTGAAGCCTCAAGAAATTTCCGCACCGCTTCGGCTTGTGGAACACTTTTCTTTAGCAGTCCGGCCGTGTGGAGCAGAGAAATCAATTTTGGATCGGGAAGGATTTCGTGTCCGAGACGAAGCGCGGCCAATAATGTGGTCGCGTCGTCGAGGATGCGATCGGTTGCAGGAATAGGATATGCCCTTTCGCCCGGTGTGGCCGCGCGACCCAGAGCTTGGTCGTTGGCAGGGGCGGACGGCCGTCCGCCCCTGCCCGATTGCAACAAGGCGAACAAATCATCGGGAATGTATGCAAATTCCAGCACGCCCTGTCCGGCATCGAAGAAAGCGCGCGCCAGCAAGGCGCGGTAGAACAAAACTTCGCAGGCTGAAATGGGCTTGCGATGAGGATGTTCGCGGTCGCGTTTACCCGCACCCATTTCGCGAACTTCGCCGAATTGACGGATGAATTTCGCATACGGGATTTTGCCATTCGATTGGGTCAGCGCATCCAGTGCTTCACGTGCTTGAGGCGGTAGGGTTTCGATTAAGTCGGTCAGCCGTTCGGCGTCAAGGAGAGAGTTGGCGAGTTCTTTTCTGGCGAGGTCCAGTTCATGCGATTCAAGTTCAATCCCCCAACATTCCGCGAGGATCTGCAGATGTCCCAAATCGTGACCTAGAAGCGAGTGGTAGAGGTCAGGCATAAGAAAAAGGCGAGCAGCGCTCGCCTTTTATTTTACCCGCGTACCACTTTCAACGCGCTTGGCAAAACTTCAAAAGTCAATCGGCGGAGATTGCTTCCAAAGCTCGTATAGATTTCACCGTCGGCGTGAATATACATGGGCCGGTCAGCGCTGATGCTCATTTTCCTGCATGAGTCGAGCGTCACCTCTTTGAATTTTCCGTGGGTCCCGCTCATGACCTCCGGCACGATGCGGAGCATCATGAGACGGCCCACATTCACGATCATGGCGTAGTGCAGGATGCCGTCATCCACTTTGGCGTCGGGTGCCACGAGGAATCCGCCGCCCTCGCGCGGACCATTGCAGAGAACAACCATTAAATAGCTTTGTTCCCACTGCTTGCCATCGGCTTCGATCTGCATTTTGACAGGTTGATTGTTCAGGAAGATGGTTTGAAGAACAGCGGCCAAATAGATCAGGAAGCCATGCAGGATCGGTATTTTGTGAGCGCGGATAGTAACGATCGTGTCAAAACCGATACCGATGGTGTTGTCGAAATATTCCTTGCGACCATGTTCGTCGGTCATTAAGCCCAGGTCCACGGTGCTTGGTTCGCCCCTAAGGGCGTGGTCGAGAGCCTGGTCGGATTGCATGGGAACGCCAATGGCATGTGCAAAGTCATTGCCGGAGCCGACCGGCACCACCCCAAGCATGGGGCGTTTGTCTTCGGGTAACTGCATGATGCCGTTGACCACTTCATGGACGGTGCCGTCACCGCCCATGGCGATGATCATGTCGTAACCCTGTTCACCGGCTTGCCGGGCAAGTTCGGTGGCGTGGCTGGGATACACGGTGCCGCTCCAGTCGGCGTTGCCATATTCATTGATGATGGGACGCAAATCATCAGCAACTTTCCAAGCGTTGCCCATGTCGGCCATGGGATTTAGAATGATTTTGACTTTGCGGCTCATGGGATGATTCTCCTCCGAATCGGATTTGAAATTATAACCCTCGTGCTTGTACAGGGAGGCGCCGGCTTGGTTACGATGGCTCCGGCGGTAATTGGCCCGTGAATCCGCGTGCGATCGCATAAGAGCCCCGGTTATGCTTCTTGGCCTGATATAACGCATCATCCGAGGCGCGCAGCAAGTCGGCTGGTGTCAGGGCGTGAACGGGATAGAAAGCGATTCCAGCGGACAGGCCGAGTTTGATTCGATCCCCGTTCGGCGCGTCGAATGAAAAGTCTTTCACTTTCTCCAAGAGTTTTTCCATCACCAAACGTGCGGCGGGCGGGTCGGTTTTGCTCAGGATGAGGGTGAATTCATCGCCGCCATAACGGACGAGAAAATCGCTTGAGCGCAGGACCATCGCCAAATAATTGGACATCACGCGCAGAACCTGGTCGCCAATGGCGTGTCCGTGGGTGTCGTTGACTTCCTTAAATCCGTCCAGGTCCATCATGATGACTGCAAAGGTGTATCCGCTGCGCCTGGCGTTATAAACCTCCTGTTCAAGATGATCGTCGAGGGCACGCCGGTTGTGAAGTCCTGTGACGGTATCCGTGTAGGCTTGTGCACTCACCATTTGGTGCAGACTCGCATTGGAAATGGCAACCGCCGCCTGGTCCGAAAGAAGCCCAAGCAATCTCAGTTCGGCCGGTGAGAATCCGCCCGGGACGGATTTTGACAAATTCATTACACCAACCACGTTGTCGTTGAATTTGAGCGGGATGCCGATAATGGATCCTTCCCAGTCATCGGGCGTGTCTTTATAAAGCGGATGCCGCCTCATATCGTCCACCACGATCTGCTCACCGCTGCGGGCAACCGTATACGTAAGCCCCTCCCTGCGCGGCACCCACATGAGTTGATTGCGAACGCCCTCGCTATTAAGTGCGGCACCAAACTCCAAAATTCCATCGGTGCTGTACAGAAAGATGTGAGCTGCCCGTGCCTTCTTTACGAGACGGATGGCTTCGGTCACCACCGCGTCCAGTACGGTAGGAAGGTCCAGGCTAGAGGTCAGATTGAGGCTGAGTTTTTTGAGTGTATCCAGTTCGTCGGTCTGTTCTTGAAGCGTCATCAACAGGCCGTGATGGTCGATTAAATCGCCGGCGAGTTTTCGGAGCTGACTCTCCGACCCGTAGTATTTATCCCCCGCATCGATCAAAAGATGTAATAATTTCAGAAGGGTGCCGCGCTCCTCGGCAGTCAAATCTTCCGCTTCGGCCAACGACCTCTGTGCCTCTTTCAGCACGTCCAGACGGGTATCCTCTTTTGACATCACCTAGCTCGTCATTCTTTTTTTGCGCATACAGAGTAAAATATCTGCCGGGCTCGCGTTCGTGGATTATTATAAAATTAAACGCCCTAAAATGGATTTCTACTTTGCAAAATTGGAGGGCATGTGCCTGTAAAACGTCCGAATTTTCCTTCTGCCACACCTCTGAAACCTCGATGCCGCGCCCTGATCGTCGGCGCCTCCAGCGGACTGGGGGCGGCTTTGGCGAAGAGGCTGGCCCGCCAGGGTTATGATTTGGCTTTGGTCGCGCGTCGAGAGGGGTTGTTGGCCTCGTTGTGTGATGAAATCAATCAGGGCGACAGTGTACGCGCCCAATACTATGTTCATGATGTGGGCGATTATCAGCTGGTACCCGATTTGCTTCGCCGTATTACGTCGGACCTGGGGGGGTTGGATTTGGCGATTTATGCGGCAGGGGTTAACGTGGCTCCTCTGGTGGATGAGTATAACACAGAGAGTGATCGTCAGATGCTGGAGATCAATTTGATGGGAGCGTTTGCCTGGCTGAACCCGATTGCGGCAATGTTTCAGTCGGCCAAGGCGGGGCAAATCGTCGGCCTCTCGTCGGTGGCGGGTGAGCGCGGACGCGTTGGCAATCCGGGCTATAATGCTTCCAAAGCCGGGTTGACGAGTTATCTCGAGTCGCTACGGAACCGCCTGACGCGTCATGGCGTGAACGTGTTGACGGTCAAAGCAGGCTTTGTCCAAACCGACATGTTGAAGGCCGCACAGAAGGTGATGTTTCCGATCACCGCCGAGCAGGCTGCCGAGGACATTTGGAAAGCCATTCGGACCCGCCGGCAGGAGATTTATACACCGTGGTTCTGGCGCTGGATCATGCTCATCGTCCGCAACATTCCGTCCATCCTCTTCCGGAGAATGAGTTTCTGATATGTTAAACCTTGGTAAAAAGTTTGTCACCCTTGAAAACTTTGGGCATTCCATGCAGGCGCCCGCCTATGTGTTCAAACCAACGGGCGCGGACGAGATAATTCAGGTTTTTGAGCTTGCCAACAAAACAGGGCTCACCATCACAGCACGCGGCGCAGGACGCAGTTATAACGATGCGGCGTTGAATGGGGGCGGCATTGTGCTGGATATGTCAGCCCTGAATCATATCTCAAGCTGGGACCCGCAAACGGGCCGCATCACGGTGGAGCCAGGCGTTACGATCGAGCAGCTTTGGCAGCAGGTCGAGCCCGATGGTTGGTGGCCGCCTGTCGTCTCCGGCACGATGTATACAACCTTGGGCGGATGTCTGGCGGCCAATGTTCACGGCAAAAACAATTTTAAAGTGGGGCCCATCGGTGAACATGTGATCGAGTTCACCGCGGTCTTGCCGAACGGCAGCAAGCTTGTTGCTTCCCCTCGGAGCAACGCGGATTTGTTCCATGCGATGATCGGCGGGCTTGGGATGTTGGGAATCTTTACGTCCATCACTCTCCAAATGCACCGTGTCTATTCTGGACTTCTGGAGGTGGACGCGCGCCCGTCGCATTCTCTTCACGAACACCTGACCGATTTGCTCGATAACGCGCCGAATTATGATTACATCGTTGGCTGGCTGGATGCCACGGCCGGAGGCCGTGGCCTGGGCCGCGGTCAAATTCACGCCGCACGTTATTTGAACGCAGGCGAAGACCCAAACCCGCAAAAGACACTGCAGTTGAAAAATCAAGCGCTGCCGTCTCGGATCTTGGGTGTCTTTCCCAAATCCATTTTGCACTACTTCATGAGTCCCTTTGTGAATAATTTCGGCACATGGGCCGTGAACACCGGAAAATACATGGTCAGCCTGCCGCGCCACACTTTCAGGGAGTCGCATGCCGCCTTTCACTTCTTGCTGGACTATATTCCGAACTGGGAGTTGGCTTATGGCCGCGGTGGCTTGATCGAGTATCAATCCTTCGTGCCGAAAGAAACCGCCGAATCCGCCTGGGCCGAAATGATTCGCCTCTCGCTCAAGCGCGGCTTGCCCTCCTATCTCGGAGTTACCAAACGTCACCGACCCGATCAATTCCTTTTGAGCCACGCAGTGGATGGATTTTCGCTGGCCATGGATTTCAAGGTCACGAACGGTACGCGTGCCGCCTTGAGCGCGATGTTGGAGGAGTTTGATCAGATGGTCCTTGGCGCTGGCGGGCGATTCTATTTTGCCAAAAACAGCGAGACGACTCCCGAAACCGCCCTGCGCTTCCTTGGCGAGGAAACCGTTGCAAGATTTAAGAGTCTCAAGAAGCGCTGCGACCCGAATGGTTTATTGGAATCCGATTTATATCAACGCGTGTTTGGTGCAGGGAAAGCATAAGCTGGTGGGATCTGCACGGTATGAATCTTAATGTTATTGATCTTGGATTAATCGAATACGGACAGGCCTGGAAATTGCAGGATAAGTATGCCGCGGAGATCGCGGACGGAAAACGCCAAGCAACCTTGCTCCTCCTGGAGCACCCTCATGTTTATACACTCGGACGAAAAGGTCACGCCGAGAATGTGCTGTGGAATGAAGCCCAGTTGCGAGCGAAGGGGATCGAGGTGCATTGGGTGGACCGCGGCGGCGATGTCACATATCATGGGCCGGGACAACTCGTGGGTTATCCCTTGATTCCCCTGGGGAAATTGGATGACCAGAATCGAATCCCCGAGGCAGATTACGTTGGCTATGTGCGCAAGTTGGAGAAGATGCTGATCGTCGCGCTGGCGCGCCTTGGAGTCGCGGCCGGACAAAGGCCCGCGTTGACCGGCGTTTGGGTGCAGGCTGATGTTTATTCGCGCTGCCTACGCTGCCGCCCCGAGGACCGCAACAAGCCCGCCAAGCTCGCGGCCATTGGGGTCAAAGTGGACGCACGCGGCATTTCGCGTCACGGCTTTGCTTTGAATGTCAATCCCGACATGTCTTATTGGGATGGCATCGTGGCCTGCGGATTGGCCGAATATCCGGTGGTGAGTCTGGCTGACTTGTTGAATGAACCGCCTGAGATCGGCAAAGTGAAGAGAGAGATCATCCTTGCATTTGAGGACGTATTTGGATTCCATCTAGTACCGGCGGGTAATGCACAGGACAATTGACTTTTTAGCATGAAGACTGTACACTAAGTATAGGAATCCATTATTATTTGGAGGAGATATGGCTGCTCAATTTCAATTTGTAATGCGCTCCGGCCCGACGCCCGGCGCGACTTACTCGCTGGAAGGTGATCAAATTACCATCGGCCGCGATTCCAACAACGGCGTGGTGATCAACGATTCAGAAATTTCCCGCAAGCACGCCCGTCTGACATTTCAGGGAGGTAAGTATGTGCTGGACGATCTGGGCTCCACCAATGGTACGTTCGTGAACGGTCAGCGGCTGGTGGGACCGGTGGTGCTCAAAGCCGGCGATGTGGTATCCCTGGGCGAGCAAATTGTTTTGATGTTCGACGCCTTATCTGTCGATGCCGGTGCCACGATGGTTGCAGCCCGCAAGGGCGCTCCGGCGCCGGTTGCGCCGCCTGCCCCGGTGGCAGCGGCCGCGCCTCCTCCAAGTAATGCAACGCCCGCAGCGCCAGCTAAGCAGAGGAGTTGGCTGCCCCTCGTCATCGGAATCGGCATCCTGCTCTTGATTTGCTTGTGCGTGGTAGTTTTCTGGTACATTGATCAAAATTATCTGTGGTGCACCTTCTTCCCGTTCTTGACGGGTTGTGGAAAATAAAGTCTGTGAACCTGCCCCCGCGCGCAACCCGCGGGGGCCTATTGTCTCCAGAAATGGTTGTAAAATCGAATCACATTGACTACAATCAAGCTTGTTTGAACCGTTGTAATGAATCAGACCGAACCATCTGCTTCTCCCGCGTGGGGCGCGACTACCAAGTTGGTGGTCGCTCTGACTTTTGTCGCCATCATCGCTTGGCTCTTGTTTCGCTTTGAGGGCATTATTGCGCCGTTGCTGATGGCTTTTGTTCTGGCCTATCTCTTTTACCCGGTCGCCAGCTTTCTCCAGCGGCTTTTCCATTTTCCCTGGCGGCTGGCGGTGGGATTGATCTATGTGGTACTGCTGGGTCTCTTGCTCAGCCTGCTGGCATTGGGCGGTCTGGGGCTGATTCAGCAAATACAGAATCTGGTCGCATTCGTGCAGAACAGTTTGACCGTCGTCCCCAGTTTGATCGAGCAATTCGCCGGTCAGGTCTACCAGTTCGGCCCGTTTCAATTTGATTTTCGTCATCTTGACCTCAATGCCCTGAGCTTGCAATTGGTCAGCCTGATCCAGCCGGTGCTGGGGAGAACCGGTACTTTGCTTGGGGCCATTGCCGGTGGTGCTGCACAATTCCTTGGCTGGCTGCTTTTCGTTTTTTTGGTCTCCTACTTTGCGCTCTCCGAAAGCGGCGGGACACGCCACCGCATCGTTTGGCTGGATGTTCCAGGATATAGCGACGACATTCATCGGCTGGGCCATGAATTGGGTTTGATCTGGAATGCGTTTCTGCGCGGACAGGTGATTGTCTTCTTCCTGACGTTTGTCATCTATGTAATCGTCTTCAGTTTGTTCGGTGTGAACTATGCCATTGGCATCGCATTCCTGGCGGGTCTCGCTAAATTTGTTCCTTATTTCGGGGAACCGGTCACGTGGATCACGCTGGCGCTGGTGACTTACTTTCAGGGCGGCGGTCCCTTCGGGTTGGTGTCCCTTCCCTATGCTATTATTTCTGTGGCGCTGGCTTTTTTGATCGATCAGACTCTCGATAATTTGGTTACGCCTCGCATTATCGCCCGCGCTTTGCACGTTCATCCCGCCGCGGTATTAATCGCGGCACTCATTGCCGCTTCGTTCCTTGGATTATTGGGTATTATCCTTGCCGCGCCGATGCTGGCAACCATTACTCTTTTCTGGCGTTACACCATGCGCAAGATGCTGGACCTCGATCCCTGGTCGGAGGGCGAGGCGTCTTATCCTTCGCCGCTTTCCATCGCCACGGTCCTTCCTGCTGTCCGCAACTTCTGGCATACGATGCGCGGACGATTCTTCCGGTCAAATCAATGATTGTCTTGTGCTTTGTTCAGAGGATTACCAAAGGAGAATGCCATGTCTGATAACAATAGCGAGCCCCAAACCCAAACCCTGGCTGAGACCGAGAATTATCTGGTCTGGAAAGCCGAGGAACCGGACGGCGAGACAACCTATCATGTGGAACTCAATAATGTAACGGTTCACTTCTTTCAGGAAGAGTGGGAGGAATTTCTGGAACTGGCGCGCCTCTTGAACCAATGAAATCGAAACATTCGATTACGGATATATCCGGCATAGAAGTCGGTCATGCGCAGAACGACGAGGCACTGACGGGCTGCACGGTGATCCTGTGCCGCAAGGGCGCGGTCGCGGGCGTGGACGTGCGCGGGTCGGCACCCGGCACGCGCGAAACGGACTTGCTCAATCCAATCAATCTTGTGGAGAAAGTTCATGCCATTGTGCTGGCAGGCGGCTCGGCGTTTGGATTGGATGCCGCCAGCGGCGTGATGCGTTATCTGGACCAGCACAAGATCGGCTTCAACACCGGCATCGCCAGAGTGCCGATCGTGCCGGCCGCGATTCTGTTTGATTTGGGTCTGGGTGATCAAAACATTCATCCCGATGCCGAGATGGGATATCAGGCTTGTCTGAACGCATCCGCGGATCGAGTCACGGAAGGGAACGTCGGCGCGGGGAGCGGCACCAGCGTGGGAAAATTGTTTGGCAAGGCGCTGGCCATGAAATCCGGGTTGGGCAGTGCCAGCATGGAGATCGGCGGCGGAATGGTGGTCGGTGCCATCGTGGCCGTCAACGCGCTGGGTGATGTCATCGAGGATGGCAAAATCATCGCGGGTTTGCGTTCTGGAAGAGTGGGACCGCTTCGTATCGGCGGCAAAGAATATTTTGCAGATACGCTCACGATGATGAAAACGTTGGCGGGACGCAATGTGATGCGACTCGCGACCAAAGCGAATACTGTGATCGGTGTGGTGGCGACGAACGCCGCGCTGACAAAGGTCGAAGCGACCAAGGTCGCGCAGATGGCGCATGATGGATTGGCGCGCACGATCCGTCCGGCGCATACGATGCTGGATGGCGATACGATCTTTGCATTATCCACGGGAAAGAAAAAATCGGATGTGACCACGATTGGAACATTTGCCGCAGAAGCATTGGCGGACGCGATCCTCCGGGCGGTGAAGATGAGCGCACCTGCCGGCGGATTGCCGGGACTAACCGCGTAGGGGTACGAAGCGACGCGTCCCTGTAACCATCGCGGCAATATTTATCTGCCTCGTAATTCATCCTTCAAAATCAAACTCAGCACAATGCTCACAATGCTGATGATCAATGCCCCGAGAAAGATCGACCAGAAGCCATTGAACGTGAGGACAATGCCAAACATTTGACCAATCTGTCCGGTCAGCCAAAAGAGAAATGTGTTGATCAACAATGTGAAGAGGCCGAGCGTCAGGATAATCAATGGGCAGGTCAACAGCTTGAGCAGGGGACGCAGGAAGGCATTTACCAATCCGAAGATCAAGGCTAGCCAAATGATCGAAAACAGACTGTCTAGATGAATACCCGGCACAAATTTGATTGCCAGGAAAATGGCCACGGCATTGATAATCCAACGCAAGATGAACCTGGTCATGGTTTGTTTCCTTTCTCTGATTCAATACGTAAAACGAATCAAGATGTCGCGCACATCCAGATCAAGGTGCGTTGCGGTCTGAAGCCGGCCGCTTGGATGGCCTCCACCATTTCACCGGCCGGATATTCGACGGTCAATTTGTGTTGATTGATCAGCTCGCCGCAAGCCGCTTCCAGTGCAGAGCGGAGACCGGCCCCGTCACCATTCAGCGGAGTCGCCACCCAAAGCAAATCCGTTGGACGCGTCGCCCCAAGCCAGCTTACTGACGCCAGCAGCTTTCCGTTTTTTGTTGCCGCCCACTGCCGGAGATCGAATTCGACGAAGAAGCGATGAAGCCACATCTGAAAACCGGGGCCGAGGCGCCTCCAATCCCAACGCCAATACCAGCTTAGTTCATCAGGATGTGCCCGACGCAGCCACTCACGTTGCAGCGGCCAGAAATACGGCTTCATTCTTGTTACGGTGACGTCGCTGGTCGTCGAAGTACCGGGCGACTTGGAATACGTTTGATAAGTGGTTCGGCGGGCACGCTCGACAAACCCCAACTCCCTGTAAATCTTGATGGCAGTCGGGTTATCGTTCCGGACCTGGAGCCACAGTTCCTTTGCCCCTTTCTGCCGCGCTTGAAACATGGCGCGTTCGGTCAGAGCGCGGCCGATCCCGCGTCGGCGGTAGTCTGGGTGCGTGGCGACATTGGCAATCAGGGTGATTTTCCGGCTCTTATAATTGTGCGCGACCAGGCTGACATTTCCAACGATTTTGCCGTTTTCCTCCCAAACGATGCCGGAAAGCGGCACGGAGGCGCCTTCGATGGCGGAGTTGGCCCATTGCAAAAAGCTGGCATCCCGACTGGCATGGCGCATTTGCTGAAGGTAGGACTGGCCGTCTTCATCCATGGTGGCCGAGAAACACAGCTCAATCAGGTCCGCCACCTGCGGCAAATCCCGGAAAATGTTCAGGGGGCGTAGGCCGGAGGCTTCTCCAGATTGGATCTTGACCGTGGTGGTTGCCATTTCGTGTATTATAGCCCCGACTCGCTGAAAGTTTAACACAACTCTAATGCAGCGCGAACAATTTGCTGACCTCGGTTTTGTTATAATGCCGCTATGAATTTGAAGTAGGGAGGGAGGCTTGTCCTGAGCTGGTCGAGGCGAGCGCCCCCTACGGGAGAGTTTTCCTATGATGCGATTTGACCGATTTACCGAACGTGCTCAGGAGGCCGCCCAGCGTGCCGCGGAAATTATTCAGCGCTACGGCCATAACCAAATTGATACGGAACATATCCTGCTGGCGTTGATCGAACAGCCCGGCGGTGTGATTCCCCAGATCCTTGAAAAGATGAATGTCAGCCCGGATGCCCTGGTGGAGCGGCTGGATGCGACCCTGCGTTCCAGTCCCAAAGCCAATATCTTCGGCGGCGGGGCGGGACAGATCTTCATCACGCCACGCGTCAAGCGGATCATCGATCTTGCCAATGAAGAAGCGAATCGTTTGAAAGATGAGTACATTTCCACGGAACACATCTTCCTGGCGATCTTGACCGAACGCAATACACCCGCGGCGCGCATCCTCGAATCGGCGGGCCTGACCCGCGACCGGGTCTATGATGCGATTCAAGACCTGCGCGGCGGACAGCGCGTTACCGACCCGCAAGCCGAGACGCGTTATCGCACGCTGGAAAAATACTCACGCGACTTAACGCAACTCGCCCGCGAGGGCAAGCTGGATCCGGTGATCGGGCGCGATACCGAGATCCTGCGCTTGATTCAGATCCTTTCTCGGCGCACCAAGAACAATCCTGTGTTGATCGGGGAAGCCGGCGTGGGCAAGACAGCCATCGTCGAGGGCTTGGCCCAAAAGATCGCCTCAAATGACGTACCTGAGATTCTTTCCGGCAAACGCGTCGTGGCGCTGGATCTTGGTTCGATGATCGCCGGCTCACGCTTCCGCGGGGAGTTCGAGGAGAGGCTCAAGGCGGTGATGGAGGAAGTCCAACGCGCCCAGGGCGATGTCATCATGATGATCGACGAATTGCACACTGTGGTTGGCGCAGGCGCGGCGCAAGGGGCCATGGATGCCTCGAACATGCTCAAACCGGCGTTGGCGCGCGGCGAACTGCAATGCATCGGTGCAACCACCTTGGATGAGTTCCACAAATATATCGAGAAGGATGCCGCCCTGGAACGACGCTTTGCTCCGATTTACGTTGAAGAGCCGAGCGTGGATGATACGATCAAGATGCTCCAGGGCTTGCGCGACCGCTATGAGGCACATCATAAAGTCCGCTTTGCGGATGACGCCCTGGTCGCGGCGGCGCGTCTCGCAGACCGCTATGTCACGGATCGGCGCCTGCCGGATAAGGCCATCGACTTGATGGATGAGGCGGCTGCCAAATTACGCGTCGCGCTTTATTCAATGCCGCCTGAGTTGAAGGATATGAAGGCCGATCTCGACCGCTTGCAGGCTGAAGAAGATGCGGCTTCGAACGCACGCGATTATCAACGCGCGGCGGAGATCAAAGTGGAGCGCCTGCGCAGGGATGAGGAATATCACGCCAAGCGCGATAAATGGGAGGCAGAACATCAGCTCGACGAGGTCGTGGATATCAATGACATCGCGGAGGTCGTTCACCAATGGACGGGCATTCCTGTCAGCCAGATGATGGAGACGGAGGCTACCAAACTTCTTCAAATGGAAGGGCGATTACACGAGCGCATCATCGGACAGGATGAAGCCATTCATGCCATCTCCGATGCCATCCGCCGGGCCCGTTCCGGGTTGAAGGATCCCTCGCGCCCGATCGGCTCGTTCATTTTTATTGGTCCTTCAGGCGTCGGCAAAACGGAATTGGCAAAAGCCCTGGCTTGGTTTATGTTCGACGATGAAGACGCCTTGGTGCGGGTGGACATGTCCGAATACCGGGAACAGCATACGGTGAGCCGCTTGTTCGGCGCGCCGCCCGGCTACGTCGGTTATGAGGAAGGCGGTCAATTGACCGAGGCCGTTCGACGCCGCCCATATCGCGTGGTGTTGTTTGATGAAATTGAAAAAGCCCACCCGGAAGTGTGGAACGCGTTGCTGCAAATTCTGGATGATGGCCGCATGACGGATGGCCAGGGCAACGTCGTGGATTTCCGCAATACAATTCTGATCATGACCTCGAACCTCGGTACGGAATACGTCCGCAAAGGGGGCACGCTCGGATTCTTGCAGCATACGGACAACGATGAGGAGCGGGAGACGCATGACAAGATCGAAAAGGCGTTGAAAGGCACGTTCCGACCGGAATTCCTGAACCGCGTCGATGAGATCATCATGTTCTCACCGCTGTCGCTGGATGAAATGGGGCAGATCGTTGACCTGCAAATGAAGGAAGTTCAGGACCGATTGAACGAGTACCATATCAAAGTCGAGTTGACCGAGGCGGCACGTAAGTGGCTTGCCAAGGAAGGATACGATCCGGCGTTCGGGGCCCGACCCTTGCGGCGCGCCATCCAAAAATATGTTGAAAGCCCGTTGTCCGTGGAACTGCTCGGCGGAAAATACAAGGACGGCGCGACCGTTCTGGTTGATGTGGATGAAAAGAACAACAAGATTTCGTTCCATAAAGCCGAACCACTCAAGAAGGCGAAACAACAGGTCGCTGCTTAGGCGAATATTCTCTGAAGTCAAATACCGCGCCTCTTCGCTTGCGCGGTATTTTTGTCTCCGCTTCCTCAAGCAGAATTAAGCGATTTCGATTAAGATGATACGACTTGAATGAGGAGAAAATCCCATGGATCCACTTGAACCCAAATCGTCCAGGCGCGGCTGGATGACTGCCATCGTTATCGTGCTGGGCTGCATCGGTCTGATGGTCATTTCGATTGGCGGGTATGCGTATTATTATTTGCGTCATAACCATGTTTTTCAAGCCGGATCGCAGGGCCTGCCGTCCAACCTTGGGAGTAATACCGCCTCGCCCCAGCCGGCCGTTCCTGTTGCGCGTACGCCCGCTGCCTCTGTTTCCCAGGAAACGTGGAATACATTGGATCAGACGGCCATGCCCTATGATGATCTCTACGATCTTGCCTGCCGCTTGAAGAGCATTTGCAATGTATCCCATACATTGTCCGCTCCTGCAGTGCCTTTTCAGGTGGGCGACCAGCAAAAATTCTGGCTCCTCAACGAGGACACCGCGGCGAATTTTCAGGTCAATGCCACTTTACGTTACATTACTCCTCATTCCTATTTCTGGGTGGAGGCTGGCGTCAAGGCCGACGATAAAGATATCAAGGCGTTGATGGACACCTTTGAGAATAAAATCTATCCCACTGACCGCCAGTTCTTTGGCAGTGAGTGGACACCCGGGGTGGATAATGATCCTCATATCTATGTTTTGTATGCGGGCGGCATCGGACGCTCGGTGGGCGGCGGGTTTGCTGAACCTGATGAATATAATCCGCTCGTCTTTAAATATTCCAATGGCCACGAGATGTTCGTGTTCAACGCTGATAACGAAAGCTTAAGCGACCAGTATACGTACGGCACGCTGGCACACGAGTTTCAGCACATGATTCATTGGAGTCTGGATCCCGGTGAAACGGCGTGGATGAATGAAGGCTTTTCGCAGGTTGCGATGTTCCTGAACGGTTATACGATCGGAGGCTCGGATTCCACCTATGCTCAAAACCCGGACATTCCGCTGACGGACTGGTCAAGTTTATCCGATAACCCGTTCATAACGGACGAGCATTACGGTCAGAGCTTTCTATTTCTCCTCTATTTCCTCGACCGCTTCGGCTCACCGGCCACCCAGGCGCTGGTGAAAGACAAAGAGCACAGCCTTCCCAGCGTGGACGATACATTGAAGAATCTTAATATCACCGATCCGCAGACTGGCAAGTTGGTCACGGCGGATGATGTGGTCATAGACTGGCTCGTTGCCATGTACCTGAAGGACGGCTCCGTCGGCGATGGACGCTACACATATCACAACTATCCGGATGCGCCGCAAACTCACGACACCAAAACCGTCACCACGTGCCCCCAGCCACCGACCGACCTTTCTGTGAATCAGTATGGCGTCGAATATATTGATATCTCCTGCTCGGGAAATTCCACGTTGTCATTCGAAGGCTCGACCGAGGTTAACCTCCTGCCGACCACTCCACACTCTGGCCGCTATGCATTTTGGTCGAATGATGGCGATGAGATTGATACGACGTTGACCCATGATTTCGACTTCACCAATGTCAGCGCGCCGATCCAGATGTCTTACTGGACATGGTACGAACAAGAGAAAGGCTATGATTACACATATCTGGAAGCGTCCACCGATGGTCAGCATTGGGAGATTGTCCGCACGCCATCCTGCTTTGATCAGGATACTTCGGGCAACGCCTATGGCTGTGGCTATACCGGCAAGAGCGGCGGCGGGGACACTTCTCAGTGGCTGAACGAGACCGTCGATCTGTCGCGCTACGCGGGCGAAAAGGTTCAACTGCGCTTCGAATATGTTACCGATCCTGAAGTCAATTACACCGGATTCCTTCTGGATGATGTGTCCATACCGGTCATCCACTACGCCTCCGATTTTGAATCGGACAGTGGCGGGTGGCAGGCCAACGGCTTTGCGCGCGTCGAAAACGATTTGCCGCAGACCTTCCGCCTGGCGTTGATCCTCAAAGGCGGTAAGACCACCGTTCAAAACATCACGCTCACGCCAGATCAGACCGCAGATATCCCGCTGTCGCTGACGGCGGGTCAAAATGCCGTGCTGGTGGTGACGGGCACTGAGCGTTTCACGCGCTTGAGCGCTGGCTTTACGCTGGAAGTCAAGTAAAGACGAACGGATCAAGCCGGCTCCCGAATCCAAGCCTTGAAACCGGCTGAGATGGTTTCGAAGCAGGGAGACTCACCGGTCATCTATCAGAGGTAGCGCAGGCACGGCTCATGCATTGCGCGCGTTGTTTGACGACACGACAGGACAGCGACAAGAAGGCCTGAGCAGGTTCCCTGTGAGCTGCTCCTGGCTCCCCCTGAATCCGCGATGCCCTCGGCATTGAAAAAGCGCTTCAATTGTTATATACTATCCTAAGGAGCAATTGGTTTGAACTGGTTTGATAACCCAGCAGGCTCAGCGAGTCAGAAGAAGGAGGGCGATGGCCGGGATCATTCGATTCCCGAAAACGCCTTTCTAATCATTCGGGGTACGAAATCCGTGCCGCTCAGCCAGGATATCATCAAGATTGGGCGCCATCACGACAACACCATTGTGATTGACGACCCGCGCATTTCCCGTCACCACGCGGAACTGCGCGCCATCAAAGGTCACTTTGATATTTTTGACCTGAACTCGACTGGCGGAACATACGTCAATGGCATGCGGACTGCCCAGGCCATCCTTTATCACGGGGATCATATTTCGCTGGCCGGGGTGGAACTTCTGTTTACGCAGAACGCGCTGCTTCCAAGTCGCAGCTTGAAAGATACGTCCGCGCTGATCCCCGGCTCCGGGGATCGCGGCACAGCTTTCTTTCGAACGTCGTTTTTCAACCGGAAAAGGAAATAGATTAGCGGTCAATGAGCTGGGACTTCCGAGATCCCGTGGACTTCGGAAGTCCTGCTTTGCTTAAATGTGTATCGGCGTTCCCTCCGCGCCGTGTGCGGCTTCCATCAACACTTCGCTTAACGTGGGATGGGCGTGGACGTTGCGCGCGATCTCGTGCGGCGTGAGTTCCATCAAATGGGCCAGTGTGAGTTCGGGCAGCAGTTCGGTCACTTCGGGACCGATCATATGCGCGCCCAGAATCTCACCGTACTTTTCATCCACTACAATTTTGACCCAGCCGGCGTAATCGCCGAGTCCCAATGCTTTACCGTTGGCTTGAAACGGAAATCGTCCGATCTTGATGGCATGTCCTCGCTCCTTGGCCTGCGCTTCGGTCAGACCGAACGAGGCAATCTGCGGCTGGCAATAGGTGGCGCGTGGCATCATGTCGTAATCGAGCGTGATCGTTTCAGCGCCCGCGATATTTTCGGCGGCGATGATTCCCATGGCCGAGCCGACATGCGCTAGCATCAACTTGCCGGTCACATCGCCGATGGCGTAAATGTTCGGCACGCTGGTTTGCATTTTCTCATTGATTTCGATAAAGCCTCGCTCGTTGATCTTGACACCGAGCTCCTCGAGTCCGAGTCCTCTTGAATTGGGGCGAAAACCGATCGCGATCAAGGCTTGTTCCGCTTCCAAAGGCATGGTCTTACCTTCGGCAGAAACCGTGACCTTCACGCCGCTCGATGTAGTTTCAACCGCTTCGACCTTATTCCCCACCAAGCATTTGATGCCGCGTTTCTTGAACTCCTTTTCCAATTCCTTTGAGACTTCTTCATCTTCGAGGGGGACCAGACGTGGCAGCATTTCAATGATGGTGACCTCCACACCGTAGGAACGCCATACCGTTGCGAACTCCACGCCGATCGCGCCGGACCCGATCACGATCACCGATCTTGGAAGTTTCTCCTGCAAAATGGCTTCGAGATAGGTGACCACTTTCTGCCCGTCCACTTTCCACGCGCCGGGCACGGCCGCGGCTGCGCCGGTTGCCATGATGATGTTAGCAGCAGACAGTTCCGTCAGCTTGCCCTCTTTGTCTTTCACAGTGATTGTGGTCGGCTTGGTTAGATGCGCTTCTCCCAGGTAAACGGCGACATTATTCTTCCGCATCAAAAAGCCGACGCCCTTGGTCAAGCGGTCCGAGTTTTGCCTTGAGCGTTTCACCGCGACCGAATAATCCAATTTCAAATTGTCGAATGAAAAACCAAAGTCCTTGCCGCGCTCCCTTAGAATCTGAGCGACCTCGGCGTTCTTGAGCAAGGACTTGGACGGAATGCAGCCGACGTTCAAACAAACGCCGCCCAGCCATTGCTTATCGATGATGGCGACTCTCTTTTTGAGTTGCGCGGCGCGGATGGCGGCCACATATCCTGCTGGCCCAGCACCGACAACAAGTACATCAAAGTTTTCTGGCATAGAAATTTTCTCCTGGGGTAGAAATGATAGTTTCGTGTTCCTTATCCACTGATCAGCTTCTTGGCAAGGACAGGTATCCAGGAATATAACAGCTTATAGATTCCTGGCGACCATCGAATACCCGTGTTCAAGCCTTGGTAGAACGACGGGATGATTAGATTAATTATAAAGGTAGTAACGAAGGTCCTCCGTGCCAGTTTATCGGCAATCGTTTGAGCTATTACGGAAAGGGCAACCAGCAATCCCGGAAAAGCAAATCCCATTAGACGCGAGGTATCGAGGGCGATGACCGTCATCGATATTCCACCGAGGATCGAGCCTGTAATGAATAACGCATCTGCAAAACGCTTCTGCCGTAATGCCAGAACGATGCCGAAAACGATCAACGCCCAGAGGGCCTTGTAGGCGATGAATAGACCCAGCAGTTCCTTGGCCGCAGTGCGCAGCAGCCATTCAAAGCCCGGGGTGACCACGTTGTGGCTGGTAAGGATCACATTCATGTTAAATCCGCTTACGGCAAACCAGATGAGCAAATATACCATCACCGCAAGGACGTACGTGACAAACCCTCTGCGGCGCAAATATCGCCAAGCCAGAATCACCCCCATCACGGCGCTGGCTTCAAAAGTAACCAGGGCCAAAAGCAGGAGGGAAAGTCTGGCGTTTTCATTGAAGTCCTCTCGCATCACGAGAATAAAGAATATGAAGACGAGGATATCCGGGTAGCCTCCGATCTGATATTGAAAAATCACGAAGCTGGATGTGCATAATGATATGAACTGCCAAAAAGGCAAAGAGAGATGGTCTTTGGTCCACGAAGATAACAGACACAAGAAGCCGATCGTCAGGATCATTGTGAAAGCATAGTATAGCCATGGACCTCGGAAGAAAAGGATGTGTGCGAGGGCAGGCATCAAGAGACGTGTGTTATACCAGCCTGCGTTTTGGATAAACGGATTGAGAGCGGCCTTGGAATAATACAGGCCCATATCCCAGCTCCCCGGGCTGAAAACCAGAAGACCCAGCAGCACAGCCGAGCCTGCCGCCAGGGCGATGGACCGGATTAGGTCTCTTGCCTTCGAGGTCAGCAGGATGGCACGTGCGTTTTGGAATGCAGGAATGGCAACCAGCGCAATGGAGGCAGAAAACAATAACCCTTTGATCGAGGGAAGGTAGATCAACATCCAGTCGGATTTCGGAAGAAAAGCCCCGGATGCCGCAAAAGTGGGCACCAGGCTGGCCAGCCATGCGATCCTGTCCTGGGTCAGATGGATGATTAAGAAGGATATAACGATACTTGCATAAAAGAGGTTGGCAGACGGAAATGAAGTTCCCGGGAGACTTTTTTCTGAATCCATATGCTCCTGTCATCATCGATTTACAGAATGATCTCTGGCCTTCTATGCTCGTGGCGGAGGATTGCGATGATCCTGCGCGGATGGGCTGAAAACAATTATAGCTTAATCAGGGTGAGCACCCTATTCTGACAGCGATTCCTGGACCAACAACGCCGTGATAAAATTGTGACCGCCACGCTTTCCCGAATGAATCCTATGAACCGGATGGAACGATTCACTCTGCTCCTGTTGCTGTTGATTTTTCTTTTTCTTTTGATTCGAACGGCATGGGTGGGGGATGACGTTTTTATCACCCTGCGTACGGTCGACAATTTCATTCATGGCTATGGTTTGCGCTGGAACATTAGCGATCGGGTTCAATCGTACACCCACCCCCTATGGATGTTGATGATGATTCCGTTGTATGCTATTCTGCGGAATGGCTATCTTACTGCCGTCCTTTTGTCGTTCTTATTTACCATTCCCTTGATTCTGTGGATCGCGTTCAAAAGCAATATTCGACCCATTGACTCTATCTTGACCCTGACCCTGCTTCTGCTGTCGAAAGCGTTTTAGGACTTTTCCGTCAGCGGACTTGAGAATCCGGCTACTGGTTTATTTCTGGTCGTTTTTCTTTATCTGTTCCTCAAGGAGGCGCCGGAATTCTCCAACCGCGATCTCGTTCTGATGGGGTTATTGGCTTGCCTGTCAACGCTTAATCGTATGGACGTGCTGCTCTTTTATGGTCCAGCACTGATCTATTTGATCACTAAGTGTCGAAGCTGGAAGAACTTTGGCAGGCTGCTGCTGACATTCCTTCCCTTTGTTCTTTGGGAAGTTTTCTCGGTCATCTATTATGGATTCCTGTTTCCCAACACGGCTTATGCAAAGCTTTACACCCATATCCCTGAATCGGCGCTCCTGAAGCAGGGGCTTTTGTATGTTTACGATTCGTTCATGATCCGATCACCCTGATTGTAATTTTCGCAGGCATGACTCTCGCATTTCTGAAAGGCTCTCTGCGTGAACGGCTGGTGACTTTGGGCGCGGCGATGTATGTGGTCTATGTAATCTATATCGGCGGTGATTTTATGAGCGGGAGGTTCTTTTATGGCCCGATGATCGTGGGCGCGTTGCTGCTGGTTCGCAATTTGCCGAAACCAAATCTCATCCCCCAAGTGGCTGTCTTGTATATGAGCATTTTGCTGGGCATGCTGTCTCCGGCTCCCACGTTATGGAACACATTCCGGTTTATTTCCTCTTCCAATTTTGATCGTCCCTATATCCATGATGAGCGCTCGTTCTACTATGGGGGAAGCAGTCTGCTGCTCGCATTGCAAGATCACACCCTCGATCCGATCAAAAACGGCGGATGGGCACAACGCGGCATTGTTTTGAGGGCGGCCGGAAGTCCGCAGGTTGTAGTCGAAGAAAACATTGGTTACACCGGTTTCTATGCCGGCCCCGCCGTTCATATCGTGGACCGGGATGCTCTGAGCGATGCCTTCTTGGCACGATTGCCCCTGGCGGATTTGACCCATTGGCGGATCGGCCACTTCTCACGCAAGCTCCCTCCCGGCTATCTGGCCACTATCCAGCGGCGTAAACCAAATCAATGACCATGACCTTTCTTTATACTACGACAAGCTTTCGCTCATTATCAGCGGCCCGCTATGGTCCCTGGATCGGTTCAAAGCCATTGTGGGTATCAACACCGGGAGATATGATAGACTGCTCAGGAATTATTACAACCAGCAGCGACATCAGCAGCCCGCGCATCAATAAGGCTCAGCGGATCATAAATTCTTTTTTAGAAAATCGAATGTTCGTTTCCATGCCAATTGTGCGGCCTTGGAATCATATTCAGGCCGATCCTCTTCCATGAACCAATGATGAACTCCCGGGTAAATATGAATCGTCACATCCAATCCGGCATTCTTCATATCGTGCTCCATGGTTCGCACACCATCTATCGGTTCCCACTCATCGTTGTCACTGAAATGTCCGAGAACTTTTGCCTTCGCCTTGCTAAAGTCCGGACTGTAAGCGCCATAGAATAAAACTGTCGCGGCAACGTCCGGCTCTTTGCTCATCGTCGCAATAGCCCAAGCCGCGCCCATCGAGAATCCCATCACGCCAATCGGCCTGCCCGGGCGCAGCGATACAAGGTGATCCTTCGCGGCCTTGACCATGTTGCCCATGAGCTCGCCTTCAAATTTATCATGGAAGGCTTGAGCTTCTTCAATGGTCGTGGCAATATTTCCTTGATAAAGGTCAGGTGCAAGCACCACATAACCTTGCCCGGCAAGTCGGTCACAGACCTGTTTGAAGAAAGGTTTGAGTCCCCACCAGGCATGAAGAACGAGAATGCCCGGTCCGCTTTTTTCAGACGATGCAAGGTAAGCATTGACGGACTTATCATGTACTTTCAATTGGATGTTGGAAGTTTTGATATTCATTTTAAATCCATCTCCTCACATGCGATTTGTAGCTTGTATACTGTTCTCCAAACTTTTGTTCCAGATATGTTTCTTCGTATTGGATGACCAATAAATTCATTAGCACAATGAACAACAGACTCAAGACTAGTCCCCAATACGATTTGAATATAAAAGGAATACCCGTTAGAAAGCAGGTCAATCCCAAATACATGGGATTGCGCGTGAAGCGAAAAGGTCCGCTCGTAACGATGTCGCTCACCGATCCATGCGGGTCAAGCGTAGTACGCGCACGCCAGATTCCATTGACTGCGCTTAGGCCGAGTCCAAGCCCGAGGATGACCAGAGCGAATCCAAGCCATTTAACGACATCTGGAAAAGCAAAAGGCCATGGCAAAAATTTACTGAGCAGGATTGCTGCGAGTACATGAAACAGCCATAGGATGGGCGGGTGGATCCTTGCCTCAGAATGATCTTTACGGACATTTATATCAGCGCTCATTTCTCAACTCCAATTTTCTAAAGCTTCTTTAACCTTCATCAAGAACCAATCCGCGGACGCCCCATCCAGAATGCGGTGATCGAAGACAAACGATAAATAAACCATGGGACGGATCGCAATCGCATCGTTGATCACAACGGCCCGCTTCTGCATCGCGCCGACGCCCAGGATTCCGCATTGAGGTTGATTGATGATCGGAAATGCGAACAACGATTTGCTCACGCCGTGGTTGGTCAGCGTGAACGTTCCTCCTTTGACTTCGTCAGGCTGGAGCTTCCTGCCGCGAGCGCGGCTGGCCAGGTCATTGACCGATCTTGCCATGGCCAGTAAAGAAAGATTATCCGCGTTCTTGATCACCGGAACGATCAAACCTTCCTCACCCAGCGAAGTCGCCATGCCGATATGGATGGCCTTGTGAACAAGGACACCTGCCTCGGTCCAAGACGAGTTTGTCAATGGAAAAGCCTTCAATCCCGCGACAATCGCCATCAGGAAGTAGGCGGTGAGTGTCAGCTTGACCCCGTCGCGGGCGAAGAGCTCCGTGCTTGCATTTTGATGTGCAAGGACCCTGGTCAAATCCGCTTCCATCACTGTCAGTACATGCGGAGATGTTTGCTTGGACAGCATCATGTGTTGGGCGATTTGTTTGCGGACGACGCTATGTTTGATAAGTTGATCGCCCGTCATGGGCTGCATGTTGGCAGGTTTCAGGTTGGAAGGGTTAACGGATGCAGCCCCACCGCTTTTCACAAAGTTCATTACGTCATTCTTCGTGACTCGTCCATTCAAGCCTGTACCTTGAACCTCTGATAAGTTCACGCCATGTTCCGCTGCCATCTTTGCGACAACGGGCGAAATGAAACCGATTTCTTTTTTTTCCATGGTGCGTTGCGGGACCACCTGGGCGGATTGGGAGTCGGCGGCCGACGGCTTGGCCGCCTGAAGGTTTGGCTTTGAAGAACTTGATATATCCAGGCTTTCGCCCGGTTTGCCGATCAACGCCAATATCGTTCCAACTTTTGCCGGCAGGCCCTCCTGCGCGACGATCTTCAATACCGTTCCGGATGCCGGTGCGGGAATTTCGGTGTCGACTTTGTCCGTGTTGACTTCCAACAAGGGTTCCAGCTCCTTGACGGTTTCACCTTCTTGTTTGAGCCACTTCGTTACCGTTACCTCCTCCACACCTTCACCCAGCAATGGGACTAAGACCTTGGTCGCCATGATTTGTCTCCTTCGTATTCTTGGCGGTTAACGAATTTTCGGGAATGAAAGCGGATCCACTTCATTCATCATGTCATACACTGCATCGAAGGCCGTCTCCGCATTCGGCTTGGACCAGTAATCGCCGTCGCTCCCGTAGGCAGGGCGGTGTTCGGTTCCGCTCAATGTGCGCGGCTCCGAGTCAAGATGATAGTATCCACCTTGTTTCTCGATGACTTCTTGCAGCATGTACGCAGACGTTCCGCCAGGTACATCTTCATCCAAGAAGAGAACGCGGTTCGTTTTCTTTAATGACTCGACGATCTTGCCATGGACATCAAACGGCCAAAGCGATTGCACATCCACGATTTCGACCTCGATCCCGACCTGGCTCAGCCTCTCCGCCGCGTCCTGCGCGATGCGGCAGCACGCGCCATACGTCACGATCGTGACATCCTGCCCGTCGCGGATCACTTCGGGCATGCCAAGCGGAACGGCCAGTTCGCCGATGTTATCAGGCAATTTTTCCTTGACGCGATAACCGTTCAGCACTTCTACGATCAAGGCAGGTTCGTCAGACATCAACAACGTGTTATAGAAACCTGCGGCGCGGGTCATATCGCGCGGCACCAATATATTCATGCCACGCGTCAAATTCATGATACCCGACATCAATGAACCCGAATGCCATACGCCTTCGAGACGGTGTCCGCGGGTGCGAACGATGACCGGCGCCGATTGTCCGCCCGCGGAGCGCCAGTGCAGCGTCGCCAAATCGTCGGATATAGTCTGTAACGCATATAACAAATAATCGAGATACTGGATTTCGCAGATCGGCCTCAGCCCCCGCATTGCCATACCAATGGCTTGTCCTAGAATCGTGGCCTCGCGGATACCCGTATCGGTAACGCGCAGCGCACCGTATTTTTCCTGCATCCCCTTGAAGCCCTGGTTCACATCGCCGAGCAAACCGACATCTTCGCCGAACGCGATCACGCGCGGGTCACGCGCCAGGATGGAATCGAAGGCGGCATTGATGACCTCGAAACCGAACAGCGTTGGAGACGAATCGGAATAGACCGGCTTGACCTCCGCGATCTTCAACGCGCTTTCACTATGAACCTTCGAACCATAGCGTTCAAGATTGATCGCATCCTGATCATTCTTCCACTGAATCAAAATTGGCTTCGAGGGATTCTCTTCATCGCGCAGGACTCGCAATGCCTCATGCGCAGCGGAGTGGATATCCCGCCGCAGCGGCGCAGGGAGTGCGGACAGTTGTTCTTTGATGTCATTCAATTCTGACGCGTGACCTGAAGACCCCGCGATCTCATCCAGCATGTCCATCACCTGGGCGCGCTCATTGCGGATCGGTTCGAGATAGGCGTCCCACGCGGCTTTGCGGATTCCTTCCACGGCCTCGTATTCTGCTTTTTCGACCGCGGTCAGCTCCGGTTCCGAGGCGAGGCGGTTTTCGATCATCCATGCGCGCATCTTCTTAACACAATCGAATTCTTCTTCCCATTGGAGCCGCTCCGGGGTCTTATATCGCTCGTGACTGCCGGATGTGGAATGCCCCTGCGGTTGGGTAAGATCAATAATGTGCACCAACTGCGGGATGTGATATTTACGCGCGATATTCGCCGCGTTCCGATAGGTTTCGATCAGTGCCGGATAATCCCAGCCGCGCACCTGATACAAATCGTAGCCGCGCTCGCAATCTTCCTCGAGGCACGGCTCGCGTTGAAAGCCTTGCAAAATGGCATAAATATTCTCCTTGACCATCTGGAATTGGTTCGGCACGGAGATGCCATAACCGTCATCGTACACCGTGATGACCGCCGGCGCTTGCAATACGCCGATGGCGTTGATCGATTCCCAGAACATTCCTTCGGCGGTTGAGGCGTTCCCGATGCTTGCGAAGACGACTTCATCACCGTTGTGCGAAAACTCTTGGAAGTTCTTAGATGGATCGAGGTTGCGGTACACCACGGAGGCGTAAGCCAGTCCAACCGCGCGCGGCATCTGGGTTCCGGTGGGCGAGACGTCTGCCGCAGAATTGTACAATTGGGTTTGATCCTTCCACGTGCCAGCCGTGCCGATGAAGCGCGAGGCGAAGTGCGCGTTCATCATGCGTCCCGCGGAATTGGAATCGGCCTGCAAATCGGCGTGGGCATAAAGCTGAGCGAAAAATTCCTGGATGCTCATCACGCCAAGCATCGCCATCCAGGTCTGATCGCGATAATAGCCGGAACGCCAGTCGCCTTTGCGAAAGGCGCGCGCGATGGCGATGTTCGCCAGTTCCTTGCCGTCGCCGAAGATGCCGAACTTGGCCTTGCCGCTCAGCACTTCGCGATGACCGATCAGACTCGCCTGCCGCGATCGATAGGCAAGACGATAATCGCTGAGGATCTCTTCTTTTTCGAGGGGTAATGCAATGGCGCCCTTGGTTTTGGGCATGGGTCTCTCTCCTTTGGTTATGCAGAAGGGAATTATAACGGAAAGAGAGAAATGCTGCGCAATCCTAGTCCGCCTGCTGCGGTTTCAACCGCTTCTGCATTATTTCACTCCGAGCCATTCTTTGGCTTCCTCCATGTTGCTGAAGGCGCGTACATTTCCGCCTCGATTGACCGCCGCGTTTTCCACCAGCCCATTGATCATTGCGGCTGGCGCAAGGATCGCGAACTGAATCTTGGCTCCGAATGTGTTTGCAATCTCCACGCCGATTTCGAATCGATCGGCGGCGGAGATGGGGTAATCGAGCCTCCGAACATCAGCAAGCATTTTGGTCAGACCATATTGCTCGCAAAGATCGCGGGCTTCGGCTATCGCTTTCTTGTAGCTTTCCACGGAATAACCTTCCGAGGGGGTCATCAAGAGATACTGACCTTTGTTCTCGAACATTGGCATTTTTTCTGCACCAATACTATATAACTATTTGATACAAAATGAGATGGATTACTTACCTTTTCATCTCGGCAGCCGATGATGTTTTCGGTCGGTTTCTCCAGATCATACCTTGGCCCTGATCATTTTTCCGCATCGAAGGCGCAGCGGAAGCCGCGATCCTGCCCCGCCGAGGTCGGCCAATGATAGGCGCGGTAATAGGTTTCGACCTCTTGCGCGCTGTCATCGAAGCCGCCGCCTCGCAGGGATTTTTCCTGGCCCCCGGCGGGTCCCTGCGGATTCCTGTACGGCGAGACGGAGTAATAATTTCGTTGATACCAATCCGATACCCACTGGCGCACATTGCCCGACATCTGCAACAAGCCATAGGGGCTAATTCCGGTCAGATAGTCGTAAGCGGACACGATGTCGCCGTGGTCGTCGTTGTAATTCAATAGCGAGTCGGCCGGGGTGCCCGTTCCCCATGGATAAGGACGCCCATCCAGACCGCGGGCGGCCTTTTCCCATTGCGCCTCCGTGGGAAGTCCACCGCCTTCCCATTTGCAAAAGGCCTGCGCGGCATACCAGGTGACATACACCACCGGATAATCTGCATAGTTGGGATCCTCAAAATAGTTATCGTAACGTGCCGGATGACTGCACGAGCCTGATCTCACACAGCTGGCATACATTGAATTGGTCACATCCACCTGGTCAATCCAATACGGGTCCAGATAAACCTTGTGGGCTTTGAATCCGCTGAATTTTGTGTTCTCTCCCATCATGAATTCTCCCTCTGGGATATACACCTGATTCATATGATCGGTTAAATTGAACCGGATTTGGACCAGAGCATCGCCATGCTTGGCCAACAGCACTTCCGTGGCAGTTGCAAGATAAAGCTGCGAAAAGAGCCCCGAGGTCCATGCATACAAAATGATCAGAGCAATGACCAGAACACTGACCGTGATCAGCAGGAATTTCCTTGGTTTCACTACTTGTACCTGGTTGGCTGCAGCTCGGTTATTTCATTTTCTCGGCCACGACCTCCGCCACATCCTTGACCTGCAGCGTATCACCATCGGCCTTGGCGGCATCGTTCATCATTGTCAAACAGAACGGGCAGCCAACGATGACGGCATTCGCCCCGGTTGCTTTTGCTTCTGCGAATCGGACCGTATTGACGCGGCTTGTGCCGTTCTCTTCTTCTTTCCACATCTGGGCGCCGCCCGCGCCGCAGCAGAATGACTTCGCTGAATTACGCGGCATCTCGACCACTTCCAAGCCGGCCGACCTCAAATCTTGGCGCGGCGCGTCGAAGACTTTATTGTGCCGTCCCAGATAACACGGATCGTGGAAGGTGATTCTCATCGCATCGCCATCCAGATTCATCTGGATTTTTCCTGCCCCGACCAGTTCATTGATCAACTGCGTATGATGGATGACGGTATAGTTGCCGCCAAAGGCGGGATATTCATTCCTAAGCGTATGCAAGCAATGGGGACAGGTGGTCACGATTCTTTTTGGCTTTACTTCGTTCAGGATTTCGACATTGGCGGAAGCCAAGCCGAAGAAGATATCTTCGCGTCCGGCGCGGCGTGCGGAATCGCCGGTGCATTGTTCATTGGATCCAAGCACCGCATAGCTGACGCCCGCCGCGTTCAGGATCTTGGCAAAGGCTTGGGCGGTCTTTTGGGCGCGTGCATCCGTCGCAGCCGCACAGCCGACCCACCACAAAATTTCCGGTTCCGGATTCTTTTCGATCGTCGGCACGCTCAGACCGTCCGCCCATTTCATTCGGTCGGCTTGCGAAACGTTCCAAGGATTCATATTGCGTTCCATGCCTTTGAAGGCGTTCTCCAACTGCTTCGGGAATTTGCTTTCCATCATCGAAAGATTGCGCCGCACTTCTAGGATATCCCGCATCGGTTCGTTGCCGACCGGGCAAATATCCACGCACGCGCCGCAGGAGGTACACGCCCAGACGGCTTCTTCTGAAATCAAATCCAACATCGGTTTATCCGTGCCGCCGCCGTAGTTGAAGTTATAACGTTTGTTGATCTCCAATGCGGCCGGAGACAACAGCTTTCCAGTGTTGTACGCCGGGCACACCTCCTGACAACGGAAGCACATGATGCAGGCGTAACCATCCATCACTTGTTCCCAGCCCAAATCCTTGAGGCTTGCCGCACCGAACTGCTGGATGGTTTGATCGTCGAGGTTGATGTAATTCAATTCGCCGATCGAACGGCGCTCGGGCTTCATCCAAATATTCAACGGGGCGAAGAAAAGATGGATATGCTTGGAATAGGGGAAATACGGAAGGAAAGCAAGCACCGCGCCCAGCGATAGCCAGAACATCACGTGCTCGCCGATGATCAGGGAGTTGGCGCTCATTCCAGCCCACAGGCCGGCCACCACCGAAATGGTCGGCTGCCATTTGTCAGCAGAACCGCTTAATGCCACGCTGAACGACTCCCCCAAGTAGCGGCAGGCGTTATGTACGATAATGAACGCCGCCACGATGGCCGAGTCTCGGCTGATGCCGAAGCGCGCCTTCGGGTTGAGCAATGTCGTCGCACGCGTGGACAGCGTGACGGGTCGCAGGATGAAGCGGCGGATGACCAGGGCGATCATACCGAAGAGAATCGCAAGGTTGGCGATGTCCGCCAGCCAGCGGTACACATCCCCGAAATATCCAGTCTGATTCAGGATGCTGAAACCGGTGTAGCCGTAGATCAAATCCGAAAGATTGACCACCAAGAAGATCAGGAAACCCCAACCAATGAGGGCGTGCAAAATGCTGGACCATAATCGAAAACGAAAAACGGGTTGAAATGAAATGACTTTCGTCAAGACTTGGGGAATGCGTTTGAAGGCGGCTTTCCAGTCAGGCTTGCCCTGTCCGCTGGAAATGAGTTTGACAATGCGATCCACACCCCGGTAGGTGAAATAAAGGGACGCGATGGTTGCAATTGCAAAGAGGATTTTTTCAATGGATGTCAGCATGAATGTCTCCGTGGCCCGCCCCTCCGAACTGTCCGTGAAGTACGGCCTGCCTTCGGCAGTCACCTCCTCGAATTTCGTAGAAAACGGGGGAGGCAAGGAGGGGCGG
The DNA here is from genome assembly GCA_035516425.1 of Anaerolineales bacterium. Taxonomy (GTDB): domain Bacteria; phylum Chloroflexota; class Anaerolineae; order Anaerolineales; family Villigracilaceae; genus Fen-1038. Next base: position 149,325 of record DATJAH010000029.1, read on the forward strand.
GCAATTTCTTTTTAGTTTAGCACATAATGGAAAACGGAGGCAATCACCCTACTTTTTCTTCGCAGTTTTTTTGTTGGCGCCTTTTCGTTTCGCCGTCCGCACCGTCTTTTGAGGGATCACTTTGCTTTCCTTTTCGATGGATTCGAGCGTCGTCATATCTTCATGAAGGTTGCGCCAGCGTACCAGCAGGCTGAGAAGATAAATGGCGGCGACCACAAAGAAGACGATATAACCGGCGATCATATAGGCGGATGTATCAGGAGGCGCATCGAGAAGCAACATAATCACTCCTTAAACCCCTAGTGCATAAGATTGATTTTGAGCTGTTCGACCTTCGCCGCCAACTGACCCATCCGGACGCGATTCCAGAACAGGTCAACAAAGATCAGCGTGAACGTGAACAGGGCAAAAAAGAAAGCCAGCAGCATGCCGGACGTCATGGCGAAGGCACCCGTTGCGCCAGGGTCGCCACTGCCGATCACTACCGGATGGATCGTGCGGAACAATCGGATCGAAAAGAAAGTGATCGGCGCACTCAGTCCGCCGACCAAGGTGTAGACTGCGCCGAAACGCGCCCGGCGGTCGGGATCCTCGATGCCCTCACGCAGCATAAAGTAAGCCGCATAAATCAATTCTGTGATGGCTGCGGTCGTCAGGCGCGGATCCCAAGTCCACCAGGTGTTCCAAATCGGCCGTGCCCAGATCGAGCCGAGGAGGATCGTGATGAAGAAGAACACCGCGCTGATTTCTACGGCGGCCACCTCAGCGATATCCCATTTAAGGTCCTGCTTGATCAGGTAGACAACGCCCAATCCTGCTGCGAACACAAAGCCCAGTAAGCCTGTCCAGGCCGTGCCAATGTGGAAGTAGAATACGCGTTGGACCTGTCCCATCGTGGCTTCCTCGGGCGCATAGATCAGGGCGAGATACGTCGCAACGGCTAGGGCCAGCAGCGAGGCAATATCAAGAATTTTTAAGGTTAAGGGTTTGGATCGCATAACAGTCCTTTCATGGATTTATTTTACTCTTCGACCACATAGTCGAAGACCATATAGGCGATGGCAATGAAAATCACATCGTAACCGATCAACAGGCTGAGCGGCGCATAGATCGTGCTGAAGTCGTTGGCCGCCAGGAAGCCCTCACTGGCTTTGACGGCGGCGATCAAGACCGGGACCGCGACGGGGAACAACAGGATCGGTAGAAGCACGTCCCGCGTGCGCGCCTGAATCGCCATGCTTGCCAGCAAGGTCCCAACCGCGGTATAGCCAATCGAACCGAGCAGAATCACCAGCAATAATCCGACGTTGAAGAGATTGACATTATAGAGAAAAGCGTAGACCGGAAGGACGATGACCTCCACGATCAACATAAAGACCAAATTGCTGAGCACCTTTCCAAAATAGATGGCAGAACGATCGACAGGCGCCAGCAACAGTCCATCGAGGCAGCCGCGGTCCTTCTCGACCGCCATCGAGCGGTTGAGACCCAGGGTGCCGGCAAAGGCAAACGTGACCCACAACACGCCTGCCGTCACGGACTGGCGAGTGGCGATATCCAGTTCAAGTGCAAAGTTGAATATCAAAATGACGAGCAGAGAGAAGACGAGCATCGCTGAAAAAATCTCGCGGGAACGGAATTCGGCGGCGAGATCTTTTCCTGTGATGGCGAGGACCGCCTTCATCAACGAAGCCTTGGAAGGGCGATGGCTGAGGGTTGCTGCCATATTAACCTAGCAGCGCTCTCTTGTAGTACGCTAGCAAATTGGTTTTGCCCAGTTGTTTGCGTGTGACAGACGTGCCAATGACGCCGCGCGACAGAATGTCGAAGCGGCTGGCAAGTTCTTCAGCGTGCATCAGATCGTGAGACGTCATCACCACGGTGCGGCCGCTGGCCGCGACCGAGCGAAGCACGTCGTCGAGCATCGCCGACGCATCCTGATCGAGACCGGTATACGGTTCATCGAACAACATCACGTCGGGATCATGAAACACGGCGCGTCCGATTGCGAGACGCTGCTGCATGCCACGCGAAAACGTGCGGACGAGATCCCGTCGGCGCGGGGCCAGACCAACCATTTCAAGAACTTCCCTGATCCGGGGTTCGACCGTGGAAACGCCATACATGCGCCCGAAGAAACGCAGATTTTCTTCGGCGGTCAGATCCCCATAAAGCAAAGGCAGATGCGAGACCACGCCCAGGCGCGTGCGCACGGCTGCGGCCTGGCCGGGCAGGCGATAACCAGCTATGCTGACTTCGCCAAGCGACGGACGCGAGAGCGATGCGAGGATGCGCAGAAAGGTCGTTTTGCCTGCTCCGTTTGGACCCAGCAACGCCACGAATTCGCCGGCTTGAACCTCAAAGTCCAGCCCGCGCAGGACGGTCTTCATCCCGTAGCGTTTGACAAGGTTGTGAACGGTGATCATTTTCCCTTTTTCGAATATTGGTCTTTGATATTGGACCGGCTACGCCATTTCCTTAAGTATCTCTTTCAGTTCTGCACGCCGTCTCTGATAGGCTTCGTCACTGATCTTGCCGGCACGGTGCAGGTCATCCAGAGCCAGGATGGCATCCATGACCTCATCTGCCGATTCAAATTCATGCTCCTCGACTTGCTGTGGGTTCTTCCGGTCACGGAGATAGAACCAGGCACCCACTGCGATCAAACCTATTCCCAGCGCGCCCGCCGCGAGGAAGAGAGCGGCCGGTGAGTTGTTGGCGGCTGGAACCGTGCCACTTGGAGTGCCGGTGATTGCGAAGTCCACCAGATCCCCTGCTTTAAGATCGCTGGCAGAATACTCCTCGTAGTTGCTGTTCTGGATGGTCTGGGGACCGACATCGGTCAATTGGCTCCCGCTGGCGTTCATTCCGGCCGGAATCAGCAGAACCATGGAGGGTGAGTCGACCGCCACCGGTTGTTGGATCTGCAATTGCCCGCTGTAGGGCATGTTGAAAGTCGCAATGATCGCGTACGGTTTGGCGTTGGGCGGTGCGGCCACCCCGTTCGCCCCCGTGCCAACGAAGGTGGGGCTGTTTTGGTCCGCCAGATAATTCACATTCTGCGCGCCGTCGGGGATCTTGACAAAGGGGAAACTGGCTCCGTCTGTTGAAACAATGACCGTTTTATCGGTTGCGTTCGTGAACGCATAGATTTCATAGACCTGTGCCTGGCCCTGCGTCGCGAAATCGAAATAAAGATGAATCTGGTCGAAGCTCAGCGTGCTGAAATCGTCGGTCGTGTCGTATAAATTGAGCGGGGATAAGACAAGGTTGGTCATTCCAGCCGCAACCGTTGCGGGATCGGATTGATATTGAACATTCTTGTAGTCCACCTCGGCCGTGAAGAGGCGGTTGACCGGCAGTGCGACATTCTCGAATTTGAAGGTTCCATCCGGTGCCGGGGTGGAGGTTAGCGTGAGAACTTCCTGCGGCGTGCTGGTTGGATCTTGAGGATGATCGAAGCCGTGCAAGATTACGGTCAAACCGGCTGGGAGCGTACCGTTATTAAATTGGATGGTGCCAGTAACCGTTCCCGCGCCGGCGACGTTTGTGGATGGAATTGCGGTGGTTGTCGCAGCAATTGGTCCGGGCGTTGACTCGCTAGCCGTCGATGGAACACTGGCCGTGGTCAAGGTCGCCGTCGTCGCCGCACGGGCCGTCAAAGTCGTGGAAGCAAAAGTCAGCGTGCGAATGTACATCGCCACATCCAGAGCCTCGTCATCGCTGAAGTTCCTGCCAAAGGCGGGAACATCTCCCTGACCATTCTTGATGATGCGGATGATGTCGTTGTCGGATAACGCCGCCATCGTCTTCAGGTCGGTGAATTTGCCCGTACAACCGGAGCAATCTGAATCAAACAATGCTTTGCCCTGCGCGATTTGATTGGGTTGGGCGTGAAGGGTGAGCGCATAATAAACAACATCCCAGCGGTCCTGATCGCTCAAGTCTCCGACGAAAGGCGGCATGAAGCGATCAAGGTTTCCCTGCGAGACAGTGGTGAACCACTGTGCGGGCGAATTCGAGCGGGCCGTGTCTGCCAGGCCCAGCGCCGGCACGGTGACCGGCAATTGCTGGCTTTGAGGCCCGTTGCCGAGACCGGTATCGCCGTGACAGGCCGCGCAGTTCTGTGAGAAGACCATTGCACCATTTTGGATATCTGGCGCGGAGGCAGGATAGAGCGCGCCCAGTGTTGGCAGGGGGGTGGGGGAAACATAATTGGGCGGCGGAGTGATATCCGACGCGAGACTGCAGCCTGTAAGGACTAAGGTTATCAGAACAATGATAAATACAAGACGAGATCTCATGGTTTCCTTTTTATAAACACCAAACACATCCGTTGCGTTTTACGCCTGGCGCCCTTATTTTAGCGCTTTGCCGCAACTGGCACAGAAGAGATCGGTAGCCAACACCGCTTTGCCGCATTTTGGACAAAAACCTGCCGCCTTGCCCTTGCGTTCCCGGCGACGCGCGGCCAGCATCGATTCGATCTCATCATCGGAGGGCGGTTCGGTTTTGACGGCGGCATCGGCGCGCCGTGCGGCGGCCGCGCGCTCGATGCGTGCTTCCACTTCCGCATCGCTGATAGGCTGCGGCTGCAGGGCGTCCAATCGGCGCAGGACGTTCGCTCCCTTTTGCAGGAGCTCCGCGCGTTGGGCTGGATAATCCTCGTCCGGAATCTTTCCCAGCTTGAAATCGAAATCGAGTTCCTGCAGTGAGTTGATGACGCGGTCGCGCTCCGCCATGAGTGAAGAGATTTCACTGGACTCTTCATGTGCATTGTGACGTTTTAAATCGAAAATCAACGGCGCAGCCAAATATAAGCTGACGCCCAAGAGCAGGGCGATCAGCAAAAGAATTGCACTGAGATCCACAAGCCCTCCTATTTCAACAATGGGTTGATAATGGATTTGATTTCATCCACCGAAGAGAATGGTCCAATTTGAGCGTATTGAAGAATACCCTGCGGATCAATAAAATAAGTTTCCGGCACACCCTTGATGCGGAACAACTGTGATACGCGCGTTCCAAGGTCGGGGCCATTTGGATAAGTGATGCTGAACTTCGCCAGATAGGCGCGTGCCTCCGGTTCGGTGTCCACATAGTCGGCGCCGATGAAGACCACGCGGCCATCATCCTTGTAAAATTGCCAGGCTTGTTCCATATCGGCCGCTTCCTGCTCGCACGGCTTGCACCACGAAGCCCAGAAGTTGATCATCACCACCTTGCCGCGATAATCGGCGAGATTGAACTGGTTTTGGCCGTTCAATTCGAATCCGCTGAACAGCGGCATTGTGAAATTGCTGATTCGGTCGCCGCGTGCCACCTGACCCTGTTGCGAACGGTTCAACTCGATGGCCACGATCACCAGCATGCCGACCAGCGAGACCCAGATGATGAGTTGCACCCATAGCCGAACCCCTCGACGTGGAGTGCTGGATGTACCTTCAGTCATAACCTTCTCCGACCCTCACCCTTGCCCTTTGTTATCCGTGAGGGAGAATTAATTTCTTTTTTGCAATTCCTCTTCGAGACGCGCCACATATTCATCCTTCGCTGCGTTGCCCTCACCGCCATCGCCTCCCCCGGCGGGGGCGGGCTTGGTCCACATCCTCAGGGCGCGGAAGAGGATGAAGGCTCCAATCAAAATGATCACAGGCGGCAGGACATAGATCAACCAATCGAATCCAGTCTGAGGCGGCTCAGCCAGCACGCGCACGCCATATTGCTGGACAAAATATTGTTTGATCTGTGTCTCTGTCCAGCCTTGCGAAAGTTGTTGGCGAATCAGATCGCGCCATTGGCGGCAGGCGTCCGTCGGACATACATCCAGCGGCGTATTGGCGCAGACTGGACAGTACAACTGATGAGCAATCTGATTGACCTGATTGTCCGACGGCGTTGGCGCAGGCTGTTGCGCGCTGGCACTCCGGTACGTCCGGTAGGAGAACAAGATTCCCAGCAGCAAGGCGACCAAAACATAAAACGCATATCTCCACGGCGTTTTGCTTTTTTGCGCTTTGTGAATTGAAGTTCGGCGCATGGCGTTTTCCATCAATCCGCCACGCCCGGCTGCTTGCGGTCAGCCTGCGGAACGCGGCGCGCCCGCGCTCGAACCGCTTCCGCTTCGCGCTCAGGCCAGGCCGCAATGATAATCCCGAACAGGAAGATGATGGCACCGATCCACAGCCAATTCACCAGTGGGTTGACGAAGATTTTGAAGGTCGCGCCGTTGGCCGCGGTGGGCTGCCAGTCTACCAGGATGATGTATAAGTCATCCTTCAAAGTCGAGCGTTCCCCCGGAATGGTCATGTTCTGCTGGTCGGACGGGTAATAGTCAATGCGCGGATACAAGTCGCCCAGATAATTGTTGCCTTGATAAACGCTGACCACGGCCCGCGTCACCTGCCGACCATCGGGACCCGGGAATTGAGCGACCGAATCATATTTGACGGTATAGCCGCTGAGCGATAAAGAATCATTGACGGGCACGGTTCCCTGGGTCTGCACCTGGAACAGGTTGATGCCAAGGATGCCGATCGCCATGAGCATCATGCTGATATGAATCACATAACCGCCGTATCGCCTGCGGTCGCGTCCAACCAGGCGCCAAAGTGCGCTGAAGACATTTTCGTGTTGCGCTCTCATGCGGGCAGAGGCGGCGCGCCAAAACTCCTGGAAGGTTACCAATAGGACCAATGCCACCAGAAAGAATCCGGTCAAGGCAATGGGATTATTGGTGTAAGTGAAGAACAGGATGGCGGTGACGACCAGCGCGGCGACCGCCGATTTCCAGACAGCGCGTCCCAAAGTTCTGAGGCTGGAATGTCCCCAGGCCGAAAGCGGAGCCACGCCCATCAACAACATCAACGCTGCAAAGAGCGGTGCAACCGCCGTTTGGTAGAACGGCGGGCCCACAGTGACGGTCTGACCCGTGAACAATTGCGAAATCAACGGAAAGACGACGCCCCAGAAGCATACAACCAGTACACTGATGAAAAACAGGTTATTCAGAAGGAAAAGCGCTTCACGCGAAAGCATGGATTTCATCTCTGTCTCGCCGCGCAGGTCCGGCCAGCGGTAGATCAGCAGCGCCACGGATGTAATAAAGGTAACGCCGATGAAAACAAAAAAGACCGGGCCGATGGCACTTTGGGCGAAGGCGTGGACGGAGGAGAGCACGCCGGAGCGGGTCAGGAAAGTGCCGAAGATTACTAATGAATAAGTCAGGATGATCAGGAGCATGTTCCATTGCTTGAGCAATCCGCGTTTTTCCTGGATCATCACGGAATGAAGGAACGCGGTGCCCGTCAACCACGGCATCAACGCCGCGATCTCAACCGGATCCCATCCCCAAAATCCGCCCCAGCCCAAGACGTCATACGCCCAGCGACTGCCGAGCACGAGCCCGCACGAAAGGAACAGCCAGGCCCACAGCGTCCAGCGGCGCGTGATGCGTATCCAGCGGTCATCGGTGCGGCCGGTGATGAGCGCCGCGATGGCAAATGCAAAGGGGATGACGAAGGACACGAATCCCAGATAAAGCATCGGCGGGTGAATGATCATGCCCGGATGCCGCAACAAGGGATTTAGACCGTTGCCGTCCTGTGGAATGTAGATGCTGGCCCCGGCCGCCGGCGCGAACATGCTTATGATCGGATTCCCCAATGCATCGACAATGAGATTGTGATCCGGCCCGCTCCAGTAATAAGCAAATGGATTCTCGTAGAAGACCACCAGGCCCAGGAAGAATGCCGTGGTGATGGATGTAACGACAATCACCCATGGAAGAAATTCGCGGTCGCGATCCCACTTGCGAAGGGTGACCAGCGAAGCGAAAGCAGACATCAGCCATGACCAAAAGACCAACGAACCGGCCTGTCCACCCCACCAGGCCGTGATTTTGAGATACGTGGGCATCTCGCGACTGGTGACTTCATAAACGAACGAGACTTCAAAATGATTTGTGATCAGAAGATAGATCAGCGAGGCGGCAGAAAGCGTAATCAGTGGCCACAGCAGCAGCATGGCGCGGCGGGCCGACTCGACCCAGCGCGCCGATTTCGTTCGCTCGCCGTAAATCGCCGCGCCCACACTATAAAGCGCCACCACAAATGCAACGGTAATAACTCCATATCCGAAATCAGCAACCATAAAACTCCTCAAAGAAAGTGAGGCCTGACGAGTTCCAGTCAGGCCTCACCGGATCAACCACCAACTTGATTGGGTACCGCACTCTGGTATTTTGTTGGACACTTAAGCAATAACTCATCCGCGTGGAAAACGCCATTCGAGTCGAGATGGCCGGTCAAGATGGCCTGCGCTTCATTCTTTAGCAGGTCAGGCTCCGGACCGTTATAAGTAACTTGAAGCCGCGTCCGGTTCGGGTCAATGACCGCTGCATGCAGAACGGCGGCCAGTCCGCCCTCAGCGTCCACTTCCTTTTGATCGCCCGGGACCTGGGCGATGTCGAAGGTCAGCGTCAGCGTGTTGGCATCATATTGAATGGTGTCACCCACAACCGCGCCCGAGATGCGCACATCCTGACTCACGATGCTGGCACCCTTGGCTTTCAGTTCGTCAACGGTCATGAAGTACTCCGCGTTGGCCTTCGTGGCGGTGAAGATTAGATACACAACCGCCGCCAGAATTAACACGCCGCCGACAATGAATTTCGTACGTCCCATCAAACGCCTCCATTCATAAACGAATAAGACTTTGAAACAACCTTCATTCTACATGTCGAGATTAATAGAGGCTGAAAAAATCCCAGCCAATTGTCACGTCCCTTGCCTGATTTTATTCTGCGAATACGGTCGAAACCATCAAGTTTCGCGCCTCAACTTTGTGCCGCATACCCGGCAAAAGCGATCACCTTTCTGGGCGCGCGTTCCACATTGGTGGCAGTATATTGCGCTGTCACCGTCGCTCTCCACGTGCACCGTACGCCGCCTGCTTGTTGCCTTCCTGCCGCCCTGACCTGATTGCCAAAAATAGACCACACATCCTCCGATCAGCAGCAGACCCAAGCCGCCGAGGATGTAAGGCAGGTCATTGCTGAAGGTCGACATGAAACTGCCCGGCGTGTTCGATCCGATCGGCTGCGACGGCTGAACCCCGGATTGGGTGCTCGGTTTGGCGAGGGTATCGGAGGTCTTGTTGTAATTGATTTTTAGGGTGACCTGTTGGCTTGCTGAAAGCGCGCCGAAGTCTTTTTTCCAAGAAGTGGTGCCGTCCGCGTTGGTGACGGAGGTCAAAGGTGGATCGGTGGTGAGCCGTGTGATGTCTACCGGAGGCCATACGCTCAGGCTGAAATCGTTGATCGGGTAGTCGCTCATCCATAGATACGTGAACTGGCGTTCCGTGCCGGTCTTGGAGATCGGCGCGTAATATTCGAGGTGATAGGTGGTGGGCGTCTGCACTTTGACTTTGATCACTTGCCAATCGCCTTCCCCGGTCGGGCCGCTGAATCCGGCATTGACCAGTTGTCCGTTGGACAGCGATGCGACCGCGACCAGATTCCCGTTCTTCGGAATTCGAACCGTCACATCGGTTGGCAGGCTTGCACCGGCCGCCAGCGTGAATTCGCAAATCACCAGCATGCTCGGCTGGTCATATTCGGGCCACAATTGAACTTGCAGGGTTGAAAATCGTATTGCGCTCTGGGCATGGGCCGAAAACGGCAACACCGTCATTCCCGCGATGAACAGCAGCATGAACCACCTGCGCATGGATACCTCCGAATGGAATCTTATTTATCTTACCATGCAAGTGGACAGTCCATGTGTTCCTAAAATGTGTGCACTTGTTGAGTGGATTATTTTCCTGCCGTCATGGCCAGAATCAATTGCCAGCAGGCGTAATTGATGGGCGTGGCGATCTGATGCTTTTTTCCAATGTGGACAATTGCTCCGCAGATCGAGTCGATCTCCGTCGGGGCACCGCGCCGAATATCCTGCAGCATGGACGAATGGTTCTCCGCCGTTCTTTGGGCGATGTTTTCTGCCTCGGACGCCGGATCGCGGAAGGGGAGTTTCACCTTCTCGGCAGATGCCACCGCGGCGGTTTCCTGCGCCAAGGCACGCATGAGTTGGAGCGCCGCAGGACGTTGGAGCAATTCTCCGTTGGCGAGGTTAAGCAAGGCAGTCAATGGATTGATGGCCGCATTGATGACCAGTTTGCCCCACACCATCGAAAGCGCGTCCTCCACGATCTCGACCTCAAACCCAGCAGACTTGAGGGCATTTTCGGTTGTGTTCAGGGCGGGATGCGCTTCGACACATATTTTTCCTTCACCTCCGACCTTGACCAGCCCTGGCCCCAGCAGGGTTGCTCCCAGGGTTATGACCCCCAGCGCAACGCGGGGTGTGCCCAGCTCTTCGATCAGGATTTCCCGATTGCCTAGTCCGTTCTGCAGCGTGACGGCCAATCCATCGTCGGCCAGGCATTCGGCGAGTTGGCGCGCGGCCCGTTGCGTCTGCCATGATTTGACCAGCACAATCGCATACTTCATGCCCCGGCATTCTCTTGGATCGCTGGTGGCGCGGACCGGAAAGCTGCTTTCATCGCCATTGGCGTCCATGAGCCGCGCACCGCTTTGGCGCAAGGCCGACAGACCCTCCGGCCACGTCCCAAGCATGGTGACGCAGTGTCCGCGGGAGGCCAGGCGCGAAGCGAACAGGGTGGCCAGTGCACCCGTGCCAAGGATCAAGATTTCCACAGTCACACAATCTCTTCTTGCAGAGCCCGCCACTCCTCTTCACCCATCTCCACGGAATGCTCCACGGCAGGGAATGACCGGCCCCGCACGTCTTCGATATATTCACTGAAGGCACGCTGCATCTCGCCATGGAAGTTCGCATACTTCTTGACGAACTTCGGTGTAAAGCGATCAAAGAGGCCAAGCAGGTCGTGGGCTACTAAAACTTGCCCGTCGCAGCCAACGCCTGCGCCGATGCCGATGGTCGGAATCGCAAGTTTTTCGGAGATCAATTTGGCAAGTCTTGCGGGTACCGATTCGAGCACGATGCTGAAGCAGCCGGATTCCTCGAGAAGCAAGGCATCTTCGAGCAAGCGCTTGGCGGCCACGGCGGTCCTTCCCTGCGGACGAAAGCCGCCCAATTGATGGACCGATTGCGGCGTGAGACCGAGGTGTCCCATGACGGGAATGCCGGCGCCGACAATGGCGCGGATGGCCTCCAGGCGTTCGCGCCCCCCCTCGAGCTTGACCGCGTCCATGCCGGCTTCCTGCAAGAATCGTCCAGCGTTGCGAACTGCCTCCTCGGCCGAAGCTTGATAGGACATGAACGGCATGTCGCCGATCAACAAAGCAAAGCTCGCGCCGCGTGCCACGGCTTTGGCATGGTGAAGCATGTCATCCATCGTGACAGGCAATGTAGTTGGATAACCGAGCACCACCATCCCCAGCGAGTCGCCGACCAGGATGGAATCGATGCCAGCCTGATCCTCCGCCAAGGCCGTGGGATAGTCATAGGCCGTCAGCATGGTGATCGGTTCGCCATGTTCCTTCTTTTGGCGAAAGGTTGTAATCGTTGCCTTCTTGCGCTGAGGCGCGATCGGGCTGATCGTTGCAGTGGTAAGAACAGGGGCAGTAGTTGACATGGTGTCCTCCGATAAAAGGTAGGAGCCGTTGCTGCGCGGTCTCCCCGTTTGCCGCGCCGTTCACAGCTTGAGATTTGGTAGATACCGTCGCGTTCATGACGATACGCGCGGCAAACTTTATTATTCCACAAAAGTGGATTTTCGCCTATAATACTTTTATCAGAAATGATTGCCTGGGGCGGTTGCGGGGAGATCGGCTTGCCCGGCCCGCAACACTTGCACCTGCTGCAAGTGCGGATGTGATATCGCGTACAAGGAGAATGTTATGCGCCGGATGTTTGGATTTATGATCGGGATCGTGGTGGGAGCTTTGGTTGGTTCTACGGTCGCGCTTTTGCTTGCGCCAGAAACGGGAGAAACGTTTCGACGCGAGATTCGCTCCCGCGGTGAAATTCTAGTGAACGATGTACGTCACGCCGCGGAGGCACGCCGCATCGAGCTGACCGAACAACTGGAATCGATGCGCGCCCCGCGAGCTGACTCGTAAAAGGTTAGGCGTCCTATTTGCTGATCAAGCTGGAGTAGAACTTTTCCACCAACTCCATACAGCGCCCGTATTCTGCGCGCTCCGTGATCATCCTTTGGTTCAAACCTGCGGCTTGCTCTCGCAGGTTTTTGTTTGCCAAGCCTTCGAGAACCGCATCGGCCAGTTTCTGTGGATCGGTTGCCTCGGCGAGGATTCCATTCTTTCCGGCGGTGATCCATTCGCGGATGGAATCCAGATCCGCCGCGATGGGGAAACACCCGCAGGCCATGCCCTCCAAAAGGGAATTGGGCGTGCCATCGTGAGTGCTGGGTGAAACAACAACTTGTGCGCGGCGAAAGACGTCTGCCATTTGGGCATAGGGTAGCGCAGGCAGCAATTCCACTGACGAACGGATGTTTAGCTCATCGACCCATTTGAGAGCCTGTATCTCGTCTGCCATCGCAGCGCAAATGAATTTTGCATTGGGATATTTTTTCAATACCTTGGGGATCGCCTGAAAGAAAACATCATTACGGACATAGGCGCGGAAGCCGCGCGGGTTGAAGATGATGGGTTCGTCAACCGGTTTTGCGGGTGGATAAAAAATATTGGTACGAATACCGCCGTTGCCCGGAACAACGAGCGTTGGCTTGGACGGCGCGAAGTCCCATTGTTTGGCCAGACGAATATCGCGGGTGCAATCGGCATGCAGGGCGTCGGCGACGTTCATGGTCCAACGCGTATAGTGATCCATCAGCGAAGTGGACGGCGCATGCAAGGTGAAATCATTGCCCCACACTGAAACGAGCAATGGAATTCCGGCGTATGCGTCGGCGGCCAGCATGCCTTCGTAGGGGATTCGCATGGCGTGGACCAATTCGGGCTGGACACGCGCCATGAAACCACGCAAGCGCTTCGAGGCCTGCGAAACTGTTAAGGGACCGAGCCAATGCCGGATGGCGGATCGCAAACCAAGAGCCTGGGATCCAGCCAGGCGGGAAGCCGCCGCAGATCCCTTCATCCCGCTGAAAGCAACCGGGATGACCGCCAATTCCTTAATCGGGAAGTCCACTGCGCAATCGAACGTGGAAGCCACGTAGACTTCATCGCCGCGTTCGGCAAAATGTCTGATCCAGTTTTGAGCGATGGGTGAGCGTCCATCAGCCACAAAGAGAATGCGCATATGCTCAATATACCAGAAGTTGCCCCCATTACTAAGCCGTAGTATCATTGGGCAGCTTGAAGTGAGATTGGAAGATGGCCCGCGTGTTGATCGTGGAAGATAACGTGGATAATTATGAGCTGGTCCGCTTCTTACTGGAACGGATCGGCTATGAGACACGCTGGGCGCGCACGGGTCGTGAAGGCATCCTGAAGGCCAAAGAAGAAAAGCCGGATTTGATTTTGATGGACCTTTCCCTGCCGGAAATCGACGGCTGGACGGCCACCGAGCGGATCAAATCCGATCCGCAGACGAAAGACATTCCGATTGCGGCACTGACCGCCCATACGCTGCCCGGCGACCGCAAGCGCGCTTTGGATGCCGGATGCGATGGTTATCTTTCGAAGCCCATGAACATTGCGCTGTTTACGGATACAGTTGCAAGTCTTATCGCCAAATCAACTGTGAAAGCGAAGCGAAAGCCGCGGACAAAGCCGGAAGGCGAATAAGAATAATTCTTACTTTCGTTTAGAGAGGAATCAAATGAAACAAATCTGTGTGATCGGTGTGGGATACGTCGGTTTGGTGACGGGCGCTTGCTTTGCGGACCTGGGGAACAAGGTCGTGGCATTGGATGTGAACGAGAAGCGTATCGAGAATCTAACGAAGGGCATCATGCCCATCTATGAGCCGGGTCTTGACGAACTGGTCAAGCACAACGTCAAAGCCGGACGGCTTTCCTTCACAACCTCGTATGCCGAAGCATTGAAGGACGCCGAGTATGCCTTCATTGCCGTGGGAACACCGAGCGCGGACAACGGCGAAGCGGATTTGCAGTATGTGGCGGCCGCCGCCAAATCTATTGCGAAGAACATGTCGGCGCCGCTGATCATCATCAATAAATCCACCGTTCCGATTGGGACCGGAGACTGGGTGGCCGACATTGTGACCAAGGCCCAGTCCAAGCCGATTCCATTCTGGGTGGTATCCTGCCCGGAGTTCTTGCGCGAAGGTTCGGCAATCTCCGATTTCATGAGTCCGCACCGTACGGTGATTGGCTCACTGCATCACGACGCGGCGGAGAAGGTCGCGCACCTGCATCTGCCGCTGCGCGCACCGATCGTCATTACCGATCTGCGCACGGCGGAGATGATCAAGTATGCCTCGAATGCTTTCCTGGCGACCAAGATCTCGTTCATGAATGAACTGGCTGACCTGTGCGAACTGGTCGGCGCGGACATCAAAGAGGTAGCCGCAGGCATGGGCTACGATGCGCGCATCGGGCATCATTTCCTCGACGCTGGACTGGGATGGGGCGGCTCGTGTTTCCCGAAGGATGTCAAAGCGCTGGCGTTCATGGCGGGAGAAAAAGGCCTGCAGCCGCGCATCCTCAATTCGGTGATGGATGTCAATTATGATCGCCGTTCAGAAGTCGTGAAGCACATCAGCCAGTTGGTCGGCGGATTGAAGGGCAAGACGATTGGCCTGTTCGGCCTGGCGTTCAAGCCCAACACGGACGACATGCGCGAGGCGCCGTCCATTGATATCGTCAAGCATTTAATGGAGGCGGGTGCAAAGGTGCGTGCCTATGACCCGGTGGCCATGGACGTGGCGCGTCCGCTTTTGCCTGACATTGCAATGTTCAGCGATCCATACGAGATGGCCAAGGGTTGTGACGGCGTGATCGTCGTGACCGAATGGAATGAATTCAAGCAGCTCGATCTCGACCAATTGAAGTCATTACTCAAAAAGCCTGTGGTGATGGATGGACGCAATATTTACGACCCGGAGCGGATGAAAGAGTTGGGCTTTGCCTATCGCGGCATCGGGCGCGGAATGAACGGGAAGTAGTTGAGAGGTTGATCGTCGCGTAGTTGGGTAATTCCGCCTTTACAAGATCGGGCTGCCCAACGATCGACATAAACTTCAAAACGACCGAACCGCCGAATTACCGGATCCCATGACCACTCCTCCCGTTTGTAATTACGAAGGCTCGGATTATCAATCGTCCTTCTGGGAGCAGGGCGGACGTGAATACGAAGACCGCGTCGAGGCGATTGCCTTGAAGCGCCTGCTCCCCAAAGGCGGACGGCTCATGCTCGAAGTCGGGGCGGGCGCGGGACGCAACACGCCGCGCTACGTGGGTTTCGAACGGATCGTCCTTCTGGATTATTCGCAAACCCAGTTGGAGCAGGCGCAGGGCCGGTTGGGGAAAACGGAAAAATATGTTTACGTGGCGGCGGATGCGTATCGCCTGCCGTTTGTGGATGGACTGTTCGATGCGGCGACCATGATCCGCACTCTGCATCACATGGCTGCGGCGCCGAGGGCCTTGCAGCAGGTTCGAAACGTTCTGGCGCCGGACGCCACCTTCATCCTGGAATTTGCAAACAAGCTCAATATCAAGGCCATCCTGCGTTATTGGTTCCGCCGTCAAGCATGGAGCCCATTCACGCGGGAGCCAGTAGAATTTGCAAAGCTCAACTTCGATTTTCATCCCAAGACAATCTACAACTGGTTGCACGAGTTGGACTTTCACGTCGAAAAGACGTTGACGGTCTCGCACTTCCGTACCCACTTCCTGAAGCGGCTGGTTCCATTAGCGCTTTTGGTATTCTTCGATTCGATGCTCCAATGGACCGGCGCATGGTTCCAATTGACGCCGAGCGTGTTCGTAAGAGCCGTAGTCCGTGACCCCGCCGCCGTGGGCAGTGAGGCAGGAGCATTCTTCAAATGTCCTGAGTGCGGACACGCGCCGCTCGAGGAGCGAGCCGAGTTTCTTACGTGTCATCACTGCAAGCGCAAGTGGGGAATCCAAGGCGGAATCTACGACTTCAGAGAGCCGATCGAGAGCTAAACGAGATCCGTTCGTGAGAAGCCAACCTGCCGCTCCAGAATGGATCGCGCTGGCCCAGCGATGCGGCGGACCGGAGCCGACAATCTGGACTGAAATCCGCCTGCATGGTTCCAATTCTTTTTGAGCTTGAGGCGGGGAAACCCCTTAAATCCGACCATTGCTTCGGAGCGGGCATTTTCACCCACTTATCCATTGGCCCTCGGGGACGAGGACCGAGGGGTCCCCACCTAATCCGCTGTACCCGAGTTCGAGAGCCGCGCGGGTTTTCAGGGCGGATCATCCGTCTTGGGCTCCTCGGGCGCAGGGACGAATCTCGCAGCCTAAAAATCTGGAGCATGATGTCCACAGCGAACTATAATGGCAAGGGTTCTGAGGTAATGAATTATTGGTATTCGGTCAGTCTGGGTGATGGAATAACGGCGGCAACACCTTCCGCCGAGATCGAAGAACGTTTTCAAGGTGCCTTCATCGCCGCGGGCAGGCCGCCGGATATGGCTGTATTCATACGCCCCGAATCGGAAGGCCGCCTGTATTGCGAAATCATGGCCTATTTTTCGCCCATGGCGATCGATGTGGCCAAAGCTTTTAGCGCCGAGCCATGCACGAAACCCTTGCGGGCAGGATTAAGTCTACTGGCGGGCGATGAGAAGGCATGGTCCGTCCTGTTTCCTGAAGGGGCCGCCTAGGCCCGCCCTGCCAAAGGAGTCCTGATGGTCGGTAAATACACTCCTCTTGAAAATCACTTTCGTGACCTTCCTGCAAATCGAGAGGAAGTAACGCTTTCCTTTGCCCAGATCGAGGCCATCCTGGCGTTCAAACTACCGCCGTCTGCGTTTGAGGATCAAAGGTGGTGGCAACATGAGAGGGAGGGCAACCACGTCAATAGGCGGGCCTGGACCAATGCTGGTTGGAAGTTGGCTCGGGTGGACGTCGCTGGGAAGCATGTGAAATTTGTGCGCAGCCGAAAATGATTTGCGGTGTAAGAGCTCAGCGAGTTCAGGACCATCGGTGAAAGGCAAGTTGGACGAGGGTTGCGAGGATCCTTTGCCGCCTCCGATCGTCCCCACCTTCGCGAGGCACATGTCGCATCTGGGCAGGAGCGGGGCAGATAGCGGCCAAATGCCAGGCTCGCAGAGAAACCGTCCCAAAACAAAACATGAGGCGATTGAGTTCCGATCAGAATCAACCCCAGCACTCAGAAAACAATGGGCGTGCTCGCGAAATAATCTGTCGGGAGCGACTTTTCGGCCGCAGCATGCCGACGCCCTGCGCCCTTTCTGGGTCGGTCAATAGATCACAGACTTTGACGCTGTTCGCCATGACCTAACTCATGAATTACACGGAACGGCCCAAGCTGGCCTTCGCGAAGCACTCCCGAAGCGAGCTAGCTGCCAGCGGGCGGCAGGCGACCTCCGTCGCGGAGCCCGCACCTGAAAAAGCAGTAGCGCGATCAGGGCAGAACGGCGTATTCGCGCTCACCAGGCTGCAGTGGAATTCGTTTTTGGGATAGCCATGTGATGCATAAGCTTGAAGGCGTTATACTTGGCATCAATCGTGCTTTGGAAGATTCTTGAAGCTGTCGCAAGGGTCAATGCGCCGCAGGACCTGAGGAGATTGTGTATGAATGAAAAGGCGAATGTATGAGAGTCGCTGGAGTTATCCTATGGATTATCGGCGTCCTGCTGCTGGCCGTGGGCGGATTTATGCTGGTCAAGGAAAAGCTCTTCCTGCTCAACGCCGAGCAAGCCACCGCCACCGTCACGGGGAATGACCGCTACACGTACGAATCCAGTGAGCATGGTACACAAGATTATTACTGCACGGATTTCCAGTTCCAAACGAAGGACGGCCGAAGCGTTTCGTTTCAAGAGTCGGATCAAAATGCGAATCAAGCCGATTGCGGGAACCTCGACGCGCCGCCGGATTACCAGACAGGCCAGCAGGTACTGGTATCTTATGACCCCCGCGATCCGGCCAATACTGCCCAAATCCCTAAAGCGGTGAAGTTGGACTACGCCGGAGGCGTAATCGTCCTCGTTTTCGGCTTTATAGGCATCCTGGTTGGGCTGGTATTGTTCTGGATTAGTTTGGCGAGAAGCCGGCGCACCAGATAAACTTCTTGATGACGGATATCATGCGGGAAAAAAAGACAAAAGTCCTACGCGCCAGCCGTCCTTCGGCTGAGGCTCAACACGGAGAGAGGACCAAAGAGCTGGGCGGAGCCATGCTCGTTGAGATCCTTCTACGACCGATAAGGTGTTGACCAACTGAAATGTCGTAAATGCGGATCAGAGTATATAATCCGCCATTGAGGTTTCATTCGGAAAAAACGGATTGGAAAGGGAGCTTGGGATGCCAGTCAATTTCAACGTAAAAACCAGAATCAAAATCAACGGGAAGGAATATGCAAGCCCGGCGGAGATGCCGCCGGATGTACGGCAGATTTATGAACGGGCGCTGGCCAAGGGAATAGTATCCACACAGGTCAATGCCCAGCCGAAGATCACCTTCAACGGCAAAAGCTACAGTAGTCCCGACGAGATGCCGGAGGAGGTCCGCCGGATCTATGAAAGCGCGATGTCCGCCATGGACAAAGACCATGATGGCATGCCCGATGCGCTCCAGACGGGTGGGGGTGTATCGCCTTCAAACCCGCTGGTAACGCCCTCTCGGGCCCAGCCGAAGGTTATTCAAGCAGACAGCACGAACAAAACGCTATTGATGGCAGTCATTGCGGTCGGCATGCTGATTTTGCTGGCATTGGCTGTCATGCTTGTCCAATTGGTGCGTTGATGTGCCGGATGGGCGCTTCGAAGGAGAGTTGCGGTCTGGTGGACGCCCGCCTGGAGGTGATATGAACGTGCGATATAACCGACTGTGCTTTGTTGGGTTGCTTGTGATTCTCATCAGTGCCGCCTGCTCGTTCAAAGCAACCCTCTCTCCGGCCGAGCAGATGGCCACGAACATTGCCATGGGTGTTTCCGTGGCACAGAGCAAAACCGCTGAAGCGCCCACGCCCAGACCGTCCGGCACGCCCACGAAGACACCGGTCCTGGCCACGCCGACTGCCACGAGCCAACCGCTACAACCGCCGGTGGTCGTGAGATTAACGGCTTGCTGGTTTGGCCCCGGCCCTACCTACAACACGGAGAGCAGCATCACGCAAGGTCAGAGCGTGGAATTGCTAGGTGTGGGAAGCCTGCCCGGTTGGTATATCATCCGCAACCCCTATTTCTTGCAGCCGTGCTGGATACAGGCTGCCGACCTTAGCATTGATCCGCGCATGAATCTATCCCAATTGCCGGTGATGACTCCCTACCCATTGAGGACGCCAAAACCCTGAGGCGGGAAGCCTTACGCGGGAATCGGAGGTCGGCCTTATTTTTGGATCGGTAAGATTCCAGGGAGCATCCCTGGGTCAGGCGTGCATTTGTTGCCGCCCGCTGCCTTCAATCCGTAACTAAAGTAGCGAGTCTATGATTGGCGATAAGCGATGATCCTTTTTTTAGCGTATCGCTTCCCGGAGGTCGAGGAGCATGCAATTGGATGGTGTGCTAGACTAACTCAAAGGCGCCGCTTTGACGGGCGACTTTTAATCGATAACCAAAGGCTATCCACGCAAGCCCACTGTAGGTAACTGCGATCAGGATTTCACTCCCTACGAGCGGCAGCACACTCCAGTATGTTGCCCCATCAATGATTGCCCGGACCGCCAGGAGACCGTGAGTGACCGGCAGGAGCCGCCCTATCTCTTGTACTATCGGAGGGAGTGCGGTAAACGGGAAATTGACCCCGCACAGAATCATCATGGCGTAAGCAAGCAGATTGCAGATCCGAAATCCCCAACGGATTGGAAGACATATGGCGCCGATGAGCCATCCCATCGCACCGGCAGAGATGACAGTGATCAAAATGACAGGTGCTGAGGCAAGGAGATTCACAAGCGAGATCTGCAGGTTCAAGACGGGAATCAGCACCGCGAACACAACGATGGTACTAAGAAAAGCATCGCTGAAAGAGAACATGCTTTTTCCCAACATCAGGGGTAGCCAGTGGGCGGGCGAAGCAATGAGGTATTCAAATGTGCCGCTCCATTTTTCACTTTCAATGATGATTTCCATCGACAAAAGCCCGAAGAAGACTGCCATTTGGACGGCGTTACCAATCAGGGCGAACCGAGCCAATTGGTCTCCGCCAGCCGCTTTCGCGATCAGGACAAAGAATAGAGCTTGGAAAATCGTGCGAGGGATATGCACTCCCAAGTATAGGGTGGGCGTCAGCTCCACCATGTAATCTGCCCAGGAAGCCCGCACTCCACTCCAGAATAACCGCAAATTGGCGCGCACTACCACTGCTCCAGGGTACCGGCGCGGAGCGCCAGGAATTCGACTCGCTTGTAAAGCAGCCCGGCCACGCCGAGATATACGAGAGAGAGACTGATCAACCATAAATAGCTTGGAAGCATACTCTGTCCGAGCTGTGCAGCCGCCTGACTCAAAACAATATTGCCCCAGGTAGTGGGTAGAATGGCCGACAACGGCCGCGTCCAGAGCGGCAACAAGGTAAGGGGAAAGGTCAGGCCGGAAAGGATATATACAGGATAGTTGGCAAGGGTGTCAAATTCACCTGCGTTGCGCGACAACACAAACAAGCAACCCAGGACCAAACCCAAACAAGTCAGAGCGATGACCATCAGCAGCAATCCGATCAGAAATGTCAAAGGATCTTTGATACCAAGAGGCAACTGAAAGGCAATCATCCCGGTGACAAAAGTGACGCCTATGGTTATGAGCGAGATTAAGGCGATCGCAAAACTCTTGCCCAGGAGAATGAAAGGCAAAGGCGTGGGTGTCGCAAGGATTAATGTAAGAGTGCCCATGCGGCGCTCCCTATTGATGATCTGACCCGCGGTAAATACATTATTGTTCCACAACCCGATCAATCCTGTTCCGGCAATCGCGTACAACCCAAATTCGGGCTTCCTGCCAAAGAGGTACGTGCCCACGGAAAGCAGAGTAAAAATGGCGGGTTGAATCAGCAGGGTAGTGATAAATGATTCTTGCAGGACCTGATCTTTCGCTTGCAGGAGGAATGAATTCCAGAATATTCTGAAGATGCTCCAGCGACTCTGGGTAGCCACACTACGCCTCCCTGGATTCAATGCCAACTAATTTGATGTAGGCATCTTCCAAGGTTGGCTGACGCGTGACAACTTTGCGCACCTGCACGCCCTCCAACATCCCCAACAACTCTTGGACAAGTTCCGTGCCGGACGGGGCCTGGATTTGAAGCAGTTGGGATTGGTCCAACCTCTCGACATGGACCGCTTGGACGGCCCGGTGTGACCGTATCTTTGCTACCAGCTCGTCCGGCACACCGAAGCACTCAATCTCCACGACTTCCAGGTCGGCAACCACTCTCTTGAGCGCAGATGGGGTATCAAGGATGATTACTTTTCCCTTGTTCAAGACGGCCACACGGTCACAAAGCGCGTCGATCTCAAACATATAATGAGAGGTGAGGAAAATCGTTTTGCCCCGCGCTTTGAGATCCAGGATCACCTGCCGTACTTGGCGCGCCGCCAGAGGATCCAACCCCATGGTCGGTTCATCCAAGAAGAGCACTTCCGGATCATGAATTAGCCCGCGGGCGATATGCAGGCGCTGTTTCATGCCGCGTGAATATCCCTCGACGCGTTCATTGGCTCGGTCCGTCAGCCCTACCGTCTCCAGCAGCTCGGCAATGCGCCTCTTGGAAATGGCCGGTGGCATCCGGTAGAGATCGGCAAAGTATTGCAAGTTGTCGCGACCCGAAAGCCGCCAGTAGAGACCGCGCTCCCCGCCAAAGACCAGGCCGATGCGCGGCCTGATCTCTTTTGTTGCCTTGACGACATCCAGCCCGAACACCCGCGCGATGCCGGCGGTGGGTAAAAGGACAGTTGATAATATGCGCGTAATAGTGGTCTTGCCGGCCCCGTTTGGCCCCAACATCCCGAACAATTCGCCCGCTTGAATCGACAAGTCCACGCCATCCAGGGCTGCAATCACCTTCGATTTTCTGTGAATGATGCCGGTGGTGGTCTCATAGACACGTTTGAGATTCTCCGTGCAGATGATCGCCAAAATTATTCCTTTCCCTTTAATTGAGACCTCGCAGATGTCCGTTTGCCGACAGACAGCCGGCCGTCCTACGCTTCCAAGTTTACATCCCCGGAGATAGTGCAACGGTAAGGGCTATTGGCAAGATGTTTTCCCCGGAATAGGGTCATTATAATCTGCTGGGCCTGCAAGTTCTGCAGGCGCCGCTGTCACGAGAACGGTTCGGCGACCATCTCTTGAACGCATGTCCTCGTGTCCAGGAGATGCTGACCTAGACCAATCCAAGAAAGACCTCAACGATATGCGGGTCGTAGATGACCCCTGCGTTTTGTTTCAGGTACGTGACGATCTCCTCGGGCGGCCAGGCTAGCCGGTAACTTCGGTCCGATCTCAAGGCATCCCAAGTGTCCACCACCGCGAAGATGCGGGCCAACAATGGGATTTCATCGCCCTTCAAACCATCCGGGTACCCGCGTCCATCCCAATGTTCGTGATGACTGTACGCCACGCTGAGCGCAGGCTGGAGGAAGGGAGTGCCTGAAAGCATCTCTTTGGCGTACACTGGATGTTTTTGGATCACCTTCCTTTCATCGTCAGTCAATGCGGAAGGTTTGAGCAGGATCTCATCCGGGATGGCCAGTTTTCCAATATCATGCAGCAATGCGCCGCGTCGGAGCTGAACCTGCTCTTCTTCGCCAACGCCCAAGGCTTGTGCCAGCTTGATGCTGAGTTCAACCAGCCTGCGGCTGTGGCCCGCGGTTTCCCGGTCCCGATACTCCATGACCCTGGCCCAAGCCTCCAGCGTCAAGTCATAGTTCCTGCGCAGTTCGGCTTCGGATTCCCTGGCGCGTTCCAAATTCTTCTCAATGTTGTTCACGATGACCCAGATGATCGCCGAGGCCGCCAGCAGAAGAACGACCATTGGAACCAGAATACCGAACGTCACTGGCCCGATCCTCGGATGAATATAATTGAAGACTTCCAGATACACGATCAATGCCAGCGAACCGATGGAAGCAAGAGCGAACAAGGGCGCAGCGCGTTTTCCAAAGACCAGCGTTCCGACCATAATGAAGATCGGATACGCCATGAGACCTGGATCATGCACGCCGTTGCCGTCGAACAAGTTGAAGCTGATGACGATGAGCACCACGACGCTTAGAAGCAAAGCCGAAAGGCCAAAATATCCTCTGGCGTTCAGCAGGAGGATGAAAATGCAGAAAAGAGCCAGGCCGAACAGGGCTGTCACCGATATCCATGTCCTGAATTGGATGTCAAAAAGCCCCAGGGCGACGGCTACAATCAGCGCGGTCCAGATGATGACGGTGAGCGTCTGTCTGCGTTGCCTCTGCTCGAAGATCATCAAGTTCCTCGACATGGCGGTTCAACTCCTAATCAATAGGCCAGAAATCAGAAAGTGCGAGGACGAAACCTGCATACATACTGAGTATAGACCGAATCGGGCGCGATGCCAACACCCTGGGTTCCACACGATCGAGCATGGATCCAGAGGCCATGAGAAGGAAGGCATTATACTTGCCTTTGATCCCATCAAAAATATGGGCATGAGTTATGATATGGGTGTATCGTTGAATCCATCATTCCTCTCAAAAAGGTTGACATGAAATCCGGTTTCTTCTGCCTGACTGTGATCGGCCTGGCGCTGGCCGTGGTCGCCGGGGGTTGCGCGCAACCTGCAACTCCGCCGCCAGTGGATTTGGCGGCGACGGACTTGGCGCAGCTGGTGGCCCATTCACTGACCCAAACGGCCGTGGCCTCCTCGTTGACGCCCGCAGTTACCCTGACTTCAACTCCAACGCAGACCCCTGCTGTCACGGCCACCAGCACGGAGCCGATCAAATTGCCTTTGGTATTGAAGTTTGCGGCCTGCTGGTTCGGGCCGGGACCCGGCTATGAATTGGAGAGCCACATCAACAAAGGCCAACGCGTGCAATTGCTCGGAGTTGGAAACGTCCCCGGCTGGTATATCATTGCAAACCCGTATTTCCACAGACCCTGCTGGATTCAGGCCACCGACCTGGACGTCGATCCTCGCATCGATGTTTCGCGGTACCCGCAGATGACGCCGGCTCCTCCTCTAACGGGAGGCGGATAACCATCCGGCGCCGCAGCTGGCATGGGAGACGGCAAGCAGTGAAAGGAGAACTTATGGACCTCATGGAGTGGATTGAATCGAATCAAAAGACGTTCACGGACCTCAGCGACGCGGTGTGGAGTTTTGCAGAAATCGGTTATCAAGAAGTGCGATCCTCGCAACTGCTCATCCAGGCGCTGGAAGAGGCGGGCTTCAGCGTTGAGAAGGGTGTGGCGGGGATTCCGACAGCCTTCGTGGCCAGCTATGGAAAAAACGCAGACCCGGTCATCGGTATCCTCGGTGAGTTCGATGCGCTCCCCGGGCTGAGTCAGGATTGCGTGCCCTATCGAAAACCGCTGGTCCAAGGTGCAACTGGGCATGGTTGTGGACATAACCTGTTGGGTGTGGCAGGTATCGCGGCTTGCTTTGCGCTCCAGCAGGCGCTCGATGCGGGAGATATCCAAGGCGCTATCCGCTATTATGGATGTCCTGCCGAAGAGGGCGGTGCCGCGAAGGCTTTCATGGCCAAGGCTGGGCTTTTCAACGACGTCGATATTTGTCTGACCTGGCATCCTGATTCGTTCAATGGCACGCTGTGGGCGAACTTCCTGGCAAACTATCGTGTCGGATTCAAATTCCACGGCAAGCCGGCCCATGCTGCCGCTGATCCCTACAACGGGCGCAGTGCGCTGGACGCGGTGGAATTGATGAATGTGGGCGTCAATTACCTGCGCGAACACATGATTCCCGACGCACGGGTGCATTATGTGATCACGAACGGTGGTGGCACGGCCCCGAATGTTGTCCCCGCCGAAGCGGCTTCACTATATAGTGTGCGCGCCCCACGCACGGATCAACTAAATCCGTTGTTCGAACGCGTCAAGGATATCGCACGCGGCGCGGCGCTCATGACCGGCACTGAGCTCGAGATCGAATTGTATTCCGGCATGTCGAATCTCCTACTGAATGAAACCATTAATCGTGTATTGCAAAGCACTTTGGAAGAGGTGGGAGCGCCCAAATTCAACCAGGAAGAGAAAGGGTTTGCCGCGGAGATTTCCAAGACGATTCCATCCAATAGTTTCGAAGAGTCTGCGCGTTCCTACGGCTTGGACGCCGATCAAATCGCGGGCATGAAGAACACTTTTCTGCACGAAAGCGTGCTGCCGCCCTATAACTCGGGCATCGTGCAGCCCGGATCAACGGACGTAGGCGATGTTTCCTGGGTGGTTCCCACCGGTCAGGTCGTCACGGCCTGCATGGCGCTTGGCACTCCCGGCCATTCATGGCAGACCGTCGCGCAGGGCCGAATGGGTATTGGACATAAGGGCATGCTGTATGCCGCGAAGGTCATGGCACTGAGCGCAGTCGAATTCATGCAGAATCCCGAATTGATTCGCAAGGCGCGGGACGAATTCAAAAAGCGCCGCGGCGCGGCAAACTATGTCTCACCCATCCCTGACGGGCTCAAGCCACCTCTCCATATTTGAGGGTGGACCACTAGAGAGGCTACACGTGCAAATACTTCAGCAGCTCATATACGAGCATGGCAGGCCAGAGGACGGCTTGGACGAACCCCAGCACACCAAGCCAGAACGTCGTGGCATGCCCGACATAATAAACCAGGGCGCCGATCAAGCCCAATCCATAGACTGGCGCCGAGGCGGCGCCTCGATAAATTACTTTCTGCATCGGACGTTCCTGTTCAGCCGACTTCAGTGCAGTAGTCATTGCATTCTCCTTAACATCACTCTATACTTCGACCGAGGAGGTATACGTGGTGCGCACGGTCCGGGTTGCGCATGCGCGTAGGATGGCCCCCGGTTTTGGACGATGGAAACCGTCGGCGGGCGCTGCACGAGAAAGGTCATGAAAGAGAAAATGCGTTTCGGAAGGCTCTTTTTCATCACGGTCTTGCTGTTCTGCATTTTTGAAACCGCGCGGCTGTGGAACAGCACGCCGGCTCAGATGGCTTCCCATTTCGATTTTGCCGGCAGGCCGGATCACTTTGCCACCAAGGAACAGTTCTTCGGCTTTGAGATCGAAACCATGTTCGCGGCTGTGGGACTAGGCGTTCTGATTCAGGTTTTGGTCCTAATCACGCCGGCGGAGTGGGTCAATCTACCCAATCGGACATATTGGCTCGCACCTGAACGACGCGAGCAGACGGTGGACCGATTGAGCTCGTTCGCGGCCACACTTTTTGGAATCGTTCTGTTGGGCATTCACGCGGGATTTGAATTGGCGGCCCATGCCAATTTGCATCAGCCCATTCTCTTCAATGCCCAGTTGATGTTCGTGATCATTGCGGGATTGTTTGCTGCAGGCGGTCTGATGCTGGTTTGGCTGGCGATTTCTTTTCGAGTCCCATCGCCCCATGCGTGAGGTTCAGTAGCGCGGGATCGACAGCTAGATTCTTTCTATCACCCAAAAGTGCGAAAGGCCGAAAATCTTTAAAGGGGTCTTTTCCAAGGATTGCAGGATGGCGCGCAGGAATTTCCCCGGCGCGCCAAAACGGACGATCACATTATCGTAGGCGCCAAAGATGATGGTGCGTTCAATGAATTTCACGGGCAGACCGCCGAACAGTTTTTCCAGGTCATGCTTTGAATAAACGCGCACATGCGGCGCGAGCCGGTCCCGCCAAAGGCGCGGCAGATAGTTCACAAAGGGCTTGTTCCCGAAGTAATATTTGCCTCTCCAATAGACGCCGTGTGTCTCAAATGGATAGCCGCGATTTGGGCAGAACAAGATGATCCGTCCGCCGGGCTTCCCCGACGCTGGATCGGGCTGTCGCAGCACGCGCACCATTTCGCACAGGGCGGCACGGTCATCCTGAACATGCTCGATCACTTCATGGCTGAGGATCAGGTCGAAGGCCGAGGCAGGGAATGGAAGAAGCTCGCCTGCCCCGTTGAGAATGCGCGGCGAACGTCTCTTCGCTTCGGCGGCACGCTCAAAATCAAATTCCAAACCGTAGACTGCGCCATGGAATTCGGTGAGGTGTTCTACATACATTCCGAGGCCGCAGCCGTTTTCCAGAATTTGGCCCTTGATCCGTCCTTCGGCGGCCCCCACAATCATCTCGAGACGGCGTTGTTGTCCTGAGCGCCAAACATAGGAGGGTTCACCCCGCAACGCGGCTTTTTGCATATCGCGATTAGCCATAGCAGCAATTATATCTTGCATCTTTTAGGCACCTATGCTAAAATATCAGCCGCAAGGAAGATCACGAGTGAAGACATTGAGAAGTGGGCAACCCCCACTTTTCTGCTTGTTATAAGGAAACATCACGGAGTAGGTAGTATGACGAAAAACGAATTCGCCCTGGCATTCAATGAAGTGCTTGAAGAGAAGCAATTATCGAAGGATATCATTCTGGGAGCGATCGAGTCTGCCATGATATCGGCGTATCGCCGCGCAGTCAATGCCTCCACAGCACAACACGTGGAAGCCAAAGTGGATGCCGAAACCGGCAAGGTGAACATCTTCGCCGAAAAAGAAGTCGTCGAAGGCGTACAGGAAATCAATACCGAGGTCTCGCTCGAAGAGGCACGCAGGGTGAATCCCGAAGCGCAATTGGGTGATATGGTCATCGTCGACTCCACGCCGGCCGACTTTGGGCGCGTCGCGGCCCAGACCGCTCGACAGGTCATTCAGCAGCGGATTCGGGAAGCCGAACGATCCGCGCAAATGGAATATTTTGCCCGGCAAGTGGGTGAGATTGTCAGCGGGGTGGTGCAGGCTGTCAACGCGCAGGGCGCAACCATCGGACTCGATATGAAGGCGGAGGGCGTCCTGCCGGCCAATCAAAAGATCCCGAACGAACGCTTCAAGGTCCATGACCGCATTCGCACGGTCGTGATGGAAGTGAAAGATGGATCGCGCGGTCCGCAGATCATCCTGTCGCGCGCTCACCGTAATTTCCTGCGGCGATTATTGGAAAACGAGGTCCCTGAAATCTATCATGGGGTGGTGGAGATCCGCGCCATCGCCCGCGAGCCGGGTGCGCGCGCCAAGGTCGCGGTCATGGCAACACAGGCAGGCGTGGACCCTGTCGGTGCATGTGTGGGCATCAAGGGGGTTCGCATCCAGGCGATTGTTAAAGAATTACACGATGAAAAGATAGACATCATTCAGTGGGATCCTGATCCGATTATCTACATTTCCAAGGCGATCAGCCCGGCGCGGGTCAGCGGCGTGTATTTGAATGAGGTGGATGGCAATCGGACGGCCACGGTGGTCGTGATGGAAGATCAACTTAGCCTGGCCATTGGGCGTGATGGTCAGAATGCGCGCCTGGCCGCGAAACTGACCGGATGGCGCATTGACATAAAGTCGGTCGTGGAGGCTGCGGGTGACGCCCTGGCCAAATTGCAGAATGATCCTGCACTGGCCGACTCGCTTCCGGCCGCGGCGGAGGTCATGCCGCAGGTGCAGGAGATTCTTGCGAAGAAGGCGGAGAATCGTCCCGTCACGCCGGAAGAGTATACGGTGCTGGGTCAATTTGTGGATCACGTGGAACGGCGCACCATCCCGATCAAAGAAGAGGTGGTTCAAGTAGATAACGAGCAGGTGGCCGCGGCCAAAGCAGAGTTGCCGTCCACTGCGTTTAACATGCCGCTCGATCAGCTCGGCCTCAAGGAGCACGTCTTTAATATCCTGACCGAGGCGAACTTTGAGACCGTCGGCGATTTGATGTTGGCCATGAAACTCGATGCGAACAAGGTGTTGGGCCTGCCGGGTGTTGGGCCAAAAGCTATGCAAAATATCGAGGAGCAACTAGCGTCTGTGAAATTCCCGGAGCCGGCGCCTCAAGCGGCGGTTGAGGCCCCGTCCGCGCCGGTGGCTGAAGCAGCTCCGCTTGAAGTCGCGCCTGCCGAAGCTGTCCCCACTGAGGTCAAGAAAGAGATCAAGAAAGTTGTCCCCGAAGAAGAGGAGGACGAGAACGCCAAAGATGGCGTCTCGCTGGATGAACTGTTCAGGATGAAACCCGAAATCTTCCAGACCACTGAGGCGGCAGAAGACGAGGATGACGATAAGAAGAAAGGCAAGAAGAAAAAGAAGAAAGGTGTCGAGTTGGTGCTCGATGAGGACCTCGGTGAAGTGGTTGGCCGCAAGAAACACAAGCGCGGCGATGAAGAGGTCGGAGAAGAATAGTTTATGGCCCTCATCCCTTCTCCTCTCCCAACGGGAGGGGAGAATACGGTGAGGGATTGAATGAAGGTGTCGAAGAAACCTGTTCAACGCATGAAACATGTTCCGCAGCGCACGTGCGTGGGATGCCGCACCGTGATGGCTAAACGTCAATTGGTGCGCGTGGTTCGCACAGGCGAGGGGGTGCTGGTTGACCCGACTGGAAAACTGGCAGGGCGCGGTGCCTACTTGCATGACCGTCGCTCCTGTTGGGAGGCCGGTTTGGCGGGGAGTCTGGCTCACGCGTTGAAAACCGAGTTGACCGCGGACGACCGTGAACGCTTGGAAGCTTTTATGAATACGCTCCCGCAGACGGAGTCTGGCGAATAGTGTCTATGAACAAATAGTCCCTGCTCATAGACCGTCGCCAGTTTAGATCAGCAATGCATCTGCCTTGTTGATTTAATGATTTGAATTTCGGAGGTGGCCTATGAGCAAACAGATTGAATTGCCCGCCGGCATTGTGATTCGTGATCTGGCGCAAAAGATTGAAATCAGCCCCATCGAGGTGATTAAGAAATTAATGGCGAATGGCGTGATGGCGACCATCAATCAGTCCGTGGATTTTGATACCGCGGCCATTGTGGTCGCTGAATATGGATTCGAAGCTGTTCCTGAAATACACGAAGAAATCAAGAAGGAAGAAGCCGGTGAGATTCCGCTCTGGAGGCGTCTCATTGCGGATGAAGATGCGACCAAGCTGGTCAACCGCCCACCCGTGGTTACGATGCTGGGACACGTGGACCACGGAAAGACCTCCTTGCTCGATGCGGTTCGTCAAACGGATGTCGCCGCAGGCGAAGCCGGAGGCATTACCCAGCATATCGGCGCGTATCAGGTCGAGAAGAAGGGACGCACGATTACGTTTCTGGACACACCCGGCCACGCTGCTTTTACAGCCATGCGGGCGCGCGGCGCCCAGGGCGCGGACATTGTGATCCTGGTCGTGGCGGCGGATGACGGCGTGATGCCGCAGACACGCGAAGCAATTGCCCATGCGAAAGCCGCGCGCGTGCCGGTTATCGTGGCGCTGAACAAAATTGATAAGGCCAATGCCAACGTGGAACGCGTCAAGCAACAGCTGGCAGAGATGGAACTTGTGCCGGACGATTGGGGCGGCAATACGATGGTGGTGCCGGTTTCTGCAAAACAGAAGCAGGGAATCGACGATTTGCTGGAGGGGATTTTACTGGTGGCCGATAGTGCAAACATCAAAGCCAATCCATCCGGCAAAGTGATTGGGACGGTGGTTGAAGCGGAAGTGGATAAATCCAAAGGAACCATTGCCACGCTCCTCGTTCAGAACGGAACATTGGAATCGGGCAGTATCGTGGTGGCCGGCAAATCGTATGGTCGCATGAAAGCCATGACCGATTACAAAGGCAAGCCGGTCAAGAAAGCTGCACCATCCACGCCGGTAGTGGTGATGGGATTGAATGACGTCCCGGCGGCGGGCGATCTATTCCGGGTCGTTGATTCGGAACGGGAAGCGCGCGCCATCGTGGGCGAACGGATCGAGGCCGACAAATCGCAGTCGCACGCCAAGAAGAAAGTCTCCCTGGAGGATTTGTTTGCAAGTGTTCAATCCGGCGAGGCCAAGGAATTGAACCTGATCGTGAAAGCCGACGTACAGGGTTCGCTTGAACCGCTGATGGTGGAATTGGAAAAACTTGGCAAGGGCGAAATCGGCCTGAAGATCCTGCATGCGGAAGCGGGTAATATCGGCGAGAACGACGTGATGCTGGCTTCGGCCTCCAAAGCCTTGATCGTAGGCTTCAACGTGCAGGCCGATGTTTCCGCAAGGCGACTTGCCGAAGCCGAAGGGGTTTCGATTCGGCTCTACGATATTATTTATCGCATGACCGAGGACATTGAAAAAGCATTAAAGGGAATGCTCGAGCCGGATCTGGTTGAAAAGGTGGTTGGACGCGCCACAGTGCTGGCAGTCTTCCCTGCTTCCAAACTCGGACGAGTGGCCGGTTGCCGTGTCATCGACGGGGAATTGCGCCGCAATTCGAAGGTCCGATTGTTCCGCGGTGCCGACCTGGTTTACGAAGGCGAGATGGCCTCGCTCCGTCATGAAAAGGAAGATGTGCGCGAAATCCGCACCGGCTTTGAATGCGGCGTGGGCTTCAAGAATTTCCATGACATTCAAGTGGGCGATCAGCTGGTCTGTTACGTGATCGAAAAAAGCGAAGTGTAGTGAGGTAGCGTGCCGTCCGGACTTCGCCTTCAGCGGATCGCGGATCGCATCCGGCAGGAAATCTCGGATATGCTGATTCGCGAGATTAACGATCCGCGCTTAAAACTCATCTACATCACGGATGTAAAAGTGGATAGGGAATTGGCCTACGCCGATGTCTATGTTTCTGCAGTGGAAGGGCAGGCGCGTTCTGCAGAAATATTATCGGGGCTGGAATCAGCCAGCGGCTTCCTTCGGCGGACCTTGGCGGGGCGCATTGAGCTTCGCGCCTTTCCGCGCCTTCGTTTTCATTGGGATCCGACACCCGAGAATGCGGATCATATCGAAAAGATTTTGGCAGGCTTGCGTCAGAGACGGAAACCTGGAAAAGAGCAGTAACATTCTTGCGCTCTACAGCGACTAATAAATAATAGATGAAATATGAGGGCATGACGGAATGAACGAATCAATCAATAAGGCAATCCAGTCTCGACTGGCCCAGGCGAAAGAGGTTCTTATTGCATCCCACGTTCGCCCGGACGGAGATGCGGTTGGTGCGTTGCTCGGATTGGGTCTGGCCCTGCAGCAATCCCATAAACGGGTGCAAATGGTCCTGGCGGACGGTGTGCCCTCGTCCTTCCAGCACTTGGAAGGCGCTGAACAGATCAAAACTGCGGTTGACGGAAAATTCGATGCATTTATTACTGTTGATTGTGCGGACTTCAAGCGAACGGGCAAACCGTTTGAAACCATCGGCCAGCCGGACATCAACATTGACCACCATGTTACCAACGAGATGTTTGGCAAGATCAACTTGATCGAAGGGGGGGAAGTGGCGACGTCAGCCATCCTCACCGATTGCTTGCCGACCTGGGGTTTCCAAATTACGAAGCCGATTGCCGCGGCTCTGTTGACGGGCATCATAACGGATACGTTGGGATTTCGTACGGCCAATGTCACTCCCGAGTCGCTGCGGCAGGCCGCCGTCTTGATGGAAACCGGCGTGGATATGCCGGAACTGTATATGCGCGGACTCGTGCGCCGTTCTTATGCTTCGGCACGGTATTGGGGCGCGGGGCTCTCGAAGCTCGAAGGAAGAAATGGAATCGTTTGGGGCACGCTGACGCTCGAAGATCGGAAGGCGGCGGGATATTTCGGAAACGACGATGCCGACTTGATTAATATTATTTCTGCGATCGGCGGATTCAAAGTGGGGATGATTTTCGTGGAACAATCCGATCATCGTGTCAAGATATCGTGGCGCGCGCTCGAACCAAACATCGATGTTTCCCCGATTGCAAAATTTTTTGGCGGAGGCGGTCACGCCGCGGCAGCGGGTGCCGATGTTGAAGGAAATTTGAACGAAGTTCAAACGAATGTTTTACGAAAAACTCAGGAAGCATTAAGGCTTTAGGTTATAATTAAGACAAAAGTGTCGGATTTATTTGTCTTGGAAAAGACGTAGGAGGAAAAAATATCATGGAGACTAAAATGAATAGTCAGGACGTAAAGAACGCCATATCCGGCGTTCTGGTTGTGGATAAACCCGTCGGCATGACGTCGCATGATGTCGTGCAGGTGATTCGCAGCGGCACGGGCCTAAGGCGCGCGGGACATACCGGCACCTTGGATCCGCGCGCCTCGGGTGTGCTGGTGATCCTGGTGGGACCCGCAGTCCGCTTGTCGGAATTTGTTTCGGCTTCCGATAAACGTTATCAGGCGATTATCCGCCTGGGCTCCACGACCGATACGTTTGATGCCGATGGAAAGGTGACTCCCTCTGAGGGACCAGTCAATGTAACCGAAGATCAATTCGAGGCCGTGCTTAAGACTTTCATTGGTGAGATTGAGCAAACTCCGCCGCCCTACTCCGCCGTCAAGGTGCAGGGCCGCAAAGCCTATGAGATGGCGCGCGAGGGCGAGGAGGTGGAACTGGCACCGCGCAAGATCACGGTTCACCATCTGGAAGTGCTCGAGTGGGCGCCGCCTGAAGTCGTGATTGATGTGCATTGTTCATCGGGCACGTATGTCCGTTCACTAGCCAACGATCTGGGCAAGGCACTTGGCTGCGGGGCGTACCTCGTCGGCCTGCGCCGCACGAAGAGCGGGCGTTTCTCTCTGCGTGATGCCACGCCGCTCCGAAAACTTCAGGATGCGTTTCACGCCGGGAATTGGTATCAATTTCTGATCCCTGCGGCAGAGGCGCTGGCGGAATGGCCTGCCATTGATCTCAGTCCTGACGAGGTGGAGGCTGTGCGCCACGGCCATCGTGTCAAAGCCGAAGCCGAGGCCAAAGCCGGGCTGGTACGCGGAGTCAGCACACAGGGCGAATTGGTCGCGCTGATGGATTTGGTCACGGGCGAAAACGGCGAGCCCGAGTGGCAGCCGAAGAAAGTCTTTTTCTCGTAAGTATGGCCTAACCAAGAGAGATACAAAGGATAGAAAAGAGCCTTTGTATTTCTTGCCCGCGCTTGCACGGTGTGCAGGTGTCAATTCCCAGATATTCGGATGATTCACGCGCATTCTTTGGATGAGCTTCAGCTGCATAACAGTTGGGTGACAATCGGAGTATTTGACGGCGTCCATCGCGGTCATCAGAGGATCATCAACCAGCTAACGACGGGTGCCCATGCCAAGGGGGCATCCGCTGTCGTGTTGACGTTCTGGCCGCATCCTGCCTTTGTATTGGGGCGGGGCGAGGCCAAAAGCCTCACCACGCCCGATGAGCGCGCCGAGTTGCTCGGTTCATTTGGCGCGGATGTGGTTCTTACTCATCCGTTCGATGCCGTCGTTGCCAATTTATCGGCACGCGAATTCATGACGCGCTTGAAGGAACACCTCGGCATCCAGCACTTGTTCATGGGCTATGACTTTGCCTTGGGCAAAGGACGCGAAGGCGACGCAACTCGTCTGGCAGGATTGGGAAGGGAGATGGGTTTCACTACGGAAGTGATCGAGGCGGTCAGTGATGAAAGCGGCGTCATTTCCTCAACCGAGATTCGTAAACTGGTTTCGGTCGGTGATGTGGCGGATGCCGCCAAACTCCTCGGGCGGAATTACAGTTTGCGAGGTGCGGTGACGCATGGCGATGGGCGTGGCCGAAAGATGAACATCCCGACCGCCAACGTGGACTATCCGCATGAGAAAGTCATTCCAGCCAACGGGATTTACGCGGCTTGGGCATGGGTGGACGGCCGAAAGCATATGTCTGCCGTAAACATCGGCATAAATCCCACCTTCACGCCCGAAAAACAAACCCCCAATGTGGAAGCGTACCTCCTCGATTTCAATCAGGACATCTATGGAAAAGACGTGAAGGTCGAATTTGTGAGGCGCTTGCGAGACGAAATAAAATTTGCCTCGGTCAATGAATTAATTGCGCAAATCCAAGAAGATATTGCACGGGTGCGCGAAATGTTGAGGACAGTGTAGGCTGTCCTTTTTGTTATAATCCTGCCGACCGTGAGAGGAGAACTCATGCCTGACCGACACATTTACCTGCTTTCTCCAAAAGAACATAGCCCTGAGACCATCGCCGTGGCGTTCGCAAAAACCTCGCGTTCGCCGGAATCCTTTCGCGAAATCGCCGCCGGTTTGACCGATGAAAAGTCGGCGCAGTTCCATGAGAAATGGGTGGTCGGCTATGGACACGCCTCTGTGGCTGAGCATGCTGTCCTTCATATTGCCTTTGAAAATGTATCGCGCCTGGCCGTTGAGAGCATCGAGTCCAATCGTCTGGCTTCCTACACCGAAAAATCCACCCGCTATCAAAAATGGGGAACCGATAATTTCCTGGTCCCATCCGAATTGGATGGGCATCCGCTGCGCGACGAATTCATCGCAACTTGCCGCTTCTTGTTCCAGACTTACAACGAGTCACTCAACCCCGCGCGGGCACTCGTCCTTCAGCGTGCCGGACGCCGCGCAGAGGAATCGGAGGAGGCGCTTGATCGCCGTGTTCGCTCTCAATATGTGGACGTCTGCCGCTTTCTGCTGCCCGCCGCGTCGCTGGCAAACGTGGGAATGACCGCCAACGCGCGTGTCCTGGAAAACATGCTCCGTAAGATGCTTTCGCACGGGCTTGCCGAAGTCCGCGCGGTCGGCGAAGAAGTTAGGTCGGTTGCCAAGGCTGAAATTCCAACACTGGTGAAGTATGCGGAGGCGGCGCCATACTTGATAGAAACCCCCAAAGAGTTGTGTGAACTTGCCGATCCAAAACCTGAATGGAACAATCGTAAGCCAAAGGATCCTTGTGCTCTGATTGATTACGACGAGCAGGGCGAAACAAAAGTGCTCGCCGCGGCTTTATACCGCTTCGGCGCCACAACCTATACCGATACACTGAATTATGTGAAGTCACTCGATGAGTCTCAGCGCGTTCACTTGGCGGAGGCTCTGCTCAAGCGGCTGGATGAACACGATGTTCCCTTGCGCGAATTGGAATATGCAACCTACACATTTGACCTGGTCATGGATCAGGGCGCGTATGCCGAATTTAAGCGTCATCGCATGATGACGCAGACGCCGCAACTGCTGACGACGCGCTTGGGTTATGCAGTTCCGCGCCTGCTGACAGAAGCCGGCAGCGAGTCCGCGTACCGGCGGGCGATGACGGCCGCCGCAGAAATGTACGAGAAATTGCATTCGTTCAATCCGCAGGTCGCGCAATACATTGTCCCCAACGGATACAATCGCCGCGTGCTGGCGCAGTTCAATTTGCGCGAGGCTTATCATTTCTGCCAGTTGCGTGGCGCCTCGAACGCACATTTTTCGATTCGACGGATTGCACATCGCCTCAGCGAGGAACTTCGCCGCATTCACCCGGCGTTGGTTCGCTTTATGCACCTGCCAGATGAGACCTGGCAGGATGTGGAACAGGAATATTTTGCTGATTTATGAGCGGTGGTCGCTTGCAAAGCGCCCACCTCTTGCTTAATCCTTTTCCTCTTTCTTTTCGATTCCAAGAACCTGATCAATTCTTTGCAGGACCTCCGGAGTCAGCTTGGGTTCCACCTCTATGGCTTTCATATTTTCGTGGACCTGGCTCACGCGGCTGGCTCCGGTGATGACGGTGCTCACAAACGGATTCTTCAAGCACCACGCCAGCGATAATTGCGAAAGCGTGCAGTTAAGCTCCTTTGCAATCGGCTCGAGGGCGCGGACTCTGGTGAGATTCTCCTGATTGGTCAATTGATCCTTCAACCAATCAAATCCCTTGAGGGCACCGCGGCTGTCTTTCGGAATGCCGTGGCCGTATTTACCTGTCAGTAAACCGGAGGCAAGCGGACTCCAGGTGGTTGAACCATAACCATATTCTTTGTACAGGCGGACATAATCATTTTCAAAGCGGCGGCGTTGGAACAAATTGTATTCGGGTTGTTCCATGCTGGGCTTATGCAGGTGATGCCGTTCCGCGATTTCGATCGCGGCGATGATCTCCGCCGCGGCCCATTCGGATGTACCCCAATACAGGGCCTTGCCCCATTCGATGATGTTGTGCATCGCCCACACCGTCTCTTCAATCGGCGTGGTTGAATCGGGGCGATGGCAAAAGATCAAATCCACATAGTCCAGCTGAAGTCGCTGAAGGGAACCGTTGATGCCCTCGATCAATCGTTTGCGATTGAGGGTGCTCCCTTCGTTGACATTTTTGTTTAATCCCCAAT
This sequence comes from Anaerolineales bacterium, assembly GCA_035516425.1. Classification (GTDB taxonomy): domain Bacteria; phylum Chloroflexota; class Anaerolineae; order Anaerolineales; family Villigracilaceae; genus Fen-1038. The sequence goes on from DATJAH010000029.1 coordinate 186,666, forward strand.
AGAACTTGGTCGAGATGAGATAGCTGCCGCGCCGCCAGCCCAGTTTCTTGAGTGCCGCACCCATCACTTCTTCTGACTTGCCGCCCGCGTACACTTCGGCGTTGTCGAAAAAGTTGACGCCCGCATCATAGGCGGCGGACATGCACTCTACGGCGGCTTTCACATCCACTTGATTGCTGAACGTGACCCACGATCCTAACGATAATTCGCTGACACGAATTCCAGCGCGTCCGAGATGACGATATTCCATACGGCCTCCGGTAATTTTGTATCCATTATAATCATGTCATGCGAAAGTTCGCGAGCTTGTGCATTTTGTTTGCGGCTGCCTGTACTACGCATGTATCCAACGCAAGCGCCGTCCCCATAACCATCAAGCCGTACCTTACGTTGACGTCCACCGCTACTGCTTCGCAACCTATTGGGTTGGTGGTCTCTGCAATCACGCCTTTGCCCTCGCCGACGCCCTTCACATATACGGTCAGGGCCGGCGACACGATGGGCCAGATCGCGGAGAAGTTCAATATTTCGCTTTCGGCATTGACGGCGGCCAACCCGAGTGTCGATCCAAATACGATATCCATTGGGCAGACGCTTAAGATTCCAAGCCTTCAAAATTCGTCGGGCGCTTCGACACCCACGCCTGTGCCCTTGCCCGTCAGACAAATTGCCTGTTATCCGACCTACGATCGCGGGATGTGGTGTTTTGTGCTGGTTCACAACAGTTCGACCAACGTTATCGAGGATGTGACCGGGCAGATCACGCTGCTGGATACCAATGGAAAATCCATCGCCGGCCAAACCGCGACACTTGAATTGGATATTTTGGCACCGAATTCATCCATGCCGTTGGCCGCTTATTTCATGCCGGATATTCCACTGAACGCCAAGCCGCAAGCGCAGATCCTGACGGCGATTGAGATCCAGCCGAATGATCCGCGTTATCTTCCGGCGACGCTGCATAATACATCAGTTCAAGTGAATGCCTCGGGATTGACGGCGCAAGTCAGTGGACAAATTGTTTTGGCGGCATCTGCCTCCACTCCCGCCAAATTGATCTGGGTCACGGCGACCGTTTACGGCGAGTCGGGAGGCGTGATCGGAGTCCGGCGCTGGGAATCGACTTCCGCTCTGTCTGCGGGCAACAGTCAACCATTTTCGTTCATGGTATCGAGCATTGCGGGAACGATTTCGCGCGTCGAGTTTGCGGTGGAAGCGAGACCTTAATGGCCCCTTCCATCGTTCCGCCGGGAAGGGGCGGGGTGGGGTAGGGCTACTTTTTTTTCTCTTTCTCGTCCTTCTTTCGATTTTGGAAGGAAACCACGAAGCCGAGAACCAGAATCCCAAGTACCAGGGCAAGCGCGAAGCAAGTAAAGCCAAGCATCAATGTTAAAGAAAGTGGCGGTTGTTGCATGATGTCCTCCAATGGACGATTTTATGCTCGTATTATAAAGTGAATAATCTTTGGCGGGCCATGTGGAACGGTTCTCCGTATCTATCATGGCGGCTTTCACACAAACTTGCACGTCGGTTTAATTGACGCATGCCTTTCTTGCAGTATAATCTCCTGCACTTGCCCCCAGCACGGAGGCTTTTGATGAGGCGATATGGCTTTACGCGGCAACCTGCGAGATTTTACGATAACCCAACTGCTCAACCTGATCAACCTGGCGCAAAAGACCGGCACGCTGGTCGTGGATGGTCCGAGCGAACAGGCTCACATCTCCTTCCGGGATGGCAAGCTGGCTTATGCCAAAATCGGTGCGGAGGATAACAGCCTGGCGGCGGTCCTCCATAAAGGCAACAAGTTGAATGCCAATCAGTATCGTGCCATCGCCGAACGTTCCGGCCAGATGACCGATAAGGAGCTCGGACTGTTACTGATCAATGCCGGATATGTTTCGCAGGAAGATATCCTGCTCAACCTGCAAGCCTACTTCACCGATGTGATCCGCCGCCTCTTTACCTGGGTCGAAGGCTTCTTCCGTTTCGAGAACGAAATGCTCCCGCCCGACGACCGCATCAATGTGAAACTCGATCTGGAAAACCTGATCATCGAGGGCTCGCGTCAACTGAGGGAGTGGGAAGAGTTGCAGGATGAGATCCCCAGCCTCGATATGGCGCTCAAATTCACCGATCGTCCGATGACGAATCTCAATCTCAGCGTCGAGGAATGGCGCGTGGTCAAGTACATTAATCCGAAGAACACGATGAAGCAGATCGCCTCAGCGGCTAAGCTGGGCGATATGGAAATCCGCCGCATCGTCTATGGCCTGATTCAAGCGGGATTGGTCGAGATGGTGCGTCCTTTGAGCGCCCATGCGGTGCCGCAAGTGAATCCCAAGATGTTCCCGACGCAGGATAAAGAGGAACAAAAGACGCTCATCAACAAGCTGATCGGGCGCATCCAGAAGTTATAATCTTTATTTGGGAAGGAAAGGAATTATGCAAACGGTCAAAATGGTGGTTACAGGTCCCTTCAGCGCCGGAAAGACACAGTTCATCCAATCGGTGAGCGAAATTGATGTGGTGGCCACTGAGCGGAAAGTATCGAGCGCTTCGGAGCGCTCCATCAAGGATGCCACCACGGTTGCGATGGACTTTGGCCGCATTACCGTGGATGAAGATTTGGTCCTGTATCTGTTCGGGACTCCAGGCCAAAAACGGTTTGACTTCATGTGGGAGATTCTCTCGGAGGGCATGTTAGGCTTCATTGTCATGGTTGATTCGACCCGCCCCGAGACTTTCCGCGAAGCCCGTTCCATTCTCGAGACCTTCCGCGCCTACGCCCCCACGCCTTTTGTCGTGGCCGCCAATAAGCAGGACAAAAAAGACGCTTGGGAGCTGGAAGACATGCGCCATGCGCTTCGTTTGGATGCCAAAACCAAGCTCTTGCCATGTGTGGCCACGAACAAGACCCAAGTCAAGCAGGTGCTTTTGGAGCTGCTTTACAGCATCCTAGCGGAAATGGAATCCGGCAAATAGAACGGGTTTGTTTGGTAAAATATCACCGCTGAGGTTTCGCTCTTGGCGGTGAATTTTTCAGCAAGCAAAATCTCCTCGCCTGTGTGAGGGAATGGCGTGTCTTCGATAACAACTGATCAAGGAATCGTTCACTACGAAGTTTATGGGAGGGGCAAGCCGGTTATTCTCCTACATGGCTATCAAGGCTCGTGGGGATTGTGGCAGGAGACGATGGCTTACCTCGGCGCCTTCTATCGGACCTATGCCCTGGATTTTTGGGGTTTTGGCGAATCGGGCACCAAGCGCGAGACCTATGCCGTGCAGGATTTTGTCAGCCTTGTCAATCAATTCATGGATCAACTTGGGATTGTGCGCGCACCGTTGGTAGGACACAGCATGGGCGGCACCGTCAGTTTGGCGGTCTCGATCAAGTACCCCGAGCGCGTGAGCAAAGTCGTGATCATCGGCTCCCCGATCGTTGGATCTTCCCTGTTTTTTTTCCCGAAAGTTTTCGGCTATCGCGCATTTGGATGGCTGACGTATCACAATATCTGGATCTACAAATCGTTTTATCATCTGCTGGCGCCCGCCTATTCGAAAGACCGGAATTGGGCCAAGATGATGGATCGCGATGTTTCCCGCACGACCTTGCAAGCCTTCTTCACCAGTATCGGCTCGTTGCGCAAGACCGATTTGCGCCCCAGCCTCAACCAGATCCGTGTGCCGGTCTTGGGCATGTTTGGTGACAAGGATATTGTCGTGAATCCCAGACAATGGAAGCCTTTGCAAGCCGGAGTGCCGCAGGCGCGTGTGGAATGCTTTCCCCATGCGGGCCATTTCATCATGCTGGATGAACCTACTGAATTCAGCCAGAAGCTCAAAGCGTTTCTCGACGAGCCGCAACCTGAGCTTGAAGCCAAGTCCAATGCGGCTTCAGCCGGCTTAACTTTATGACAGAGTACTTTTACCCCGAGCGGATGGTGCGCATCATCCTGCTTGCGATGGAGGAGGTGATTGGAAGGGACGGCCTGCATTCGGTCCTCGACCACTCGTCCCTCGCCTCGTACGCGGAAGAACCCCTGGCTGCGGCTTCTGAAAAAACTTTACCCTTCCGCACCGTCACTCGGCTTCAAGAATCGCTGGAGCAGGTTTACGGTTTGCCAGGCGGACGCGGCACGGCCGTGCGCATCGGACGTGCTTGCTTCCAATATGGGCTGCGGGAGTATGGCTCCATGCTCGGCATCACGGAGATCGCGTTTCGTTTGCTGCCACTTTCGACCAAGCTCCATGCCGGGGCCAGGTTGTTTGCTGATCTATTCAATAGGCAAACCGATCAACGCGTTCGCATTGAAGACAAGGACAACCAGTTGTTGTGGCACATCGAACGTTGTCCGCTCTGCTGGGAGCGCAGGACGGCCGAACCGGTATGTCAACTGGCGGTGGGCCTCTTGCAGGAAGCACTGTTCTGGCTGAGCGGTGGTAAGATATTCAGTGTCGAGGAAGTCGCCTGCATCGCGCGCGGGGATCCGGCATGCACCATCGTCATTGACCGGACGCCCCTGGCGTAGACTCTGGATTCTTGAACAAAACCGCGGTGGCAGGATATCCCTGCCACCGCTATAATTAAGAATCATGCTCAAAATCATTCTTCATGCCCCGCATCTGATCATGCCCTTCTGTGAGCCGGCCCGCGAACTTCGTGTGCAGAACGCACCGCTATGGCTCTGGCAGCGTAATTTGCTGGCGCCCTATGTGACCCGGGAATTGGAATTGAAAAAAGGCATGCCGATGCCGCCTGTTCGCGAACCGACCTTGGTTTATCGCGATAATCTCTTCTTTGATGAGCCGTACATCCGGGCTTTTCTGGCCGAGGCCAAAAGACACAGACGGGCCGTGCGCGCCGCATTCTCGGCAGATGATCCGGCGTTCAAGGAGCATGCCCTGCCGCTTTCATCCTCCTACACACCGGCTGGGAGTATCTTTCTTGCCGACCTGTGGTATTACCCCAATGGTCCCGTTGCCGATGTCGATCCTTTGGTGATTGACTTAGAGTCGCGCGAGATTGGCTATTACCATGTACCAACCTATATGGCAGATCAAAGCGGCGATTTGCTGTTCCATGTTCCGCTGCGCTCCCTGCTTGCGATCGATTCCTGGGTTCATATTTTCATCGCCGATGTGGTCTTTGGTCTCTTCGCACGCGGCGCGCGTTTTGAAAAACGCCTGAACGAGGATTTTGGATTCAAGTTAAGAATTCTGAGCAAGGCCATTTATGAGGGGCGACAACTGCTGGAGTGTTCGGACCTCGTGCGCGTCGGCAAGAACTGCGTGATCGATCCACGCGCCGTGATTCACGGACCCACCACAATCGGCGATAATGTCACGGTCAACGCCGGCGCGGTCATCGAGAATTGCATCATCGGCAACAACGTCAATGTTTCACAAGATGTGCAATTGATGCTTTCCGTAGTGGGTGATGGAACGTTTTTGCCGTTCCGCGCTGCGCTGTTTATGACCACCGTGATGGATAACAGCATGATCGCGCAGAACACCTGCTTGCAAATGTGCGTGATCGGCAGGAATACCTTCGTTGGCGCTGGCTCCACTTTCACCGATTACAACCTCGTGCCAGCACCCTTGAAGGCCATGGACGGGAATGGAAAGTTGAGCGTTTCCAACCGACCGGTGATGGGCGGCGCGGTCGGACATAACTGCCGCCTCGGCGCCGGGATGATTGTTTATCCATCGCGTATGATCGAATCCGATGTGGTGTTGGCCGCATCGAAGGAACGCCGCGTCATTGACCGCGATGTGCGTTATGAAGACAGCGATCATCATCATTTTAAGTCGGGAGATTTGCATCAGGCCTTGTATCATCGCCGGAAGGATAAGGAATTGGAGTCGTGGTGATGGATAGCTTTGCCTTCATCATCCATCCAATCGATCCGAAACGTGATGTCAGCCGCAAGTATCCATTGCTCGGCAAAGTTCTGACGGAAGGCCAGATCAATTTTTTTTCCACATTTTTTCCACCGGTTTTTCTTTCCGAGATTGAAGGCATCACCTCCGCGGCCACTGCTAAACGCGTCAAAGGCTGGTTTGTGGCGTGTCCCTACACGCCGAAACGCATGATGGAATTGCCAGAGCCGACAGTCTATCGCAAGATCGTCCAGACCGGCCACATGGCGGAAGACCTAGGTGCGCAGATTCTGGGGTTGGGCGCCTTCACGTCGGTGGTTGGCGACGCAGGTATCACCATCGCGAAAGAACTTGACATCCCGGTGACCACCGGAGATTCCTATACCGTCTCGCTGGCGGTTCAAGCCATACGCGCTGCGGCCGGGTTGATGGACATTCCGCTGGCTGGGGCAACGGCGGCGGTGGTGGGGGCGACGGGCGCGATTGGGCGCGTCTGCGCGGAACTATTGGCAGGCGACGTGGAACGCCTGTTCCTGATTTCCAGAAACCAGAGAAAGCTTGAAGATTTGCGCGAGCGGCTGGCGCTCAAGGCGCGCGCGGCATTGATCGTCAGCACAAAAATGGAAGCACTTGCCGAAGCGCAGTTGATCCTTACGGTGACGAGCGCCATTCATGATATTATTCGTCCTGAGCATTTGCAGCCCGGAAGCGTGGTCTGCGATGTGGCGCGTCCCCGCGACGTTTCTGCAATGGTCGCGGCAGCCAGAGATGATATATTAGTGATTGACGGTGGAATGGTGGATGTGCCAGGCCCCGTAAATTTCCATTTTGATTTTGGTTTTCCCGAGGGCAAGGCATATGCCTGTATGGCTGAAACGATGGCGCTTGCTTTGGAAGGACGCTTCGAGGATTACACGATTGGCAAGGATATTACTTTGGAACGCGTGAATGAGATTACGGCAATGGCTGAGAAACATGGGTTCCGCCTGAGTGGTTTTCGCTCCTTTGAGCGCGAAGTGACGCAGGAACAAATCGAATCCGTGCGCCGCAATGCCCGCCGCGCAGGATCCGTCCACTCGGCGCGTTCCGCCGGAATGCGGTGTGTTTGAGGAGGCTCTATGGGAAAGGCTCGACTACTGATCGTAGAAGATGACATTGATATCGCCAACATGCTCAAGATTTATTTCTCCGGCATGGAGTTTGAGGTGGACCTTGCCCACCGCGGTTCCGATGCTCTGGAGAAGACCAAGCATGTGCTTCCACACCTGATTGTGCTGGACATCATGTTGCCCGATATTGACGGTTATGAAGTCTGCCGAAACTTGCGGACCAGTACACGCACCAGCCATATCCCGGTCATCTTCCTGACACAAAAAGACGAGCGCAGCGACCGATTGCAGGGGCTGGAACTCGGTGCGGACGATTACATCACCAAACCGTTTGATATTGAGGAGCTGAAATTGCGCGTCCAGGGCGCCATCCGGCGGTCGGAGCGTGAGAGTCTTACCGATCCGCGTTCGGGTTTGCCTGCAGGGCGGCTGATCGAAGAACAATTGCGCCACATCATTCGGGAGCAGGATTGGGCTCTGCTGGACATGCGTATCAATCACTTCGACCCCTTCAAGGATGTATATGGTTTTGTCGCCAGCGACGATGTCATGCGCTTTGCCGCTATGATCATCGGCGAGGTGGTGGACGAACTGGGCACCCGGAACGATTTCATCGGCCACGCCGGCAGCGACAATTTTATTGTGATCACTGCCGATGCCGCGGCCCCAGGAATCAAACAAAGAGTGAAAGAACGCTTCGCCGCTGAAGTTCAGACTCACTACAACTTTATCGATAGACAGCAGGGTTTCATGCAGGCTCCCAAAGCCGACGGCGGCCTGGAGAAAGTCCCGTTCATGACCATGTCGGTGGGAGTCGTCTCGCCCAGCCAGCAATCCTTCTCAGATATTCGCGAAATTACTGAACTTGCCGCGGAGGCTCGGCGGCAGGATTCTCAGTCGACTGCATAGGGTTCCTCTCCAATGTCCGCAGGCATGGATTTAGGCATCGGGCTGGTTATGGTCGGACTGGTACTCGGTTCACTAGTCTGGGCATTGCTGCGCCTGTTTCCTAATCGCGCCTCTATCGGTCAAGACGAGAATATTGCTCTGGTGCTGCCCGATTTTAATAAATCGAGTGAGGCGGTCCTCGTCGTTCAAGCCGGAGGGCGTGTGGAATTTATAAACCCGCGCGCTCGGGAATGGTTTGGTTTGCAAAACGACGATGTGGCCGACATCGAACGCCTGGCGCGCCGCGTCCGTCCGCCGGAAGAATTCTTGGAAGTGTGCGCCACACCCGGCCAACGGCGCGTCAACGTGAATGGCCGTCTGGCAGAGTTGACCTCCTATCAGGTGCCGGCGCCCAATCCGAAGATGTTGGTGGCGCTGCACGGCATGGAACTGACGCCTGCGCTGACAGCTCAAGAGTCGGACGTATCGTCCTCGATTCTTAAAGTCGTCTCGGATTTCGGTCAGAGCATTGCCTCCAGCCTCGAATTGGAGACGATCCTGGGTGCCATCCTTGAGAATCTGAACCGGCTCATTCCCGCCGATTTATTAGAAATTAAGGTTTGGGATAAAGATATACAGGCTTTCAGTTCTTATCACTTGCAGACGGAGGACGATTCGAAACGCAAGCTGGCTCGCATCTCGCAAAGTCAGTTCGGATCGTTTTCGGACAGGGTAATCCGCGGCAGGGACCTGCTGCTGATAACGGATGTCCGTTCGTTTTCCGCACAGGAAGGCCAGGCTGGTTTCAGCGCGATGCAATCGTATCTGGGCGCACCCCTGGTGGCTGGCGGGGAATTGATCGGTTTGATCGAAGCCGGACAAACGTCCGGAGCGGCTTTCACTCAGCAGGATTTGAATCTGATGCGCCTGGTTTCAAGCCAAGTCGCGGTGGCCCTGCGCAATTCTTTATTGTATGAGGAGGAGCAACGCCGTTCCACTGAATTAATTGGACTCGTCAACCTGGCGCAGACGGCCGGGTCCATTCAAGATCCCAAGGATTTATTCACCCGCCTTGTGGACAGTGTCGCGCCGCTCTTCGATGCGGACATTATTGGTTTTTTGCTGTACGACGAAGGCAAGCATATCTTGGAAGGTCAGGTGCCTTTTCGGGGTCTTCCCCCTCATATCGTGGAGATTTATCGCGCTGCCATTGCGCCAGGCGGTCCTGCTGAGTCTCTGCTCGTCGACCGACAGCCTATTTTCACAATGGATGCGTCCCAGGATGAGAGTTGGAAACTGCTTGGCCTGACGGATATCGCCGTTGCCGCCAGCCTGCGCGATTCGGCCCTCATGCCTCTGCAAATTGGTGGAAGCATCGTGGGATATTTTCAAGTTTCCCATCATCGCCGCGGCCCCAGGCCATTTTCTGATTCGGAGTTGCGCCTGATGAATATCATCAGCAATCAGGCGGCAGCAATCATCGAGAACTCCGTACTGATTCAACAAAGCCGCCTGCAAACTCAACGTTCGGATGTATTGCGCCGCATGGTCGGCCTGACTGTTTCCTCCAACGCACTGGATGAAATCCTTCAGTATTGCGTTCAGGAATTGACCAATCTATTTCACGCAGATATCGGCGCGGTGTTTTTGGCGGACGATGTGCGCGGCCAATTGCGGTTGCACCGCGGCTCGGTGATCGGGGCGGGCAACGAAGTTCTGGAGGCCCTCACCGCGTTTGAAGCCCAAGACGCTGATTATCATTCCATTACCTCTCGGCAGCCTTTTTTCACCGGCCGGTTGAGTTTGGATCCGCGCGCGTTGTCAATTTATGCGCCATTATCGCAGACCCTGCGCATGGAATCCCTGATGTCGATTCCGCTCTTCACACGGGAGGAGCTGCTAGGAGAATTGATCCTGGGCAGCAGCGCAACCGATTTCTTCAGCGATTCTGATTTGCAGGTCGCTTCCACTGCTGCCGGGCAGTTGTCCTCCGCCATAGAAAATCTCAAGGCCGGTTCGCAAAGCGATCAGCTGTTGCGCGAACAACTGGACCAGTTCATTACGCTGACGAGAGTCGGACGCGAGCTGAGTGCTTCACTAGATCTCAATCAGCTGATGGAAGTCCTCTGTGAAGAGGCGGTTCGGTCCCTGAGTGCAGATTGCGGCCGGCTCGTTCTTTTGGATCCAGACGCACCTGCGGGCGATCCGCGGGCGACCCGCTCCAGCGGCTGTTCGTCCGCGGGTGCCGGGCTCTCTCCCTTTGAGAAAAGTGCAATTGAAAAAGCACAGTCTTTCTTTGTCTCGGATTTTGATCAGCAGGGATTCTTTCCGCCACACGAAGGAGTCCGCTCCGCCCTGGTAGTCCCTCTCATCCACCAAAAGCGACTGGTTGGACTGCTTCAATTGCATTCCAAACAGCCGGCGCATTTCGATGCAAGAGCGTTGGAATTTATCGAGACCCTAGTTTTTCAAACCGCCTCCGCCTTGATCAATGCTTGGACATACCAAGGCGAGCTTCAGCGCGCCGAGGTTTTTCGCCGCCGCGCGGACACGCTTGTGCAGTTGTCCAATGCAAGCTATGTCATTAATCCGGAGGTTTCTCTCGAGGAGTCCTTGAGAGTAATTGCACAAGGCGTCCGCGACTCCACGCCGTTTCAAGTGGTGTTGGTCAGCATGTACGAGCCCGACGGTGGATTGCTGAGACGCGTCGTCGGTCTTGGGATCCCGCAAGAAACCTTAAATGAGTTATTGGCGCGCAAGCAGCCGTATTCCAGCCTGCTCCAGTTGATGAGGCCCGAGTTTAAGATCAGCCGTTCCTACTACATTCCCGCCAATCAAACTCCTGTCCTGCCGCCCGAAGTTCATTATGTGTATGCACCTCACTATTCGCAGGATCAATCGAGCAGGAATGCTTGGGATCCAGATGATTTCCTGCTTATTCCCTTGGAAGATGCCCAGGGAAATCCGCTTGGCCTGATCAGCCTGGATGAGCCAAGTGATGGCTTGCGTCCTGACCGGGCGACCATCGATTCGTTGGAGGTCTTTGCTGCGCAGGCCGCTCTGGTAATCGGCAACGCACGGCGATATAACGAGCTTAAGGATCGTATCGATTCACTTTCCTCCGGCCTCCAGCGCCAGCAACGACTGCTTAACGTCACACAAAAGGATTTGCCGGTTCTGCTCCGCAAGGATTTGGAACAGACGATTTCACTGCATAACCTCGATCGCCGCGCTCAACGCGTGCGTGCAGGGTTGGCGATCACTGAATCTGTCAGCCGCCAGCTGGATGCTTCCTCCGCGCTCATGGCGCTGGGCCGTGAAACCCTGACCCAATTGGCGATGACCACTGCCTTGGTCGCGGAAAATGCTCCCGAGGGTCCGCGCCTGCTTCATGTCCTGGGAAATGTTCCAAAGACCACGAATCCCGAAGCATTATTTGGTCAACGAAATCCTCTGCGCGCCGTATTGCAGGGAAATGAACCCATCCTGATACCGAATTTGGATGAAAGCAACGAATGGCGCGATGTGCCGTTGCTTTCGCAATTACGTGCCAAGAGCATCATCTGTCTGCCGGTCATTGTGGAGAATAAACCCGTTGCCGCGGTCCTGGCCGTCAGTTCCGAACCAATGCCGGATTTCACGGAAGAGGACAGGCAGGTCTATTATCAGATTTCCAGACAGACCTCGATCATCCTCCAAAACATTTCCTTGCTCAATGAGACGCGTCGCCGGTTGCAGGCCGTGGACCTTTTGCTTGACTTCAGCCGTCGTCTGAGCGGTCTGGATCCGGCAAGTATCATACGCGCTTTGCTGGATAGCGGTCGCCGTGTATTGCCTGCCGCGCATGCCGGGGTGGTTCTGATGTACCATGAACAAAGCAATTTGCTCTTACCTCAGGCCGTGTCAGGTTATGCAGATAACGAGAGCATGTTACAGATCTCATACCGCGTCGGTGAAGCTCTGCCCGGATTGATTTTCTCCGAAAAGAAGCCGCGTCGGGTGGACGAGATCGACTTCCCGCATGATTATGCCTTGTCTTCCGAGAAGCTGGGGCTTTACCGCGACGCAACCGGCGGACGTTTGCCTGTATCCAGTTTATTTATTCCGATCCTGACGGGCGATCAGATGCTGGGTATCCTCGTATTGGATAATTTCAACACGCCATCCGCATTTCAAGTTGAGGACGAAAATCTAATGATTTCGCTCTCTCAACAGGTGGCGCTTTCCCTGGAAAACGTTCGCCTGGTACATGCCATGACCGAGCGCGCAGGTCAATTGCAGGCTCTGAACGATGTTGCCACCGCCATGACCTCCAGCCTGCGTTCGGAGGAACTCATCGCCTCTCTCCTCCAACAGCTTGTGCCGGTCCTGCCTTTCGATACGGCTACGCTCTGGTTGCGAGAGAGGGAACGTCTCGCGGTCGCTGCGGTGCACGGCTTCCCTGATGCAGAAAGGCGCCTCGGTCTAACCGTGGCCGTTGCAGACAGTGCATTATTCAAAGAAATGGTCAAAAGCAACCAGCCTATCTCCGTGCCTGACGTGCGTGAAGATCCGCGCTTCCCAGCCGTTGAGGCTCCGCATCTTTCGTGGTTAGGGGTCCCGTTGATTTCCAAGGGCGAATTGATCGGTGTAATCGCCCTGGAGAAATGGCAGTCGTATTTCTATACACGGGAGCAAATTCAACTGGCTTCAACGTTTGCTGGTCAAGCGGCGGCGGCTTTGGATAATTCCAAATTGCTCGAAGAAAGTCTCAGCCGCGCCGCGGATTTGGACCAACGTTCACAGCGCTTGGGCCTGCTGAATCGCTTCTCTTCCGCCTTGAGCGGTTTGCTGGATTCCGATCAAATTCTAAGCCTTAGCGCGGAAGAGTTGCGGAAGGCGTTGAACGTCGATCGAACGTCGGCGGTATCGTTTGAACATGACCAGGCCGTCTGGAAAGTGGTATCGCCTGAGTCGCGGCATGACCTGCCCCAAGTTTTGCCTGATGCACCGCTCTTCGAACGCTTGCGCGAGTCGCTGGGTATTTTCAACACCGAAAACGTGACTGCTGAACCCGACCTCCAGCCCATTATGGGATTGGTCGGTAAAGGTACAAAAGCCCTGCTGGTCCTTCCGCTGGTCAGCGGGCAGAATCTGCGGGCCCTGCTCTTCGCTCATATTACAGGGCAAGGGCGTTTTACGGCCACAGAGATTGAACTTGCCCGTACCATTACGAATCAAGCTGCTATCGCTCTTGAAAATGCGCGCTTATATCAATCTACTGTCCGAACCGCAGAACGTTTCTCCATCCTCAACCGCGCCAGTGCCGATATTGGCTCGAGCCTCGACCCGGAAGAAATTTACGCCGCGATCCATAAAGCCGTTGGACGGCTTATGCCGGTCGAAGCATTTGAGATCAGCCTGCTGGATGAGGAGAGTCAGGTGGTCGAGGGCGTTTATTTGATCGACCGGGATGTCCGCCTGCCCAACACGCATGCACCGTTGGGCGAAGGCTTGAGCAGTCGGGTGATCATGACCGGTCAGCCGCTGAATTTGGTAAACGCCCAGCAGGCCGCTGAATTGCGTACAGCGGCAGTGGGGATGGGGCGCGGTAGTCCCATGTCTATCCTGGCGGTCCCGTTAATGTTGGGCGGCAAAACCATCGGTATGCTTTCTGCACAAAGCTATCAGGTCAACGTTTATACTGGCGACGATCTTCAACTCCTGAGCACCCTCGCAAACCAGGCGGTGGTGGCAATTCAGAATGGTCGCCTCTTTGCTGAAACGCAGCGCCTGGCACAGGAACTTGAACAACGGGTCATTGAGCGAACGGCGCAATTGAAGCGTGAACAACAAAATACAGAGACCCTTCTGCGCATTCTGACGGAAGTTTCTTCCAGTCTGGATCTTGACCGCGCCCTCAATCGCACGTTGTCCCTGCTGAACGATGCAATTGGAGCCGAACAGGGTACCATCATGCTCCTGCATCCCGACGACAATCTTCTGCACTATCGCGCTGGTTATGGTTATCTCTCGGAAAGGGCCGAACAGGGCGGGCGCGGCTTTACATTGAAGGTGGGCGAGGGCCTGGCCGGGTGGGTTGTTCAAAACCGTGAAGCAGCAATGATTGACGACCTGCGCCTTGACCGGCGCTGGGTCCAGTCCCAGTCTACCTCGCGGGAACATCGCAGCACCATCGTTGCGCCGCTGCTGGTGGCCGAGGATGTCATCGGTGTGTTAATGGTCTTCCACCGGGAGGAACGTTTCTTTACACCCGATGCATTGAACCTTGTGAAGGCCATCGCCAGCCAGGTTGCCGTCGCCATTAACAATGCGCATTTGTATGAACTGATCCGCGATCAGGCCGAGCGCCTCGGTCTGATGCTGCGCAAGGAGCAGGAGGAGGCCAGCCGCTCGCAAGCCATCCTTGAAGCCGTAGCGGATGGCGTGTTGGTGACGGGACCCAATAATCGCATTACTTTCTTGAATTCCTCCATTCAAAAAATCCTTGATATCAATGCGGGCCGCGTGATCGATCAGCCCTTGGAAGATTTTGGCGGCTTATTTGGCAAGGCATCTTCTTCGTGGATGGAGACCATCCGCAACTGGTCACAATCGCCAAGCTCCTATCAATCCGGAGATACCTATGCCGAGCAATTGGAATTGGGCGATGGACGCATTGCCTTGATCCATCTTGCGCCGGTCATTTTGCAAAACGATTTCCTCGGCACCGTGTCCATCTTCCGCGATATTACGCACGAGGTGGAGGTGGACCGCCTGAAATCCGAGTTTGTCGCGACCGTGAGCCACGAGCTGCGCACCCCCATGACTGCCATCAAGGGATATGTGGACGTGCTCTTGATGGGCGCGGCCGGAGCCGTGAATGAAAACCAATCGCACTTCCTGAACATTGTCAAGAACAATATTGATCGATTGAACATATTGGTGAATGATTTGCTCGACATCTCGCGGATCGAGGCCGGACGAGTCATCCTGACTCCACAACCTCTTGATCTCAGGGAAATCGCCGAAGATGTGATCGGTGATGTTTTGCGACGTTCCCAAGAGGAAGGCAAACCGATGGCGCTGTCCCTCGAGGCTCCGAAAACTTTGCCGCGCGTGATTGGCGATGCAGAACGCGTTCGCCAAGTGATTGATAATTTGGTGGACAATGCCTATCACTACACACCGGAGAATGGAACCATCAAAGTTAGCATTCGTGCCGTGGACGGAACCGAAGTTCAGGTGGACGTCGAAGACGATGGCGTAGGCATTGCACCCAGCGATCAGGAACGCGTCTTTGAGCGCTTCTATCGCGGCGAGCACCCGCTGGTGCTGGCAACGCCGGGTACCGGCCTGGGGTTGCCTATCGTCCGCCAGCTGGTCGAGATGCATAATGGAAGAATTTGGATGAAGAGCGAAGGGCTTCCGGGTAAGGGAAGCGTTTTCTCATTTACTTTGCCGATTCAGAAGGACAAATGAGGGTCGAATGCCGAAAATTTTGATTGCTGAGGATGAACCCGATATTCGTGACCTAGTCGCGTTCACGCTGCGCTTCGCGGGTTATGAGGTGGTAGCCGCGAACAACGGGGAGGAAGCCGTGCAGATGGCCTCGCGCGAATTCCCTGACCTGATTCTTATGGATGTCCGTATGCCGCGCATGACCGGCTATGATGCCTGCCGCGCCATGAAAGCCAATCCCGAACTGAAAGATATCCCGGTTGTTTTTCTCTCCGCCAAAGGACAGGAGGCAGAAATACAGACCGGCCTCGACGCGGGAGCCGAAGAATATCTGCTCAAACCTTTTGCACCTGATCAATTGACTGACCGGGTCAGGGCAATCCTTATGAAGTTTGGAAAATGATTTAACTCACCCATGTTCCTTCCCGATTTTTGGCGAGGAGCACGGGTGAGGGAAAAGCGTATGAGCGCCATCCTCCTTGATCAAGATATCGTGCATTACGAAGCGCTGGGACGTGGTCGTCCTATCGTCTTTCTGCACGGCTGGGTCGGCTCCTGGCGTTATTGGGTTGCCTCCATGCAAGTGGCCTCCACCTCTTTCCGTGCTTATGCGCTTGACCTTTTTGGGTATGGCGATTCCGCTCATGATGAGGGCCGTTATACCCTCGATCAACAATCCGCCCTGGTCGGCCGGTTTCTGGATGAGATGGGCATCGGCAAAATTGCGATCGTCGGCCACGGCCTTGGTGCACTGGTGGGCTTTTACTTTGCAGCACAACAGCCTGGCAGTGTAGACCGCATCATGGCGGTCAATTCTCCTCTGGACTTTAACTCGGTCAATTCCAGACTGCGCACATCCACGGCCGTTGAGCTGGTGGATTGGCTTTCAAGTCGGACGCCCGACGCCGTGACGGCTCTTGCGGACGCATCCAAATCGGACACGCGCGCAATTGCTGCCTCGATGAACAATTTCCAGGCGGACAGTCTGTTCACTCAGTTTCGTAGTGCCAACGTTCCGTGCCTGCTCGTGTACGGGCAAAATGACCCTTCCCTCTCCATCCCTTCGGCTGAAAACGCCGCCTCGCTCTCGCTTCACATGCATCAGATCAACCTGGAAGGGGCCGGTCATTTCCCGATGATCGATGAGGCGGCCACATTCAATCGTTTGTTGATTGATTTCCTCGCACTGGATTCAGGTCTCAGCCCGCGCGAGCTGGGATTGAAGGAGGAGTGGAAGCGCCGTGTTCGCTGAGGTTGACATTCTGCAAGTTTAGAGTATATTTATTGCTGAAAGTCTATTAGAACGGGGAGCCTGTACAGGAACAGGCTGAGAGGAGCGTCCTACGCTCGACCCGCATTACCTGATCTGGTTAATACCAGCGGAGGGAACAGCGCTTAATTCCAACCATCCTCCGCCGAGGATGGTTTTGGTTTTATATGTCCCGCATCATCATCTTCGCCAACGGCGAACTGCCCAATATTGAAAAAACCCGCGTCCTCATCCAAGCCGATGATTACATCGTTTGTGCGGACGGCGGCACGCGTCATGCCCTTGCTCTGGGACTCAGGCCGAATCTCATCGTAGGTGATCTCGATTCGCTGGAAGAGGCTGACCTGCAAAAAGCCGGTACAAGGGTCGTTCAATATCCTCGCAACAAAGACGAGACCGACTTGGAGCTGGCTTTGAATCAGGCTCTCGAGCGGGAGCCAGCTTCGGTTTGTGTTATCGCGGCGCTTGGCAATCGTGTTGACCAAACCATAGGGAATATTTCCTTGCTTTCCGACCCGCGGCTCGCAAAACTTAATATTCGATTTGATGACGGCGTGGAGGAAGTTTTCTTTTGCCGCGACCACTCCAAGGTCGAGGGAAGACGCACAGACATTGTTTCGCTGATTCCGTGGAACGGCGCGGTCAAAGGCGTCCGCACAAAAGGACTGCGCTGGCAGTTGAACGACGAAACGCTTTACCCGGAAAAGACGCGCGGCATCAGCAATGAAATGACGGACCCCGCCGCCGAAGTCAGCCTCGAGTCCGGATTGCTTCTCATCATACATCGTCGTCTGTAGAAAGGAAACCATGAAACGCTTTTCGATCCTCTTGTCCATCTTTTTGTTTGCGGTAGCATCGTGCGCACCGAAGCCAGCGGGTCCGCAAAACCTCACGGTGATGACCCACGATTCGTTTGCTGTCAGCGACAGCGTCATCCAGGCGTTTGAGCAGGCCAATGACGTCAAGGTGACTTTCGTGAAAGGCGGCGATGCAGGCGAGATGCTTAACAAAGCCATTCTATCCAAAAGTGCGCCATTGGCCGACGTGCTGTACGGCGTGGACAACACCCTGCTGTCCGAGGCATTATCGGCGGATATTTACGAGCCGTATGCCTCGCCCGCGCTGAAAAACATCCCCGCCGAATTTCAGCTCGACCCCTCGGACCGCGCTTTGCCGGTGGATCACGGATATGTTTGTGTCGTTTACGATAAGACCTATTTCAGTACGCATAATCTTTCCGCACCGCAAAGCCTCGAAGATTTGATGAAGCCCGAATATAAAGGTTTGCTCGTAATGGAGAATCCTGCTACATCCTCCCCGGGTCTTGACTTTTTGTTTGCCACCATCAAACATTTTGGTGATCCGGACTATCTCGGTTACTGGAAACAGCTGCGCGCCAACGGCCTCGTCGTTGTGGATGGATGGGAGACGGCGTACTACACCAACTTCACGGGCGCTTCCGGTCAGGGAGCGCAAGCGATGGTCGTTTCCTATGCGACCGATCCGGCGTACGAAGTGATGTCGGCTCCAACGCCGATCGCCGAGGCATCCGTCGCGGCGGTGGTCGGACCCGACACCTGCTTCCATCAAATCGAATTTGTGGGCATCCTCAAAGGGACTCAGCATCTCGCCCTCGCGCAGAAATTCGTGGACTTCATGTTAGGCGCGCCATTCCAAGCCGATGTGCCGGGACAAATGGCGGTGTATCCCGTGGCTTTGAATATCGCTTTGCCGGACGCGTTTACGAAGTTTGCGCCCATTCCGCATCAGCCCGCCGCATTGAGTTCAGATGACATTGAGAAGAACCGTGATGCATGGATTCAAGCGTGGACGGACGCGGTGCTGCATTAGATCGCTTCGGCAGGGGCGCAACACACCTGCCCAGAAGAACCGCAGGTGCTGGGTATTGCGTCCCTACATGAAATGAAATCCAATTCTTATTCTCGTGTTCTCCTCTGGCTTGCGCCGCTGACGTTTCTCGGCGTTTTATTCTTTTATCCATGGTTTCGCATTCTTGCTTTCGGTTTGAGCTTTGAGACTCTCAAACCCGATAATCTTCAACTCGCCTTTCACGTTTTACTTTTTACTTCTTATCAGGCCATACTATCAACGCTATTGACATTGCTGATCGGTTTGCCCTCTGCATATCTATTCGCCCGCTATGAGTTTCGCGGCAAGTCGCTTCTACGTGCGCTGACCACGGTTCCCTTCATGTTGCCGACGGTGGTGGTTGCAGCGGGGTTCAACGCCTTGCTGGGGCCACGCGGTTGGATCAACCTTGCATTGATGCACCTCTTCTTGCTGAGCAACCCGCCGATTCAATTTGTCGGCACGTTGGGGGCGATCTTGCTGGCTCATGTTTTTTACAACACCACGATCGTGATCCGACTGGTCAGCAACGCACTCAGCCGGCTTGATCCGAAACTCGAACAGGCTGCACGTGCCCTCGGGGCCGATCATCGCCGCGTTGGGTGGCATGTGACCCTGCCCTTGTTGCGGCCCTCGATCTTGGCAGCATCCATGCTCGTCTTTTTGTTTGACTTCACCAGCTTTGGAGTCATCCTTTTGCTGGGTGGTCCCACGTTTGCCACGCTGGAGGTGGAAATCTACGTTCAAGCATTGCAACTGCTCAACCTTCCGCTGGCCGCATTGCTGGCGTTCCTTCAACTGCTCTGCACGCTGGCTTTTTCGATTCTTTATAGCCGCCTCTCGGCTCAGCTGACCATCCAGTCCGCGCCGCGCGCGGCCCATCCGCCTAAGGCCAAGACGGCCAGCGAAAAGGTCTTTGTCCTTGCATTTTGTATATTGCTCTTTGTATTTTTTGTTCTTCCTATGCTTGCGCTTCCCCTTCGATCCGTGTCCCGCCTCGATGCCGACCGCGGACAGCAAACGCCCATCCATTACGGCTTCACCGCTGGTTACTACGCCGAGTTATTCATCAATCGCAGCAACTCGTTATTTTACGTCCCGCCGATTAATGCTGCCTTGAACTCATTGGGCTATGCTATCACCACAGTAATCCTTTCGTTGCTCCTTGGATTTCCGGCCGCGTCCGCGCTGGCAAAGCCCCGTGCTTTGGAAAAGATTCTCGATCCAATTTTGATTCTTCCACTGGGCGCCTCGGCTGTAACACTTGCCCTGGGATTCATCATTGCCTTTGGCCGCCTGTTGATCTCACCCTGGATGGTTCCGCTGGCCCATACGTTGGTCGCGTTGCCGTTTGTCGTTCGCGCGTTGCAACCAGCCATGGCCTCCATCCCTGACCGATTGCGTCAAGCCGCGAGCACAATGGGAGCCTCGCCGTTTCGTGTCTGGCAAACGGTGGATTGGCCCATCCTCAGCCGCGCCACACTCAGCGCGGCAACCTTCGCGTTTACGATTTCACTGGGCGAGTTCGGTGCGACGCTTTTGTTGGCGCGCCCCGATTATCCAACCATCCCGATTGCGATTTATCGCTTCCTATCTTTGCCCGGTGCTTTGAACTACGGTCAAGCCATGGCCATGGCAACGCTGCTCATGGCGCTGACAACCGCCGGGATCATGATCATTGAAAAGCAACGCCTGCCCGGGGCGGGAGAGTTCTAATGCTCGAAGTGTGCGGTGTTGACAAAACCTATGAAGCCCAGCCCCTTCTTCAAAACATTTCCTTCGTTGTCGGAGCTAGCGAGACGATCTGTCTGCTTGGCCCCTCGGGAAGCGGCAAATCGACCTTGCTGCGGATGATCGCCGGACTCGAATTTCCGGACGCGGGACGAATTCTATGGAATGGAATGGATCTCGCCTCCACGCCGCCTCACCTCCGGGATTTTGGGCTGGTGTTTCAAGACTACGCGCTGTTTCCGCATCTGAATGTATTCGATAATGTTGCTTTTGGTTTGAAGATGAAGGATCGGTCAAGCGAGGAGATGAGAGCGCGCGTTGCTGAAGTTCTGGATTTGGTGAGCCTGCGCGGCTTCGACCATCGCAAGGTGACCGACCTATCCGGCGGCGAACAACAACGCGTGGCTCTGGCGCGCGCCCTGGCTCCCCGCCCGCGCCTGCTGTTGTTCGACGAGCCGCTCGGGGCGCTGGATCGGGCCCTGCGCGAAGATTTGCTCAACGAGCTGCGCGGCATCCTGCTTCAAACTCAGATACCAGCAATTTATGTTACCCATGATCAGGAGGAAGCCTTTACCCTTGCTAAACGCGTTTTGCTTTTGCATGATGGACAGATTGTTCAGCAGGGAGCTCCAGCCGACGTCTGGTCGAAACCGAATTCCGTTTGGGTGGCACAGTTTCTTGGATTGGGAAATGCGATTGAAGGGAGAGTCGTGGATGGGAAATGGCGAGTGGAGACGAGGTTCGGCGTTTTCACCGTGAAGTGCGCACACCGGCATCAAGTGGGCGAAAACCTCCATTTGTTGATACGACCGCTCGCGGCGCGGGCTGGAATGAATCAAATTCGTGCTCGTGTCATGGATGTGGTCTTTCAGCAAGATCACTTCAAGATCACATTCGATGGTGGACTCTATTTTTATGTGAAGGATGAACCGAAGATTGGCCAGAAGTTCGGAATCAAGGTTAAATTGGAATGTCTGGGATGATGGAATCCATTAAGGTTCAGAAGAAGAATCGGCAGGACGAAGTGACGTGGCAGTATGAGGGGCAGGTGGTGCGTCGTGAAGCCAATGCCGTTGTGCTGGAGGCGTTCTTCAATCGCCCTGACCTACCATTCATGGATGTTACGTTCAAGGAAGGCGATCGTTTTGTGGAAACGTTCTATACCGACCGTTGGTATAACATCTTTGAGATTTATGACCGCGACGATGGCCGCCTCAAAGGATGGTATTGCAATATCGGCCAGCCCGCCTTGCTGACGGACGGCAGTGTATCGTATGTTGATCTGGCGCTGGACTTGTGGGTCTCCGCTGATGGAAAGCAGACCGTGCTGGACAAAGACGAATTCGATGATTTGTCGCTCAACGCTGCGGACCAAGAGCAGGCCTTGAATGCGCTCGCGGAACTTCAGCAATTATTTAGGAAATAACAGCCTCCGCGAAAATCAGGGGCCGTGATTCCTAAAGCATTTGCACCAACATGCTGGTACCTTGCTGAAGGAATCTGTCTCCGTTGTTCCAGAGCCAGTATGCACCCGCTCCGCCGATACAGCAGCAGCACAAAATGATCACTACCACGATGACGATGATTAAGGCGGTATTGTTGTTCTTCGATGGGGTAGGACCGGGATTGATATTCATGGATGGATTTTGGTCGTTCATGGGTGCCTCCGGAAAAGTTGGAATTCTGCTTTCAGACGACTTCGTTTTTGCTCGTTCGACGTGCCCACCACCAGATGAGGAACACGATGGCGATCATAATCAAAATGGCAATGGCGACTGGAAGGAGAACCGACAAAATAGATACAGCCGTCGATGTAATATCTTCCGCGATGCTGATCGGTACGTTTCCGGCGCCGGCGGTCGTGGCCGTGACCGCAGGGCGGACCGCCGCGGATTTGACCACGTGCACGCTTCCTGCGACCAGCAATCCGCAAGCCAGGGCGAGAATTGGGTTGATGCCGGTCACGATGTTGGTGCTCGCCGCGAACGCAATCGCCCCCGCCACAGGGCGGACAAAAGTTTGAATCAAGTCATTGATGTGATTGGCAACGGGCACCTTGTCGGCCAGCATTTCGATGATGAGCAAAATACCAATAAGAATTAAAATATACGGATTGGCAAGCGCATCATAGGGAGGATTGAGCTTGATGTAATTGGTGTAGTGCGCGATCACACCGATCACCAGAAGTGGAATATAGGCATTCAAGCCCGCACTGGCGGAGAGACCAAACGCCGAGAAGATTCCGAGCAAAACGTCCATAACGGTCTTGTTATCCGGTCAATCCCGGAAATCCGGTCCACGTGTGGGTGAGGTTGAAACGGAACAGGTCAATGCCGAGGATGAGCAGGAAGGCCAGGGTCAGGCCGGCCACGGCAGGCAGCCATAGCTGGTGGAGATGGTCGAAGGCATTATCCTGTTTCATAATCATCACCCATACAATGTTGAATACCATCGTTAATAGAGCCAGAACGCCGAGCGTGCTCAGGACTGCGATGAAGTACAAAGCCGGGTCGAGGTTGCTTAGGGCGCCGAAGTCGAACACAAGCACGATGCCCACTAAGAGTCCAAATTGAAGCCACTCGAGAGCCGGTTTGTCCTCAGGGGCGCGCCAGATCGTCTGGTTATACATCGGGTAGAGCACGGAGGCCATCGCAACTCCCATGCCACTTCCGGTAAAAACTCGGGTCACGTTGTTAGTAACATAAAGATTGGGAACGTTCATGAACGGAGTTCCATAACTCTGCTTCAATAAGGCCAGATAGGAGTTGCTCCCGTCCACTGCAAAGGCGAGGAAGAAGACAATCAGAACGGCAATGATGCCGCGCTTGGGGAGCTTGCTCTTCTTCCGGCTGATCAAGCCTTGGAGGACCAATGCAATCGCGGCCGCGTTGAACTCGCCGGTGCAACGTGCACATAGCGGGAATTGGATGCCGTCTACAAAAAGCGAGTGGGACGAGAGGCGATGGCAAACTGCGTAACCGATTGCGTCTAGTTTGCCCATCAGGCCCGGCGGAGCGATATAAATCCACGCGCCAAGCGCCATGATGGCCGCAATGGGAACCAGCCACTTCGCCAAGGTTTGGTATCGGGAGGCAGGCTTTTGTTCTATCATGGGTAGATTATATGGGGATTGTCTGCGAAAAGCAAGAAAGTTCAGGGATGGGAGTATGATTGAAGGCAACGACTTGTTGCCTGAGGAGGAACCAACCATGAAACGGATTGCCATCTTGACCGGCGGCGGGGATGCCCCTGGACTCAACGCCGTGATCCGCGCAGCAGTGAAAACAGCCATCCTGCAATATGGATATGAAATCAATGGAGTACTGGATGGATATGACGGTTTCCTGAAGAACGGCGGGATCATCCCTTTGGGATTGAAAGATGTCAGCGGAATTTTGCCGCGCGGCGGGACCATTCTCGGCGCGGCGAATCGCGGGAATCCTTTTGCCCGCAAGGTCATTCAGAATGGCAAAGAAGTGACCGTTGACCAATCCGATGAGCTGATCCATTCGATGCAGCGATCTGGAATGGATGCGCTCCTCGTTCTCGGCGGTGATGGCACGCTGCGCATCGCTCACGAGTTATATCAAAAGGGGATCCCTGTGATCGGCGTGCCCAAAACGATTGACAATGATATTGGCGGCACCGAAGTGACCTTTGGTTTCGATACTGCGTTGAACATTGCCACGGAGGCGATTGACCGCCTTCACACGACGGCGGAGGCTCATCACCGCGTCATGGTTTTGGAATTGATGGGCCGCGAGGCCGGCTTTATTGCACTGCACGCCGGGATATCGGGCGGGGCGGACGTGATTCTCATTCCTGAAATTCCGTTTAAATTTGATTCAATTCTTGCAAAGATTCGTCAACGCGTGGAGCGCGGAAGCCTGTTCAGCATCGTGGCAGTTTCGGAGGGAGCCGAGCCCTTGGGCGGGACGCAGGTCTTTTCGCGCGCGGGGGATGAAATCTATGTTCCGCGTTTGGGCGGCATCGGCCATATCGTGGGCGAGGCCATCGATAGGCAGGGATACGAAACGCGTGTCACCGTGCTTGGACATCTGCAGCGCGGCGGCACTCCGACCGCATTCGATCGCTGGCTGGCAACCCGCTACGGCGCGGCCGCCCTCCGCCTCGCGGCGAGCGGCGGCTTCGATCGTATGGTCGCTTTGCGCGGTGGTCAGATCACGGATGTGGCTTTGGAAGAGGCGCTGGCTGTCCCTCGTCGAGTCGACCTCCACGAGGATGCAGTCATCACGGCGCGCGGTATGGGAATCTCGTTCGGGGACGAATAAATCCGATTATGCAGAGGCAATTATCCGCCCAGCACGGATTTTATCTGTTGCAAACCCTGGTTGATATTCTCAATCGAATTCGCATAGGATAAACGCAGGTAGCCTTCCCCATATTCGCCGAACGACGAACCCGGTAAGAGGGCAACGCCCGCCTTTTCGAGCAACAGGTTGGCGAGCTCATTCGATTTCATCCCCGTGCCCTTGATGTTTGGAAATGCATAGAAGGCACCTTGTGGTTTCTGGCAGATGAAACCGGCCACGCCATTCAACCCCTCCACGATCACGTCCCGCCGGCGCTGGTACTCCGCCACCATCCTGTCTACCTTGTCCTGCGGTCCGGTGATGGCCTCCACACCGGCAAATTGTGTGAAGTGTGCGGTGGAGCCCACGGAATGTGTCAGCAGCAGGTCGACGCGGGCGGCTAGTTCGCGCGGCATGATGCCATAGCCAAGCCGCCAGCCGGTCATCGAATACGTCTTGGAGAAGCCGTCCACGATGATGGTGCGCTCTTTCATATCTGGCAATGAGGCGATGGATTCGACTTGCAATCCGTCATAGGCCAGACGCGCATAAATCTCATCTGTCATCACCCAGCAATTGAATTCCCGGGCCTTTTGAGCTATATGGGTCAGGTCGGCATGCGGGATCACGCCGCCGGTCGGGTTGCTGGGGGAATTTAGAATGATCAACTTGGTGCGTTGGCTGACCAAACGATCGAACGTATCCAAGTCGAATGAGAAATTACTTTCTTCCACCAGCGGCACTGCCCGCGGTACGCCTCCAGCCAAGCGGATCATGGCTTCATACGTTGGGAAGCCCGGATCAGGATAGATCACTTCGTCTGCGGGCTCGACCAGCGCGAGGGTCGGAAAGAATAGGTTGGGTTTGCCCCCGGGGCTGATCACGACTTCGTCCGGTTGGATGTCGATGCCTCGCCGCCGCCCGCTATCTTCGGCGATCGCTTCGCGCAAGCTTGGCATTCCGGCAGGCGGAGTGTAGCGCGTATGGCCCGCTCGAATGGCGGCGACGCCGGCTTCGCTCACGTTCTCGAATGTCGGATAATCCGGCTGGCCGATTTCGAGGTGAATGATTTCCCGCCCGCCGGCCTCCAGTTGGTTGGCGCGCGCTAGGACCTGATATGCGCCTTCCGGCTTGAGATGGTTGATACGCGCGGCGTAAGTCATATATTTCCTTGGATTAGGTTAAGAACTCATTCAAATTCTAATCCAATTGGGAAATACGAGGAAGCAATCGGGGAATTGGAGAATCAGGAATCAGAAGTCCGCCTCTTTCTGCCTGCCAGGTTATTTCAGGCTGAACCGTCCAAAGGTCGCGCATGAAACGGCTTGATTCAGCCTCATTGATTCGGCTAAGAACCTGTCCTAGGTTTCCAGGACCAGCCATAAATACTGATACGGTTGGAGGGTCAGCGTCCCAAGCGGGGCAGTTTCGTGGGTGAATGCATTGACTGCCCGGCCCGACGGAGCAGGCGCGATCTGTTCTTGCCCGCTGAGGTTATTGAGAATCAGCATGGTTTCTCCGTCATACGTGCGCTGGTAACCTGCAATTGCGTTGGTGCCCGAATCGGCCCATTCAAAATCGCCGCATCCAAAGGCTGGATGTTCTTTACGAACTGCCACCATGCGTCGGATGGTATGGTACAACGAATCGGGATTTCTCATTTGTGCCGCCACATTGACGTGCATCGGGCTGTACTGTCCCTCCAGGAAAGGGGCAAAGGGCCGCGCGTTTGTAAAGCCGGCCTTTGGGCTGTCGTCCCATTGCATAGGGGTGCGCACGCCATTGCGGTCGTCCAACCAGACGTTGTCGCCCATACCGATTTCGTCGCCATAATAGACGATCGGTGAACCAGGCAGTGTGAAGAGCAGCGAGTTCGCCAGTTCGATCTTGCGGCGGTCGTTGTCGAGCAACGGAGCCAGCCGGCGGCGGATGCCTTGATTGAGTCGCATGCGCGGCTCCGGCGCATACTGTGCCCACATCCATTGCCGATCCTCTTCGCTGACCATTTCAAGCGTCAACTCGTCGTGATTGCGGAGGAAAGTACACCATTGAGTGTTCCCGGGGATGGACGGAGTCTGCTCCAAGATCCAGCGAATCGCTTCTGCATCGCCCCGGCGCATGGACATGAAAATGCGCGGCATTAACGGGAAGTGAAACGCCATGTGGAATTCGTCTCCGTCTCCGAAGTAGGCGCGGACATCGCGCGGCCATTGATTTGCTTCGCACAGAAGGATACGGTCGGGATAGTTCTCGTCGATGAATCGGCGAAGCCTTTTCAAGAACGCGTGCGTCTCGGTCAAGTTCTCGCAATTGGTGCCTTCGCGTTCGAAAAGATAAGGGACTGCGTCAGCGCGGAATCCATCCACGCCAAGATCGAGCCAAAAGCGCAGGATTTTCAGGATTTCTGTCTGCACGGCCGGATTGTCGTAGTTCAAATCGGGTTGGGATGAATAAAAACGGTGCCAGTAATATTGACCCGCGACGGGATCCCATGTCCAGTTGGAGCGCTCGGTGTCGATAAAGATGATGCGCGCCTCCAGATAGCCATCGTCCCTGTCGCTCCAGACATAGTAATCGCGATACGGTGATTTGCGATCCGCGCGGGCCGCCTGGAACCAAGGGTGCTGATCGGAGGTGTGATTCAGCACGAGATCCATGATGATGCGGATCTTCCGAGCATGGGCCTCCTTGAGCAGGAACTTGAAAGCTTCCAGCGTGCCGTAGTCCGCGTGGATTTCGCAATAGTCCGCAATGTCATATCCGTCATCCTTAAGAGGTGAGGGATACGTCGGCATCAACCACAAACAGTCCACGCCCAGGTCTTTCAGGTAATCGAGTTTCTGGGCCAGTCCGATTAAATCACCGTGTCCGTCGCCGTTGCTGTCATAGAAAGCGCGAACATAAACTTCGTAGAAGACTGCGTTCTTATACCACTGAGGAACGTTCATCAGCTTTGCTCAGATTTCATCCTTTCACAGAACCTGCCAGCAAGCCGCGTACGAAGTATCGTTGGAAGGCGATGAAGACTACCATTGGGACAATAAAGGACAGGAAGGCGGCGCCAGTCAAAATGTGCCAGTTCTGGCCCAAGGGATCGATCAAATCCTGAATCTGTACTGTGAGCACTGGATGGGTGGTGAGGAAGATCTTGGCAACCAGAAAATCATTCCAGACCCACAGGAACTGGTAAATGCCCAATGAGGCAATGGCTGGCATCGCCAACGGTAAAGCCAGCCGTCGAAACGCCGCCCAATGGTTGGCACCATCCAGATATGCAGATTCAAAAATCTCCCGCGGCAATGAGCCGATGAAGTTCCGCATCAGGTAAATGGCATAGGGCAATCCAAAGCCGGTATGAAAGAGCCAGACGCCCAGAAAGGTACTCTGCATACCGAGTTGAACATAAAGCTGTGCAATGGGAACTAATGCCATCTGCAGCGGCACGATTTGCAGGCCGATCAATAGGGCGAATATCCATTGGCGGCCCTTGAAATCCAGCCAGGCAAAGGCGTACGCAGCGAGAGCCGCCAAAATGATGGGAAGGATCGTGGCCGGTATGACGACAATTAAGGTGTTTATGAAGGCGATACCAATCCCTGCCGAGTTGAGCAGATCGCTGCTATTGCAACTCATGACCGCCAGCGTACTGGGGACTTTTTGTTGGCAATCTGTCAGATAATCGGCGGTGCCTTTGTAGCCGACTATCGCGTCAACG
Organism: Anaerolineales bacterium; assembly: GCA_035516425.1. Classification (GTDB taxonomy): domain Bacteria; phylum Chloroflexota; class Anaerolineae; order Anaerolineales; family Villigracilaceae; genus Fen-1038. The sequence continues at coordinate 214,884 of DATJAH010000029.1, forward strand.
TAATTGTTTAACGTGAACTGATTCGAAGCCTGTTTCTGGCCAGAAAGCGTCTGAAGGTACGAGAGCACCGGCGTCAGCGTATTGAGTGCGTCTTTGGGAACTGTAGGGAGGGTTGGATTGAGAAGATGCGGTTTCCCATTGACGGGTTTGCGCAACATGATCAGGAGGCTTGCCGCGCTTTGATACGGACTGAGGGTGCTCGGATTCGTCAGGTCGGCTGCAGAGATGGATTTTCCATTTGCTCCATGACACGAGGAACAATATTGCGTGTATTCGGGTTGACCAACTGCTTGAGGTTGGGGGAGGAAGACAGTCCACCAGCCGGTGGTCTGTACAGCTTGGCGTGATCGGAAAGAAGTAACGAACAGACCCAGAGTCGGGATGATCCATAGCAGGCACATCAGGATCACCGCGAAATGGACAGGCATTTTGCCTAGGAATTTGTTAAGTCGTCCAAAGGGATTCATCGCGCTGCCTCCTCTTTGCGGAATCGCTGCACGTTGAAGATCATGATCGGGATTGTCAGGACGATCAAGATAACGGCGATGGCGGTAGATTGGCCAGCGTTCGTAACGATCAACTCGAACATGCGGTTGGCGATGACCTCCGTATCAAAGTAGCCGCCAGTCATCACATAAACCACATCGAAAATCTTCAGGATAATAATAGTCATTGTGGTCGAGACGACGACAATCGTTGGCATGATGGAGGGCAACAAGATGTTGCCAAATACCTGAAATTCATTGGCCCCGTCTACGCGGGCTGCCTCCAGGATTTCAGCAGGCACGCCTTTTATAGCTGCGGACAAAATCGTCATGCAAAAGCCGGCCCACAACCAGACTCCGACGAACATGAGGCAGAAGTTGTTGATGATCGGCGTGCTTAACCAGGCAACGGGTTGCCCACCAAATGCCGTGATGATTCCGTTCAAGATGCCGATTTGAGAGCCGCTGCTCTGAAAATCGTAAACGAAACGCCAGATGATGCTTGCGCCCACAAAAGAAATAGCCATCGGCATAAAGATGATGGATTTCGCCAGGTTTTCATAAGGGACGTGATCGGCGAGGAGCGCAAAGAACAACGCGCCGATGATGGTTCCAGGAACCATCAGGAGAATCCACAGCGCATTATTGCGCAGCGCTGCCAGCATTTCCGGGTTGGTAAGAGCGTACCGATAGTTCTCAAAGATTCCCCAACACGACTGGCCGGGTGCACAGGTGGTTGCGGCTGAGTTTATGCTATGCGCGTCCAGCAGGCTCAATCGAATTGTTGCAAAGGTTGGATAAACGATGAAAATGGTCATCAGGATCAGCGATGGCAATAGATATAACCATGGCGCTAAGCGGCCTTGCTTCATGATTTTTGGAACCATAGCGATAGCTCCTCCATTCAATGCGGGGCAAGCTGGGGCATATTCTGAATATGCCCCAGCGATTATTTAGATTTTACGTTTAATCATTGGTTCTTTTATTTTACTTTCCTTGTAGTGATGTGGTTTGCGCAGCCGCAACCGTATCCAAGTTGGTCTTGATATCCTGACCTTGTGCAACGTTCACAACGGCTTGCCATTGAGCTGTTGCATAGGGATTGCCAAGCGCGTCACCTGTAGAGAAGGCGTAGCCCTTCGCGTTCGCAAAGATATTGCCCAAGGTAGTCATCAGTGGATCGGTGTATTTGCCAGCAGCCGCTTTATTGGCCGAGAGGCCCCAGTTGGTCGCGGCGAAGTTCTGGCCGCCTAGATCACTGGTCCAGTAAGCAATCAGAGCCTGAGCGGCCGGCGAATTACTGAAGGCATACATGAAATCAGCACTCACTTGGACGCCCTGAGCACCCGGGAATGCAAAGGCATTGTAGTCTGTGCCAAGCTTTAGATTTGGATATTGTTGGGTGATGTTACCCGCGGCGAAGGTGGCCTTATCAACCATCATAGCTTTAGGCGGATTCGAGAAAACCTGAAGAATCGCATCGCTGAAACTAGTGTTGACGGTGCCGTTCGCTCCACCGACTGTATATTTCGGATCGCCTGCCCATTTCTGGTAGATCTGATAAGCAGCCATTACACCTGGATCATTGTAAGGCACCTTACCGGAGATGATGCCGTTGACATAGTCAGTTCCTTGCGTGGCAAGCAGGATATCCTCGATGAAGTCCGCGCCAGTCCAGCCGGTCGAACCTGTGCTTTGGAGTCCCATAGCCCACGGCACGTTGCCATCCGAAGCCATCTTGTCTACCAAGGTCTGGAGGTCGGCGAAAGTGGTCGGGACGGTATATCCAAGTGCCTGGAATTGTGCGGGGTCGTACCAGATGAGGGTTTTCATATCCGCTTTGGCGGGCAGGGCAAAGAGCTTGCCGTTCGCCGTACCCAAGTTAATCCAATCCGAAGCATAGTTGCTTGTGTCGGCACCATCCGTGTCGAGAGCTACCAACTTATCGGAATAGAGCTTGATGGGGCTGAGGTCCGGCCAGAATAGAACATCGGGTGGTGTACTCTTCACCATCGTATCCAGAACTGCAGCATCGCGAGTGGACTGGGCATTGATTTTGATGCCGCAGGCGTCCACTAGCGGTTTGACGATCGTGTTGAAGTTTTGTTCCTCGTTGCCCGACCATTGATAGACCACGCTCAATGTGTCACCGGACTTTGCGCCTTTGCAATCAATGCTTGTAGCCGGTGCTTGCGTTGGAGCTGGCGGCTGAGTCGGTGCGGCAGTGGATGTGGCCTGAGGGCCGCATGCCACCAGGAGCAACGCGGCGAGCAATGCGAGCCCGAGTATCTTGGTTAACTTGTTCATCTTTCTTCTCCTTATCTATTAGTCAGAAATCGAGATTTTCCGGAATTCAGCTTACGAATCTTGATGACAGCTCACCTCCTTTCCTAGATAACACGTGTTAATGAATGGGCGCAAAAAAACATCTCAAGCATGTGCCAAATTTCTAACGGTCGATTCGCGGATGATAAGTTCAGTTTCCATTAGGACCTCATTTCCGTCCAGTTTTTTCCCCTGGATCAGCTGGATTAATCTTTCCGTGGCCACCGATCCCAGCTCAAAAGCGGGGAGGCGGATCGTGGTTAGAGGCGGATCAAAGTATTCCGCGAGAGGAATATCGTCAAACCCCACCATTGCCATGTCATCCGGGATCTTCAGCTTCGCGCGTCGGACGGCCAGGATCGCGCCCATAGCCACCACATCGCTGGCAATGAACACCGCCGTGGGACGGGGTGACTCGATCAGCATTTGATTCATTGCAAAGTAACCGCTGGCGGGAGTGTAATTTCCCTCTTTTATCAGGCTGGCATCCAATTCCAGGTCCGCGCTACGCAGTGCCTGCACATAGCCCTGCTTGCGTTGCTGCGACGAAGTATAGGAAAGCGGCGCGTTGGTGATCATTCCAATGCGCGTATGACCCAACTCGATCAGATGAGTAACGGCCGTTTCTGCGCCGGTGGTCGCGTTGACATCCACAAAAGGCAGGTCCGTATCTGGCAATTGGCCCAGCAACATGACCGGCACACCCTCGCGATGAAGGCGTACGAGTTCGTCATCATCCTGTCGCGGACCCGAAAGAATGATCCCGTCCGCATGGTTTTCGCGAATAAGCTGGCCGTAGCCGGTCATATCTTTTGGATCAACTTGCTTCAGCAGGACGTGAAACCCAAGCCGCATGGCCGCTTGCTCCACGCCCAAGATGACCTGCGGCAGGAAGGCATCTGCAAAGACCTGCTCAGGAGATTGATGCAACACCAAGCCAAGCGTTTCTGATTTGCCACTGACCAGTTTTCGGCCAACCGCATTAGGGTGATAGTTTAGCTTCTTGGAGACCCTCAAGACGCGCTGGCGCGTGGCTTTGCTGATGCTGACGCCCTCGACTCGGTTCAATACGAACGAGACTGTGGTCCGAGAGACACCGGCCATTTTTGCAACGTCTTGACTGGTTGAACGCCGTTTTGCGGGACACATGGCAGTTGGGTTATTAACACGTGTTACTAAGGCCAGTATATAGATTTTAAGAAGATTTGTCAAGTAGCAACGTCCAGTAGCAACTTCCAGCCGAGGATATCAGCCGCCCGTGTGGACGCTTCAATCATCAAGAGGAAATACCTTGGCGAAGAATGATCCGGCCAAGGCATACACAAACGCCACCCTTTCGGATGGCGTTTGTGCGCACTGTGGCTTCCTGATTACTTGAGGAGGGATGCCACAGCGCTGAGTTTGATACTACTATCCATGATGGACATCACCTCCTCCTTTCTATAAGGATAGCAATGAATGGAACCCCCGAATAATGCTGCCAGTATGACATACCTTGAATTGGATGTCAATAGGGCGAATTGAACTCTAAGGAAATTGTAATTGATGAAGAAAAATGATAGCATTCGAGAGGCTTTGCGAGAACTGGCCTGCTATAGTGCGGGAAGTTTAAGAGGAGATGACCATGAGGAAGAACCCGAACTTGCTTTGGATTGCCGTAATTGTGCTTGGCTGGTTGTTTGATTTTCTATTTTGGAAGCAAGCCTTTGGCGTCAACTTTGGAATCTTCATCGTGCTGTGTTTGCTTGGTGGATTAGTTCTGCTCTGGATCAATCATCGGCGCCCCGCGCGCGGAGCCTTAGGGTTGCTTCCGGTTATCCTGATCTTCATCTCTTTCACGTTTATTCGCGCCGAACCGATGACGGTTTTCCTTGCCGTGCTGTTTACATTACTCCTGATGGTTGTGTTGGTGAATACTTTTCTCGGCGGCCGTTGGTTCCAATATGGTGTGGCGGATTACGTTGCAAACTTCTTCAAGTTAATCGGAAGTATGATTGCAGCTCCCATTGAATTCAACGCCAACATGCGACGCGAGCAAATGGAAAGCGGAATGCCGCCCCAAAGAATCAATATTTGGCCCGTGGTGCGCGGCATTCTAATCGCGATTCCTGTTATCGCAATCTTCTCAGCTCTCCTTGCTTCAGCGGACAGCATCTTCAATGCTCAATTGAGTATTTTCCTGAAATTCTTCTTTGATCTGAATAAACTTCCCGAGTACATCTTTCGTCTTTGCTATATTCTTGTCATTGCGTATGCCTTGGCCGGAGTCTTTCTACATGCCGCGTTGAAGAGCCAGGACGAAAAACTGATCGGCGAAGAGAAACCCTTCCTTTCGCGGTTTCTTGGCTTTACCGAAACTGCGATTGTGCTTGGAAGCGTGATCGTTCTCTTTGCCGCCTTTGTCATTGTTCAGTTCAAGTACTTCTTCGGAGGCCAGGTGAATCTCGGCGCGGGGGGGTTGACCGACTCCGAGTACGCGCGACGCGGCTTTGGCGAATTGGCGGCGGTGGCCTTCTTGAGTTTGCTGATGATTCTCGGGCTGAGCACGATCACTCGTCGGGAGCATGAGGTACAACGACGCGCCTATTCCGGTTTGAGTGTGACACTGGTCGCTCTGGTCATGGTCATTCTGGTCTCTGCCTATCAGCGACTCACGTTGAATGAATTGGCTCATGGTTTTTTCCGCCTGCGTACATATTCCCATGTCTTTTACATCTGGCTTGGGCTTCTGCTGGTGACTGTGGTCGTCCTTGAAATTCTGCATCGTGAGCGGATGTTTGCCTTTGCCGCGCTGATGGCCGCGTTGGGTTTCGCCGCTACCCTCGGCCTGCTCAACGTGGACGGATTTACAGCCGAACAAAGCATTCTGCGCGCCGAGCAAGGACGATATCTGAATGTTGCGGATCTGGCCTCGCTTTCTACCGACTCGGTTCCTGTGCTGGTCAACAATTTTCTTTCGCCAACGCTGCCCACGCCGATTCACGAAGCAATAGGCGCGATTTTGATGTGCCGCAGCCGATATGCTGCGTTCCAATCCAATGACGGCTGGCGTTCCTTTACGTTCTCACAATGGTGGGCAGACAGGGCCATGAAGAAAGTAAGCGATCAATTAACAAGCGGCTACCGTTTGAACTCAACATCAAAAGTGCGCACGCCAAGCAATGCCGTGTATGATTGTAATTAGTCTAATTGTGTAACCGATACCTTCCCAGCACCACACAGGTCGTTGGCTCGCTGAGAATGGCCATTAATTGCTAAAGCCGTGCAAGTTTACCGGTCGTCCGTTTTGGCGTGGGAACACGATATAATAGGTCATCGCGCCAAATAATTCTTAAGGCAAGATCGGGGCTGTAGCATGCAATGGCTCAATAATCCCTTTGTCTTTCCCATTTTGATCGCTGGCCTGATCAGTGTCGTAAACGCGTTGGTCGTCGCGCAAAGGCGACGCGTTACCGGCTCTACACCTCTTTTTGGAATGCTGCTGGCAGTGGGCTGGTGGTCGTTTACTTATTCATTTGAACTGGCCAGTGCCCAACAGACCTGGGAGTTATTTTGGTCGAAAATGGAATACATCGGGATCGTGAACGTACCCGTGTTTTTTCTCCTGTTTGCGCTCGAATATTCAGGCTACAGACCCAAGGTCCAGCGATGGGCGCCTCTGCTTTGGATTATTCCGCTGATTACGTTGATCTTGGTCTGGACGAACGACTTCCATGGTTTGATTTGGAGTCAGATCAGCCAGAAGATGGTGGGCGGCTACTATTTGCTCGCCTTGAATCACGGCACTGCATTCTGGATATGGGCGTCTTATTCGTATATTTGTTTGCTTGTGAGTTTTGTGATCCTGGTTCTTCGGGCAATTTCCAGCCCTCCAGAATTCAGACTTCAGGCGGGAATCATTGCCTTGGGCGCGGTGATCGGCGCGGCAGGAAACGTTATATATCTATTCAAGCTGATTCCCATCCCGGATCTAGACACAACGCCGATTAGTTTTGCGCTTTCCATGCTGGTCTACAGCGTTGGTTTGTTTCGGTTTGGCATTCTCGACATTATGCGGATCGCCAGTGAAACCATTTTAGAGAGCATGGACGAAGTGGTGATCGTGCTGAACAGCCAGAGTTACATTGTGTTCATCAATAATGTGTTCGAATATTATTTTGGAATGAGCCCAAAGCCCCTGATCGGGAAGTTTTCCAACGAGGCTTTCACGGCATGGCCGGAGCTCAAAGCGGTTGCCGATCAATCCTCCAATACACGCGAGGAAATAGAAATCAACCTGCCCAATTTCGGCCTGGTATTTTTCGATATCACTGTATCGAAGATACGGGGAGCAAAGAACCGCGAGGTGGGCCGTACGATTGTCCTGGACGACGTGACCGAGCGACGCCATGCCGAGCGGCGAGGGACCGGCGAATCAGTCGGGGGAACGGCTGAGATTCCGTTGATCATCGTTTATCGCGCCAAGGATGAAAGAATCGTTGAGGTGAATCGAACCCTTCTGCTTAAGTTGGGTTATGAGAGGCGCGACATGGTTGGGCGTACGCTGCTCGAGCTTGGAATTTGGGATGCCTATCAACGGACAGATTTTTTGCGGGCATTATATCGCGAGGGCTCCTTGAAGGAATATGTTATGCAATTGACGGGCCGGGCAGGTAAGCTGGCCCCACTTAATTTCTTCGCAAATCAGAACGAGATTCAGGGCGAACGTTATATTGTCATGATGGCGCCAGAGGCGATTCAAAGCTAATTTGCCACGGGCCATTCAGATGTTCTGCTTGAGGTTCGCAGGGGAGAATGCATTTTCTGGCGACGGCATGCTTTCCGCTTAAACCTTCCATGCTCCTTCTTGCGGGTTCAGAATATGACCTTCGTCTCTTGAAAGTCATGATTGTTTTGTTATAGTATATAGGAGACGGGATATTACATTTTCCCAAAATCTGATGAGGAGGATTCCTAGGAAGAGTCATTCCGGCCCAATTTGGCTTGCAAGTGCATTGTTGATCCTGGCGTCGCTGGCCTGTAGTTCTCTTCAGGCGCCGACACCAACGGCGGTTCCCACGAATACGGCAACATCTACTCCAATTCCAACTGCAACGGTCCGCCCTACAGATACGCTTTGGCCCACCGCGACCCCTGATGTTGCCGCAACTCAGCGAGCCTTGGATTTGCGGGCCCGGATTCAAGGTTACGTGCAAAACGGGTACTTGGACTCGGATAAGGGAAGCTTCTTCAAGTTGCAAGATGCCACATTCGACATGGCCAAGATGGATTGTCTTAACTTCAAGGACGCGGGGTATGAAGATGAGGCTCAGGGCTTCGCGGCCTGGGCGGAGGTTAAATTAAGCAGTGCCTCGGCAGTTAATTATCCCGAGTACTCAAGCTGTGGTTTTACATTTCGCCTAAACGACCAGGGAGATGCTTATACAGCCATGTGCCAAGGATAGGGTCCTCTTGACCTCTTGTCGGAATCACACATGCCGTGAGGTTGGCAAGACCCGTGGATCTGGGCGATTGAGTTATGAAGGCGATTTCTCAGCTAATATGGAACTGATCGTGAATGACACGGATGTTCACTTTCTGGTTGCTAAGCAGTCGATTGGCGAGTATACACTTTCCAGCGATTATTTAACAGATCCCGGCTATGTGGCGTACAGCATCATTTCTGGTACCAACAAAGATTACGGCACCCGCTGCGAATTTAGCAATGCCGGGTTGTGGATCCCGCAGCCTTAGCCCTTGCTTTCAAATACAGGGATCGACCCTCAGGCTCGTCCTTTTATTTGCTTCAATGCCGCGCAGGCCGGCAGCACGGCAGACGCTGTAGATTATGAACGGCCCTCTGCCGGCAGCGGTATCTCCGTTTCGGAGATCTATACAGCGAGCGTGCTATCGCGCTCAGGCTTCGGGGGTTGGCCCTTGGCTTGGGCCGTTGAAATGCTGTGCCAAGTGTTGCAGCAGGAACCCGATGGCCTCGCTGCATACTTAACCGGTTTTCCAACTTCCTAAAGCGTTGTGCCCTGCTTATTCTCTATCCCGCCACAACAGCATTCGCATTCTTTTCCAGTCCTGCGTGCTAAAAAGAGTCAAAAGGGATGGCAGACGCCATCCCTTTTGACTGTCTAAAATGCAGCTCAATCTTTCGTAGCGTAGTCCTCCGGCAGCCAACAGCACAAAACCAGATCGCGGGCGGCTTTGACCTCGTCCATCCGGCCGAATTGGGTCGTGCTCGGTGCGTTGTGGAGAAGCTCGGGCTGCTTCTTCGCCTCTTCCGCAATTTTGATCAGGGCATCAGCAAAGGCATCGAGCGTATCCTTATTTTCGGTTTCAGTCGGCTCGATCATCAATGCCTCATGGACAATCATGGGGAAATAGTTGGTCGGCGGATGGAAGTTGTAATCCATCAATCGCTTGGCAATGTCCAGGGCGCGGACATCGCTGCCGGCGAACTGACCTTCCGCCACAAACTCGTGCATGCAGATGCGGTCAAATGGAACATGATATGTGTTGCGTAAACGGGCCAGCAAATAATTGGCGTTCAGCACTGCGTATTGCGAAACATCCTTCAGGCCGGCCGGTCCGTGCATGGCGATATATGTATAGGAGCGCACCATTCCCCCGCCGAAATGTCCGTGGAAAGCTTTCATGCGGCCGATGGACTTGGCGGGTTTGCGGAAGCCAAACAGCGGAGGTGTTTCATCATCGCCTTCTTCAACGATGCCGATGATTGGTTCAGGCAAGAAGTCGGCCAGGCGCTCATTGACTCCAACCGGACCCGATCCGGGTCCGCCGCCTCCATGCGGGACGGCAAACGTCTTGTGCAGATTGAAGTGCATCAGATCGAAGCCTACATCCGCCGGGCGGACGATGCCGAGCAAGGCGTTGAGATTCGCTCCATCGCCATACATCAAGCCGCCGCAATCATGGATGATCTTGCAGACTTCTTCCACATGTTCATCGAAGAGTCCCAGCGTATTTGGATTGGTCAGCATCATGCCAACCACGGTGTCATCGCAATGTTCTTTGAGTGCCTTCAGATCAATGTTGCCGCGCGCGTCGGACGGGATTTGGACAATCTGCAGACCGATCATGCCTGAGGAAGCCGGATTGGTTCCATGCGCCGAATCAGGGATGAGCATCTTGACGCGCTTCGTGTCACCGCGTGACTTGTGATAGGCGCGCATGATCAATACGCCGGTCAATTCTCCGTGTGCACCGGCCGCAGGTTGAAGCGTCACTGCCGCAAAGCCGCTGATCTCTTTCAACCATTCCTGTAATTGATACATCAACGCCAGATTGCCTTGAACAGTTTCGATTGGCTGCAATGGATGCGTAAACAAAAAGCCGGGCAATCGGCAGGTATCCTCATCAATCTTTGGGTTGTATTTCATCGTGCACGAGCCGAGTGGATAATATCCGCCGTCCACGCTGTAGTTGAATTTGCTGAGATGCATATAGTGACGGACCACATCCACCTCGGCAAGTTCGGGAAGGGGCAAATCGGCTCTTAGCATGGACTTGGGCAGTTCGGTGCGCGGCACGTCCGGTTCAGGGAAAGTGACGCCGGTCCGTCCCGGAGAGGATAGATCGAAGATGGTGGGTTCAACAATCTTCGGAGACGCTTTTTCGGTTGTATTAATCATGGTTCACCTCCGAGAGAACATCAACCAGTGAGTCAATTTCTTCCTTAGTGTTCATCTCGGTCACAGCGATCAACAGATGATTCTTCAATGCGGGATAGTCGGTGCCGAGCGCGTAACCACCGATGATCCCATGCTCAAGTAAATGGGCATTGACTTCTTCGGCAGGCTTGTCAACGCACAGCGCAAACTCATGGAAGAACGGCTCAGTGAAGCACAATCCCATGCCTTTGATTTTGCTGAGTTGCTCAGCCGCATAATGCGCTTTGTGATAGCAGAGTTCGGCCACTTGCCTCATGCCGGTTTTGCCAAGCACCGACATATAGACCGCAGCGCCTAGCGCCAGCAAACCTTCGTTGGAGCAAATATTCGACGTGGCCCGTTCGCGCTTGATGTGTTGTTCACGCGCGGTCAACGTAAGAACATAAGCGCGTTGTCCACGACCGTCTACCGTCTCCCCGACGAGGCGTCCCGCCATTTTGTGGACATACGTTTTCTTCGTTGTGAAGAAACCCAGTGACGGACCGCCGTACCACATCGGAAGCCCGAGCGGTTGTCCATCGCCGACACAAATATCCGCATCCATCTCACCCGGCGTCTTGAGCAGTGCCAGCGCAGTCGGATTTGCAACGATGCAAACCAGTGCGCCTTTGCTGTGCGCGGCTTCGATCATTTTGGTGTAATCATGGATGCGTCCGAAGAAGTCGGGATATTGAACGATGACGAGCATCGTGTTTTCGTCAACCATTGACTTCAGTTCTTCGGGACTCGAATCCAAGTCAGCATTTCCATCGTCGCCGGCGAGTTCCAGTTCCATGCCTTGTGTATAAGTGCGGATCACGGCCCGATATTGCGGATGAACCGTCGGCGAGATCACGACTTTTTTGCGCTTGCCGCGGAATTGCGCCCAAGCCAGGTTGACGGCTTCCGCCGCCGCCGTGGCACCATCGTAATGTGAAGCGTTGGAAACTTCCATGCCGGTCAATGTGGTCATCAGCGATTGATATTCGAAGATGCCCTGCAATGTGCCTTGTGAAATTTCCGGTTGATACGGAGTGTACGCCGTATAGAATTCGCCGCGTCGCAAAATGTGATCAACCACAGATGGAATGTAATGGTGGTACGCGCCTGCGCCGAGGAAGGAAATCAGATCACCATGCACACTCTCGTTGCTGGCGGCGATATCTGCCAGTTCCGCCGCGACTTCCATTTCGGTCAACGCGGGAGGCAGATTCAATTTTGGGAAGCGATGTTTGACAGGCACATCTTTGAAAAGATCATCCAGCGTTTTCACACCGATGGTCGTCAACATCGCATCCCGCTCTTTCAAACTGATGGGGATATAGGTCATAATCGCTCCTAGCTATTAATGAATAACCAATTGCTAATGGGTTCGATCCGCACAAAATTTTTCATAGGCGGCAGAGTCCATCACGTCGCCGGTCGCGCCTTGTTCAACCTTGACCATCCAGCCTGCGCCATAGGGATCGCTGTTGAGCGTTTCAGGTTTCTCAGATAAGGCTTTATTGACGGCCACCACTTTCCCGGTCGCGGACGCGTAAGTCTCCGCCGAAGCCTTCACGGATTCCACGGAGGCGATCGGACTTCCGGCTTCGACCGTATCGCCAACGTCCACCAGAATTTCAACGAAGACGATATCGGACAGTTGCGACTGGGCATAATCACTCAAACCCATCGCGCCGCTGGACGGATCGAACCATTCATCGGACTTTGTGTATTTCAACTTGGTTGGGGCATTCATTGTTTAGACTCCTCATTGGATTCAATTTGGCGAATCAAAAGGGCGCACGGTGTTCACATCGCGCGCCCTCTGTAAATCAACCTGAGAGATTCATCCTTCATAAAGGAAGGATTTGCACCGTCGGTGTCTCGAAAGAGACTTTCCAGAGAAATACGGGACAGGGTCCTTTTGCCTGAGAGTTTCACCTGGTTTCGCTGTTTGCCAGATTTGCACCTTCGGCGTCTCGTTCCATGCGGGATCTCTTCCCTGCAGCCCGTTAAGTTGTAAGCCCATTGTATGGGGCATGAAAGGGGAAGTCAAGAGGAAGAAAATCCTTTCTTTTTGGGATTCCAAAAAAGCCCGCTGATTTCAGCAGGCTTCTCGCGAATGCTGGGCTTTTGGCTAGGCCCAGCCCTGATTCTTGATGAAGTTGGTTATCACAGGCACGGTGAACATCTGGCCCTGATATGCCAAGTATGCCCAGTAGAAGAAAACGAGCCACAGAATTGCAACGCAGATGCCGCCGATGCCAAAAGTGACCACGGACAGGATAACTCCCAGAACAACGTAGACAACCCACAGGGCAATGGATTGGAACGCATGGTACCTGATGAACGGACGATTCTTCTTATCTTCCATCAGCAGGACGATGATTGCGATAATCGGAATTGGGTACCCTAGGGCAGCCCACAGTTTGTCATCGCTGGTGACATCGGAGGACGTTGGTGCTTGAGACATAGGTATGCTCCTTATAGAAATAGATTTCGGAGTATTTTACGCTGAAACAGTCAAAAAGCAAAGAAGCCAATGGTACTACTGTGCTAAAATGCACTTGATGCCGCGCATTGTGTTCATGGGCTCACCCGATTTTGCTGTGCCGACTCTTCGGGCACTGGCGATGCATTATGAAGTCATCGGTGTTGTTACGCAGCCGGACCGCGAGTCGGGCCGCGGACGCACCGTTAATTCACCTCCTGTAAAAACCGTCGCGCTCGAGCTGGGATTAAATGTGATTCAACCGGAAAAGTTGCGGACGCCGCAGGCGATGAATCAATTGCGCCTCTGGAATCCGGATTTGATCGTGGTCGCCGCTTTTGGGCAGATTCTTAAACCAGAAATCCTCGCGCTGCCTCCACGTGGTTGCCTCAACATTCACGCCTCGTTATTGCCGCGCTGGCGCGGCGCCGCACCGATTCAAGCCGCGATTTTGGCTGGCGATCTCGAAGGCGGCGTGACCATTATGAAAATGGATCAAGGTGTGGATACCGGCGGGATCATCAGCCAGCGTGCCATAAGAATCACCACCGAGGATACCGCCGGTTCTTTGGCTGAAAAGCTGTCGCGCCTCGGCGCGGATCTGTTGCTGGAGACACTCCCGCATTATTTATCGGCCGAACTCCAGCCGCGATCACAGGATGAGGGCCAGGCCACCTACGCACCCATGCTGAAGAAAGAAGACGGTTTGCTCGATTTCGCAAAACCGGTGGACGAACTGGTTCGACGCGTGCGCGCTTTCCATCCATGGCCGGGGGCACACTTTGAGTGGAACGGTGCAACGTTGAAGGTGCATGCTGCCCATGCTGAAGCTGGAGGCGCGCCGGAGGGGCGTCGGCTGGTTCATCGAAATCAGCCGGCGGTCAGTGCGCGCGGCGGGCTGCTTGTCCTCGATGAAGTGCAGCCCGCCGGGAAAAAATCGATGAGCGGCAGGGCATTCCTATCCGGTGCTCGTCATTGGGAAAATTGAAATAGGACCCTGGCAGGGATGCCGCTGGCATTTCTTATTTGTTTACGCAGTGGTTCACGCAAGAATCATGACAAACGCAACTGGTCTCGGCTGCAGCGGGGAAATATAATCGAGAAAAGTTCCGATGCGTCTCTTTTGAAAGAGCGCAATGGAAGCGGAGTCATTATGCCAACCACAATGGATAATTTAAAGATTGCTTTTGCCGGTGAGAGCCAGGCAAATCAGAAATACCGCGCCTTTGCCAAGAAGGCGGAGCAGGATGGTTTCCCGAATGTAGGACGGCTGTTTCGCACAGCGGCGGAGGCGGAGCGGATTCACGCCGAGGGGCACTTGAAGGCATTGGACGAAATTTGCGGAACGGCGGAAAATCTGCAAGCTGCCATTCATGGTGAGACGTACGAATCTCAAGAAATGTATCCGCCCATGCTTGAACGAGCCACGACCGAGGATCATAAAGCCAAGCGCATGTTCGGGTATGCCGTGGAAGCGGAAGCCGTCCATGCCAGGCTGTATGCGATGGCGCTTGAAGCGGTGGAGACTGGCAAGGATTTGAACGTGGAGTTCTATCTTTGCCCGGTGTGTGGCAACATTGAGGTCGGCAAGCCAACTGAGCCATGCCGGATCTGCGGCACCAAGCCGGATAAATTCATTTTGGTTTCGTAGATTCAAGGTCGTTCCCGTCCATGGACGGGAACGATTGCTTTTAATACGAGCCTTCCCCCTGCAAATTGCACAATGGGCGTATACTTTTCTCAGGAGAACTGATGCATCCTTATATTGCCGCGATTGATCAAGGCACCACCAGTACACGTTTCATGATTTTTGATCACGGCGGGAATGTAATTGCCGCTGACCGGAAGGAGCATCGGCAGATTTACCCCAGGCCCGGATGGGTGGAACATGATCCGCTGGAGATTTGGTCGTGCACCCGGGAGGTGATCGCTGGCGCCCTGAAAAAGGGAAATGTGAATCCCAAAGAGATTGCTGCCATTGGTGTTACGAATCAGCGCGAGACCACCGTGGTGTGGGATCAGAAAACCGGCGAGCCCATCTACCATGCGATCGTCTGGCAGGACACGCGGACGGATGAGCTCATTAATGCCTTGGCGAAAGACGGCGGGCTGGGTCGGTTTAGAAATAAAACCGGCTTGCCTTTGGCTGCCTATTTTTCTGGACCGAAGATCAAATGGATTCTTGATCATGTGGAAGGCGCGCGTCAAAAGGCAGAACGCGGGGACTTGCTGTTCGGCAACGTGGATACCTGGGTTATTTGGAATCTCACTGGTGCGCATGTCACCGATGTTACCAATGCTTCGCGTACGATGTTGATGGATCTCAGGACATTGGATTGGGACGAAGAAATATTGTCCCTGCTGGGTATTCCCAAAGCAATGTTGCCGAAGATTTGCTCGTCATCAGAAAACTATGGAATCGCACACGGCGATTTAAATGGCATTCCAGTTTCAGGCGATCTCGGCGATCAACAGGCGGCGCTGTTCGGTCAGACTTGTTATTCCGTCGGTGAGGCCAAAAATACATACGGCACGGGTTGCTTCATGTTGTTAAATACGGGCGAAACGCCGATGCCGTCCAAATCGGGATTGCTTACCACTCTTGGATATCAGATTGGGAATCAGAAGGCGGTTTATGCCTTGGAGGGATCGATTGCGATCACGGGCGCGCTGGTTCAGTGGCTGAGGGACAACTTGGGCTTGATCCACCAATCGTCCGAGATTGAAGCCTTGGCAAATTCGGTGCAAGATAACGGCGGCATTTATTTTGTCCCCGCCTTCAGCGGATTGTTTGCTCCTTATTGGCGTGCCGATGCGCGCGGTGTGATGGTCGGAATGACGCGTTATGTCAACAAAGGTCACATCGCCCGCGCCGTGCTGGAAGCCACCGCCTACCAAACGCGCGAAGTGCTGGACGCAATGGAAAAAGACAGCGGCGTGAAGCTGACCGCGTTGAAAGTGGATGGCGGAATGGTCTTTGATGAACTGTTGATGCAATTTCAAGCCGACATCCTGGATGTGCCGGTCATTCGTCCGAAGGTGTCAGAGACGACTGCTCTGGGAGCGGCTTATGCGGCGGGCCTTGCGGTCGGCTTTTGGAAAGATCTTGAGGAATTGCACCTCAACTGGGGCAAGGATAAAGAATGGCAGCCCCACATGGACTCGCGGCAACGCCAGACGTTGTACTCGCATTGGAAGAAAGCGGTGACGCGCACGTTTGATTGGATGGACTGATGAATCGAAGTGAAATCCTCAATGCTCTAAAACAAAAGCCTGAGGTCTCGGTGCTGATTGTCGGAGGGGGCATCAACGGCATTGGCACGTTCCATGACCTGGCGTTGAACGGCGTGGATGTTTTGCTCGTGGACCGCGCCGATTTTTGTTCCGGCACGAGTTCGGCTTCGTCGCACATGGCGCACGGCGGCATTCGATATCTGGAGAACGGTGAGTTTCGTCTGGTGCGCGAGGCGGTGCAGGAGCGCAACCGGATGATTCAAAATGCACCGCATCTGGTTAAACCTTTGCCAACCACGATTCCCATCTTCAAAATCTTTTCTGGTTTATGGAACGCGCCCTTAAAATTTCTAAAGCTGCTTGACAAGCCATCCGAACGCGGCTCCGTTGTGATCAAGATCGGCTTGATGTTTTATGACGCGTTCACGGGCAACGCGCGCATCGTGCCGCGCCATCAATTCCAAAATCGAAAGGATTCGCTGGCGCGTTGGAATAAACTGAATCCACAGATCATTAACACCGCGACTTATTATGATGGCGCGATTCTTCAGCCCGAGCGCCTCGGGCTTGAGCTGATTCTGGATGCCGAAGCGGATAATCCAAATGCGTGGGCTGTCAATTATATGAGTCTGGCGGGCGGAAGCGGCAGCACGCTTCTTCTTCACGACGAAGTAACGGATGCCGTTGTCGAGGTTCGACCTCGTCTGATGATCAATGCGGCTGGTCCATGGATCGATTTTGCGAATCGCAGCCTCGGCCTCTCGACTCGGTTCATCGGCGGGACGAAAGGCTCACATCTGGTTCTGGACCACCCTGAACTGCGCGAGGCGATCGGTGATCACGAATTCTTCTTTGAGAACAAGGACGGGAGAATCGTCCTGATCTTTCCGCTGTTTGACCGCGTTCTGGTCGGCACGTCGGATATCGAGATTGAAAACCCTGACGAGGCCAATTGCACGGAAGAGGAAGTGGATTATTTTCTCGAGATGATCGCCCGCGTGTTTCCGGCGATCAAGGTAACTCGCGAGAATATTGTCTATCGCTTTAGCGGAGTTCGTCCGCTGGCGGCCAGCAACGCAAAAACCACGGGGCAAATAACGCGCGACCATGAAATCCACGTGATCAGTGGTGATTGGACCGGCTTGAACTTCCCGATCTACTCGTTAATTGGGGGAAAGTGGACCTCCTTCCGCGCCTTTTCTGAACAGGCGGCCGATCGGGCGCTGAAGTTTCTCGGCGGTGCCCGACGAAAAGATACACGCACACTGCCGATCGGCGGCGGCCGCGGCTACCCAGCCACGCCAGAGGAGATCAAGCGAAAAGTGGACGGCCTTGCGGCTTGGACCGGTTTGGCAGCGCAACGCATACAAGTTCTATTCGAGCGGTATGGTACGCGCGCGGAAGAGATTGCCTCGTTTATCGGGCGTGCCCCGGACAGGCCGCTCCAGGCGTTGCCTGCCTACAGTCACCGCGAGATCGGATTTATCGCTCAATATGAAAAGGTGATCCACCTCGACGATTTTCTCTTGCGCCGGTCTATGCTGGCCATGTTGGGTCACCTGACGCGGCAGGCGGTTGAGGAAATCTGCGACGCTGTTGGCGAATCGCTCATGTGGGGCGCGGAGCAGAAGAGGCAGGAGATTGTGCGGACCCTTAAATTGCTGGACGAGAGGCACAAAGCCCGGCTTTGAAGCGTGATCGCAAATTCTGCGGAGGCTTAACCTTCGCAGAATTGTTTTCAATCGCATGGTAGAATCTTTTCCATGAACTGTTCCGTGGTCATCCCTGTTTATCGCGGCGAGCAGACAATTGAGCTGCTCGTGAACCGCCTGGCGGATGTATTGCCCATGGTTGCCGACGAATTTGAAGTCCTGCTGGTCAACGACGGCAGTCCTGACCATAGCTGGGATGTGATCGAATCTTTGAGCCAGCAATATTCTTGGGCGCGCGGTATTCAATTGATGCGGAATTTCGGTCAGGAGAATGCGACGCTGTGCGGGATTCGGGAAGCGCGTTGCGACGTGATCGTTACCATGGATGACGACCTTCAACATGATCCCGCGGATCTGCCGAAATTGATGGCGAAGTTGAATGAGGGTTATGATGTGGTCTACGGCGTGCCGCGCGTTCGCCGACAAGTCTGGTGGAAGCGCGTTTTCTCCAAGATCGTTAAATGGGCGGTCTCGTCCGTGATGGGCGTGAGCACGATCCGCGATATTAGTGCGTTTAAGGCTTTCCGTGCGGAACTGAAGCAGACTTTCGACGCCATCAACAGCCCGGATGTGCTGATCGATGTGTTGCTTTCATGGGGCGCGACGCGCTTCGCATCCGTCGAGATCGAAGAGGCGCCCCGCACGGTAGGGACCTCCAACTACAGTTTCACCAAGTTGATCAAGGTCTCCTTCTTGATTCTGACAAACTATACAACATTCCCGTTGCGGGTCGCCAGCATTTTTGGTTTTCTCTTCACCATTATCGGATTTTTCGTTTTACTGTATGTCATCGGGGTATATTTCACGGCGGGCTCCATTCCAGGTTTCACTTTTTTGGTTTCAGCCGTGACCATCTTCAGCGGTGTCCAACTTTTTGCTTTGGGCATCATCGGTGAGTACTTGGCGCGTATGTTCGAGCGCAGTTCCGGCAGGCCGCCTTACGTAATCCGAAAAGTGACCGGTGGCAGTTCATGAACGTGGTCATTCTGCAACCGTCCTATATTCCCTGGCGCGGCTATTTTGACCTGATCCGTCGCGCGGACCTTTTCATTTTTTATGACGATGTTCAATATGATAAGCACGGTTGGCGCAACCGCAATCAGATCAAGACCGCGCAGGGAAAACAATGGCTGACCATCCCTGTTCACAGCGCCGGCGTCACGCAAGGTATTCCGATCAAGGAGGTGAAGATTGATCAGGGCAAACCCTGGGCGAAGAATCATCTCAAGGCGCTGACGATTTCCTACAGCAAGGCACCGTGCTTTAAGAAATGCCTTCCCCTGCTCGAATCGTTTTACGGCCGAAGCGATGAATTCATCGCCGACTTCACCATCGATACGACCATGACCTTGGCGCGCGAATTGGGAAGCAGTGCTACGCGTTTCATGCGCTCCTCAGAGCTGGACGGGATCGATGGACAAAAGACGGATCGTCTCATCCAGATTCTGAGGCAGGTCGGCGCGACGCATTACATCAGCGGACCGTCGGCGCAAGACTACATCGAATCCGAAAAATTCGCGGCGGCGAACATCACTTTGGAGTATATGACGTACGACTATCCTCCGTATCCTCAGTTATACCCGCCCTATGATCCCTTTGTCAGCGTGCTCGATTTGTTATTCATGGTTGGGGAGGATGCTTGTAAATACTTCCAAAAGGCGACCCCATGAGTGACGTCCCCGGGCTGGAACAGGTCAAATCCTATTTCGGCAAGCGAATCGAACAGCACGGTGCCTCGCCGCGCGGGGTGGACTGGAATTCGGATGAATCGCAAAACACGCGTTTTGATCAACTGCTGAAGATCATTGAGGTCCAGCCCTTTTCCATCCTCGATTATGGCTGCGGCTATGGGGCGTTGGCGGAGTACATGGACCGAAAAGGTTTACAGTCCGATTATTATGGCTTCGATATTGTGGAGGCCGCGATTGAAATAGCGCGGCAAAGGCAGGAGCGCCAATCCCGCAGGACGTTCTTCACGGAGGCAGAGAACTTGCCCATGTGCGATTATGTGGTCGCTAGCGGCGTGTTCAACGTGCGCGGCGGACAGCCTCTTGAAACGTGGACACACTATGTAATTGATTCTCTGCAGCGCTTCGACGATCTCAGCCGGAAAGGATTTGCCAGCAACTTCCTGACCAAGTATTCCGATGCCGATAAAATGCGTCCCGACCTGTATTACGCCGATCCGTTGTATCTCTTCGATTATTGCAAGCGCAACTTCTCCAAGAATGTGGCCCTGCTTCACGATTATCGCATTTATGATTTCACCATTTTAGTTCGCAAGGAATGATATGAGCGAAAACATCCGCATTGATTTCAACCGTCCCGTTCCAATCGGTAAGGAGATGGAATACATCGCGCAAGCCGTCCAAAGCGGACATATTTCCGGCGATGGTCCGTTCACCAAGAAATGCAGTGCTTTGCTTGAAAAAGAACTAGGCGTGCCCAAGGTTCTACTGACCACCTCCTGCACGCACGCCTTGGACATGTCGGCGATTCTGTTGGACATCCAGGCCGGTGATGAGGTGATCATCCCGGACTTTACCTTTGTTTCAACGGTGAACGCCTTTGTCCTGCGCGGTGCCCGGCCGGTCTTCATTGATGTCCGGGAGGATACTCTTAACTTGGATGAATCCAAGCTTGAGGGCCTGATTACGCCGCGTACCAAGGCGATCGTTCCTGTCCACTATGCCGGCGTTGGCTGCGAAATGGACAAGATCCTCGAGGTCGCCCAGGCGCGCCGCATCGCCATTGTGGAAGATAACGCGCACGGACTGTTCGGAAAATACAGGGGCCAGTACCTCGGAACATTTGGCGCGCTGGCGGCTCAATCTTTCCACGAGACGAAGAATTTCAGCAGCGGTGAAGGCGGTGCGCTGCTGATCAACGATCCGGCGTTGGCGGAGCGCGCCGAGATCATCCGCGAGAAGGGAACGAATCGTTCACGCTTCTTCCGCGGGCAGGTGGATAAATATACGTGGGTGGATATCGGCTCCTCGTTCCTGCCCTCCGACATTCTTGCCGCGTACCTGTATGGACAGCTTGAGCAGCGTTTCCGAATTCAATCGCATCGTCAGAATATCTGGCATACCTATCAAGCCGGTTTAAAGGATTGGGCTGATAAGCATGAGGTTCAGCTGCCCACTGTGCCGGAGCATTGTGAACAGTCCTATCACATGTTTTATATGTTGATGCCAAATCTCGATCTGCGACAAAAACTCATCATGTATTTGCGGGAGCGCGGCATTTACAGTGTTTTCCATTACCTGCCCCTGCATCTTTCCGATATGGGACGCGGCTTCGGCGGACGCGCAGGTGATTGCCCCGTCACGGAGCGGATCAGTGATCAATTGATCCGTCTGCCATTCCATAATGTGTTGACCGGCGCAGATCAGGAACAGGTCATCGAAGCGATTTTGGAATTCAAATTTTGATGAAGAACGTCCTCATCACCGGCGGTGCGGGTTTTATCGGCTCGAACTTCGTGCGCTATCTGCTCAACGTCGAGCGAAATGTCCGCGTCATCAATCTCGACGCACTGACCTACGCGGGCAGCCTCGAAAATCTAAAGGATTTGCCGGATGGATCGCGGCACACCTTCATTCAAGGAAACATTGGCGATGAGAACTTGGTCGGTCAGGTTTTCAGCGAAAACAATATTGATACCGTTGTCCATTTCGCTGCTGAGTCCCATGTGGATCGCTCCATCCTGGGACCTGCGCCTTTCATCCAGACCAATATCGTTGGGACGTTTACGCTTCTCGAAGCGGCACGTCACGCCTGGGCCGGGGAAAGAAGCGGAAGGAGATTCCATCATGTTTCCACCGATGAGGTCTTCGGTTCATTGAATCCGAACGATTCTGCGTTTACAGAATCGAGGCCCTATGAGCCGCGCTCGCCGTATTCCGCATCGAAAGCCGCATCGGATCATCTGGTGCGCGCTTACTTTCACACCTATGCTTTGCCTGTGACGATTACGAATTGCTCAAATAATTATGGGCCATATCAATTCCCCGAGAAATTGATTCCATTGATGATCTTGAACGCCACGCAGGAGAAACCGTTGCCGGTTTACGGTGATGGGAAACAAATTCGCGATTGGTTGTACGTGGAAGATCACTGCGAAGCGATTCATTTGGTTTTGAAACATGGCCAGCCGGGTGAAACATATAACATTGGCGGCGGCAATCAGCCCTCCAATATCGATCTTGTGCGTGAACTTTGTTCCATCCTGGATGAACTCAAGCCTGCTTCCCGGCGGCATCAGGAATTGATCGCGTTTGTGCCAGATCGTCCCGGACATGATCGGCGCTATGCGATGGACATTACGAAGATCCGAAATGAATTGGGGTGGAGCCCGAAGCACGATATTGAAAGTGGTCTGCGCGCAACCGTGAAATGGTATTTGAGCCACCTGGACTGGGTCGAGGCCATCATGCGGCGGGAAGGTTTCGGCGATTGGCTTGAACAAAATTATGTGCGGAGGGGCAGATGAAAGGCATCATCCTTGCAGGCGGACGCGGCACGCGTCTCTATCCGTTGACGCTTGGAGTGAGCAAACAGATTCTGCCGGTTTACAACAAGCCGATGATTTATTACCCGCTCTCGCTGCTGATGCTGGCGGGGCTTCGGGAAATCCTGGTCATCAGTTCCCCCGAAGATTTGCCGTCATTTCGGCGTTTGCTCGGCGATGGAAAGAAATGGGGCGTTTCATTTTCATATGCCGGACAAGTCGAACCGCGCGGGCTGGCAGAGGCTTTTATCATCGGCAAGGTTTTTATCGGAAGCGAGGCTGTCTGCCTGATTCTCGGCGACAATATCTTTTACGGGACCGGTTTGTGGGATTATCTTCGCGCCGCCGCGGAGTTGAAGGAAGGCGCGCAAGTGTTTGCATATCCTGTGCGCGATCCAAAACAATACGGCGTGATCGAATTCGATCCAGAGGGCAGAGCGTTGAGTCTCGAGGAAAAGCCGGACAAGCCGCGCTCGAACTTCGCTGTGCCGGGATTATATTTTTATGACAACCGCGTTGTGGATTTTGCCGGTCATCTCAAGCCATCGCCGCGGGGTGAGTTGGAGATCACTGACATTAACCGCCTCTATCTTGACCTCGGCTTGCTGCGCGTTCAACAACTTGGACGGGGCATCGCCTGGCTCGACGCGGGCGCCCACGAAACGTTATTGCAAGCCGCGAACTTCGTTCAAACGGTCGAGGAGCGGCAGGGGCTGATGATCGGTTGCCCTGAAGAGGTCGCCTATCGCGTCGGCTTCATCACACGCCGGCAATTGATCGAATTGGCATTGCCGCTTAAACAAAACAGCTATGGGGATTATCTGCTAAAACTGGCTGACGAAAACACCGGCTGATCGAGCCATCTCGAATGCGTTTGCTTGGCAAGCTGTCGGCCATGCGGCGTGTAGTTTCCTCGAGGTTCTGTCTGAGAAAAATTGTCGCCCCGCCTCGCGCGGGAAGGCTGCGCCCGGCCGGTACGTACACCTGGCCCTTCAGATTGTTCCCTGGTTGAGTTTGCATCCCCACGGTTAATTCCGCCCACATCCAGCATGACCCGGGCTTTCCTCCACTTCATCCCATTGACATTTAACACAGACTAGTTTACAATACAAACCAGTTTGCAAAGGAGCGAATATGGATGTGCGAATCGAGGCAGTGCTAAAACGTGCTCGGGGCTATTGGTTCATCGACGGATTCACCGAAATGGCCGCAGGCGGCTTGTTTGTCATCCTGGCCGGGATTCTCCTGTACCGCGGCTATGGGCCGCAGGTGCCATTCCTCGACTGGTTCCTGGCGGTCACCAGCGAAATCGTCATCGCAAAGCTGATTGGTATCTTGGTTGCCGTCCTGCTCTTATGGTGGCTGAAGGATCATTTTACCTACCCGCGCACCGGCTTCGTCAGAGGCAAACGAATTACGGCCGCGCAAGCGCTCGTCGTCCTCCGGAATGTCATGCTGTTTCTGTTTCTTCCGATCCTTGCACTGCTCGCTCTCTCTCTGCTCATCGCCTCGGCCAGCAATGTGCTGGCATCCATGCCTGCCTGGTTCCCGGCTGCGCTAGGCTTGATATGGGGGGGAATGTACTTGCTGGCGGGCGAATGGCTGGGATTGCGTCGCTTTCGTTTTCTGGCGGCCATTATGGCGCTGACGGGAATCGCGATTGGTATTTGCCAGTTTACGATAGGTTTGCCATCTTTCCCTTCCAAGATGCCATCAGAAATTTCCGCTCTACCGGTGTTGAACGCCGTCAACCGGACCTTAATCAGTTTAGACTTTCTCGTCCTCATCTCCGGCGTCTTTTTGCTGATTTCAGGCATGCTGACCTTTCTGCGCTATCGAAAAGAGAATCCGGCACCCTACGCGGAGGAATCATGAGCGGCTCACTGCAAAACCTCTCCGGGCTGGACCGCGTGATCCATGAGCCCGCGCGCCTGATGCTGGTGGCATTGCTATCTACCATTGAATCGGCAGATTTCCTATTCCTGCTCAAGGAAAGCGGCCTGACCAAAGGAAACCTATCCGTGCATCTATCGCGGCTTGAAGAAGCCGGCTATTTGCACGTGGACAAGACCTTCCAAGGGAAGATCCCACATACGGACTACAGCCTCACCGCTGAGGGGAGAACCGCCTTCAATGCATACAGAAAACAACTTGATCCAATCCTCAAGCGGCGTTCAGGATCTGCGAAATAGTCGCCCTGCCCGGGCCATCTATCTCAGCGCGAAAATGTGAAACCTCATGTCTGAAATTACTTTATTGTTGAAATGGATCGCCGCCAATTGCCTGGGAAAGATCAAGCTCCAGCTTCCGAAAACGCATCGGGCACGCTGCTGAACTGAAAAAGGAATCTCAAATGAACTGGTCAATCGAAACAGAGAACCTCGGCAAACGTTACGGCGATGTCAGAGCCGTTGAGCATCTTTCTCTGCGCGTTGCCGAGGGGGAGATTTACGCGTTCCTCGGCCTGAACGGCGCCGGGAAAACCACCACCATCCGGATGCTGCTCGGGATGATCCAACCTGCGACCGGATTTGCCAAAGTCCTCGATACCGTCGTGCGCCTTGGCTGCCGCGAACCCTGGGAGGCGGTAGGCTATTTGGTAGAGATACCTCATTGCTATCCAGAGTTGTCGGTGTATGAAAACCTTGAAGTGGCGCGACGCTTGCATCCGGGCACGCCGCGCCAGGCGGTGAGTCGGATCATGGAGCGTCTGGGGTTGGCTGCGTATGCCAATCGTCGCGCCGGCACATTGTCGCAAGGCAACGCTCAGCGGCTCGGATTGTCCAAGGCTCTCCTGCATAGCCCTAAACTGCTTTTCCTAGATGAGCCTGCTAATGGCCTTGACCCGGCCGGGATCGTGGAGATTCGGGAGCTCTTACTGGAGCTCACCCGGGAACAAGGCGTGACGGTCTTCATGTCGAGTCATATTTTGGCGGAGGTCTCTCGGCTTGCTCAGAAAATCGGCATTATTCATAAGGGTAGTCTGATTCAAGAGTTGAATAGGGACGAGCTGGAGCGAAATCGAAAGAGACGACTCTTGTTGCGCACGCGGGATGTTGAGCATGCCCGCCGGTCTTTGACGAGTGCCGGACGCGAGCCCCAACTCCTCGGCGACGGAACGATTGAACTTAAAGATACATCTTCCGTTGAACATCCGGATGATGTCAATCGTATGCTGGTCGATGCCGGAACGCCGCCTGTTCAATTGCTGGTTGAGGAAGAAGAGCTGGAGCGCTATTTCCTTCGATTGATTGGAATGGATGGAGCACGCAATGAATACTCTCGCTGATATGATTTGGATCGAACTGAGAAAAGCGATCCGCTCCCGCATGCCGCTGTGGACTGCGTTGGGATCCTTGCTCATGCCATTGGGAATCGCTTTCCTGATCTTTGTCGCCAGGAACCCGCAGGTCTCTCAAAAACTCGGATTGGTCAGCGCCAAGGCTAACCTGATCGCATATTCCGCGACGGATTGGCCTGCTTATCTGGTATTGTCCGCTGAAATCATTGCCGCAGGCGGATTCATCTTATTCGTTTTGATCGTCAGTTGGATATTTGGCCGCGAATTTGTGGATGGCACGCTGAAGGATATGCTTGCTGTTCCTGTCTCTCGTTTGAGCATCCTTCTGGCAAAGTTCATTGTCATGGCGATTTGGTCGGCGGTATTGACCGCGCTCCTGTTCATCTTCAGCCTCCTCATGGGTGCGCTGATCAAATTGCCGGGCGGTTCGATCAGCGTCATTCTTCAGGGCACCCTCCTCCTGCAGGTAACCACTCTTTTGGCCATCACGGTTGCCATTCCATTTGCATTGCTTGCCAGCCTCGGTCGCGGTTATTTGCTCCCCATTGGACTGGCTTTTCTAGTCATGATACTGACCAATATTGTGGCAATCCTCGGGTGGGGCGAATATTTCCCCTGGGCCGTGCCTGGCCTGTATGCCGAGGGAAAGGTTGCTCTGACTGCAGTCAGTTATTGGATCGTGTTCCTTACTGGGCTGCTGGGCTTGATCGGAACATATCTGTGGTGGAAGTTGGCTGACCAGAACCGTTAAGGAGGTAAAGCCGCATGGTAAAATGAAGCGGGAAAGAGGAAACCGTGCCGCGAAAACCCCGTCTTTCAATTGATATTGTCATCCCTGTGTTCAACGAAGTGGGTGTAGTTGAACAAACGCACGCTCGTCTCTGTGCGGTCATCGATTCGCTCCCATATACGTTCACAATTTATTATGTCAATGACGGCTCAACGGATGGCACGGCCGGATCCTTGGACTCGCTTGCGGAAAAGGATGGGCGGATTCAAGTGATCGAGTTAAGTCGCAATTTCGGACATCAAGCCGCATTGACGGCCGGCTTGGATGTTGCGCGCGGGGACCTGGTCATCACGATGGACTGCGACGGCCAGCATCCGCCGGAATTAATTCTCGAGATGATCCAGCTCTTCCAACAGGGCTATGATGTGATTCAGGGTCAGCGCGGCGATGCGGTTGCAATGGGGACGTTTAAAAAATGGACCTCGGAAGGCTTCTATAGGATTCTGAATTTGATCAGTGGAACGCGCGTCCTGCCCGGTGCGGCGGATTTCCGGGCGATGTCGCGCCAGGCAGTCCAGGCGCTAAAGTCCATGCCGGAATATCATCGCTTTCTGCGCGGCATGATCGTCTGGATGGGGTATCGAAGCGTGATCCTGCCGTATCGCGAACCGGAGCGCATTGCCGGCAAATCCAAGTATTCGCTGGGAAAAATGATTCGGCTCGCGTCGGATGCGATCTTTTCCTTTTCGTTGATGCCGCTCTATATTGGATTGAGCGCGGGCTTTACGTTCATCATCCTTGCGCTCGCCCAGATGATGTATGTATTGGTCTTGTGGCTGACGCATCAGACGAACCGCATCGTGCCAGGTTGGAGTTCCTTAATGGCGGTCCTGCTGATTGCCAGCGGCATTATCATGATTCTGCTGGGCTTCATCGGTGTTTACGTCGGCTACATCTTCCAAGAAGTGAAGCGCCGCCCGATTTATCTGATCCGCCGCCCAAAATCGGAGGCGTGAGCATGACGCGCCGGGTCTTGTTCCCGCTTTGGACGATTCCTTTATCGCTCCTGATTATTGTGGCGGCTGCCTACGGTCTGTTTGCAGCCCAGGGCGGGATTCATTGGGACGATTGGGCCTTCATGTGGATTCCGGCCTTTTTGGGGAGAGAGGGCCTGGTCAGATATTTCTCCACGAGCCGTCCACTTTGGGGATATTTTTACGTTCTCTCGACTTCACTGATTGGAACCAACATTTTCGGATGGCAGATTTTTGCCTTGGTCTGGCGCTGGCTTGCTGCGGTGGCGTTATGGTGGATGTTGTCTTTGACCTGGCCGCGAAAGGCGCGTGCCGTGTTCTTCATGTCGTTGTTCATCGCCTTGTATCCCGGCTTCATGGAACATTCGATCGTCATCACCTACGGACATTTCTCGTTGATTTTTACGCTCTTCTTCCTCTCCATGGCCCTCATGCAATTTGCTGAACGCCATCCCCGCTATTATTGGCCGGTCACAATCGGCGCGATGATTTGCTCGTCCCTGAATCTTTTTTCGCTGGAATACTATTTCGGTCTGGAGGTGTTGCGGCCGCTGTTGCTGTGGGTCGTGGTCTCAGAAAAAACAACGGAAGGCAAAGATCAGATTCGGCGCACCCTCTTGGCTTATCTGCCTTATGCCTTTGTGCTGATATCCTTCATTCTTTGGCGGGCCCTCGGCTTCCAATCCCAGGATTACGGAATTCGCTTAAGCAGCGCCAGCGGCGGACTGCTCTCAGCACTGGGGACGATGCTTGTGCAAGTTCCTGGGGCGATCTGGGCTTCCAGCGCGGGGGCCTGGCTGGAAATATTTCAGTTTCCCTCGACCGCCGACTTTGGAGTTTTTCTTTCCCTCCTTTACGTCACCGTGTTGTTGGGCTCATTTGCCGGATTGATTTTTTATGTTCCGCGCTTGAAACATTCGGACGATCCGTCTGGCCCGCGTGGATCGGATCGGAAAATCATCGGGCAATGGATCTTGATCGGCGCGTGTGCTTTGATCACCGCCGGCATACCGTTCTATGTGGTCGGTCTTCAAGTTCGATTGAACTTTCCAGCCGATCGTTTCACGCAGCCGTTTGCCTTTGGCACTGCCCTGATTTTGACCGGGTTGCTTGAGTTGATCCCCTCTCTTTCATGGCGTACGACTTTTTGCGCGGCGCTGATCGCCTTGGCGATTGGACTGCAAATCCAATACGGGTTTGCGTTCCGGGAGGATTGGAAATTGCAAAAGGCGTATTTCTGGCAGCTCTTTTGGCGCGCGCCGGCCATCCAGCCGGGTACGGCCATTCTTTCGGACAGTTCGATCTTTCCGTTTACGGGCGATGTTCAAATGACATTGCCGCTGAATTGGATCTATGCGCCGGATCGCAAGAGCGGATCGGTTCTTTATGCCCAGACGTTTTTCTCTAAGAACTCGGGAGGTGCGATTCCGCTGACCGCCGGCTCGTCGTTGGATCGCAGGAGGGATGTGGTCAGTTTTCATGGTTCAACCGATGCGGCGCTCGTTGTACAATTCACGCCGCCATCCTGCCTGCATGTCCTGAATCCGCTTTACGATTCAAATCTGCCGCTGGCCCCTCTTTCAGGGATAAACTACCAAGCGCTCTCCACGGCAGGCCTGCCGATGCTGGGACGCCCCGACCGGATCGCTCTGCCACTCTCCAAGCCTTCCCTGATCCAATCCTCCGGTGGCATGCCGGCTGCTTTATCTGATCTTTTTGGGCCCGAACCATTGCATAACTGGTGTTACTTTTATGAAAAAGCCGACCTAGCCCGTCAGGAAGGGGATTGGGAGCAAGTAGCGCACTTGGGCGACGAGGCCTTTGCTGCTTCCTATCGGCCGGATGACCCGTCGGAGTATTTGCCGTTCATTGAAGCCTATGCCCGAACGGATCGCTGGGACGACGCCAAGCAACTGACTCTTTCGACGGCCGATGCAATGCCCATTCTCGGACCCGCCTTGTGTGGCCTATGGCAAAGAGTAGATGCAGATCCCGCCTTATCGGCACAGGCGCACGGCTATA
This sequence comes from Anaerolineales bacterium, assembly GCA_035516425.1. Taxonomy (GTDB): domain Bacteria; phylum Chloroflexota; class Anaerolineae; order Anaerolineales; family Villigracilaceae; genus Fen-1038. The sequence continues at coordinate 244,374 of DATJAH010000029.1, forward strand.
TTTTGAAGATCGAACAACGTTTGCAGTATTGCCCCGTTCATTGAGATGATCGAACTTTCGTACACGTTTACCTTTCTTCGCCATGGCGAATCAGTAGGCAATGCGGAGGAACGCCTTCAGGGTCAATCCGATTATCCTTTGACTGATGAGGGCCGTGCGCAAGCGCGCGCTTTGGCCGAACGCTGGCGCGGGGAGCAGGTCAAATTCGATTTGGCCGTGACCAGCCCGCTGGTGCGCGCGAAGGAGACAGCAGAGATCATTGCGAACATCTTGAAGATCCCGCTGGAACTGGATCCGATATGGGTTGAACGAGATAACGGTGAATTATCCGGTTTGACGCAAGCGGAAGCCCAGGAACGTTTCCCCAGACCTGAATTCATTACGCCCTATGATTCGTTTGGCGAGAGCGGCGAAGGCGATTGGGAGCTCTATTTGCGGGCGGGCAGGGCCGTGCATGAACTCATCAAACGTCCGGCCGGCAAATATTTGATCGTCTCGCACGGCGGACTGTTGAATAAAGTGACGTACGCGATCCTTGGGATACCGGTGCAGGCCAATTCGAACGGTCCGAGCTTTCGATTCGAGAACACCGGTTTCATGACGTTTCAATATATACCTGCCCGGCATCAATGGCGAATGATTCGACTCGAATCCCCCAATGCGTGATCCTGATTTTGCAAAGGCGGAGCACCTTTGAAAGTTTGACAAGGAAATGAAATGGCAAATCTTAGAATTCTGTCTTTTGGCGCGGGTGCGATCGGTACCTACATCGGGGGTTCACTGGCATTGGCAGGCGAACAAATTGTTTTTGTGGAACGACCCTCGGTAGCAAACGAATTACGTCAGCGCGGTTTGCGTTTGAATCTCGCGATCGATAAGCGGCGCAAGACCAATCAAATCTTCGCGCTTTCTCCGACGGCCTTCGTGGTTGCACCGTCCCTGGAAGACGCCCTGCGTTATGGCCCTTTCGATGCGGCGTTGTTTGCGCTCAAATCGTTCGATACGGCCTCCGCTTTGGAAGGTATGAAATCTTTCGCTGAAAAACTTCCGCCTATGCTTTGTTTGTCGAATGGCGTGGAGAATGAATCCACGATTGCCAACGCCCTCGGCCCCGACAAGGTCATTCCTGGAATCGTGGCCAGCGCGGTCGAGCGTCGCGGCCCGGGTGATATTGTGCTGGAAAGGTTGCGCGGCATCGGCATTGCAACTTCGCATCCGCTCTCTGCCAAGCTGCTGGATGCCGCCGATTCGGCAAACCTGAATCCCCGGGCCTTTTCCAATGCGGCGGCGATGAAATGGTCCAAGATGTTGACCAATCTCATAGCCAACCCGACCTCGGCAATTCTCAACATGTCCGCCGCGGAAATCCTCGCAAACCCAAGGCTTTATGAAATCGAGATCAGGATGCTGCGCGAATGCCTGGCGGTGATGGAAGCGCAAAGGATTCCGGTTGTGGATTTGCCGCACACGCCGGTGCGTGCGCTGGCGTTTGCCACACGTTTGCCAATGCGGATATCGAAACCGTTGTTGGCGCGCGCCGCTGGCGCGGGGCGCGGCGGTAAGATGCCATCCTTCCATATTGATTTGTATTCCGGTCGGGGTGAATCGGAAGTGGAGTATTTACAGGGCGCGGTAGCGCGGGCTGGAGACCGATTTGGCGTCCCGACGCCGGTCAACAAAATCCTGACCGAGACCCTGATGAAATTGACGAACAAAAAGATTCCACTGGAAGAATTCGCGCACCAGCCGGACAAATTATTGGCGCTGATGTAATGCCTTTGCCACGCAAGGACATTGGATAACGGTGATACAATACGCCTCCTTGTAAGTCATGAACACGGCATCGAAATTCAAGCTGGTTTCGCCGCGCCCGCAAGTGGAGATATACCTCCCCGACGGGCGCGTTCTATCGGGCCCGCGCGGCGCGCAGGTGGGGGAGTTCCTGAAGACCGTTGCGTTTTCCGCACCGGTGGTGGCGGCGATCGTAAACCACGAGCTGCACGAGTTGACGTATTCCATTGAGATGGAGTCGAATGTCAAGCCCGTGACAATGTCCGATTCAGACGGTGCCTTGATCTATCGCCGTTCGTTGAACTTCCTCCTGGAAACCGCCTTTGCGGATTTGCATCCGAAGGCGAAATTGACGATTGACCATTCGATCTCATTCGGTGGATATTATTGTCAGGTCAGCGGACGCAAGCCTTTGTCCAGGGAGGAGATCGCTTCGCTAAAATCCCACATGCAGGAGCTGATCGAATCCGATTTGCCGTTCCAGCGCAGAGAGATCCCGCTGAAAGAAGCGATCGAGTATTTCCGTTCGATCGGCTACGATGACAAAGTTCGCCTGCTGGCGTATCGCCAGAAGGATTATCTGACGCTGTACCGCCTGGGGGATCACATGGATTACCATCACGGCTACATGGTGCCTTCTACGGGATATCTTAAGTGGTTTGACCTGTATGCGACCAACGGCGGCTTCACGCTGCGTTTTCCGCGCCGGCACGCACCCACGCAGCTCGAAGCGGCGGGCGATTACCCCAAATTGCTTTCGGCGTTTCGTCAATACGGCAATTGGCTCAATCGCCTCGGCATTGATAACGTTGGCGCGTTGAATGATGCCATTCGGGCGGGACGCGCTCACGAGATCGTGCTGGTCTCCGAGGCGCTGCATGAACAGAACGTCGCCGAGATCGCGCAACTGCTCGCCGATAAAAATGCACACATCGTTTTGATCGCGGGTCCGTCGTCATCCGGCAAGACCACATTCTCGCGCCGCCTGACGGTTCAACTCCTGGCGCTCGGCATTTCGCCATATCCGCTGGAACTCGACAACTATTTTTTGGATCGCGACCAGACGCCGCTTGGTGTAGACGGCCAGCCGGATTTTGAGGCGCTCGAAGCCCTCGACCTCAAATTGATCGCTGAACATTTGAATCAATTGATCGCCGGTGAGAAGGTGCAGTTGCCGCGCTATAACTTCAAGACCGGCAAACGCGAAGCCGGCGAACACTTGCAATTGCAGCACGGACAGCCAATCATCATGGAAGGCATCCACGGGCTCGACCCGCGTCTTCTGCCTGCGACCTTGAGCGGGCGCGCCTTCAAGATTTATGTTTCCGCGCTGACTCAGCTCAATCTCGACCGTCACAATCGCGTCTCGACCACCGATACGCGCCTGATCCGCCGCATCGTGCGTGACTCCCACGACCGCGGCTACAATGCCGCGCAGACCATCTCGCGCTGGGAATCAGTACGCAGCGGCGAGAAGAAACACATCTTCCCTTATCAAGAGAACGCGGATGTGATGTTCAACTCGGCGCTGGTTTATGAATTGGCCGCCCTCAAGCCATTCATCGAGCCACTGTTACGGCAGGTGGAATACGGCACGCCCGAGTTCATCGAGGCCAAACGCCTATTGGCATTTCTCGACTGGTTCCTGCCAGTCGAAGCCGAGATGATCCCCGAGAATTCCATCGTGCGCGAATTCATCGGCGGCTCGATTCTAAAAGACTTCACGATTTGGAAACACAAGTAAAACTATAATCTATTCACCTTGATCTCTTATCCTCCCAATATATGTCGCCAAAGACTATATCCGCTCGCAAATATTCCTAACGAAGTTTTGCAAGTCCAAGGATAGAGCCTGTACGTGCACTCCAAATGTTAAACATGTAAAATGGATGAGCCTCTTTCAGCTAAGGCAGGGATTGAGGTGCAATCCATGAGCTCCATGCAAGTCCGGCCACGCCTGCGCCAATGAATAGGCACCAGCTCAAAAGGAAAACCGAATCAACGATAGGCAATTCCACCCAACCGCCCACAGTAGTTGTGTTGCAGTTTTCCAGTCCCCAACTAAGACTTAAACCATGCGTCCAACCTTAATTGGCTTGTTCGCCTGCATAGGGTCGCGAGGCGGTGTCACCATCTTTGCCATAGAAGGCTTCTCGTCCGCCTACATCTCGTCCCCAGTCCTCAACTTGACTCTCGCCAGAAAATTGCCCGCCAAGTCTTGAAGGCTCGGAATCATAATAAGCTGGAATCCGCTGATAACTCAACGAAGTATCATAATTCCCATTAACAAGCGCATGATCTGTTTTGTGAGATGCGCTTTGATCTACTAGCGTGGAGGATGGCAAAGGCCTGATTTGGCTAAACTCGATTTCGGGTTGCGATTGCTTGATTTTCGCCTGTGGTTCATGGATAAGCAATTGGTGCAGCCGAAAGAATGCGAAGGAAATACAAGGCGAAAGCAGAAAAAGAATGACCCACGCCCTCAGAAATGGTAACTGTACGTGCATTGCTTAAGTTATATCATTCCCATCCAATCGCCCGCGCTTCTATTTCATCAACGCTTCAAACTCTTCCGTGCTCATTTGGGCCTGTCGTAAAATTGATTTCAGTACATTTGGATTTCAATCTCCCGGATGATTCGGCACAGTCACAAGTAAATTTCCCCGCTGCAATTGAAAATGGCTTCCCCTTTGGCGCACCTGACGAAAGCCCACCTTTTCAGCGCGGCAATCACTGGTCGCGGTTTGGGAACAGGCGTTTAGGCATGCGCCTGGACCGCTGCATCTACCTTGAATTTGAATACCTCTAACGATTCTGCTGGAAATTGATTGCGCGGGTCTTCGGCGGCGGGAACGGGCCACAGATAGGGAAGTCCATCTTCAAATGAACCTTCGAGATGAAGTGTCGCGGCTTCGAGTAATTTCTGGCGCGCCTGCGATGATGTCCTTCCTGGCGATGCAACATCAAGTTCGGGACATAGTGCGCTATATTCTCCATCTTCCTTCCAGAGGATGCCATTAAAGACGAACATCTCCATAGGTTATCTCCTGCAAATATCATATCATTCTCAATCATATCATCGCGATATAATCCAAAAACTTACCAGGGACATTATGCCTTTCATTGAGATTCTCCTGATTTCCCTTAGTATGGCGATGGACGCCTTCGCGGTCTGCCTGGCGGCGGGCACGCTGGAAGAGATTCAAGGTCCGCGCCCACTGTTTCGGCTTTCGTTTCACTTCGGATTGTTTCAATTCATTATGCCGGTCATTGGCTGGATGTTAGGCACGACGATTGAACCGTTGATTCGAAATTATTCAGATTTGGTGGCGTTCGGATTGCTGGCATTTGTCGGCATGCGCATGATCTATTCATCCCTGCGCGACGCTGATGAGAATCGTCTCAACGATCCGTCGCGCGGCTGGACGCTGGTATTGCTTTCCGTGGCGGTCAGCGTGGACGCGCTGGCGATTGGTCTCAGTTTGGGCGTGCTGGGCGTCTTCGTTTGGTATCCCGCCATTTTGATCGGCGTGGTCACGGGCGTCCTTTCGCTGGTCGGTTTGCGCATCGGGAGGGTCGTTGGAAGGAAATTCGGCAAGCCCGTCGAGATCATCGGCGGGCTGGTGTTGATCGGCATAGGCCTGAGGATTCTATTCCTTCATTTTTCGGGATGAGCGGAAGCGGTGCTTCATGGCGGGACCGCGCGGACGGCGTCGAGGCCATAATATTGACTGAAGCAATTGCTGACCCATTGACCATTCATCTGCTTGCCTGTGATCAACATGTCTTCAACTCCCCAGCCTTTTGTATCGATTGCAATTGCATCCGCCCGGGTTGCGCCCTGCGCTTGCGCCGTGCGTAGCGCTGCATCTCTTTGATCCCATAAATTGGCGCGGACTTTGAACAAAGCCAAGTCAGCCAGATTATTGACACTCAACCGAGCAGTGTAGATCGCACATAAGGTGATGCTCAGGATGGCCGCCAGCTGGATCCAGTTCTTGACGTTCCAGCTTTCGATCAGGAAGTGGCCCAGGACCCAAGCGATGATTGCCAGCCCGATCAGCAAGGTGAACCAGGAAAGAGATTGGGCGCGCGGCTCCGGCACGGATTTGTAGAAATAGACCGTTGGGGCTTGAATCGCTGCGATCAGCAGAAAGATTACGATGACCGTGATCATTATGATAGCGAATGTTTTTCGGAACGTCGTCGGCGATCTCGTGGCGGGGGAAAATAGTTCTTGCAGGATTGCCATAGCCATAAAGAAAGCCATAAGAACCAGATTCGGCAGCGGCAGGGATTTGAAAGAGTCGACGATGAAATCCAGTGAGAATCTCAGCGAAAGGAATGGCACCATCGTCAGGCTGGCGGGTCTGACCGACATGCTTTGATAGCGGTCGTTGGAAGGGGAGATGATCAGCACGATCATCGAGGCTAACAGTGCCAGGCAAGCTGTCAGGATCCCTGAAAAGGATCGCTGTGCCCAAGTCCATTGCTTCCGTTTCCCGATCCATGCCGACGCTAAGAGCAGAATCAGCGCGCAGAATAAATAGACGCAGCCGGTTTCCGAAAGCCCTCCGGCGATAAACGCCAAGACGGCGATGAGGTAATTTGTGGCGCGACCCGCATGGTCAGCGATCATTTGCGATAGGATCAACGCGATGATGAAAAGACCTGCAATAATTGTGAAGCTGTAATGGACTCCGGAGCGCCAATATAGAATTTGAAATCGTTGAGGAGAGAGATAAAGCATGAAGCATAATAGAAAGACTGCGCTTGGGAAGACCGCGAATCGCGCAAAGGGCCGGTAAAGCTTTGAAAGGTTGAAAAGCATCCAAAATAATCCGCTCAACCATAATGATATGATGAGGGTTGCCAGGATTTGAAGGCCGGCGAGGCCGGGGAGGTATAGAAGCCCGGATAAAAGCGTCAGCGCATAGCGGTTTGTGGAATAGCCCCGGAGGGCGTTCTGCCCGGTAAAGAAATATCCTCGCAGACTTCCCAGAACACCCAGATTTTGGAAGTCGCGGTTATAGCACCAATCATCTGCCCAGTAGCGGCCGTAAAACCCGATGTAGGCCAGGAGTCCCAGCGCCAGGACCGATGCGCAACACACAAGGATGATTGAACCAATGCTGCATTTTCTTAACATCAGTTGAGCCTCTTATGCCAGGAAATGGATCGTCAATTGGGCAACGATGATTCCGCTGGCCCCGCAGGCGAAATTGACCCAATCATTGTTCAGCCATTTCCAGCCGCGGATCTGAATTGTTTCCGTTCCGCAGGTGTGCCATGGATGCTTCTCCGTTTCCTTCTGATCATGCGGACAAAAGTACATGGCTTGCACCGTCGCGCCGAGGAATGAGTCAAAGAGCGAGCCGAGCAGACCGCTGATCGTGATTGGAAGGAAGAGGGTCCGCTCCACATTGGGAGCAAGAACCACCGCCAGCAGGCCGATCACGGACGCGCCCAGCAGGGCAGCGGTGGTTCCCCATAGCGACACTCCGCCTGAGGTTCCCGCCTCGACGCGTTTCCTCAGATCCGTAATCATGCGCGGCGGATTCGGATTCAGGGTGCCGAGTTCCGTCGCCCAGGTATCGGCGTTGACGGCGGCCAGTGCCGCGGCAAAACCAAGCCACGTCCAGGGCTGATGAGGAAAAATTGCGTTCAGAGCAACAAAGGCCGTTGCGAGCCCTCCGTTTCCCAAAACCTGACCTGCGTCGCGTTCAGCGCCTTTTGAAAATTTCTCATTGAGTCCGCGTTTACGGTCTTTGAAAAGACGTGTGAGCGCAGAGGATGAGATGAAAAATGTGAGCAGCAAGATTGACCATTGCCATCCGCCCAGACCGAAGACGATCGTGCCTACCGATGTGGCGGTGATCGCGCCCGCGCAGCTCAAGGTGTGGGCCCGATACGCAAGATAAGCAGTGAAAGCGGCGAGAAAGAATCCGAGAAGCAGCTGAGCTGTAAGACTCATGCGGGTATGCTGAGGATGAACAAGATGGCGATCAAGAAGGATAGGCTTTCCAGGGCGCTCGAAGTCCAGAGGATCAGCGAGACCGGGCGCGTCTTTTCCCAACGAAAATAGTACAGACCGACCGCGAATCCTGCCAGTGCGAGCAACGTGCTGATGAGCGGCAGAATAATCAGCTGTATGGAGGGCACCGCATCCACCGTGCCGTCGGGATTGAATCCAAGCCCGAGGCGCGGATACGATGGGATGATCAGACTTGCCCAGACGAACAGGCCGAGATTTAGGAACAGCGAGGCGAGCCATAGAAAACGGATGAGTCCGTTCTCCCAGGCCTCGGAGAGTATGAAGGACGGGTAGAGAGATTTCGGCTGGGCGGGCGTTACGCTTCCAAGTTCGATGGCGCGCGCGAAGGTCTGCGTGAAGTCAAGCGGACGGGCCGGCGAAATCGCAAAGACGTGCTTTGCGGTCGCGACCAGCAACATATTCTTTCGGTCGCTGGCGACAAATTCGACCACGCCCAGATCCGGGTGACGGCGCTGGCCCAGAATGGCGCCCGGCAAGGCCATGGGCGGCAATCTCAATGGACGGGTCAAATCCTTAACGGGGCGCACCCATTCGATGTCGTTCAATGGGATAGCTTCATCGCGCAATCCCCAGCGCAGCTCAAGCCCATCCCGGTCAAGGATATATTCTGCGCGGACCAAGGCATAGGCACGATAACCGATCCATGGCATCGGTGCAAACGCAATCAATCCCACGAGCAGATAAGTCACAAAATCTTCCCCGATGGTTGTGCGCGTAAGATTGAAGAATCCCCATGCCGAAAGAAGTGCCAAGAGCAGCAGCAGGATTCCATGGAACAGAATCCCGCTGCGTTTGGAAGGAGGGAAGATTCCGGTGTTCACGTCAGTCTTCACCATCATGGCGGGCAAAGCGATCGCAGGTGGCCTCAAGGCAATTGCTGGGATCTGGATTTACAGACGGCCCTGGCGTTTGCTCTGTCCGTGCCTGGCGATGGATTCCGCATTCATCCTTTGGTTAACTCGTCCCTGATCGCGCGGCAGACGGTCTCGATTTGCTGCTCCGTCATGACGCCCGAGAAGGGTAATGCCAATCCTCGTTTGCCCAAGTCCTCCGTGATGGGAAAATCACCTTCGCAATAACCAAAGCGTTCGACCATGTACGGCTGTAAATGAATCGGAAGAAAATAGGGGCGAACATGAATGCCGCGTGCTTCCAGTCTTCTGGCGAGCGCATCTCGATTGATCTTGCCGTCGAAGCGGACAACATATACGAACCATGACATGCGCGTCGTGAACGGCTCGATGACCGGCGGCTCGACTCCTGGAATCTCGCTTAATCGTTCGGCGTACCAATTGGCCACACGGTCCCGTTTCTTTAGCAATTCATCCAGGCGCGTCATCTGAATCGTCCCCAGTGCGGCGGACATCTCGTCGAGCCGATAGTTATAACCAAGATAGGTATGTTGGAGCCAAGTATCGCCGGGCGCGCGGCCCTGGTTGCGGAGCGCGCGCATGAGGTCTGCGGCTTTATCGTCGGAGGTAATGATCACTCCGCCTTCGCCCGTCGTGATTTGCTTATTCGGATAAAACGCAAACACGGCATAGTCGCCCAGCGTTCCGGCAGGCTTGCCCTTATATTCCGCGCCGAGCGCTTCGCATGAATCTTCGATCATTTTGATTTTGAACTCATCGGCAATTTTGCGCACCGCGTCGAGGTCGGCGGGCTGTCCGAAGACATCCACGGGCAGAATCGCCTTCAACGTTCGCTTCGTCCCGGACCCCTTGCGCGGCAGCCATTTCCCGGCCTTCTCTCCGCCCTCGACCAAGTCGCCCGCAGCCTGGGCCGCAAGCTGTGGATCGATATTTCCTGTCCTGGGATTCACGTCCACAAAGACTGGAATCGCATGCTCATAGAGCATTACGTTCGCCGAGGCGACAAACGAGAACGGCGTGGTGATGACCAAGTCGCCATCGCTGATCCCGGCGGCCCGCACGCACAAATGCAGACCAGCCGTTCCCGAGGAAACGCCGACGGCATGTCGCGCGGAGGTTAAGTCACAAAACGATTTTTCAAAATCGCTGATCCAGTGCCCCATGCTTAGGATGGGCGTGCTGAGCACGTTTTGAACCGCCTGACGTTCTGCATCGGTCAGGTCGGGAGATGACATGGGGATGTTCATAACTTTAGACCATGTTCCTTTATCATGATTAAGAACGCTTCGGCATTTCCTTGCGCATCATCGAATGCGTTATGAGTATGTGCCGTTTTCCCAAGATGTTTGAAATTGACAGTCATATTCTTTTGCGCGCCTTTACATAATGAGCCGGGAGGTGTCGAGCTATAACCAAAAGTGTTGCTCTCCAGGAAATGATGAAATTCCTGTTTATGAATTGCCAATCATATCCATTGTTATCAGAGATACATAGCGGTCGGCTCCCCGATACTTGTCCTATTCATTCTTGGAATCTTTCCATTACAATTTTCGGATCGTCAAAAGTGAGAGTCTCTTCTCGTGAGAATCCGCTGGCCGATAAGGCTTGTGGCATCCATTGATCGGAGATCGGTCTTAACCTTGCATACAAGGTATGGTTCAAACTTTCTTCGACCACAACGGCGCCAAAACTAATCATTGAATAATCCCCTGGAATCGGTCCATCCGATTCAATGTCCACCATTATCCAACTCATAATTGATCCTTTCCGTTCTATACTGCTGAAGTGGTCAAGATAGATATTTGATGGCTTCGATGATTTTTTCTGTTTGAATGAGCTTATTCTCTTTTTCCTTGCGCGGCTTTAATTCTACCATTCCCTGCTTGAGATTTTTCTCGCCGACCGTGACCCGGATTGGGCAACCGATCAAATCGGCATCGTTGAATTTAACCCCGGCCCGTTCGTGGCGGTCATCAAACAACACGGAAATGTTCGCGCCTTGCAACGCGCCATAAATCTCTTCGGCTTTTGCACGCGTATCCATTTCCGTGCCGGGGACATGCATGAGGTAGACCTGGAATGGCGCCGCGTCTATTGGAAAAGTCAAGCCTTTATCGTCGTGATGAGTTTCAGCCAGCGCATGCAGGATTTTTTCGAGATGATAGTCGCCCGCTTCGGCCAGCGACTCGGTGTTGAGCAGCTCCAACTTGTTGCCACAATTCGAGCAACGGTATCCCGGATTGGCCATCACGACGTCGGCGACAATTTCAGCCGTGTAATCGCGGCCATAGTTGGTATTCTTCAAGTGATAGCCTGCGTCGTTTGCGCCCGCAACCAGATTCGTCGATTCGGGGATGAGATCATCGGCAACAATTAATGCGTTCTTCAATCCGATCGGCGAGGCAAATCCCGCCGCGGCGCCGGATCTGATCATCTCTTCTGTGGTGGCAATCCGAACCTCGCCAACCAGTTTCCTCAACTTGGCTTCACTCAGTTGCATATCGCCGCGCACCACGACCAAGACGAATTGATGATCGCCAAGGCGTGTGAACATCAAAGCCTTGGCAGTCTTTTCTTCGGGAAGGCCGAGATATCTTGCGAGGGACTCAATCGTGTTGCAGTCGGGAGTCAAGATTTTTTCAACGGGCAATCTTGTTTCGCTTGGAAATGGAATCTTTTTGAATTGGGCCGTTTCCCTGCGGGAAGTGTATCCACAGGACGGGCAGTGCGCGACTTCAACGGCACCGGTTGAGATGGGAAAGAAAGTCTCCTGTTGATTTGCGATGACAGGCAATGCCAGCCTGGAAAAGAAAGACGGCTGATTTTTCAGCGCGCGCAGGCGCCCCACGGCTTGGTCCCCCAGTGGAAGACTCCCTTTTTCGCGCGTGATATACCCAGCGCGCACCAGCCAGCCGAAGCCCGGCGTCCGCATGTTGGACGGGAATTCACGCTGAGTTTGAATTTGCAGGTCGCGGTATTTCATACACAATTTTTAGCGGCACATCATTGTGCCGCCGGAGGAGGTTCGTTCTTTTTCTTGCGTTGTTTCGGCATCGGAGGGGGAATGGTGATTGGAGTTTGTGCAATGGACTCGGCCTGGGCTGCCTCGCTCGGTGTCGATTGCGGGGCCGCTTCAAGGCCCAGCTCGACCGTCTCTTCCATCCGAATCTGTCCGCGCAGGAAGGCCCCCTCCTCCGTTACAAACGCGGTCGTGACCACATCGCCCCAAACACGGCCTGTGCCGCGAATTTCCAGTTTTTGAGTCGTGATGTTACCGCGCACCGCGCCGGCGACAATGACATTGTTGGCGCGCACGTTCTGGCAGGTGACGCGTCCCGTTTCGCCGACGACCAGCATGCCGCGCAGGGCGATGTCGCCCTCGAACGCACCCTCGATGCGGACGCCGCCCGAACCGTTGATCGAGCCATGCCAGATGACGCCGGGTCCAAGCACCGAGGTGATGCGCTCCACGGCCTGCACGGGCTGCGTACTATCAACAGGAGAGGAACTCCGCTTGAACATAGGAGATTATTTTACCTTAAAAAAAGAACGCCGATAAACAATATCGGCGCTCCATGCTCACAACTCACTGCTTTCCTTGGCTTCCGGATTCATCTGCACGCCAACCGTGTTGAAGCCGCCGTCTACATACAAGACCTCACCCGTAATCCGAGTCGATAAGTCCGAAGCAAGAAAGACCGCCGCGTTGCCCACATCTTCGATGTTGATATTCTCTCGCATCGGCGACATATCCGCAAAGTGTTTGTACATGTCTCGGAATCCGCCCACCCCCGCCGCGGCGAGCGTGCGGATCGGCCCGGCGGAGATCGCATTGACGCGGATTTTCTGCGGACCGAGATCATAGGCCAGATAGCGCATCGAGGCTTCCAGCGCGGCTTTTGCCACACCCATCACGTTATAATGCGGTGCGACCTTTACCGAACCGTAATACGTGAGACACAGGATCGAAGCGTTCGGATTCAAAATCGGCAGAAAGGCACTCGTCAAAGCCACGAGCGAATACACGCTGATATCGAGGGCGTTCTTGAACCCCTCCCGGCTGGTTTGATAATATGGCCGGCTCAACTCATCGCGACCCGCAAAGGCAATTGAATGAACCAACACATCAACCTTGCCGAAATGCCTCTCGGCTTTTTCTGCGACCAATGCAATCTGATCATCTTTGGTCACATCACATTCTTCAACCCACTTGCAGCCAACTTGCTCCGCCAGCGGCTTGACGCGCCGTTCCAGTGCCTCGCCTGCGTAACTGATTCCCAAGTTTGCGCCCTGGCGTTTGAACCCTTGCGTGATGCCCCACGCAATCGAACGTTCGTTGGCGAGACCGAAGATCACCGCATTTTTTCCATCTAGTAAACCCATAGCTCCTCCATTGAAATATCCATCTTCCAGCCTTTGACGACAAACCGCCACGGCTTCGACTTCCATGGCTCTGGCACACTATATAAACCCACGCGTGGACTTTTCGTCACGTGTGACTTGGGTATATCGATCCCCTCTTCGATCCATAGGCTGCCGTTCGCTTCGGCTAAATCGACCTGGTTTTCGCTTTTCGTGATCCCCATTGCCTGAGTCAGTTTGCCGGGTCCCAACGTGTCGCGCCCATGCCTGCGGCGGGACATGATTTCCACGCCTTCGATTGGCTGAACGGCGCGGATCAACACCGCTGCGGGAAATCCTTCGCGCTCGGTAACGACATTCAACATCCAATGGTTACCATACGTGAAATAAACATAGGCGTGCCCCGGCTCGCCATACATGACTTGTGTGCGCGGCGTACGCCCCGCTTTGGCGTGACATGCCAAATCTTTTTCGCTGATATACGCTTCGGTCTCAATGATGACGCCGACCAGCTTCTGGCCCCTCAGATTCCGCACCAGCCGCGCCCCGATTAATTCGCGTGCGACCGTTAGCGTGCGACGATTGTAAAAACTGCGAGGAAGAATCTTCATTGAAAACTTTTGTGGCAATAAAAACTCACTGGAAGCGCGGATCCCGCTGAAGCGTGAGTCTCAACCCATCCTCCAGCTTGATCGAAGGACGGTAACTCAATTTCTCTTGGGCCAGGGTCAGGTCCGCACTCATGCGTGAGACGCCGCCCGAAGTCTGCGAATTATACAGGATCTCAGGCTGGGCATTGGTCACATCCAAAACATGCTTGACTAATTCGCGAAGACTCGTCTCCGTTCCTGAGCCGACGTTGATTACCCGTCCATCGATGTTGGGTGCGGTCGAGGCGGCCACCATGGCACTGACCGCATCGTCCACGTACACATAATCGCGCGTTTGGCTGCCGTTGCCGTGGACCACGAGGGTTCCACCGCGTTGGGCCTGTCGCAAAAAGTACGGCACGACTGGAGGGTGCGAAGGCGGAAGATGCTGCCCCGGGCCATAGGCGTTGAAGATGCGCAGGCTGACCGTCTCGATGCCCCACAGCCCTCCGATCGTGCGCACATAATATTCTGCCGCGAGTTTCGAGACGGCATACGGCGAGCGCGGGTTCGGCGTGATCGACTCGCACAAGGGTTGTTCGGCCAGATCGCCATATACGGCACCGGACGACGCGAGAACCACGCGTCGCACGCCGACGTCGCGCATGGCCTCCATTAAAGCCACTGTTCCGCCGACGTTGACCGTGTTGTAGTCGCGCGGATATAAAATCGATTCCGGCACCGAAACGCGCGCCGCCAGATGATAGACCACGTCCACTTCTTGAAGGAGTGTCCACAATTTAGGGCGATCGCTTACGTCGCCCCGTGTGAAATGCACATCCGGCGAAAGAGCCTGCGGATCGCCGGTGGAAAGGTCGTCCAGCCCGCGGACCTGATGTCCCTCGCGGGCGAGATTGTTTGCAAGAGCCGAGCCGAGGAATCCCGCGGCTCCGGTGATAAGGAAGTTCATAGGATTAGATTATAAGGGTTATCGCTGATATTGTGCGATGGCCTCTTCCGCAAAGGGCCGCCGGCTCCCGCGATAGATGCGAATGAGCTGCTTGACATCGAACGGAACCCGGCGAAACTCCAGACTACTTTGACCGCCCTCGACAGCCAAGATAGCATATTCCGCCCAGGCGTCCGCATGGAATTGCCCGTTGGCCTGATCCTGGGCGTAAGCGAACCCCACGCTACCAGGGTTGAAAAAGAACTGGTCACCGATGCGACGAATCTGTTGTGCATGCGTATGACCGCCCGTAAGGATTTTCCCTTGATAGGCTCCCAAAAATTTTCGAAATTCATCTTCGGAAGTCGTTGGCAAGATCACATCATCGAAATTGGCAGGTGAACCATGAAAGCATAGTAGGTCCAGATCTTTCTCGAGGCGGATGGTCACCGTTGGCTGGAATTGTGAAATGAGGGCCCGGTCCTCGGCGCTGAGTTGGCGTAATGACCATTGTCGAATATCTTCCATCTTTTTCTTGCGTTCGGGCGGAACGCCTTCGTCGGCGGTTTCGATGCCGCTCAACAACCATGCATCTGCATTGCCCATCACAACCGGACAATTCAGCGTACGCAGGCGTTGCACCACTGCCGCGGGCTGCGGGCCGCCTTGAACCGCATCGCCCAAACAGACGATCCGATCGACGGACTGGCTTTGCATGTCGGCGGCGACGGTTTCGAAAGCAAAGTCGTTGCCGTGAATATCGGAGAACACTGCGACGCGCATGGGATCGCCTTTCGTATCCTTTGGATAACAGTGAGGCTTGTTGTCTAAACGGTCTTGAAGAATTATGCTTTTACCAAAAAATCCATTTGATGTGCGATGTAGACCAGTTCGCCGCGTTCGATTTGGGCACGGCGCCTCGACAGCCAATTCGCAAAGGCATTTGGATCCAGGCCCTTGTGTCCGGTTAGCGACTCTTCGAAGAAGTGCAGAATAAAGCGCAGAAAATATTTTTCGTCGGCAGGATATTTTCCACGGATTGGATGTACGACCCAGTCCGAGGCGCCCGCCGCGAGGATCTGCGCGCCGGCTGAGCGGAAATGCGAAAACAAATGCCGACCGGTCTGGCTGTCGCCGCCTGTGGAACGCGTATCCATGGTCGCGTGATACAGCCGCTCAATCGTGGCATCCAGCGCCGCATCAATGGACGGCTCGAACGTCGTCATGCCGTCGAAGTTGATCGTCAACCACGCCAGACCCTTCGTCAGCGAGAATAATTTCGGAAGGCTGTGCGGCAAGGGAAATAAATCGAGTACAGCGCTCGCGATTAACAAATCTGATTTGGGCGGTTTCCTTTTGATGAAATCGAAGACGTCCACCTCTTCGAGGGTGATGCGGACATCCCGCCGCCGATCATGCAACCGAATCTTGCCTGCGTTTCTTTCGGCCCGCAGGCCCGCTGACTTACCCCAGTTCAGAATCCACTCTGCGGCGTAGCTGATATTCTCGTCCATCCCGTCGAGCGCGAGATAATCGGCATCCGTCAGCAATCCCCACTCCATGAGACGCGGGATCATCGTCCCAATCCCCGCCCCGATTTCAGTGACCCTGAATGGGGCAGTGGGCAGGTTAGCTTTCAGCACCTGGAACACATCCTTGTTCAGGGCTCGGTCATCCACTGTTTGCTTGGACTGAAGGTAACGAGGAAAAGAATATTCCATGGTTATCGTTTCATATCAATCATTTGCTGCAGAAAACCTCGGATTCGATCCGCGGTCTGTTCCCAGCTCAGTCGTGATTGATAGCTTCGCAATGCATTAACCGACATTTTTTCCAACACTTTGCGATCACTCGCCAAAGTTCGTAGTCGTTCTGCCAACGCTGAGGAATCTTCCGGTGGAATCAAATATCCATTTTCACCGTCCCTGATGAACTCTGAGGCCGCACCAGCGGTGGTCGCCATGGCGGGCAGACCGAACCCCATGCCTTCGAGATAAGCAATGCCGAAGCCTTCATAGGAGGACGGAATGACCATGACCTGTGCACACTCCAGCCGTTCAACGAGCGGCTCGTTGTCCAAGATACCGTGAAATTGGACAACCCGAGACAGGCCGTGGGTACGGACAAAGCGTTTCATTTTTTCTGCATATCGCGGATCAACGGTAAGCGAGCCTACCACGTCCAGGCAAAATGTGGAAGGCTGATCTCCAAGCACTTCCAGCAGAACGTGTAATCCCTTGAGCGGAATCACATTGCCGAGAAAAAGTAAACGCAACGGACGCGGTTCATGGGCCCGTGAACGAATCTGGCTCCCGGTGAGAGGCGTTCCAAAACGGTCGCTTGGAGGACTGGCAATGACAAACGGCGGTCTGTCCTCCATGAGGTGCAGCACCGCCGCGCGCGTGGTGTCAGAATTGAAGATGAATCCATCCACGGATTGGAGATACGTGCGTTCAATGATTCGGTATAGGTTATTTTGCCAGGTGGACCGGGGTTCCAGTGAATGTAGATTATGGACCAGACTGACAAGCGGGCAGGGATGCTCGCTGGCATTCGCCGATAGAAGCGAAGGGTGATTCAATTCGTCTTCGATGATGAGATCAAAACCGCGCGGCAGGCCAAAACGGAAATTGTCGATGAAATGAGCGGCATAATTACCCGGCGGCAAAGAGATAACCTCCACTTGATCGCCGCGCCTTCTCAGCGACTCAACCAATTTGCGGTCGTAAAGATAACCGCCGCTCATGGTGTCCAGCTGGCCGTAAATGATCAGTGCAATTTTCACCTTCTACCTTTGGATGGAATAAGACGCCCACGCCGAAGCATTCTCCCATAGAACCACTTTGAGCACGGTGAGGTTCTTGGCTGTGAGCCGTTCGTTCAACGAACACGCCAGAATACGTGCGAAATTCTCAAGCGATGGATTCAAATCTTTGAATTCCGGCTTCTCGTTCAGCAGTTGCTCCTTATAGCCACCGATGACTCCATTAAGATGTTTCTCTACCTCTACAATGTCAGTGAGATAACCATGCGGATCGAGTTCCTTGCCTTCCAGCTGCAATTCCAAAACATAATGATGCGAGTTGGGAAGGTTCTCCGGTCCCCAATCTCCACCAACCAGAAAATGTCGGGCAATGAAATCGTGGCGAACGGCCAGGGTGTACATAGAGCCCTCCCGGACTATTTATAGCTGAGAGCGACTTGGATCGTTTCCTGCGGCCTGGCGTCGAGCAATTGATACGCCTGCGCTGCATCTTCGAGGGAATAGCGATGCGTGATCCATTTCTGCGGCTTGATTCGTTTCAGCGCCTCCCACGCCACCTGGAAACGTCTTTGCTTGTCCCAACGCGCCGATAACTCTGGCGCAATCGTGCTGACCTGTGATGAAATGATTTTGATGCGCGAGTGATGGAATACACTGCCGAGATCGAGCGGCATGCGCTTTTCCCCATACCACGAGCCGACCACCACTCGCCCGCTGAAGGCGGTGACGGCAATGGCATCATTCAACGCAGATGGATTTCCGCTCAATTCAAAAGTCAGGTCGAAGCCGCCGCGCCGGGGAAGGTCCCTGACGTCGCGCTGAGGAATGAGATTGTGGAGGCAGTGGCTCAATGCCTTCTCGCAGAAATCGTCCGTGGCCGGGTCAAGTGCAGCGCTGACGCCGAGGGCCAGCGACGCCGCGCGGCGAAGTGGATAACGATCCGCCGTGACCAGCGTCTCCAGCGGGAATTCTCTTATCAAAGCGGTCGTAAGCAGACCGATGACGCCTTCGCCCAAAACCAAAACGCGTTCGCCCAAAATGGGCGCGGCATCCTGCACCAGATTGACGGCGGTTTCCATGTTTGGAAGAAAGCAGGCGGCCTCCGCCGAGAGCGCATCGGGAATTGGCAGAAGCGACTCGGAATTGATGACGAAATGCGACGTATGTGGTTGAAATGAAAAGACGAGCCGTTGCTCCCATTCCCGACTCACCGATTTGCCGATTTGTGCCACTCGCCCCACATTGGCATATCCATAGGATGTGGGATAGTGACGCCCACTGCTGATCGAGTCGATGGCATCCACTTTGTTCGGAAACTGGCCGCGAAACACCAGCATCTCGGTTCCCGCGCTAATCGCGGAGCAAATCGTTTCGACCAAGACTTCATTCGTGCCGGGCCCGGATATCGATTCTTCGCGGAGTTCAACCCGTCCCGGCGCGGTGAAGTAAATTGTCCTGCGCTGCATGTCTTATTTTACCCCCGCCTTCATTTGCTAAGGTTTTTCTTGCCAGAGCAGATATAGGAGGATGAGCTCAATAATTTTGGCCGGGACGCCGTAAATCGAATCGCGACTGAAGAACGGTACAGCCTGTGCAATCACATTCATGCCGACCCAGATCACAAGCCAGGCCACAATGGTCAGGATGACATATCCGAACAGAACCTGCCAGACCAGTTTATGTCTTTGTTGAAAAAATGAAATTGGAAGATAGAATGCGCCGAGCAGGCCCAAATAACCGAGTCCGTTCAACGTGAACAACGGATCCGGTGTGCCATTCGGAAACAAAACCTTGTCGAAGGCCGCGGCAAAGTGCAGGATGGCCGTGGCAAGTACCAGGATGATAATGAAATAATCTAAAGTCCTGAGTTTCATAATGTTCTCCTTTTATATAGATACGATCGACGAACGGATAACGGATTGATTTAATTTACTTGGCGAACACCCGTCCCGCCAGGAGCAATCCCAGGCCGCCGATTAAGAGGTCGCGTGCCCGCATGAACAAGGCCAGGCCGACGGCAGAGGCGGCGGAAATTCCAAGGAGGCCCAACGCGAAAACCTGACTCGCTTCCAAGGCGCCCAAGCCGCCGGGCACTGGCACAAGAAACGAGAGCCAGCCTGCCGTCCAGGCTGCGACCGTTTGCCAAAACGACAAATGGACTTGGAGAAATGACGTCATCAGAAAATATTCGCTTACCATCCCGACTGCCGCCAGCAATGAAACGAACAGTGCGGCCAACAAGGCGCGGGTCTGACGCTGGCAGAATCGTCCGGCCAGATGTTCCGCGGCGCGGACGAAGCGAACGGCTTTGGTATGTTGAATGAACAGCCTCTGCAAAAGAGTTGACAAGGGATAGATTTTCTTATAAAGCAGGATGACATGGATGAGCGGCCAGGAGACCAAAATTGACAAGACGATCAGACTCACGAGGGGCGGGCTGCCGCCTTTCGTGAGAATTCCCGCTTGAACGATTCCCATTAAACCAAAGACCAGTAGAATGAAATTTGCCAGCAGTTCGAGCAGCTTGTCCATCACCACGGTGGACGCGGCCCGCGTATACGCCAATCTGTATTTCCGTTGGAGATAAATGACTTGCAGCGGTTCGCCGCCCACTTGCGGTCCAACTGTGAAATAACTGATACCGAACACGGCGATCCGCACGCCGATCATTGGCAGGTAGGAAATGTTTTTATCGTCTGCTTGAACGATGATCCACCAGCGCGCCGTGACGAAGAGATAAATAGCACCGTCCATGGCAAGGACCACGATGATTTGCCAGAGTTTCAGCTGGCGAAGCGTAGTCCAAATTTGAATCAGCGGCGCGTTGCGAAGCGCAAAGTATAGCAAGGCCGCGAGAACCATTATTGCAAGACTGCGCAGTAACCATTTTCTATTCATCCAGGGCGCTTATTCCTTTGCCAGCCGGCGGGTTTTCAATGAGCTGTTTCATCTCCGCTAACGCCGCCTGATGAATGAACTGCGTTTCTGCCTGCCCTCGTGGTTTGCGGGTCGTGCCGAGTTCTCTGGCTGTGATGGGTTTTCCGATCTGCACGGTCACGGTGACAGGTTTGAGGTTGAACATCACCGTTGCCAGCAGCTGCAATGCGACCACCAGCAATTCGCGTTCATCGCGGGTTTGTTTGATTCGGATGATGGACGAATGTGCCATCCTTTTCCAAACCACATTGCGTACGAGGATGGGCACGATGGGCGTTTGCGGCGCAAGGCGGATGAAAACGCCGACGCTGTCTGTCCATGATTCCAAAGAATCAATTGCGCCACCATAGACATCGGGATCGGGTTCGTTGTGGCCAGCGGGAAAGGTCAGGATCGAGCCGCCATTCCGCAAGTGCGCGCTGACGTGACGGACGAGCGCCATGCGTTCAGCAGGATCCTCCGTTACGTAAAACAGCTGCTGGCTGATGTGGGGCAGGGACAAAAGGAACGGGCGATTCAACGCGATGACCTTTATGTCATTGCGGTTCAGGGAGGCAAAAAGCGCCAGCGTATCCGTCATGCCGGGATGATTGGATAAGGCAAGGAACGAGCCAGCGGGCAGACGGTCCGCGTCAAAGACGCGCACGTCGCGGACATAGAGTCGTTCTGTTACGCACGCGGCTTTTGCCAACCCCTCGGTGCCGGCGATCGCGTCGAAATCAAGCATCTGTTTGGCGAACCTGCGCGCCGCGCCGCGGAACAGGGAACGCGTAGCGCGTGTGAGAAGTCGACGATTTTGAATCCCCAGGGCGTTGACCAGGTCATCGAGATTGATTTGAGCCAGCGTTTCGAGCGGGGATGTCATTCGGGTTCGATGGTGAATTTCAGGGGATAGCCTTTGAGCCGCGCCGCAAAGTGTGCTTTGTTGATCCGTCGCTGTGCTTCCGGTTTCGGCAAAGTCTGGACGTACGCATAGCCATTAAGATGTGCGGTGTACATA
This sequence comes from Anaerolineales bacterium, assembly GCA_035516425.1. Classification (GTDB taxonomy): domain Bacteria; phylum Chloroflexota; class Anaerolineae; order Anaerolineales; family Villigracilaceae; genus Fen-1038. The sequence continues at coordinate 265,694 of DATJAH010000029.1, forward strand.
ATATAAGCTGCGTTTGCGGCCGGCAATTGAAAGATCGAAATCAAAATGTCGATGACGAAATCCATCGGTGTGACGTCGTCGTTGTGGATGATGACGCGATAAAGCGGCCCCTCTTCGGTTTGTTCCTTTTCTTTTTCTATTTTCTCCGGGACGGCTCGCGAATCAGAATCCATGGAGGAGATTATAGCCCCACCTGTCCCTTCATGACACCCTCCCCAAATTCCAAGGGAATTTGGGGAGGGATTGAGCAGGACTAAGCCAGCTGCTTCATTTCTTCATCGCTGATAACGATGTCGGCCGCATCCCGATTTTCCTTCATGTGGTCCGGATTGAATGACATCGGAATCGTAATGACACGCGGCTGCATCACCAGCCAGGCGATGGCAATTTGATAAGGCGTGGCGGAATGTGCCTTTGCGACTTGTTGAAGAGTTTTGTTGGCGCGGAAATGACCCTGATTGACTGGGGAATATGCAGTAATCAGAATATTATTTTGCTGGCAATAATCCAGAACGCCGTTCTTAACCTGGGAACGATCTGAGATGCTATAAGGGACTTGATCTGTGATGATCGGCGTTTCAGACAAAACCTGCGACTCCTTCAATAATTTCAGGTCGAAGTTGCTGACGCCGAGATGCTTGACTTTGCCATCGCGCACGAGTTTGTTCAAGGCGCGGAAAGTATCCTCCAATTTCATTCCGCTGGAGGGCCAATGGATGAGATAAAGGTCCACGTAATCCATCTGCAGGCGGCGCAGGCTGGCTTCGCATGATGCCAGAACCTGGTCGTATTTCAAATGGGATGGCATCACTTTCGAAGTGATGAAGAGCGCTTCGCGTTGGAGGCGCATCTCGCGCATCGTTTGGCCGATCAATTCTTCGGCATGACCGGCTCCATACATCTCGGCGGTGTCAATGTGGGTGTAGCCGAGTTCGAGCGCGGAACGCAGGGCGGACAGCGAAATGGAATCCACTTTTGGGTTCGGGGAAGATTCGCCGCCGATCTTCCAGGTGCCGAATCCGACTTTGGGCAGAGTCAACTTGTGGATGGTTTCGTATTTCATTTAGCGCGGAGGCGGACTATCCTAATGCGTTAAGTTGGTTCATCTCACCCGGAGTCAATTCGATTTCCGCCGCCTCGAGGTTTTCTCTTTGATGTTTCGGGTCAAACGACAGCGGAATGGTGATGACGCGCGGCTGATTGACAAGCCACGCCAGCGCAATTTGATACGGCGTGGCGCGATGTGCCTCGGCGATGGACTGCAGGGTTTGCTTGACTTGGATGTGTCCATGATCGACCGGTGTGTATCCGGTGATGAGCATGTGGTTCTGCTGACAATACTTCACCGTGCCGTTTTCGGCATAACGACGGTGCGTGAGGCTGTATGGAATCTGGTTCGCAAACAATGGCGTTTCGCAAAACGATTGCGCCCGCTGAATCAATTGGACATTGACGTTGCTGAGGCCCACGTGTTTCAGCTTGCCCTCCTCGACGAGTTGATTGAGCGCACGGAACGTCTCCTTCAGCGGAACCAGCGGATTGGGCCAATGGACGAGATATAAATCAAGGTAATCCATTTGCAAGCGGCGCAGACTGTTTTCACAGGAACGCAAGACGTTTCGGTAGGCCAGATGGGTCGGCCAGACTTTGGACGTGACGAAAAACGCCTCCCGCTCCACCTCGGACTCGTGAAGGGCGCGGCCGATCAGTTCCTCGGCGTGGCCTCCGCCGTACAGTTCGGCGCTGTCGAAGTGACGATAACCGAGAGCAATGGCCGATCGTAAGGCGGAGAGAAAGAATTCATCACGGTTGCGATCAGCTAGGATCCCTCCCACAAATCTGCCGCCCAGCCGCGCCGAGCCAAAGCCGATTTTGGGAATTTGAATGTTGTCGAGGGTCTCGTATTTCATATGAGCCGATTATAGCAGTACAAAAAGATTTAATCCGTCCGGATCGGGAACAGATGGCCTGATCCACAGCCTGGATTATTTATAGTCGCTGTAGGCAAAGAAGTTATCCACCACCAACCTGAGACTGGTCGTTTCCAGATAGGCTCCATACCCGCCAAATTGGAATGGCTCCTTGTCCCAAAAGGAGCCCACCAAATGTCCATTGATGAAGAGCTCCATTGCACCCTGATCGAAATAGATGCTCAACGTGTTGGCTTGTGGATAGGGTAGGAGAGCACCGCCTGAATTTGAGAGTGGCAGTAGTTGTTCCCATTTTTGAGGTGTATGCTTTAGGAGGCTGAAGGTTGCTGTCTCAGATTGGATATCGAACAAGTAGAAAGTGCCGGTAGCCCGGTCAAAGCCGAATACCAGACCGTACATGGCGTTGGCCAAATGATCGACTGTGAAATCAGCCTGGACGCAGTACTTCCCACCATTCAGAACCAACAGAGGTTGCCCATTGGTGGCGATGGCATAATAGCCGGACGTGTTCGATTGCAGGATTAATTTGCCATCCACAACCTCAACTTTGCTGCCCGGAACAGCCGCACCCCACTCACGCTGATTGGAAGAAAAATCCTCAAATACTGTGCTGTTGATGTCCGGAGGCGCATGCACCAAGATGTGCGGCGTGGGAACTGGACCGGCGGTGGGAGTTGGCAAGCTGTTGCTCAGAACAGGAATTTGATAACGAATCTGATATCCGGCCAGCACGAGGAACGCGCAAAAGCCCAACCACAGCAGGACAAGAAAACCGCCTGCCAGCCGTGTGATCCATCGATACTTGGGCGCTGCTTTCGGCGCTGGATGATCCATGTCATTGACCGGCCATCTCGTAAATATGCAGGTTATCCGCGATCATTGTGAAACCCGGGCCATCGACACAGAATCCAATGGCGCCGGTCTCGAACGAATTCCCTGTTTCCTGATACGAATCCACGATCTTCTGATTGATGTAAAACTCCACGCGATCTTCCTGCACATAGATACCTAAAGTGTTGGAGGCCGGATACGACTGAATCAAATCACTTTCGCCAGAGGTGCGGAGCATCCAATTGTCGGCGGCCAACACATAGTAATTCTTTGTCTCCTCATCGATCATAAATGCGTAAAAACTACCGGGGTTGCCTCCTTTATGAAACACAATGCCATACGCCTGATCGGTCGTGCGGTCCGTGGCAATGTCTGCCGCGAGAAAATATGGCTGATTCAGGGAACCGCAGGGTTTGCAAGTGGCTAGTACATAAGGCAGGCCCGAATTGGTTTGAAGCGACGCGAAAAACAGCTTGCCATCATGGACATCCTCCCGAGAAGAGCCAGTGCCGCCCCAGGCGGAGGCGTCGATCCAATCGTTCCGATCATCGTCGAAGTTTTCATCGAGTAGTTTGGGGGCTTGGTCCAGAACCGCAGCTGAGACATGCGGGCTCGGAGTAAGTGGAGGCAAATTGGCAATTCCGACGGTTTGCGCGGCAACCGGTTTCCGCAAGAAAATCATGGAAAGAGCCGTGCAGGCGACAATCATCCCACAGAACAAGACCCCATAACCCACGGCTACCCCAATTTCCAATGCGTAGCTGGTTTGCTTGTTAGGAGGAGTGTCCATACCTTTCTTTCCCTAGAATCGTTTTGGGGATCTGTCTTCAGCCGTCTGCCGCAGCCAAACTTCGATCCAGATCCTGCCTAACTATACAACAAGTTTGCTAACTAATCAACAGCGCGCCTTGTGGTAGGATGTGCCTGCCTCATTAACGATTCTTCATCAGAACGTCGTGGCTCAATGGCCGGTCCACGGATTTCGCAATTTGCCAGCCTGCCCGGTTGGCCAGTGCGGTGAACGCTTCCAAGCCCCGCATTTGGAGTGCCGCGCGACTGCCCAGACCGTGGCCGTTCAACTGGAGTCCCAACTCATCGCCGCGTGTCACAGAGCCAGCGACGACCGTATCGGCAGGCGCGGCCTCGAACAAGGCTTGAAGATTACCGGTTATCTCGTCATCCGAGCCATATTCAAACAACGCGCCTTCAGACGAAGCCGCGATGATGCTTTGCCGAGGCAACGATTTCAGGAAGTCACGTAAGGCAGTTGAGTGAGACCAGTTGTAGGGGATATGCTCGAAGCCAATATCCGCACCCTGAAGCGGGCCGCTTTTGCTTTGAAGCGAGGCCAGGGCACGCGCCCCAAAATTCGGGCCAACCGTGTTCAGGTCCATAACATGGATGAAGATTGGACGACCGTCAATTAGGTCGGCGCGCCGTTTGTAAATCACGATCAGCGCGTTCAAACTATCGATGGCGGAACCGCCTCCGATGTTCAGTAGATGAAGCGCTGCGCTTGGCCGCAAATCCAGGATTGGAATCAGAGCCTCTGAGAGGAGATGGGCGATATCCTGAAGACGAAGCCGCATGAATAAGCCGGCAGGTGAGCCTGCAATCGTTCGATCAATCGCACTGAAATAGCTTTTGTTAAGGTTGTCGGCGCCGAGTTTTATCATATACGTGTTCATGCCGCTCAGAAACGTGCCGTCTGAGCCCATCAGTCCGCGCATGAGGACCGACTGACGACGCATGAAAGCAAACAACAGTCCACGCAGAAATGGCGGAACCTTTTCAGGACCCTGAGCGTCGCGAATGAATTGGTGTAGCTGGGCGTCCAATTCGTCAGCATTGAGTGAGATTTGAAAGACAGGATTCGTGACATCAATCACCGGCAATTCGAGACCATCATCCGTGATGGCGTAGCAAACGTTTGGTCTCTTATCCTTCTCGGGAATTCTGGGCTGCATGCGAACTCCTAAAATATAATCAGTCCTAGCTTGTCATCGGAAAGATTCTATACCACGCCTTGGAGCATGAAGTCAAGAAAGCGTGCTCTGGACAACGTAGCGTTGTGCTCCCCGACTAGATACCCGGCATCAGTCGATAACGAACTTCCTGCGCGAAGTCTGTGTATCCAGCGAGTTCGGCTTGCAGGGTGCGATCCTCGAAATGGGTCCGCACGATCATTGCGATCGCCGCGAGGGTGGCCGGAATGAATGCCCACAATGATCCTACTAGAATTGGAATTCCCAGTGATTGCGGGTTGACGCCATCATACCCCGGGTGCCTTACGAGGCGATATGGTCCGCTTCGGCATACGGTTTGGCCACGATCCCGTTGGATGCGGACTGTCGTTGAAAAGTAAGTATTCGTGATCATTGCCCAGCTGAATATCCCCAAGCCAATTGCAAAAACCACGGCACCAACCAAATTCCAGGAGGTAATCGGGGCCGGAGTCCAATGCAAGCGGAAATCCAGGCCGGCTGTCAGCGGAAGGAAGATATGTTGCGCCAGACCCCAGACGCCGCTTACAATCGCATCCCACTTTTTCATCTCCTTGGGCTGTCCACGCTCCGCAACCGTTTCAGGACTGGTCCTCATCAAGAATGCGCTAGTGATCAATACGCTCAGCAGATAGATTCCAAGGAAGACCCGAGCCCACACCCAGTTCAATGAACCTGCAGAAAGAAAAAGAATTATCCCCTGCAAGACGAGCGTGACCGCAACTTGTCCAAAACGTTTGAGAATGCCTTTCACGATTTCAGAAGGATCCTCAGCCGACGGAATATTCGATTGAGCGCTCATCGGTTCCTCCTGTCCCAACTATATAACGAATCTGCATTCGAATCAATAAGCAACCCGCCTGCTGTCCAGGCGGGTTGTGGTTTACCGATTGCCATTTCTGGATAACTGGGCCAGCGTCACTTCATAGCCGCGCTTGCCTCTCGAACATGCCGCAAAATCATCTTCTAACGGATTTCATTAGCTGCCCCGTCATTTCAAGCTCTAGGGCTTCAGCATTCGGGAAAAGGTCCAGCGCGGGTGACTGGCTGTTCGCTATCTCAAAGAATGGAAAGTGCAAGCGCTCGATCCAGGCCATTCTCTGGTGCGGGGCGGGATGAGAATCATCCGGAGTGGTGGGCCTCTGCATGGCATCCTCGAATCTCTTGTTCAGCTCCCCTTTAAGTTTTTCTTCCACTGGCAGGCCGTATACGTTGCTTACGGGCCGATTGAGGTCCAATGATTTTTGTATCTCGTATTTTGCCTGCAGCGGGAACGCGACGCCCTGCCAGACGATGCTTCTCAACCCATCAATGAAATTCTGGCTGCCATAAGCCATGGCGGCGTAACGATCTGCAAGGACCTCCTGTAATCGCGAGGCACCCATCGTGGCGCGCCGGAAAATCCTTTGATAACTGAGCACGAACAACCATACCGGATTGAATATTTGAGCAGCTCGGCCTCGAATTAGCTGTTGTGCCAACTGATGCAAAGAAGCATATACTTGATGTGCGAGGTTGCCACCCGCCGTGTCACGATTGGAAAAGTGCCCATACTCATGTGCGAGAATGGCCGCGAATTGAGCCTGGGTCAAGCCTTGTAGTACTCCCATGCCCAGAATCAAGTTTCGCTGGCTGGTTCCTCGCATCTTTTGAAGAATGCTTCCCCTCTCGTATACCGCAATGTTCACTCCTGGATTAACGTAGATCGAGTCGACGGGTCGGGTTTCTAATCTTCGGGCTGCCTCTTCTGCCAAATTCCAAAGCTCAGGCGCATCTATTTTTCGCAGAGCACGACCGGGCGGCAAGTCTTTCGTTCGTGTGAAGAGGGATCGCAGGATGGCGAGCATCGATGCGAGGAGCATGATGACCAGTATCACGGCAAGCTGGATGGGAATACTGCCAATCAAAAAGAAGACGTAGTAAGCACCGCCAACGACAAGGAACAAAAAGACTAGGACGAATGGCATGGAAATATAGTAATACAAAGAAAGAATGGCAATTACCGTTCTGTAAATAGATCGAATTCGATGTTCCTCTGGTTTGATCTGGACACTTGTTGCGTATTCAAGGTTGTTCAGCGTATTAATCGTGGCATGGCTAAGAGCATTCCCAACGATGAAAAGAATCCCAAGTCCGAGAAGCCAGAACGCCGTCGCTACACCTCCCCAACGCAACGTTCGAGAAATCATGGCGTTTCTGGAGATACCGCTGTTAAGCGCCTGTTGGACAGTTTCGGATGGCATACCGAGCGTTTGCGAATTCAGCAATTCAGCTTCCGCTGTCTCCCATTTGCCGTCATTTGCCGCCAGCAACCCTGCAAAATAATGCGCGAGCGGATCACTGGGAGCTATCTGGAGCAAGTGCTGGTCTGTTTGCCTGGCTATGTCAATATCGTTCGTGGCAGCGGCGGATATTAGAAGCGCTAAATTGGTTTCCTCGTCATCAGGTAATGATTTGACTGCTGCCGAGGCTAGATTGAATGCCTCCTGAAAATCCTTGGGAGTGTTTTTTTGCACGAGGACGAGTGCCAGAGAACTTTGGTTGTAGGAATTCGGCTCTAAACCGAGGGCTTTCCGTGATAGTTGTTCCGCCTGATCAATGTTTTTGAGATTTAATTCAATATACCCGAGTCGCCGGTAGGCCGCCGAGAAATTGGGAGCCATGGAAATGACCTGCTGGTAAAGTTCCACGGATTTTTGATAATCGCCGGAATCCATGGATCTCGTAGCCTCCTGGAATATCGGCACTGCGCTCGGGTTCATCTGTGCCAGCTGTTGCGCCAAGGATTGTTCCAGATTTGGATCTCTTGTTGGTTGCGGTTCAGGTGTTATCTCCGCCGTTTTGCCTGCGCAACCCGCCAGGAAAAATACCATGATGGTTGTCAAAGAAAGAATCCGCCATGCCTTAATGCGCTGTACCATATCCGCTCCTTGGCTCAACGTCTTATCTTGGATGCTCTCGAGTGAATGGATGGTGCTCCATTCAGGCCATCTACCGCAGTGGAGGCCCCTTTTATTTATTGTCCCGTGATTCCCGCTGATTGGGCCTTTGCGGCTTCGTAGCCGCGCTGGAGTGCTTCAAAATTCTTCGGCAATAGATTCTTATGCCGTTCGGGCATGTGGGACTCGAGCGCCTGTTCCACATCTTGCAGACTCAATTCGGGCAGGCTCGTCAGCAACGCGCCGACCGCCACCATATTCAAGAGCCTTCGGTCGCCAATCTCTTCCGCGATCTCGTTGCATGGCACAAAGATGACTTTGATATCGTCCCGCTTGGGTCCGCGGTCCACCATGGATTTGTTGACCACCAGCGTCCCGCCTTGCTGGAGTTCCCCCTCGTACTTGTCGAATGACGGCAGGTTGAGGGCAATGGCCAGCGGCGGATTCTTGACCAGCGGTGAACCGATCTCGTCCTCGGCGATGACGATAGTGCAGTTGGCTGTTCCGCCGCGCATCTCGGGCCCGTAAGACGGAATCCACGTCACCTCTTTGCCAGCGTCCATGGCGGCATACGTTAGAACCTGTCCTCCGAAGAGCACGCCTTGTCCGCCAAAGCCGGCGATGATGATTTCTTTTTGCATAGGTCGCTTCCTTTTTGTAAATATCCGACATTCGGATTTCCCGTCTTGTGCCCGGTTTCCGAATATCAAATGTCCAGAGGGCTAAATCTTCACCTGAGCCACGGATTGACTCACCTTGTAGTCGCCCAGCGGAAAATAAGAAACCATCTTGTCTTCCACGAACTTGAGCGATTCAACCGGCGTCAGATTCCAGTTGGTCGGACAGGTTGACAGCAGCTCGACCATCGAGAAGCCCAGTCCGCGCACTTGCGTTTCAAACGCCAGGCGGATCGCTTTCTTTGCCAGACGAATGTTCTTCGGATCATGCAAGGAACGCCGCACCACATACCCCGATCCATCGAGGGTTGCCAATAATTCACAGGTGCGGATCGGATAGCCTTGTGTTTCCACATCGCGGCCGTTGGGAGAGGATGTGGTCTTCATGCCGGGCAGCGTGGTCGGGGCCATTTGCCCGCCGGTCATGCCGTAGTTGGCGTTGTTGATAAAGATCACCGTGATGTTTTCTCCGCGCGCCGCGGAATGAACGATCTCACCCATGCCAATCGAGGCGAGATCGCCGTCGCCTTGATACGTGAAGACAATGCGGTCGGGGAGAACACGCTTGATGCCGGTCGCCATGGCCGGGGCGCGTCCGTGAGGCGCTTCGACAAAGTCCGTATCAAAATAGTTGTATGCGAATACGGAGCATCCCACCGGCGCAACACCAATCACTTTGTCCAGTATGCCCATCTCTTCCAAGACTTCCGCGACAAGGCGATGTGCTGTGCCATGCGTGCAACCGGGGCAGTAATGGGTTGGGGCGTCGGTGAAACCTACGGGTCGTTCGTACACCAAATTATTTGCAGTTGCCACCATATCAGCCTCTTCTATTTCGTTGCAACCATGCGCTCGTACCACGCATCGCGGGGATTGAGTTCGGTTGCACCTTTGCTCGACACCATGCGATGGATTTCATCCAGTACTTCATCAGGGAACGGAACAACACCGCCCATGCGTCCATAGAATTGGACCGGCACGCGGCCCCGAACGGCCAGGCGGACATCTTCCAACATTTGACCTGAATTCATTTCGACCACGAGGATTCCGCTCAGATGCCGGACCAAATCCTCGATCACACCCAGCGGGAACGGACTCACCGTAATCGGTCTCAACAACCCGACCTTGATCCCCCGCTGACGCGCGGCACGCACCGCGGAAAGCGATACGCGACCGGCCGTGCCGAAACCAATCACCACATATTCCGCGTCCTCCATGAAGTATTCTTTGTAGCGGATTTCCGCTTGAGCTTGTTTCCAGCGTTCGAGCAAACGCAGATTGGCTTTCTCTTCCTGATATGGATCAAGGTAAATGGATGTCAAAATGCGCCGTTCACGTTTGCCCATCCGTCCGTTGGTTGCCCAGTCCCAATCCTTGCGAACGACCGGCCTCATTTCAGGCAGATTGATCGGTTCCATCATTTGACCGATGCAACCATCCGCGATGACAAAAGTGATCAAGCGATATTTCTCGGCAAGATCGAAGGAAAGTGTCATCAAATCAACGGCTTCCTGAACGGAGGCTGGAGCCAGCACGATGCGGGGATAATCGCCATGTCCGCCGCCATGCACAGCCTGGTTGTAATCTCCCTGCGAGGGGGCGATATTGCCGAGTCCCGGGCCGCCACGCATCACATTGACCAGCACCATCGGGATTTCCGTCCCGGCAATGTATGATAAGCCTTCCATCATCAGGCTTACGCCTGGGCTGGAGGAGCTGGACATCACGCGCACGCCTGCGCAAGCCGCGCCGTAAACCATGTTGATTGCGCCAAGTTCACTTTCCGCTTGAACAAAAGCACGTCCAAGTTCGGGCATGCGGCGCGAAAGATATTCCAAGACCTCGGTTTGAGGAGTGATGGGATATCCGAAGTACGCTTCCAGTCCTGCACGAACGGCGGCTTCGGCGATGGCTTGGTTGCCTTCCCATAATTCTCGTGTCATAAAGTTCTCCATTTTGTCCGTAGATAAACAGAAATCAACACTGCCTTTCTTATTTGTGTTGATTCATGTTCTTTGTGGACCTTATGCTGTGGCATGCACAACCTTTGTGATTTCACGATAAACCGTGATCGCTGCGTCGGGACAGACTAACGCGCAAATGGCGCACCCCGTGCAGCCGTCCTTATATACATGCGCGGGGTGATAGCCGGTTGGCGTTAGGTGTGATGTGTCCAATTTCATCACGTCAGGCGGACAGGCGCTAATGCAAAGTTCACAACCCTTGCAATATTTTTCATTGACTTCGATCCAACCTTTTGCAGCAGGCATTCAGCCTCCTTTAGTTGAGAAGTTGGAGAGGATTTAGCAAATATCGTGCCAGCCTGATTATGGCTTTATCGGCAAAAGGCGGATAGTGCCATGCGTCATCCTTCATCGTTTACAAAAGTCCTGTCCTTTTGAGGTGGTAGAATCGTGCCGAGGTTTTCATACGGAAATAGATATGCTTGGAAAAAGGAAATCCATATTTTTCATTTTGCTCTTCATTGGTCTATTGTATTTCTTCGTCTTTTGGTTTCCCAACTCCACCGGCGCGCATGATTTGAACATGACCTACGTCTTCAATTCGGATGAGCCCGCGCAATACCCGGCCGTTATCCGGATGCTGACGCCTGCACCGAGTCTTCCCCAATCCCTATATCGTTTTTTTGCGTATCAGATCTACTTTTATGGTTTTCCATATTATTTCTACTCTGCGGTGATTGTCCTTTTGCCTTTGAAATTGATTTGGGGCTTGGGAAATCTCCAACTCAATATGCTGGTCCTAAGGCAATTCGTCAGTGTCCTGCCGATGATCGCCGCGCTCATGATCTTGGTCTACCTGCAAACCAAATTTGAGTCTTATCTTAAGTCTCTTGCCCTATTCCTGTTGCTGCTGCTCATTCCGGAGGTTGTTTTTAACGACATGTGGTTCCATCCGGAGAGTTTGGTCTTCCTTTTCATCGTCCTCACGTTCTTCTTTCTTACCCGGGATGACCTTAAGTTTGGGAAGGATTTTTACCTGGCGGCGCTGTTTTGCGGTCTGTCCGTCGCCACGAAACAAATCGGCTTGTTCTTTTGTTTGGCCATTCCGCTTTATATATTTCTGGGTTGGAGGCGGAAGAGCCTCGATGTGCGTCGATCCGTGGTCGTGGCAGTCATTTTTGTGGGCATCATGGCCGCCGTATTTGTGCTGACGAACCCGTTTCTCCTTTGGGCGTCCGAGCGGAAACTTGCGCTTCAAACCCAGATTACATTGCACCGGCACATCGCGAGCGGCTTTGTGGTGCTGTATCACAACAGCGTATTGGATTGGTTGCGGGTGGTTAATGAAGAATATAGCACGCTACCATTTCTGTTGTTGGCTGTCGTGGCGGCCATTATCGGTTGCGTGAAAGGCGAGCGGCGCCTCTTGAATCTCTTGATTTTGGCATGGGTGGTGCCCTTTACAATCTACATCTGTGTTGCTTTGGCGATTCGACCTAAACATTTTCCCATGCCAATTCTCCTCCCGTTGTATTCCACCCTCCCGGCGTACTTTATGGGGTTAGTCCCGCCCCACCTCGGAGCCTCCCTTGGACATTATCTGAGGAAATATGGCGCCCGTCTCTTCCTGTTATTTGCTGGGATTGTGGTCGCTGGCTGGCAATTTGCCTACAGCCTGAACACTGACATTTCTCAATATCTCGAGACCCTGCAGCGTGAGAAGGATAGCGCCAGTCTCAATTTCTATGTTGCTCTTGACAAGAGTGATCTGTCCCGCATCGAATTGAATCGGCCTCTGGTCGTGTTTCGCGATGTGGTCATGTATGTGCCGAATGCGGCGAATGATAAGGTGAATTTTCAATGGGGCGTCTCGGGATATGCTTATATTCATAAAATCAATGCGGATTTGCTACTGCTTAGCAAACAGCATCTGCGAGATTATACGCAGAACGGCCCATCGCAGACCGCGGTCGACCCCAATTTTTCCGACGCCTATCACTTTTATACCGATGCTTTGGCGGAACAAGTTCAGGGATACACCCTAATCTACCAGGATGATTTTGGAATGGCTTATATCAGCACGCCCTTGTATAATCAATTCTTTTCAACACATTGATATGGAGAATGTTCGATGTCAAACAACATAGATGCAGTCATTGTTGACGCGATCCGCACGCCGATCGGATCGCTGGGTGGCGCCCTCGCCCCCGTTCGACCCGATGATTTGGCGGCTCTTGTGATCAGGGAGATCATTCATCGCACCAGCCTTGACCCGAATTTGATCGAGGAGGTGTATTTTGGATGCGCCAATCAAGCGGGGGAGGACAACCGCAATGTGGCGCGCATGGCCGCGCTGTTGGCCGGCCTGCCGGCTACGGTGTCAGGTGTCACGGTCAATCGTTTATGCGCCTCGGGATTGAGCGCGGTGAACCAAGCCGCCCGCGCCATCCGGGCAGGCGAGGGGCAGGTTTTCATTGCCGGTGGCGTCGAGTCGATGAGCCGCGCGCCGTACTCGGTTCCAAAAGCGGAGGCGGGATTCTTATTTGGCAACCTGACGGCATGGGATACTGCGCTTGGCTGGCGTTATCCGAATCCGAAGATGAAGGAAAAATACGGGACCGATTCGATGGGCGAGACCGCCGAGAACATTGCGGTGGAACGCCCCCATCTTACCCGCCAGATGCAGGATGCATTTTCGTTGCGATCCCATCAACGCGCGGTCGCGGCGATCGACTCGGGAAAGTTTTCCGAAGAAATTTTGCCGGTCCCCATTCCACAAAAGAAAGGTAATCCCGTTTTCGTGACGACGGATGAGCGGCCGCGCCGTGATACGACGATGGAATCGCTGGCCAGGCTCAAGCCCGCGTTTCGTGAGGGAGGAACGGTGACGGCCGGCAATTCGTCTGGCCTGAACGATGGCGCAGCGGCATTGTTATTGATGAGCCTGGAAAGGGCCAGGGCACTGAATCTGAAACCGCTGGCGCGCGTGGTGGCCTCGGCGGTGGCGGGTGTGCCGCCGCGTGTGATGGGCTACGGGCCGATCCCTGCCACGCGGAAAGCGTTGGAACGCGCCGGATTGAAAATGAAGGACGTTGGTTTGGTGGAATTGAATGAAGCCTTTGCCATCCAGTCCTTGGCCGTGATGGAGGAATTGGGGCTTGATCCTGAGATCGTGAATGTCAACGGCGGTGCGATTGCCTTAGGACATCCGCTGGGTTGTTCGGGGGCGCGCATCCTCACGACCTTGTTATATGAAATGAATCGCCGCGGCCATGTGAAGTACGGCCTGGCGGCTCTGTGTGTGGGCGTTGGGCAGGGCGAAGCCACCTTGGTTGAGTGGCTTGCTTAGATCCCTCTCGTGGACCATATTTGACAAGGAGAGACGAATGAAACGAATAATTGCTTTAATCGGTTTGGCTGTGATCCTTTTTGCCTGTTCAAAACCTGCTACCTCGACTCCGACTCCGCCGCCGGCTGTGACGGCCGCGCCGCCGACGCTCACTGCGCCCATCGTTGCCGCGCCCGCCTTCACTGCGCTTCATATGGTGGATGTGATGAATGGCTGGGCGATCACCGATACCGGCGTGGTCCGGACAAATGACGGCGGCACGACCTGGCATGCTGTCACGCCCCCCGGCGTTACCAAGCTTGGATTCGGCACCACGTTCTATTTTCTGGATGCGAGTCACGGTTGGGTAGTGACCGGTGATCCATCCAGCAATACCAACACGCTCTATCGCACTCAAGATGGCGGAACGACGTGGCAATCCAGCATGGTGAATTTCTTTATGGGGCACTTGGTGTTCCTGAATGCGTCCAATGGCTGGATGATGTCGGATCTCGGCGCGGGGGCGGGATCGGATGCGGTCGCGATCTTCCAAACCACGGACGGCGGACAAACGTGGAACCAAACATATATTGATGATCCGACCCAACCCGGCGCCTCATCCACCCTGCCGCTTGGCGGACTTAAGGACGGCATTACTGCAACGGATATGAAGACGGCCTGGGTCGGAGGAATCACCTATGCGTCCGGAGTGATTTATCTGTATCAAACCCAGGACGGAGGTCAATCCTGGAAACTGCAATCCGTTCAAATTCCCTCGGGATACGACCAGGCTCAGTTCGAAACCACGGGCCCGCAATTCGTCACGGCGCAGGATGCGTATATGCCGGTCCATACCACCAATCAATATGGCACGGTAATGGCGGTTTACTATTCCCATGACGGTGGATCGAATTGGGCCCTGACACCGACAATGATCCCAAACGGCGGCTCGCTGAATTTTGTCTCCGCCGCGGACGGCTTTGTCTGGAACGGCACGGAATTTTATGTCACCCACGACGGCGCAAAATCATGGACCACCGTCTCGCCCGGCATTGCGTTTGGCGATAGTTTTTCCGGCATGGACTTCCTCAATACCACGACCGGTTTTGTGTTGACTGACGATACACGTACCATCGTGCTTTATAAAACCACCGACGGCGGCTCGACGTGGGCCGTGCTCAGCAAAGCTAATGTTAGCCAATGAAAAAACGCTGGCTTGTATTTTTGATCCTCGGGTTTGCCGTCCCGGCGTGCGGATTGTTTTCGAGTCCTGAACTCGTAAAGATTCCGATTACGCAGGTCGCACCGACTCTTCCGCCGACCACGGCCGCCTCGGCCTTGACTCCCGATCAAGTGAAGAACGCGAAATATCAACTGGTGGTTCAGGACGCGCATCCGATCGTACAGTTGACGAATGGCGCCTATCAGAATACCATCGATGTTTCGTCGCCGAACTTTATGTCCATCGACCTGGCCTCGCCAATGGCGTTTGGCGATTTGAATGGGGACGGCGCGGGCGACGCGGCGGTGCTGCTTGCGGAAAATTACGGCGGCAGCGGCGTCTTTGTTTCGCTGATCGCGGTGTTGAATCAAAATGGTCAAGCTCTGCAAGCCGCCTCCGATTTGATCGATGACCGTCCGAAGATCAACCGTCTCAGCATCACCGACGGGCAAATCTTTCTGGATGCGACGGTTCACGGTCCAAACGACCCCGGATGCTGCGCGGCGCAATCGACTCAACGCACCTATCGACTCAGCGCTGGAAAATTGGTGTTCACAAGCTTTATCACTAAGACTCCGGATGGCGGCCAACGCCTCATCACAATTGATTCGCCGATGGAGGCTTCCATGGTTGCGCTGCCATTGACCGTTAAAGGTCGCGTCACAATTGCGCCGTTCGAGAACAACCTGGTTTATTCGGCGTTCGACGCGCGCAACATTCAGGTTGCGACGGGATCCTTTTTGGTCCAAGCCGATCAGCCTGGAGGGCCCGGAACGTTTTCATTTCCGCTTGACTTGAGTGGCAAGAACTTCAGCGGCATGATGCGGATTCAAATCGAGGATTTGAGTCCCGCCGATGGTTCGATTCTGTCACTCGGCTCGGTGATGGTGAACGTAAGATGAATGTCATTGCGGGGCGACACGTGCGCCCCGTTCCGCCCGGGAGCCCGATGGGGCGAGACGGCTGCGCTGCAAGTGCAGGCGGGCGAAGCAATCCTCTGTTTAAAGAAATGAATTTGCCACGTCGCCGCAAAGCGGCGCCTTGCAATGACCTCTGCTGACATGCCCAAGCAAAAGTTTTACGTGGTGTGGAAAGGGCGCGAGCGCGGCATCTTCACTTCGTGGTCGGAGTGCGAGGTGCATGTCAAAGGATTCACGGATGCGCAATACAAGGCTTTTGATTCGCGCCAGGAAGCGGAACGGGCTTTTGATTCATCGTATGACGATTACAAAGGCAAACCAGCTTCGACTCAAAAATGGCTCTTCGCTGCGAACCCGCCAATCCTTCCCAGCCTGTGTGTGGACGCGGCTTGCGATGGCTCGCCCGGATGCCTTGAATACCGCGGCGTCAAGACCGAAAGCGGCGAGCAGATCTTTCATGCCGGTCCATTGAAAGATGGAACGAATAACGTCGGTGAATTCCTTGCGATTGTTTTAGGTTTCGATTGGCTCTCCCAGCATCAACTCGACTTGCCGATTTATTCTGATTCCGAGAACGCGATTGCGTGGGTCAAAGCCAGGAAATGCAATACCAAGTTGGCGCGCTTGCCATCGAATCGAATTATATTTAATTTCATTGCGGATGCAGAAGAAAAACTTCGATCATCAAAATCATTCAAGGTCTTGAAATGGGATACGCAAGCTTGGGGCGAGAACCCGGCTGATTTTGGGAGGAAGTAAAATGATGGCAATAGATCAAATTCTTAAAGCCAAGCTCGTTGATGAATTTCGGAGATATGATGACAATACAGTAGTTGAACTGATTTGTGATATAGTCATGGATTGGACAAAACAATACGACAACAAAGGTGTTCTGCGTGCTGTAAGAGAGATAGTTGTACGATTCAAGATGAAAATGTCAGAACTTGATTGGTCTTCAGTTGAAAAAAAGATTGAATGTGGGAACGTTCATCTTCAATTAGAAGAACATTTAGAAATCTCAAAAAATATAGTGATGAGTTGTCTTTGTTATCAAAAGATCAAGCAGTAGAGCCACTTTCTCTAGTTGCCAGGGACTGGCTTGTATCTACTGCATTACCTCATTTTGTTAAGGAAGACGAGAAGCCTGATGTTGCAGTGGGAAGATTTTATCTCTATCTTTTGGACAACATTGGCTACTCAGGATCGTCAATTTGATGCAACGGTTGCCTTTGTATAATAGTTTTGTTACACTTTCCATTTGAAAGGATTTTATGAACACTGCTTTGCTTCTCATTGACATTCAAAAAGATTATTTCCCCGGCGGACGGATGGAATTGGTCGGTCCGCTGGATGCCGCGAAAAAAGCGTATGAATTGCTTCAATGCTTCCGCGAGCATCATCAACAGCATGTTCACATTCAGCATGTTGCCCTCAAGCCGGATGCAACCTTCTTCATCCGCGGCACCGATGGCTGTGACATTCACGATTCCGTCGCGCACTTTGAAGGCGAGCCGCTGGTCATCAAACATTATCCCAATTCGTTCCGCGAAACGAATCTGCTCGAAATGTTAAAGGATTGGAAGGTGCAGCGCCTCATCATCACTGGCATGATGACTCACATGTGCGTGGATGCCACGGCGCGCGCCGCGGCGGACCTCGGCTTTCAGGTCATGGTTGCGGAAGATGCCTGTGCCACGCGCGATCTGAAATATGGCGATACCCTCATCCCCGCCGGGCAGGTTCACAAGGCGTTTCTCGCTGCGCTCAAATCGTATGGGCAGGTGATGACAACGGACGAGGTCATTGCTCATCTCGCAATGGAACAAGTAAAATGAATTAGCACAAGGGGCACAAAGTACACGAAGGAAAAAAATCAAACCCTTTGTGATCTTTGTGTCCGTTGTGTTTAAAAATGGAGACCTTATGACTACTCTCGATCCGGAACGGCAAAAGAAAGCCAAAGAATATTCACGCATTTCGCGCCGGCTTTGGATGATAGACACAACCTTCACTGGAGTTTACGCCTTGGCGTGGCTTCTCTTCGGCTGGACGATTCTCCTGCGCAACTGGCTCGCGGTTCACTGGTCGCTGAATGATTGGCTCCTTGTTCCCATCTTTGTATTGATCTATGGCGGAATTTACTTTGTGTTGAATCTGCCGCTCAGCTATTACGAAGGCTTTGCATTGCCGCATCGCTTCGACCAATCCACACAAACCTTCAAGGCTTGGGTGATTGACCAACTCAAAGGCATGGCTGTCGCCGCGCCGATTGGATTGATCGTTCTGGAATTGTTATATGCATTTCTGCGTTCATTCGCGACAACGTGGTGGTTGTGGTTCGCAGGCGCATTGCTGCTCTTCAACGTTCTGCTTTCCAACCTCGCGCCGATTCTGATCATGCCCATCTTCAATAAATTTGTTCCGCTCGGCGATGAACATAAAGAACTCGCGGATCGTTTGATGAAGCTCGCAGAAAAAGCGAATACCAGAGTCAAGGGTGTGTTCAAGTTCGATATGTCGCGCCGCACCAAATCTGCGAATGCGGCGCTGACCGGAATCGGCAATACGCGTCGAATCGTATTAGGCGATACGCTAATAGATGAATTCACGTCCGACGAAATCGAAACTGTACTGGCCCATGAGCTGGGACATCAAGTCCATAAAGATATTCCGTTCCTGATTGCTTTCGGAACTCTGACCACTTTGATTGGTTTATATCTGGCATCGTTGGCGCTGAATTGGGCAATTCACGTTTGGGGCTTTACCAGTGTCGCGGATGTTGCGGCCTTCCCCGCGCTGGAACTGGCGCTTGGTGCTTATGGTTTGATCGTGATGCCGTTGGAGAATGGCATCTCGCGTTGGCGTGAGCGCATGGCGGATGAATATTCATTGCAATCGACGAACAAGAGCGACGCTTTTGCATCGGCGATGACGCGTTTAGCCAATCAGAATCTGGGAGAAGTCGATCCCGAGAAGTGGGTAGTGTTCCTATTCTTTTCGCACCCGCCCCTGGGTGAACGAATCGAGATGGCGAAGAACTGGAAGTGAAAAGAACTACGAACAGTTATTTCATCCAGGTCGAACGCCTGAACAGCACGGGTATGACAACGATCAGCACGATAACGACCCCCATCAGCGTGATCCAGTCTGTAGAACCGGCTGGCGAGCTTACCACTGCGGAAGATACCGGCGTAGGGGTCAAATTCGCTGTGGCCGCGATGTGCAATGCTCGCTTTCCAAGAGGCGGGAACGAAGAAGCGGTCATAGCTAGGAATATTCCAATCCCGATAACCAGGACGGGAAGTGAAAACTCCAAACGTTTTTTCTTCATAGCGGGCGAACAAAAGTATATCATATAGGCAAATCTTGAAATCCCACCTTTTGTATGTACTTGCTTATATTTTTGCAGTATAATCATCCCCATGTTTTTCAGGCGAGGATCAACTTTGGAGAGAAGTGTAAGTTTCCGCATATCTTTTTTCAGGGTAACTCCTGTTCTATTTTTCCAAAGTGGCAAGATTTCCCTTGCTCAATCTAATGATTGGCAATTGCTCAAAATTCTTTTGAGTTAATAAGACAAGCCTTGCGAACGATCCCATCTTCGCAAGGTTTGTTTGTACGCCATCTTCATTTTGGGAGCATCTATGATCAAAAGGTTCTTCAATGCGCTAAACCGGCCGCTCGGGCGAGTGGGTGTTTTGATTGTATTGCTTGCTCTTCTAAGCGGCGCGGTATGGGGCATTGCTCAGACGCAAACGACCCCACAACAACCCATTGATTTTCCGCATAATATCCACGTAGGGGTTCTGAAAATTCCGTGCCTTTATTGTCACCCTGGGGCGTTGCGCGGACCTTCGCCCGGACTGCCGACCATCACCAAGTGTTGGGGATGTCATCAGCAATTAGCCATTACCAAAACCAGCCCCAAGCTGGTTCCGCTGGTTCAGGCGGTCCAGAACAACACGCCCTTGCAGTGGGTGCCCGTCATGTGGGTTCCAGATTTCGTTCACTTTGTTCATCGCCCTCATATTGCGGCGGGCTTGAACTGTGAGACCTGCCACGGCGATGTGAGCAAGATGACCGTTTATCAAACCCCCCAGGTGATCAACATGGGCTGGTGTTTGAACTGCCATCGGGCAAAGACGGAAAACAACGCTCAAAACAATCCAACCAATGATCCGGCGGTCGCTGCCAACCTCGCCGAAGAGCGTATAAAGCTCACCGATTGCAGCACGTGTCATTATTAACCGGGTGAAAGGAACATACCATCATGAGTGACAAGATTTCCCGGCGGGATTTTCTTAAACTGGCTGGCGTGGGTGCGGCAACCACTGCAGTGTTGACCGGCTGCGGTCCGGCGGCGCGCTACATCACACGCGAGCCATATACCAAAATGCCGGAGTACACCTATAACGGATTGAGTACGTATTATGCGACCACCTGCCGTGAATGTTCGGCAGGATGCGGATTGGTTGTTCGCACGTATCAGGGGCGCGCACTCAAAGTGGAAGGCAATCCCAATAATCCGGTCAATCAAGGAAAGACGTGCGCGCGCGGCCAGGCTACCTTGGAAGGACTCTACAATCCCCAGCGTGTGCGCGGTCCCATCCAGCATTCGCGCGGACAAAGTTTATACGATTCGAATAATCAGAATGTCGAATCCAACATGAGTTGGGATGATGCGATCCTAGTTGTGGCCGATGCGTTGAGCAAGAATCAGCCCAATGAAATTGCCTTTCTGATGGGCATGGCTCCCGATCATCTCTTTGACCTTGTGACGGATCTGACCAAAGCTGTTGGCGCGCCCGCTCCGGTTCGTTTTGGCGCGCTGGGCATGTTTGAAGCGCGTACCACATTGATGCAAGCCGCGAACGATTTGCTGGGTCAGTCTGGGCTGCCCTTCTTTGATATGGGCAGCGCGGATATGGTTTTCTCCTTTGGTGCGAACTTTCTTGAAACCTGGCTTTCGCCGGTGGCGCAGACGCGCGAATATTCTCAGCTGCGCAGGGCGAATCCTTTGAAGCGCGGCTATTTCGTTCAGTTTGAAGCGCGCATGTCACAAACGGGTGCCAAAGCCGACGAGTGGATACCAATTGCGCCGGGAACAGAGGGATCGGTCGCCTTGGCGCTTGGCCGCCTCATGGTTGAGGCAGGTGGAGCCACCCTACCGACCGTTTATGCCAATGTGGACGTGAATAGTATTGCCACTGCGGCTGGTATTACGCTCGATACATTGAAACGATTGGCGAATATGTTTGCAGGTGCGAATCACCCGCTGGCCGTTCCCGGCGGCGCGGCGTTGGGTCAGAGCAATGGACTGAAGACTGCCGAGGCCGTACTCACGCTGAATGCGCTGGTAAAGAACATCGGCAAAGATGGCGGCCTGTTCCTTTCGCCGCTTGCACCTTTGGCAGATGAATACCATCGCCCAGCCAGCATGAAAGAAATGATCGATTTTGTTGCTCAACTGCAATCCGGAAGCATCAAGGTGCTCTTTGTTCACGGGGTCAATCCCTTATTCGAACTTCCCATGTCGCTTGGATTGATGGACGCATTGAAGAATGTGCCACAGATTATTTCGTTCGCTACCTTTCCGGATGAAACCGCGACTCAAGCAGATTACATATTCCCGGATCGCCATGTGCTTGAATCGTGGGGCTACCAAAAAATTGCGACCGGTGCCAGTTCTTCGACACTTTCCGGTGCGCAACCCGTTGTCTCTGGTGTGTACAGTGTAAATGGCGCCCAGCCTCAAATATTCTATGATGCGCGTGCCACCGCCGATGTTCTATTGGCCGCCGCAGAAAAAGCCGGCGGGGCATTGGCGTCCGCTTTGAAGTTCAAGGATGAACTCGAATACATCCAGAATCAACTTAACGGTTTGCTCAGTGCTACCGATGGGTTTTTCTCTGCCGCCGAGATCAACACGTTCACTGCGTACTTCCAGCAGAACGGCGGGTGGTGGAAACTCGGCGATGATCGTGTGGTGCCGTCTGGTTCGGACGTGCTCAATAATAATCTTGACCTCTCGCCCGCGCAGTTCATTGGCGATGGCGATTTCTTCTTTGTCCCATTTGTTGCGCCAGTGATGGCTGAGGCTGGCGCGAATAAACCATGGTTGCAGGAGATTCCAGATCCAACCACAACCGTGGTGTGGAATACATGGGTTGAGATCAATCCGGCTACTGCCAGTAAATTGGGCCTGGACAACGATGATGTGGTTTTGATCTTGAGCGATGCAGGCGCGGTCGAAGCCTCCGTTTATAAATATCCAGCCATCCGGCCTGATACGATTGCCATGCCTTTTGGGCAGGGGCACACGGCGTATGGTCAATTTGCGCAGGGACGCGGCGTCAATCCCGCGGATCTCCTCAGCAATGCCGTGAACGAAGCCGGCGATCTCGCTTTTGGTTCGATGAAAGTCCGGGTTCAGAAGACCGGAAAGAAACGACAACTTTCACGGCTTGAAAGCATTCTTGGCGTCTATGAAAATTTTGGACAACAACAGTAGGAGAGGATTTATGGCAAATGAGGTTCAATCTCCCGTAAATAATAGCAATGCTGCCCAGCAGGTTCAAGGCAAATGGGGCATGGTGGTAGATCAGGATTTATGCACCGGATGCCAGGCATGTGTGGCCGCGTGCTCGATGGAAAATAATGTCCCCTTCGTTGGCGAAGTGGATGATGCTTACGGACGCTCCCAGCAGTGGATTCGCATCGAGCGTTTCTGGCAGGGAAGCTACCCCGATGTCAAGATGACGCCTTTTCAGCCGGTCATGTGTCAGCAATGCCACAACGCGCCTTGTGAGCCCGTTTGCCCAGTATATGCTTCGGTGCACAGTCTCTCAGAAGATTTGAATTTGCAGGTTTATAACCGTTGCGTGGGCACGCGTTATTGTGCCAACAACTGTCCATATCAGGCACGCGTTTTCAATTGGCGCGATTATATGGATCCGAGACAGCGCCCAGAGCTGGTGACTCTTTCGAATCAATGGAATCCTGATGTAACTGTGCGTCGGCGCGGCGTAATGGAAAAATGCACCTTCTGTATTCAACGAATTCGTCATGCAGAAGATACGGCTGAATCAGAGAATCGTGATATTCGTGACGGTGAGGTGGTTCCGGCTTGTGCGCAGGCTTGTCCAGCGAACGCCATCACTTTTGGAAGAATAGATGATCCGACCACCAAGGTCAGCCAGGCCGCTGTCACAAGCCGCGCGAGTCATCTCTTGGAGGACCTGGGTACCATCCCTCACGTAACTTATCTGGCGGGAGGAGCTTGATGAGCGCCATAGCTAAACCGTTTATTGGTTCGCACACAACTGAACAGGAAGATCCGCATGAACACCTGATGCATGATCCATTGCCGCGCGGCGAAATGAATGCCATGGTGCTGGAATCCATGCACACCACCACTTGGAAATACTGGACGTTGGCGGGTATCCTGGCGTTTCTCGTCGTGACTTGCCTGGTTTACGCCTGGTATATTTTAATTATGCAGGGCCTGGGCGTGACCGGCGATAATCGTCCGGTCTACTGGGGTATTTTCCTGGTCAACGTGGTGTTCTGGATCGGCATCAGTCATGCGGGAACATTTATCTCAGCCATCTTGCGAGTCTTGAAAATCGAATCCCGCCGCCCGTTCACGCGCGCCGCAGAATTGATGACCACCTTCGGTTTGGTACAGGCAGGCCTCAGTGTCTTCATGCACATGGGGCGAGTATGGTTGTCGTATTGGCTGATTCCGATTCCAAACGAACGCACCATCTGGCCTGATTTTCACTCGCCGTTGATGTGGGACTTCATGGCGATCAATACGTATCTGCTTTGCAGCACGATGTATCTTTTCCTCCCGCTCATCCCGGACCTGGCAATGGCGCGTGACCGCTCCACTGGCTGGCGCAAAACCTTTTATAAGGTTCTTGCCATCGGTTTCCGCGGTACAGAAGGCGAGTGGAAGAATCTAAAGACGGCCATGAACATCTTTGCATTCGCCATCATCCCGGTGATGTTCTCCGTGCATACGATCGTTTCTTGGGACTTTGCCATGGCAACGCGTCCCGGCTGGTCTTCGACCGTCTTCGGCCCGTACTTTGTCATCGGGGCATTGCATTCAGGTATGGCAGCAGTGGCAGTGGTGTTGTTTATGATCCGTTCTACAATGAAGAATATGAAATACTTCATCCGTCCGGAACATTTCGATACACTCGCCAAACTCAGTTTGATGGTGTCCATGGCTTGGGCCTACTTCTATTTCAATGATTATCTGGTTCCATGGTACGGCGGCGACAAATGGGAAAAGATCTTGCAAGACTTTACGCAACGGGGACCGATTGGCTGGCTTTGGTATTTCATGTTGTTCTGTAATATCGTGGTGCCGTGGAGTATCCTTTGGAATAAGAAGTGGAGGCGGACGCCTTGGCTGATGGCGATTGTTGGTCTGTTGATCAATATCGGCATGTGGATTGAACGTTATGTCATCATTCCAGAGGCTTTGACGATCAACCGCATGCCGTTCACGTGGCAAATCTATGTTCCGAAACTTGAAATATTTCTGACCATTGGTACCTTTGCCTTATTCTTCCTGCTTTACTTGCTGGCTTCACGACTCATTCCGTTAATACCGGTTTGGGAGGTGCAGGAAGGTCAGGAAGGTCACATCCTCCGAAAGATTGGCAAGGCGCAAATCCCAACGGTCAGTGAGATTGATTAAGGCAGAAGGAGTGCGATATGTCTGATTCTACGATGCTGTTGGCAGTGTTCGAAGACATCGAGCCCGCGTCGAAGGGGATTGATACGTTGCAAAAGCTTGGCTTGAGCGAAGATCAAATGAACGTGATCTCAGGGATTCCGGTCAAAGAAACAATTCTTGGAAGGCCCGCCGCTCACACACACGTGGGCCGCATTGCAATCAGTGGGGCCATTTTGGGACTGCTCTTTGGCCTGTTCCTCATCTATGGGATCCCCTTTTTATTCCCCCTTGATGCTGGTGGACAGCCCTTTTATCCAGTGCCTGAAGGTTTCATCATTTGCTTCGAGATGACCATGCTGGGACTTATGGGGTTTGCGTTTTTAGGAATGTTAGTGGACAGCGGCTTTCCTTCGTATACTCCGAAAGAATATGTACCCCAAATCAGCGACGGCAGGATTGCTGTGCTCTTTCATTGCCCGCGCGGGGCAAGCGATGAGTTTGTGAATGCTTTGATGAAAATAGGAGCCCTATCGGTCAACCCAGCGGAGGCGAATCAGTTATGAGCACCAGTTGGAATGTAATCCTTAAACGCTTGGGATTGCTATTGGCTGTTGTGTTGGTCCTATTTGGGATAACCATGCTGTTTACCTACGACGTGATCAAAATCCAGTGGGTGAGTTTCATGGGGCTTTCACCTGCCATGCAGCAGATGGAACATCCGCTTCCGGTCGCGACCGAGTCGATTCCGATTGAAGGACCAGCCTTCATCCCGAACCTGGGCGCGCCGAAGAATCCCGTTCCAGCGGATCAGGCCTCGCTGGCGCGCGGCTCGGAACTTTTCCAAATCAACTGCTCCGTTTGTCATGGAACAGGAGGGAAAGGTGATGGAACAGTTGCCTCGTTCCTGCAAAACAGACCCGCTGACCTGACCAGTCCTGCTGTTCAATTCTTGAGCGATGGGGCCATCTTCTTGACGATCACAAATGGCATCTCCGGCTTTATGCCTGCGCTCAACGAAAATCTGACCGTGCGTGAGCGTTGGGATGTGGTCAACTTCGTCCGCACTTTGAAGTAGGGAGGGAGCATGGATGATTTTCGAAAAGTATTCTACAGTGTAGTCCTTGGTTTTATCCTGGTAATCGTGGGCTGGGTTTCCTTTGTCACCTTTTCAGGATGCGGCTTTTCTTTGAACAACTGTAATGCATCCGTGCCGATTGTTTCGCGGACCTCGATCCCAACTTTGGTCCCGGCGACCCTGCCTATTCCGACTCATCCCATCGCGCCGACCGTCAGTCGGCTGGCGAATCTTTTGCCGACGCAGGTCGTTTCGCCGTCGCCGACTCTGGTCAGCGCGGTAGAGCCAACTACCAGCGCCTCTTCAGCAAATACAGCGGAGGTTGCGCGTCCATCTAATCCGGGCGGCCCGGGGGCTGCGGTTAATTTGACGGGCGATCCGAATTCAGGGCAGCAAATTTTTGCGGCAAATTGTCAGACTTGCCATGCTGCGCAAGGCAAGGGCGGCATTCCAAACCCAGGTTCGAGCGATGGGACGGTTCCAGCCCTTAACCCGATCGATCCCACGATTGCAAATGCCGATCCGAAAGTCTTTGCCTATAATGTTGATTTGTTTGTGGAACACGGCTCCACACCGGACGGAGCGAATCCAACCCTCTCAATGCCAGCCTGGGGCGACCAAAAAAAACTAATGCCGCAACAGATCGCGGATGTGATCGCCTATGTGATTAGTTTGAATCCTGTTTCGGTTGCATCCAACGCAACCGTCGCGGGCACAACTGTCACCTCGACAGCTTCATCATCTTCGGCGACAACCGTTCCAGCCGAGACACCCGCCTCTACAACTTCCTCCTCATCCGCTGTGCCGCGTCCATCCAATCCGGGTGGGCCAGGTGCCGCAGTCAATTTGACTGGCGATCCGAATTCGGGCGCGCAGATATTCGCCGCGAATTGTGTCACATGCCATAATACCGAGGGGAAAGGCGGCATTCCCAACCCGGGTTCCGCCGCTGGATCGTGCCCGGCGCTCAACCCAATCAATCCGGCACTCAAAAGTTCAGACCATATGACCTTTGTCACGAATCTCGATCTGTTCATCCAGCATGGTTCCACACCTGCTGGTCCGGGACCGACTTTCTCGATGCCGCCCTGGGGTGATAAGAACGCCTTGACCCAACAACAGATTGCGGATGTAATCTCGTACATCATCAGTTTGAATCCATAAGCGGTTGATACCACCTTGCGAAACACAAATCCCCGTCAAATCGAATGGCGGGGATTATTCATTGCCTGTCAGCCCTCTGCTTGCCATGCCCTACCTCTTCCTTGCCCAAAGGCGACAAGTGCATATCGAATTTTTGGGGGCAAAGTCTTCTTGAGTTGAAAATACTGTTTTCATAATTGCATGTCATTTGAATAACGCAAGTGCAGGACAGGCAGTTCTCGACCCGCGCACCATGCGAAACTGTATAATCAATGTAGAATGCCTTGTATATAATAACTAACCAAGGAGAAAAAATGACCCCGGAATCTGAACTAAGAGTTATCCGCCAAAGAGGCGCATCCGATGCCATCTATGGACTGGGTGTAATCGGCGCCTGGGCATATTTTATTGGCCGTGCCCCCACACCCCGGTTGCGCGTGTTGGGATTTCTGAAAGGGATACTCTGGCCAGCGATATTGGTGTATGAGTTGTTGAAATTCTTCAATGAGGAGTTGACCGCTCCTCTACCATTGCCCCCAGCCTCATCACCACCTGTTCCAAGCCAACTTGTAACTGCCCCCACGGTTCGTCCTGCTCGTAAGACAGCACGGGGTGGCAGACCCAAGAAGAAGGCTATTCGTAAATAGAGTCTCACTCTAGTTTTGGACGAAGTGTCACTGTGTTATCGATTGCATGCCCTTTGGGATTGCGATTCCATCCGCGCATTGATCTTCGCCACGAATCTCATCTTCAAACTTTCATCGTATGATTGATGGCAACTATAGCGCCTTCGAGATCGTTGATCACTTCGTTATTCCAGTAACGAATCACTTGGTAGCCTTGCGACACCAAATATTCTGTTCGTTCTTCATCGTATCTCGAAGCATCCTGCTCCAGATGTTGACTGCCATCTGGCTCCCATGTCGGCTCCTGTTATCAGAGGCCCGCCTCCCCCAAACAAAAACGTTCCCCTTCTATCGGGAACGTTTTTTATTTCGAGCGGAGAGGGCGGGATTTGAACCCGCGTTCCCTCGCGGGAAACACGCTCTCCAGGCGTGCGCGCTAAACCAAGCTACGCGACCTCTCCAGTGCCTTTCAGAGCCGGGGAATTATACCGTACTTTTTTCAGGCGGTCACGCTCATTGCCCTTGTACTTGCACGGTAAAGTGATCGAAGTTCGGCCAATATTCTGTAGAGGCCGAGAAAGGAGCGTACCCTCCGGCGGAGATCGTACTGGGATTCGTATAGGCGGAGATGGCGCCGATAATCACTCCATCAGGGTTGTACAGGGTGATGACCGCTTTTACAAACTTCGCGTCGGTAGTTCCTTTGTTCTGTATTTCTCCCCGGACGTACAACCAGGAGCCTGTGGAATAGGAGTTGGTAGTCGGTTGCACAACCAGATCCTGCCTGGGCAGGACACCGCTTTGTCCATCCACGGCTAAATAATAACCGCTAACCGGCCCTCCGTTTTTAACCGTGAGCACAAACGGCCCGATGACAAAGGGCGCCTTTCCATACGATGGGACCACATCCAGCATCGTACTTCCATTCATGGTTCCCAGCACCACAGGTTTTCCCGCCCGTTGATAGTTATAGGTTGCGGTAATCTTGATATTGCCCATCGGTGTGGTGGTGTTGTTGAGCAGTTCGCCCACGACATAAAACCCATCATTCAATGCATAACCTTGGCTGCTTATGACATCTAAGCCAGCAGGCTGGGAAGGATCGGCTGTAGCAGCTGGTGCGGCCTCTGTAGAATCGGGAGAGGCCGTTGCGATTACGGGTAGCGGAGTCGGTGACGACCTATCCGCCGTGGTCGGCTGTGCCGTCGCGAGCGGCTGTGCGGACTGAGCCGGAAGTTGAGCAACAGGTGTCCGAGAAGTTCGCCGGCCATTCCCTGTAGGAGTGGACGCGGTTCCTGAACATGCTGTCAACAGAACGGAAACAATGAGGATGAGGAAAAACCTTTTCATTCTATAACTCCTGGTTGTGATAATTCACTCTTGAAATGCTTGCATTCGATTACAAGTTCTTGATTGCAGGCAATACAAACACGATGGTTGTACCCTCGCTTAATGTGCTTTCAGCCCAGATCCTGCCGCCATGGGCTTGAATAACCGACTTGGAAATGGCCAGGCCCAACCCCGAGCCTCCATCCGTTCGGCTGCGGGACTTGTCACCTCGATAAAACCGGTCGAAGATATAGGGCACATCCGCTTCAGCAATGCCGGGTCCGCTGTCTTGCACGCGAAATTCGATTCCATCCGATACGGACCGAGCAGACAATTTGATCCGCCCGCCGGCGGGGGTGTAGCGCAAGGCATTTTCCATCAGATTTCCGAACACTTGGCTAATGCGATGGGAATCCGCATTGATATCGGGAAGGCCGACAGCCGTGTTGGTTTCCAGAGAGATGTTGACGCTGCGCGCTTTTGGTTCGTAGGCCCCGGCAATGCGGTCGATCAGGTCGTTGGGGGATACCGGTTGCAGTGTCAGCGTCAACTCGCCGGCCTCGGAAAGCGACAGCGTTCGCAGATCCTCCACGAGAAGGGAGAGCCGTTTCGCTTCATCGTAGATGATGTCAAGGGTTTCAGGCACCGGAGAAAGCTTGCCCTCGCTGAGCGCCTCCGTGTGCCCGAGAATGATGCTCAGAGGCGTGCGCAGCTCATGAGCAATGTCGGCGGTCATATTGCGGCGAAGATCGCGGCTTTGCTTCAATTGCGAGCTCATTTGGTTGAATGATTTGGTCAGGTCGCCCAGTTCGTCCTTGGAGCGGACCGGAACTTCCCTTTCAAGGTTGCCCTGAGCGACATCGCGCGTAGCCTTGATCAAGTCTTTCAAGGGCCGGGTCAAGGTCGAGGAGAAGAAAAATCCCAGCAGCAGGGAAAGAGCAACGGCCCCCAAAGCACCCACCACTAAATCCTGATTAATGCGCGCAAGGTAATCATTGGCAGGAGGGCGCGGGGCTGCGTTGCGTGGCGGGAATGTGGGAATCAGCAGGCCGACGATTTGTCCATTCGCCCAGATTGGAACACCGAAAGCAATCTGTTCTGGGGAGGGCTTTATATTTTGAAATTGAACATCTGTTGAGAACACAACATTACCCTGATTGTCCACTAGTACAATCGGCCGAATTGGATCGGTAGAGGTCGGGCTGTTGCTCTGGATGATCGTTTCAACGCCATTCCATCCATTGTGTTGTACATAATAATTCGTAAGATTGGTTGCCAGAGTAGTTGGACGCTGGGTGTTGATGAACCTGCCGAATTCATGGGCCGTAACATTGGAAGCCAGCATGCCGATCAGAGCAATGCCAGCCAGACTGACTGCCAAAAAAGCTAATACCAGCTTAATCGCCAGAGAGCGGCTTGGAAACATGCTTTGAATACCTGCTTTGACTCTTAAAACGATGGACATGCCAACTTATTTCCCATGATTTGTATTTTCGGGTTTGAAACGGTAGCCAATGCCATACACAGTTTCTATGTAGCGTGGATTCCGAGGATCATCCTCGATCTTGGCTCTCAGGTTTTTTACGTGTGCATCAATCGTACGCTCATATCCTTCATAAGCTGACCCTTGCAGGTAATCCAGTAGGTCAAGCCGGGTGTAGGTGCGTCCCGGAGAGGACATCAGTGCCGCTAACAGGTCGAATTCGGAACGAGTTAGATCCACGCTGTGTTCGTTGACTGTCACTACATGGTTGGAACGGTCGAGCATAATGCCGCCAGAGCGCAACATATCTGCCTTGGGCATCTCCTGACCCGCGCGGCGTAATACGGCCCGGACGCGTGCGGTTAATTCGCGCGGGCTGAAAGGTTTGGTAACATAATCATCGGCGCCCAGCTCCAACCCGGCTACTTTGTCACTTTCTTCAATTTTGGCCGTCAGGAGAATGATTGGCGTTTCGCGCTCCTTGCGATGCAATCGGATAAATTCGTAGCCATCCATCTCCGGCATCATGATGTCCAATAGGACCAGATCGGGCTTTTCGTTTCGGGCCTGGAAGAGTGCGTCGCGTCCATTCCTGGCGGTGACAACTCGGAATCCTTCATTCGAAAGATACGCTTTCAACAAAGACACGAGGCGCTCTTCGTCATCAACAACCAGAATTGTTTTTGTCATAGCGTTATTCTCCTGACGATCAAACCGGATAGAGTTCTATCCGATTTGATCAAGCAAGTAAGACCTAATAGGCTAGGGGGTCGGCGTCCCGGCCGGAATCGGAGTCGTGGCGGCCGAAGGCGTCGCTGAGGCGGATAAAGCCGGATTCTTGGATTTCAAGAATTGGATCAAGACTCTCACCAAGCCTGCGTCGGCAGCGCCGGAGGACGCTCTGGCCCGGAAGGTGGCAATCGCCTGCGGGTTAGGAGTCGATCGGCCTCCAAAGCCGCCGCCACCAAAGCCACCACCGCCTCCACCGAATCCGCCGCCCCCGCCGCCCACGAATATGCCTCCACCGCCTCCGCCAAATCCTCCGCCAAATCCGCCACCGCCTGCGCGGGGCGTGCCTGTGCCTCTGGCATTGAAGGAGATTCCGAGCTGCTGGAATATGGCGCCCATGCTTTGACGTGTAAGCTTCATATTCACAATGGCCTGAACTTGGTCGGGGGTCATGGTTTGTTCAACCTGTACCAACGTGGCTTGGAGTTCCTCGGGTGCGGCAGTATTGCTGGTTGCCAGCGCCTGGTATGCCTCCCACAAAGGAACAAGTTGAGTCGCTTCGTCAGGCGTGACTGCCAAATTGCCTTGCAGATTCATTGTGCCGAGGATTAACTGCTGCGAAGGTGAAATGGCATTGGAATAGCTTGAATTGATTGGCCCAATCGGTGTGCTGGGCGGCGTAGATGAATTTCCCAGCCCCGGAATGATGCCGCAACCGGCAATTAACGCCGCACCAAGCAGCAGACTAATCATTGCAACGATTTTTGCTTTCATCTAAAGCTCCTTTTGTTGGGTAACACGTATGACTCATTCATAGTGAAGTGCGTCAATTGGATCAAGCTGGGCAGCCTTATTGGCGGGGTAATATCCGAAGAAGATGCCAACCGCCGCTGCAGAGGCAAATGCGAGCAGGATAGAGCTTGGTACGATCACGGTTTGCGCGGTGCCAAGTACATCGAAGACCACCGAACCGCCCACTCCGACCAGCACGCCGAGCAGGCCGCCGGTCAGGCTAAGCATCAAGGCTTCTGCCAGGAATTGCCAGCGGATATCAAATGGTGTGGCTCCAATGGCCTGACGAACGCCAATCTCGCGGGTGCGTTCCGTCACGCTGACCAGCATGATGTTCATGATACCTATGCCGCCGACGAGCAGGGAGACTGCCGCGACCCATGCCAGCAGGCTGCCGAACGCCGATGTAGTTGCGGTTTGCGTAGTGATTACATCGCTTTGCGTTTGGACAGTAAATGGCAGTGAATCTACAGAGAGGTTGTGCCGTTGGGCAAGCAGGAGTTCGATCTGCAACACGGTGCTATCCATCTGGCTCGCGTCGCCTACCTGAACCACGATCGTGTTAATGCGGTCGCCGATTACTCTGGCGAATCGAGAGGGTGTATAACGTTCGAAAACTGTCGTGATGGGAAGGTAGATCCGGGAGTCATAGTCTTGCCCTCCGACGGTCCCTCGGGGTGCCAGAACGCCCACCACCGTCATCTGGAAAATTCCAACAACGACTTTTTGGTCAATTGGATTGGCTGAGCCGAAAAGATTTTGGGCCAACGTGGAGCCTAGCACGCATATTGTGGCCTTCTGATCCAGGTCGCTTTGAGTGAAGAAACGGCCCTCCCCGATCGGCGAATCTCGCACCGTGGGAAAATCTGGCGTGGTTCCCACCACAGAAACTGAATCAACGGTATTGCCGCCATACTGTACGGTTTGACTTGAATTCCGTTCGGTCTCCGTGCCGGTAACGCCTGGGATGGTAGCAATGGCGGCCGCATCGGGATAATATAGCGAGTTCTGTGTTTCATTGGTTTGATTTCGCGGCCCACCGAAGGAGAAGTTTTGCGTCACGAACAATAGGTTCGTGCCCAGGTTTTCGATTTGCGAGGCAATTTTGGCTTCGGTGCCGGCACTAATGGAGATCACCATGATCACAGCGGCCACACCGATGATGACGCCCAACATCGTGAGGATCGAGCGCAGTTTGTTGTTCGTAATGCCGTCCCAGGCAATATTGATAATTTCCGACAGATCCATATCAAGTTCCTTTCTAAAATTTCAAACAACGCTGAGAACGCCGTTATGGTTGGTATCTTCTTTTGCAATACGACCATCGCGCACATGAACCACTCGGTCGGCGTGCACGGCGGTCTCCGGGTTATGAGTCACCATGACAATGGTGCGGCCCTTTTTGTGGAGCGCATGGAGCAGATCCAAGATTTCCTCGCCTGACTTGGTGTCGAGGTTGCCCGTTGGTTCGTCTGCCAGGATCAGCACCGGATCATTGATGAGAGCTCGAGCAATCGCCACGCGTTGCTGCTGGCCGCCGGATAATTCTTTGGGCAGGTGATGGATGCGTTTCCCCAATCCGACGGTTTCCAACGTTTCGCGTCCGTGTTGCTCCCGTTCTGCCCAGCTGGTCTTCTTGTAGCGGCTGTAAATCATCGGAAGAATCACATTATGCAGAGCCGTGGCCCGCGCCAATAAGTTATAGGATTGGAAAACAAATCCTATTTTGTTGTTGCGGATGAGCGCTTTTTGCACCCGGTCCAAGTTGCCGACATCCTGACCGTCCAAAACATATTGACCGCTGGTCGGATGGTCCAGGCAGCCGACGATATTCATCAAAGTGCTTTTGCCTGAGCCGGAGGGACCCATGATGGAGACAAATTCACCTTCATGGATCTCCAGGTTCACATGGTCGAGGGCGGTGACGGAGATGTCTTCGCCCATCTGGTAGACTTTGCAGAGTTCCCTGAGTTCGATGATCGATTTATCGGATTTCATATTACTGTCCTGAGCTGGCAGCACTGGCGTTTTGGTTGGTGGCGGTCAAGCCAGTGCTGACGACATCGCCGAGTTGGAGGCCGGACTTGATTTCGGCATAGG
>DATJAH010000030.1:0-83411 GCA_035516425.1 Anaerolineales bacterium
CCGACCCCGGTTCTTCGTCCGGATACGCTTGAACCGGTCACACCGGATTTTCTGTCGGTGTTGTTCCCGATGGACCTGATCCTGCAGGAAGTCTCAACGGAGCGATATATTGAAATTCCCGAAGAGGTGCGCGAGATCTACAAGCTTTATCGTCCCACGCCATTGATCCGGGCGCGACGATTGGAAAAAGCCTTGGACACGACCGCGCATATTTATTACAAATATGAAGGCGCCTCGCCGGCCGGAAGTCACAAGCCGAACACTGCGATTGCGCAAGCCTTCTATAACAAAAAAGCAGGAACCAAAGCGCTCACCACCGAAACGGGCGCGGGACAATGGGGCTCCGCGCTCGCGTTGGCTGGAAACTTTTTTGGCATTGATGTCGAAGTGTACATGGTCAAGGTTTCGTATCAACAGAAACCGTATCGCCGCATCATGATGGAGACCTATGGCTCGAAGGTTTTTGCCAGCCCCACCGATCGCACCAATTTTGGACGTTCGGTTTTGAAGCAGGACCCCAACAGCCCCGGCTCGCTTGGCATCGCCATCTCGGAAGCGGTCGAGGTCGCGGCAACCTCCGGAGGCAAAAAGAAATACAGCCTTGGCTCGGTGCTCAATCATGTGCTGATGCATCAAACTGTGATTGGCGAAGAGGCGTTGAAGCAAATGGATTTGGCAAACGAATATCCGGATGTGGTGATCGGCTGTGTGGGCGGTGGATCGAATTTCTCCGGCATTGCTTATCCATTCCTGCGTGAGAATTTGAAGAACGGACGCAAGACGCGACTCCTTGCAGTCGAACCGACCGCCGCTCCTTCCTTGACCAAAGGCGTATATGCCTTCGATTACGGCGACAGCGCCAAGATGGCCCCCGTCGTCAAGATGCACACGCTTGGCCACGGCTTTGTCCCGCCGTCCATTCACGCTGGAGGCTTGCGATATCACGGCATGGCACCCAGCCTGTGCGCGTTTTATGATGCGGGATTGATTGGAGCGGTGGCGGTCAAACAAATACCCACATTCGAGGCAGCCGTTCAATTTGCGCGGGCGGAAGGGATCATTCCCGCCCCCGAGTCCGCTCATGCCATCCGCGCCGCCATGGATGAAGCCCTGGATGCGAAAAAGAAGGGTGAGAAACGCGTCATCCTGTTCAACTTGTCAGGTCATGGCCACTTTGACCTGGGCGCCTACGAATCCTTCTTGAGCGGGAAGCTCGATGACTACGAATATCCTGCGGAGGCGGTCCAAGCGGCGATAGCTGATTTGCCTAAAGTCAGCATGCCGGCCTAAGTAATCGCCGATCCTCCCTAAGATAAAGGCCGACGCGAAGTCGGCCTTTATCATTTAGGCTGACTTTGGTCTACGCCCAAGAAAAGATCGAAAAACATCGTGAATGATTAATGCGCACGAAGCAAAGGCAAAGAATGTGAAAGGCATGTACCAAGCCAGGTAATTGGTGTGAGTATGAACGTAGGCTTGACCTTTGAAAATTAAAAACCAGCTGATCGGGGAGAGAACCGAAACCCACGTTGCCCCTATCAAGGCATAAGCGCGGCCCCTGTCTGACAGGTTCAATTTGATGAATTTATCGGCGCCCAGATAGATGAGTGTAAAGATCGCCACGACCACGATCAGGTCAATGAAACGCATGTTGATGAAAGCGAGGACATAATCATCGAACAGATATGTCGCCAAAACCGAGATTGGATTCGCCCTTAAAGAATCTGCATAGACCGGCGGATAAAGGCTCGGGTCGCCGTACGTGCGCCGACCAAAGGTCCCGAAAACATCGGCGAGGCCCGCGCCGAAACTGCCGTCTACGAAACGGAGTTGGAAAGCCAGCATCATGATCCCCACGATCACACCGCCTGCGCAAGCGATGACCGCCATGCCTAGTCTTGCTGCAAATATTCGAACATCCCATTGGTCAATGAGGCCGTAATAAATAATCGGAATAAATATCATGGCCAGCGAGGGAATGATGAAGTCGTAACCGTCGAAGAGACACTTGAACGCAACTGCCGCAAAGACCAGCCAGCCGAGATTCTTGTTCGATGTGTTCCTGTTTCGCCTTTCCCATGCCAGATAAAACGTTGTTAGAACCATGGGAAGATAAAACGCCCAGGTGAAGTACAGCAGGTTGCGGCCAAACAAGGTGATCCACGGAGAAATTAAGGTTGTAACAAATACAACCAGAGCCGGAAACCACCCGAACTCGCGATAGATCCATAGTATAAAAAAAGAAAGCGTGAGTGCCAGAAAGAGGGCCATCAGCCCCCGAAACAATCTCAGATTCCACTTCGGCGCGAGAGGGCTTAAACGATCCAGCAAACTGAATACGAAAGCTTGAAAGCCGGTTTGCGATTTATAGACGGAGTAAATCTGAAAATCCCCGCCGGCCAGATAGACATCGTATTGATGTTGATAATCGCTATCATGTAGATTCAGAGGGTCCGCATCGCCCCAGCCCATCAGGGCGCCATAAGAGGCCAACCCATATTCACGCGAAGCGACCATGCGTGCCATCACTAAACTTTCACTGTCGTTCTGAAAGGTTTCAAATTTTTTTTCACGAACCACTCCCCAGGCGTTATGATCGAAGCCAAGCGCAAGCAGGATGGTGGAAAGGGCCACTACGGAAATGCTGAGCACGATTTTCTTTGAAAATATCATCTATGACCTCTTCGGGATGCTGGCGGTGTTGTGGTCGTGCACTGCAAAGAATCTGTCCTTCAAGCTCAAAACAGGCTTTTCCAAAAGGAAATAGCTGAGGACTGAAACCAACAGCGTGATACAGAATTCAATAACGGTTAAAACGGTTTTCGTCAATAAAGATTGTCCGGTCAAGATGCCTGTCAGCAGGCGGGGCACAAACCAAACAACCGCCAGGTGATACACATATAAGCCGTAAGAAATTTTACCTAGAAAAGCCAGAGGCTTCCAACTCAACAAACGCCAAAACCCTCCCCCTCGAATTACTGCCGATATGACTAGGACAAATAAATAATCCAACAGACTATACCCCCAAACGTATTGAAATCCATTTTTCATGAAAAACGGGTAGCCGAAAGCATCCACACTGCCCATGCTTCCGGTGGATAAGAATTGGCTGATGTAGCCGACCAGAGGCACAAGAATGATCAGGATCGCCAGCTGTTTATCGGCTTTTGGTATCTGAAAACGAGAGATATAAGCGCCAAAGCCAAACGCATCAATGTGCGAGAAGGGCAAAGCGTAGATTCCATACCAGGCTCCCCGCATCACAAAAGAAAAAGGATGGATTTGATACGTGAGGGTGAATCCCAGGCGAAACAGCAACCCGCCTGCGATTGCGGCAACAAACAGATTCTTCAGCTGCCTCTCAGGCACGAGGAATATCAGGAGAGGCCAGACAATATAGAATTGTTCCTCGATGCAAAGCGACCAGAAGTGGCTGAGAAAATTAGAAAGATTGGTGGAGGTCATCCAAAAAAAATTGTAGATATAACTAACCGCAAAGGGGAATTGTGCACGAAATAATTCCATTTGGGGAATCGCAAAGCCTGAATTCTCCAGCCCAAACGTCAAGGCAAGCATCGCGAAAAGGTAAAAATAATAGAGCGGGAAAATCCGAAGGAAACGGCGTCCATAAAACTTTACGAAATAATCCTTCCTCGGAAAGTTCTTTTTCATATCGAGCAAGATACCTGTAATCAAAAAGCCGGAAAGGACAAAAAAGAGTTGCACCCCTGCCCAGCCGATGCCCAGATTATCTGCATGAAGCAAAAACACCATCAAAAATGCGATCGCTCTTAGTCCATCCAGACCGGCATACATGTCTATCTCCTGACAGCATTATTGATCTGCGCGCAGTTCACCGTACGGAATCAATTTTTGCGGTAAATTAAAGGTATAAAAAATAGTTTTAAGATGCTTCCCCGAACGCGATCACCACAATGTGTTGATTCAAAAAATACGGAGAGGCACCGTCTTTGCCGGGGACAATTTGGCCGAGTGTATAGCCGCCCGCCAGCGGTACGAACGGACCCAAGATATCCTGCACAGCAGCCATCTCCACGCCTGGATTGGCTTTCAAAAGCATTTGCCAAGCGATATCCACTAACACCAGTGCAAAGAACGGTTGTGCATTTCCCAGGGCGGACAAAGCCTGTTGGGCAGCCTGACCTGCGGCCTTGACGCAGGATGCATGGCTTCCGACCAGGAGGTAGGCATCGACACCGTCGCGAACACTTGCATTCATGCGGAAACTCCCGTCCGCTTCGACGCGAATAGGAGCTCGAACCATCAGCTCATCCCCTTGCTCCACACCTAATGGATACAAACGCGCAAGATAGTTTAATGGCGGAAATGCCCAGTCTCGCGCTGGATATCCAAAAAGTTCCGCGTAGGTTTCCGAAGCCGGGCGGCCATCCAGAGTCCGGAGCCAGAAACCGCGCGAACGCGTCACTCGAAATTGACTACCGACAGGATCCCAGCCATGGGCGTATCCGACCCCGATACGAAAATTTCCCCTCATGAACGCCGCCGCCAGACCGCCTGTGCCTGTTTGGCTGCGGGCCATTTGATAGGTGTTGCTGGTATGCAAGTCGCCGCTTGAGAGGCCTCCTGCGACTGGAAGAGTGTCAAGCTGTATTGCGGAACAGAATTGTTCCGCATCGCCATTGAATCCATCCGCGAAGATAAGCGCGGCCTGATTATCCTTGTGTGCCGAGGCCAATTGCATCAGGCCTGCGGCTGTCTCGCGGCCCGATTGAGCGTAGCCAGGCAACCAATGGGCCTCAGCCTGAAATTCTCCTTTCACCAAAGTCAGCACGACAGAATTGGTATGTTGCCCCGAGTTGGTTAAGCCGGCTGGAGAACTAAATCCTATTAACGGCACATCCCCTAGTAAGCTTGCAATCCCCGCCGCCACCTCTCGAGCCTGAAATTGATGCGAAGCGATCAAGATGCCCAGCCCCGGCGTCCCCGCGCCGAGACGGTTAAGCGCTTGATGTGTAGCCTGCAATCCCGCTTCGCGCCCATCGAGGGCTTGAGCCGTTCCAATGGAAACCTGAAAGGTCATAAGGTTTGATCCTTAATGATAAGTGACATATGTTCTGCTGAGCCTTCGGCCACCGGGACGGTAAAATGGAAGGTTGTTCCCTGACGAAATTCGCTTTCGAACCAAATTCGTCCGCCTTGCATTTCCACGAGACTTTTGGTGATATTCAGGCCCAAGCCTGTTCCGGGAGCTTCGCGCGCCTTTTGATCCTCTGAACGGAAGAATTTCTGGAAAATCTTCTGCTGATCTTCAGGACTGATGCCAATTCCATTGTCTTTCACCCAAAGATGGATGACTTGCGGTGCGCCTTCCAAATCCCAGCGATTTCCGGAAAGTTCTGCTCCCATCAACAGAGCTCCGCCTTCCGGCGTGTACTTGTTGGCGTTGCTGACGAGGTTCGTCAGCACTTGTCCAAGACGTGTGCGGTCGCCCCAAACCTTCGGCAGGTTGGGCGGCATATCCACATTAATGCTTTGTTTCTTATCTTCCACCTGCCGCTTGGTAGAACGCACCACTTCATCTACCAGTTCCGTGACTTCAACAGCCTTATAGTCCAGGCGCAGACGGCCCGCCTCAATCTTGGAGTTGTCATTCAGATCCGAAACGAGGGTGGACATCCGCTCCACATTGGAACGGATCGTATTCAGGAAGTTGGTCTGCATCTCGTTGATCTGACCCACCGCGCCGGCTGCGATCAATTCTGTATACCCCTTGATGGAAGTCATTGGGTTTTTGAGCTCGTGGGCCACAAAGGAAACAAATTCACTCTTGGCAAGGTTGGCGCGTTGGACTTCGTCATATAACTGGGCATTTGAGATCGCAATGGCGGCATGATCGCTCAGGCGATTCAGGAAAGCGATATCCTGTTGGGTATCGCTCGTGCTTTCAAGGAGCACTAATCCAATGACAGCTGCCTCGCGGCGAATGGTGATTACAATCTGGGTATGCGCGCCGGGCAATAAACCATCCGTGCTTTTCGCGTCCAGGGTGATCCGCTGCGGCTGATTGGTCTCCACAGCTGTTTTTAACACGGGCAGGTCCAACGGCATCAATTGGTTCTGAAACTCTGCCAGACGTTCCTCATACCCCTGTTGTGCCACGATATGCAATTTGTTCTCTTCGATCATTCCAATCAGGCCTGCATCCGCTCCTGATTGTCGCATGGCCCATTCGAGCGTGATGCGCATGGCGCGATCCAATTCAAGGCTGGCATTGAGTTCCCGATCAATCCTCTGCATCACCGAGAGTTCTTCGACGCGCGTAGCCAGTTCCTGATCCGTCAATGTAAAGAGGCGGGCGTTTTCCAAGGCGACTGCTGCCTGACCGGCAAAGGCGGTCAGCAATGCCTGATCTTCGTCTACAAAAGGCAGCCCATCCCGGCGGTTGATCACCTCGATAACTCCCATCACGTTATCTCTGATTTGCAGAGGCACGGCCATCAAGGCACGCGTCGTAAAACCGGTTCTTTCGTCCGTGTTTGGGCTCCAGCCGGAAGAATGTTTGACGTCATTTTCGATCACAGGTCCTCGTGTGGCAACGGCGCGCCCGACGATTCCGCTCCCGGCGGGAAGACGCTGGCCCAGCAGATCCTTGGCCACGGGCCCCACGGTTACCCTGAAGACCAGTTCCCTGGTTTGATCGTCCACAAGGAACAAACTGCCGGCTTCACAATTCAAGATATTAACTGCGCTTTCAAGCACGTTGCGAAGCAAGGGGTCAATTTCCAGCGTGGAAGTCAACTGTCGAGTCACATCATTCAAGGTGCCGAGTTGACGCGCACGCTGCTGCGTTTCCTGCAGCAAACGGGCTTTCACGATCGCGCCGGCAGTTTGGTCGGCAATCGCCTGCAAGAGATCCAGCTGACCTCGTGTATAGGCGACCCCGGGATCGCGACTGCCAACACTCAAGGCACCGATGGATTCCGCGCCTGCATTAAGGGGCACGCCCATCCACGCGAAGACGCCCTCTGTTTCAGGAGCCAGGTTGCGCGCTTGACATTCGCGCATATAATCCTGCGTCAAAATGGGACGTCCTCTGCGTGTGATTTCCGGATTCAGACCGGTATTCGGCGGATACGGGACATTTTCACGACTCGCAATGCGGTCGCCATTTTCAACGCAAAAGCCATAATAGAAATAATTGTTGGTCTTGTTGTACAGGGTGATGTGTAAATGGGAGGTGGGGATGATCTGGGCCGTTTGGGCGTAGATCAATTCAAGAACATCATCGAAGGTCAAAGTGACATTGACGCCCTGTGAAACGCGGGTCAGAGCATTCATTTCCTGTACGCGCCGTTCGAGATTGGCAACCGTTTGAATACGCTGGATGGCAATCGATGCCTGATCGCACAAATTTTCAAGAAAAACCAGATCACGGGGGGTGTAGGGTTGGCCGTTAAGTCGCGCCCCCAAGGCCAGCCAGCCGGTCGCTTGTCCCCGGCCAGGTAAAGCCACGAACAGGCGTGCTCCCAACAGGGTCAGGCGGGTTTGCTCGGTCCTCAAACTTTCGGGCAGGGAAGTCTCATCCAGATACAAAGGCAATTGCTCCGAGACGAAATATTGCGCCAACGCGCTGCTGGCAGAAAACCGGATATCGGTGCTGGCGCGCCCGTCTTCGATCGGCAGAGCAGTATATTGGTCGTTAAGCAAATCATACACGTAGATGTGAAGCCGGTCCGGCCCCAATGTGGAGTTGATCTGCTTGCGAAGAGTCCGACCAATCGTACTTAAGTCGAGGGCGCTGTGTAGCTCATGACCAAAGTTTTGGATGTTTTCGGCATACGCACGTCGGCCGCGGAAAAGGGTGGCGTCCACGACGCTCTGGGTTCGAATCCGCACGGGGTCCAGGAAAATCGCGATCACGAAAACCAAGCCGCCCACCCAAATGGGATTTGAGGCGGGCATGGCCGCTCTGAAAATCAGACTTAATCCGCTGACCAACAGGGCGTACCCGCCGACTATAAAAATAGTCAGGAGTGCATAAATCATACCCTGACGCATCCAGTCATCGGTGCGCAGGAAACGGAATCGCAGAATGGCGTAACCAAGGGTCAGCGGGAAAATGACGATGGGAATGAGCAGATAAGGCGTAAAGCCAAAGACGTGAAAGGGCGTGGTGAGGAACCAAATAGTTATGGGGCCAAAGGCAATGATGGTTCCAGTTAGAATCATGCGCGCTTGAGCCTTGATCACGGGCGACGGAGCCGCGAAACTATAGTAAACGTTGAACAAAATATATACGAGGCTGGATAAGCCCAGGTAAACATATATGTATTGCCATGCTTGAATATAATTTGTCGGATGAGAGAAATTAAATAGGGTGGTATAGGCGTACACACAAAGAAGAAAGGAAACGGCATAGCCTACTCGACGCAGATAGGAACGGCCTGCCACAAAACTTGCTTCCTGCGGAAATGCCAGCGCCAGGTCGATCAGCGCACCACCCGCGACCGGCAAACTTAACGTCCACAGATAGGTTAAAGCGTGAGTCGTATACAAGTCGAAAAGCGAACCAGCCCCGATGCTTAAGGAAGAGGCAAACAGGGCAAATGCGCGCCCGGCGGATTCCGTCCGGCGGATCACGAATATCCAAAGGCTGATGACTAGAAAGATCAAACTGAGGAAAATCGGAATGATAAAGTATTGAACTCGATTTTGGGTCGTGAAGGCGTGAAGCGTGACGTCATAGGTTTTCTGGCCACCGTCGGCAGAGCGAACGATGACGGGGATTTGATCGCCCGGATGGAAACCAGCTAGGATATTTTGTACGTCAAAGGTGTTGTGAACTGCCTGTCCATTCACTGAAATCAGTTGGTCCCCCAGTTTCACGCCCTGATTGTTAAGGTCCCAGGAGGCATCCGTCCCGGTCGGAACTACACCATTGAACACCATGGTGTGCTCATAAAAAGCACCAAGGAAGGGAAAACTCATCCACCAGTTGGCAAGGAAAAACGCGGCAATAAAAGTGGCTACCGCCAGGAATTGATAGACAAATGCTACAGCTTGAAGGGCCTGATTGATGGATGTATTCGAGCGAACGGAAGAGGACAGGGATAACCGGGTCATGAGAGCACCTACCTGTGCATTTTACACAGATTATATAAAGAAAAATGTAGTACTTTCATAACAAAGCCGGTAGGAGACGGGGCGGATGCAATGGGTCCGCCCCGTCTTGCTCGTTTCCGTATTAAATATCCAGGTTTCTAACGAATTTTGCGTGCGTCTGGATGAACCGCTTTCGAGGATCCACCGCATCCCCCATTAACATGTCGAAGGTGCGGTCGGCTTCCGCCGCGTCGTCCACGGTGACAAGCAGCAGGGTGCGGTTGTCCGGATTCATCGTTGTCTCCCACAACTGCTGAGGGTTCATTTCGCCAAGGCCCTTGTATCGCTGGACGTTGGCCTTGTCGCTGCCAATCTCCTTGACCATTTTGTCCTTCTCTTTATCGCTGTACGCATATTTGACTTGGTTCTTGTGAGCCACTCGAAATAGCGGAGGCTGGGCAATATAAAGATGACCGTCTTCAAGCAGATGCGGCATGTAGCGGAAAAAGAACGTCAGCAGCAATGTCCGGATATGGCTGCCATCCACATCCGCATCGGTCATGATGATGATACGACCATAGCGCAAGCCTTCTATGTCGAAGTTGTCGCCGATGCCAGTG
The DNA here is from genome assembly GCA_035516425.1 of Anaerolineales bacterium. GTDB lineage: Bacteria > Chloroflexota > Anaerolineae > Anaerolineales > Villigracilaceae > Fen-1038. The sequence goes on from DATJAH010000030.1 coordinate 9,705, forward strand.
CCCAATGCGGAAATCAACGCTTTGATTTCATTGCTGGATAAAATCTTATCGAGCCGCGCCCGTTCGGTGTTCATGATCTTGCCGCGCAGAGGCAGGATGGCTTGGAAGTGTCGGTCGCGTCCCTGTTTGGCGGAGCCGCCAGCCGAGTCGCCTTCGACGATATATAACTCCGTCTTCGCTGAATCGCGCTCGGAACAATCCGCCAGCTTGCCGGGCAAAGTCAAAGATTCAAGCGCCGATTTGCGGATGACCAGATCGCGCGCTTTGCGCGCCGCGTCGCGGGCGCGCGCCGACGTCAGACATTTGGCGATGATTGCTTTGGCGGCCTGTGGATTCTCGTCGAGGAAGGTTGCGAAGGATTCACCGACGATCTGCTGAACATAGGTCTGCACTTCCGGATTCATCAATTTGACTTTGGTCTGCGACTCGAATTGCGGATCGGGATGCTTGACCGAGACAATGGCGGTCAGCCCTTCACGCGTATCGTCACCGGAGAAATTCGGATCGGCATCCTTGAGCAGACCATTCTTGCGCGCATAATCATTGACCACGCGCGTCACGGCCGCACGAAGTCCGGTGAGATGCGTGCCGCCGTCGATGGTGTTGATCGTATTGGCGAATGAATACACCGATTCGGCGTACGCGTCGGTGTATTGAATGGCGGCCTCGATGCCGATGCCTTCTATATCCTTTTGAACATACACCACCGGATGCAGGTTTTCGCGGTTGCGATTCAAATAGCGGACGAAAGATGTAATGCCGCCTTCGAAATAAAACGTCACCTCGTGGCTGGTTCGTTCGTCTATGAAATAAATCGTCACGCCGCGCGTGACAAACGCCATTTCGCGGAATCGCTGAGTCAGCGTATCGAAGCGAAATTCCATTTCCTCTTTGAAGATCTGCGGGTCATACTTGAATGTGGTCTTGGTTCCGTGTTCCGTCGGCTTGGCCTTTCCGATCACTTTTACTGGGGCCTTTGGATAACCGCGTTCATACCGCTGAAAATGAATCTGTCCATCCAGGCGAACTTCAACCTCACACCACTCGGAAAGCGCATTGACCGCGCTGACACCGACGCCGTGCAGGCCGCCGGATACTTTGTATGCGCCGCCTCCGAACTTGCCGCCCGCATGAAGTGTAGTCATGACCACTTCCAGCGCCGATTTCTTTTGCGTGGGATGCATCCCAACCGGAATGCCGCGTCCATTGTCTTGAACGGTAACGCTGGAATCTGGATGAATGACAATATCGATTCGGTTGCAGACTCCTGCCAGCGCTTCATCAATCGAATTATCTACAACTTCATAGACCAGATGATGCAGGGCCTTGATATCCGTGCCGCCCACATACATGCCGGGACGGCGTCGGACAGCCTCCAAGCCCTCCAGCACTTGAATATCTTTTGCCTCGTAACTAACGTTGTTGTTCTTTTCTTTCTTCTCAGCCACAAAATCCTCCGAGAGATCAAGCTTGTGTTGTCGGCGTCGCCGCGCGCAATTTTTCCATCACGGACTGAAGCCACGCCGTGGTGTCCCGGTAATACGCGAAGGACGATGCCACCAAGGCGGTCACGATGAAAGCGTGTCCCAGGATGCCAACTAGCGTGAGCCACGAGTTATTTTCCGGTATGGCCCACAGGAAATTCAACCCGAAGCCAATCAGCAGCATGGTCAAAACAAATAGACTGCTGGTTGGCAAAGCAAAACGTGTCATTTGGAGACCGCTCAAGAAGGATACGAACACGTTCTGCTTGCGGAGATAGATTCCAAAGGACGAAAAGAAAAGAGGCACGATCAACCACATCGACAAAAATCCCAGAACCAACAGAGCCCCCTCTCCGATCAACGAATTGATCGCAAAGAGGATATATAGAAGCAGTCCAATGGGCAGGCCAATCATCCAGGCGAGGATGAGCCAAACCAGCGAGTAAAGAACCGTCTGTAAGATGGCGGGTGCCGTCGCGGTGGACGAATCGGGGACAATTAATGCGGCAATCCATCGAAAATAGATTCCACCAAAAATCCAGCCACAGATCGTCAAAAGCAGGAGCAGGCCGAAGAGCTGTCCGAATGAGTCGATCTGCCAAATCATGGGCGTGCCGATTGGCGTACTGAGGGGCATTTCTCCGCTCATTAAGCTTGGAACGCCGATGGGAAAGGTCCGCAAAACGCCCAGCAGGTTGAATTGTTGAAAGAACTGGGTGTACATATCCATGGCATTCTTGAGGTCGCTGGTCGAGATGCCAGTATTCGAAGCAAAACTTTGGAACTGGAGAAGAACGGGCTGGATGAGTTGGTTCATGCTGATATGCGGACCAAGCCACAATAGCACGTCTAGTGCGAGCGGCAAAAGAATGGCGCTAATATGTGCAGCGATCGTGTCAAATCCAGCCCGAAGTGAGCCAATGATGCCTGGCGGTGGGGGGAAAGTCTGAATTTCGTGCTTTAAGTTCATAGCCTTTTGATTCTACCATACCGTTCTATTGGGCGTTCTGCTTGCCTTATATCGGGTAAAATCAAGCCATGCCTCCGGCGGAACGTTATTTACCAGAAGGGAACCGCGTTGGCGTCCTGACTGCAGCCGTTTTGCTGGCTTATGCGCTGACGCGTCTGATCAACGCTCCGGGCTTCACGCTGACCCTGCAGTTGCCCGGCTTCTATTTTGCTTATCCTCTCACTCTCAGTGCCGCGATGGCCGTCCTGGCCACCGGCCTCACCGCTACGGGCATGAACTGGCTGCTACACAGCCACCCTGCTTTGCAGGGAAATACCATTGAGCATTGGTTGTTGCCCACCTTGACCGCCTTCATTATTGGCGTAAGCCTTAATGTCTTGCCATTTGGCCCGCTTTGGTGGCTTGGTCTGGCTATCAGTACAGGAATCCTTGTTTTGGTTTTCATGGCGGAATATGTTTCGGTGGACACCGGCGCGCCGGCTTATGCGTTGGCTTCGGCCGCGCTGACGGCGCTTTCCTATGCGCTATTTCTGATGCTGATGATTGCGCTACGCGCGGCAGGCACGCGCCTCTTTTTGATTGCACCGGCCATATTTGTCGCTGCCGGGTTGGTCACCTTGCGTACACTTCATCTTCGCTTGAGCGGTCGCTGGGAATTCCCTTGGGCAATCGGTATCGCCCTGGCCTGTACACAGATCGCGGCCGGGGTGCATTATTGGACGATCTCGCCTTTGCAATTCGGCTTAACCCTGCTGGGCCCGTTATACGCGCTTACCACTCTGGCATCCAACCTCAGCGAAGATGTGCCGTTGCGGCGGGCCGCGCTCGAACCGGGTATGCTTCTCGCCCTGGCGTGGGTCGCCGCGATCCTTATCCATTGATGGAATTGAGTCTCCAACGCGAAGATTGGGATATTATGCTTGCTCATGTCCGCGAGCGAGCACCGCTTGAGGCTTGCGGCCTGTTGGTGGGAAAAAATAATTTGGTTGAAAAAGTCCTGTTGATCGAGAACCAGGCTCAAAGCCCGGTACGGTTTAGGATGGATCCCCAAGATCAGCTTGAGGCGTTCAATTGGATCGACTCGAGCGGATTGGATTTGATCGGAATTTTCCACTCCCACCCGGCAGGGCCCGACACGGTCTCCGCGACCGACATTGAAGAAGCCGCTTATTCTGTCGCACAGATTGTATGGTCGCGAAAGAAAGGCAGGTGGACGGCACGCGGATTCTGGATCCAAAATCAACAGGTCACGGAGGTGAAACTAAAAGTAATTGAGGACGAGCAACCTTAATGGTTTTCGTGTGTTACAGTTTTTGCCAAATCTGGAGGAGCATTGATGCAAACATGGATTGATGCCGGCGTGGTGGTGCTGGCGTATGTTTTGGGAGCAATACCATTTGGTCTCCTCATTGTAAAATTGACGACCGGCAAAGATATTCGTCAGGTTGCCAGTGGACGCACTGGCGGAACGAATGCAATGCGTGCCGCCGGTTGCTGGGCAGGCGCCGCAACTGCGTTGTTCGATATGTTCAAGGGAATTGCAGCGGTCTGGCTGGCGAGAACCTTGGCTCCCAACGTTTGGATAGAAGTTTTGGCTCCCATCGCGGCGGTGCTGGGACACAACTATTCCATTTTTCTGATAGAACGCGCTTCAGAGGGAAAACTTCGCTTGCGCGGCGGAGCCGGAGGCGCGCCAGCGGCAGGCGGGGCCATTGGGCTGTTATGGCCGCTATGGTGGTTGATCCTACTGGGATTCCCCGTCCCGTTGCTGATGCTGTTCGGTGTCGGTTATGCTTCGCTGGCAACCATCAGCATTTCGCTCAGCGCCATAGTCATATTTGCGGGGCTTTATTTTCTCGGCTATTCGACTCACTGGCAATATATTATTTACGGCGTGGCAACTTTCTTTATCCTTCTTTGGGCTTTGCGTCCTAACATCAAGGCATTGCTGGAAGGGCGCGAACGATTTCACGGCTGGCGTCCATGGAAGAAGAAAAAAGCCAGTAGACCGGAATAAACAAAAAAGCAGGTGCACATAGGGCCTGCTTTTCCTAATCAGAAAGTTCCTATTGTTCGCGCGCCTGCTTGATGAGCACTTGCAGGTTGCGCTTATGCAACCCTTCAGCCAGACCGCCCAAATGGACCCGGCTTTTACCGCACTGTTCAATCCTCATCGAATCCAACGTTTCATCCACGAATTTGCGCCGGGCGGCGGCTTTGACGACTTTTTTGACGTTGGTGATGTAATTGAGGTTTTCTTTCACTGCCGCCTCGATCTCGCCGCGTAGAATAATATCGCCGTGACCTTGAATGATGTTTTCCAAGCCCATACGGCCAATCTTTTTGATGGAGACGGCAATATCATCAAGGTCGCCGTCGACCACGTAGGGCAAGGGCATAAAGGCATCGCCTGCAAAGAGCACGCGATCCTCCTCGACCAGCACGGCGATACCATCACTGCTGTGTCCAGGAGCAGGCAGGATGGTTAAGTTTTTCTTGCCCACGCGCAGGTTCATTTCGCCTGCGGCAAATGTCAGATGCGGTAAAACGATCTTTACTTGGCGGAGGGCGGTGTTTTGCTTGCGGGCGGCCTCCAGCGAGGGCCGGCCGCGCTGATCCAATAGGGTGCGGCAGAGTTCATGAGCGATCACGGTTGCATCAGGGAAAAAACAAGTTCCCCACGCATGATCAGCATGGTAGTGCGTGTTGATCACATACCGCACCGGCACGCTGAGTTCATGCTCGATAAACTCGCGCATGCCGAGCGTCTCGTCCGGAAGAGCCAGTGTGTCAATTACCACGGCCCATTGCGGGCCGACCACCACACCCGCCGTCACTTGGGCATAGACTTCACTTTGAAACCAAAATACATTTTCAGAAACACGTTCGCGGTGCATTCACGACCTCAATCGGAATTTATCTATAAATAGCACAACGGACGGGTAAAGTCAAGTTGTTTGTACAAATTCATCCAATTCTGTTCCATCTAATAAAAGAGGCGAGGCTCATCGCCTCGCCTACATTCTTTAGCCTTTGTCCTCTTCATCTTGCAGCATCATCACGCGATACGCCTCCGCATATTGGATGCCCTTTGCCTTGCCGGCTTCTTTCGCCCATTCGTACATCCATTTATCCACTTCGTGAGTGTCAACCTGGCTGACATGTTGCTTCAGTGCTTCAATCTTGACTTCGATCGTTTCGCTGATATCCACCCACGTATCGGCTTTTTCATTCTCGTGGATGTACAGGCGCTTGACGTTATGCGGTCCGTAGCCCGCTGCTAACAGGTCCGGGAAAATAAGCCTCGTCCCCGCCGACGGAAACACCGCTTCGCACGCAACCTGAGCCGCGGCGCGGTGATCGGGGTGATTCACATAATCATTTCCAAAGAACCATCCTTCAGGGCTACCTGTTAGAACTACATCCGGTTTGTGGATGCGGATGAGGCGCGTTAGCTCTTTACGCAAAGGAATCGTCGCTTCCAACTCGCCATCAGGATAGTGCAGGAAGACCGTTTCTTTTACGCCCAAGACTTCATTCGCAGCGCGTTGTTCGTCTTCGCGCAGTTTCGCCAGGATTGGTTTATAGGAGGCGTCCTTGGTCGGATCATTGGAGCCTGAGTCGCCGCTCGTGATGACCACCGATACGATTTCGCATCCGGCTTTCGACCATTTCGCGAGCGTGCCTCCCACAGAAAATTCCTGATCATCTGGATGCGCCTGAATGGTCATCGCACGCTGCGGCATATATTCTTTTTCGTTAGACATGGACCCTATTTTACTTGAAAGTAAGGCCTCTGAGATAAATGCGAGAGGCCCTACAACGATTATTTGAAATCGGTGCCAGCCGACGAACCACGCAACACGCGTGTTGATTCTTACTGGGTGGGAACGGCCGTCGGCGATTCTTGCAGACGTAGAAAGAAAACGTCGGTCTGTTTGGTTGAAGCGTCCTGAGTGATGATTATGGCGAGCTGCGTGTTGTCCTTCTGTTTTTGAAATGCGCAGAACGCGCCGACCTGCGCGGAACTGGCATCGTTGCTACTTACGCAAGTGGAGTCTTGGCCGGCATCGTCCCAGCCGCTGGCCACCATACGTGCATTGGTATAAAAGTTCTCGACGTCCGTCGGGGATTTCGTGGTGGTAAAGACGATCCAATCAATGTTGCCGGTGGTTTGGTCCTGACCCTGGGGATTGAGGCGGCCGAGATTGCCAAGGATGGTGCGCATGAGCAGCTTAACCGGCAAGGGCAGATCCATTTGCGAAGGCTGCAGGCCATCCATGGGTGGAACATCGCTCCACAGACTTGAGACGGTTTGATAGTTACTTCCGCTGCCCACTGCCTGATTCACCGCATTGTTCAGCAATCCGCAGGCCAGGGATGCAGACAGGAATAGAATAAGCAACGCAAATTTCATTTTCATGGCATTTCTCCTTTGATTATTCATAAGGCTTACCTGTATCGGATGCTGACAATATAATAGAAATATGAAGAGAGACGCAATAGGAAAAAGATACTAGCCGCGCGGAATTTTGCACAAGCAAAAATCTAGCTGATTGTTTGTATTTCCCATGGGTAGGAAGCGCTCTTCTTCTCCTTTGGAGTAAAATAACGAAAGCCCCTGCCCTTCTTCCCGAAACGCTCTTTGAATTTTGGGAGGTGGCTCGAAGAGCTGGTGGGGGATAGATCAATAAGAGATTTTCTATCAGGAGTCTATATGTCCATCACCCTCGACGGTTCATCCCTCACCATTGAAAAACTCGTTGCGATTGCACGCGACAATGAAAAAGCTCAATTAGCCCCCGAAGCTTTGGAGCGCATCAAAGTTTGCCGGGCCATGCTGGAGGAAAAGCTGGCGGCAAAGGAAATCATGTATGGCACGAACACCGGCATCGGGGAATTTTCGGAGAAAGTGCTCAGCGATGAACAGGTCAAGGAATTCCAAAGGTATCTAGTGTATAACCATTCCGCGGGCATCGGCGAACCCGCACCGATCGAATATGTACGTGCGGCACTGGCAGGACGCATCAACGTCCATGCGCACGGCAATTCTGGATGCAGGCCCGTGATTACTCAAACACTGGTGGAGATGCTCAACAAAGGCCTCACACCAGTGGTTTGTCAAAAAGGATCGGTCGGGGCAAGCGGCGACCTGGCACCGATGGCACAGGCCGCGCTGCTGTTGATGGGCGAAGGCGAGGCCTTCTATAACGGTGAAAGATTGCCAGGTCGGGAAGCGATGCGACGCGCCGGAATTGAAATCCCCGGCTTGCAAGCACGTGACGGGCTGGCGACCATCAACGGCTCGAATGTCCTGACTGGCATGTCTGCCCTGCACATCTATGACATGGAAAGATTCTTGAAGCAGGCCGAGATCGCGGCGGCGATGTCCATCGAGGCGCTGCTTGGCAACATGAAACCGTATAACACGAAGTTACATGAGTTGCGCGGCTTCAAAGGCGCGATCACCTCCGCAAAGAATATCATGAAGGTGGTCGAAGGCTCTGATCTCACAACCGGCAAGATGAAGACGAAGGTGCAGGATGCCTACTCGATGCGCTCAACGCCGCAAGTGATCGGCGCGGCGCGCGATGCGATTGCCTATGCGCGCTCGCAGGTTGAGATCGAACTGAACGGTGTGGGCGACAATCCGATTTTCGTGCCTGAAATGAAATTGACTTTGACCGGCGCGAACTTCCAAGGCTCGCCGGTTTCACTGCCGATGGATATGGCGGGCGCGGCGATCACGATGGTCTGCGTGCTGGCGGAGCGGCGCTTGAATCGTTTGACCAATCCGGCTCTTTCCCAGGGACTTCCGGATTTCCTGGCGCACGAGCCCGGCTTTTATTCCGGCCTGATGCTTTCGCAATATACCGCCGACCATTTAGTGGTAGAACAGAAAATTCTATCTGCGCCTGCAAGCATTCAATCCATCCCCGCCGCGGCGGACCAGGAGGATTTCGTCTCGATGGGCATGAATACCGCCATCAAGAACGGGCAGATTCTGGACAATGCCTACGGCGTCTTGGGAATCGAATTCATGGCGGCGGCGCAAGCCCTGGACTTCCGCCAGTTCACGCCGGGTGAAGGCACGCAAAAGGCGCGTGAAGTGATTCGCAATCATGTGGAACATCTCGAAGTGGATCGTCCGCTGTATAACGATCACAATAAGATGAAAGCGCTGGTGAAGTCAGGCGAGATTCTGGATGAAGTGGAAAAGGCGGTCGGAAGATTAGGATAAGACGTTTCGGCAAGAAACTCTAGAACCTTCGCATTATTTCAAACAACTCAATGCAGAACTCGGGCTGTAAGGGTGTGACGCCTCGCCACACCCTTATTCGTCTGTGAGCTTGAACACTTTATCGTTGGGATGCACCGCTTGAATGACTTGCAATGCCACGTCGTCGCCGGGCTCGGCCTCGTCGATGGATCTATGTTCGATCTGCAAGGATGTCACATCCTGTTTAAAATCAGTCGAATGGCCCAAGATATGGATGGTGTCGCCGACATGCAATGATTGGGTCAGCTGCACGACGGCCACGCTGATGTGATCAAAGTAGTGGGTGATTTGCCCAATTTGTTTGCCAGCCATCTTCTCATCTCCTTTCCGCGGACATCCGGAGAATAGCGGCATTTTCCTGCTTTCAATTCTTTGCCCCCGTGCTTGCCTCCAGTATAGCCCGCGGCAGAAAATAGTCAAGTACCAAGGATCAGCAGGTTGACGAATACAGATATGGAATGCTTTGATGTGAATCCCTGCCGTGTCATGTCATAGGGAAGGAAGCGCGGGTGCGATCAGGTGAGTTTTGGAGGAAATGGAGAAGGCGGTTGGATAGTTGGGATAGATAAACGGAGGCGGTCCATGAAAACCTTAAAGAATTTCTCGGAAGCAATGCAACGCCGAAAAATATTTAAGGTTTTATTGCTGATCGGCATAGTTGTTTTAGTTTCAACATCGTGCATCACGCAAATGCAAATCCATCCATTAGTGACAACCAATACTCCTGTGCCAAGTATTTCGTCTACTCCATTACCCATGACCACATCGACCTTACTCGCGCTTGGGACGGGATGGCCGCGAATGCCGCCTATCCCAACCTACATCTCGCCAACGGCTTTTGTCCCCATGCAAACAATTCCTATTGCGGTAGAACCGCTGCATGCATCTTTCCGTTGCTACAAACTACGACTGAACAATCCTCACCGGAAAATTACACGTTTTCAGAGCCGAGGGTGATGATTACTGATGAGAACGCCGGGTTCGATATTTCCCGATGGACGCCAGACAGCCAGCAAGCATTGATAATGCGGGAGGCGGTTAAAAAAGGATATGAACAGTACCAGTCCATCGAACTATTTAATGCTCGAACGATCAAGATTCCCATTTATGCCAAACGCTCGCCGGGAGAATACATCTATGATTCGCCACCATTGTGGTTGGCCGGGCTGAATGCTGTGGTGTATCCCGAAAGAGACTTCATTTCGGAGTCTCATAAAGACGGACAACCCGATCCGACCATTAAGTATTTACTCGAACTAAGCCGGGGCAATCCTGCGGATATTCCGAGTCTGGAAAATGCAACATGGACTGGGAATGACAGCTCAAATGCCAGCAAATTTTTCTCCTCGATAGCTGTCAAGCCAGATGGTGGTGAAATCATCTATTTGCGAGGTGACGGTAAAGGACTTTATCAACGCGAAGTCTCTCAAGGTTCTTTAACATCGGCCGAAACGCTGCCTTTCGATTTGACCCAATGGGATCCCAGTGCTGGCAGTTATAAAATGTCTTGGCGGCCCTGAATATCGCAAATTTTCTTTTATAGCCGGTACGGCCAAAGTAGGTCAGCTATTACATTTCTTTTGGATATGGATACGGGACGCGTTTGTAAATTAAATGTTGGTGGATAGGCTTACTTGGCGCGCTGGAGTCCAAATGGACGCTTCCTGGCTGTTATTAAATCTATCGGATCTCAGTTTCCCATGTGGGAAGATTATGACCTATCTGTTCTGGACACCGCAACCGGAAAGTTGTATCCAATCGATGCTGCCAAGCTGATCGGCCCATATATGGCAAATCAAGGCGGGCATGCTGTTAGCGATATCGCGTGGGGACCAGAGAATCGCCATTTGCTCGCAATTGGCACACTCTTTTGCGCCGGTTCTTCCTGTTGGCAACCCGGATCATTCCGCCATCTGGTTGATTTTCTCTCGGGCGAGGTAAATCCACTGGTCCTGTCCGATCAAGTTTATGGAGGCTTTCCCGGTACCAGTTTGGCTTGGTCGCCGGATGGTTCTACGGTGCTGGCAATATGCCGAGATGGACTGTGCTTGTTATCCGTGCAGAGAACCGGGCATTAAACCTACAGCTTAGAACCCATTCCACTCGCCCACCTTCTCAATCATCTCGCTTGCATCGGTCTCTTTGCGAGGCGGGACATCGCCAGGATCTATGAAAGGTTTATTGCTCAGCGCGGCAAAGACAGCCGCGGCGCCATTGGCAAGATTACGTGAGTTGTATCCGCCTTCAAGCACGAAGACAATTTTTCCGTTGCAATGTTCTTCGGCTAAGCCAACCAGTTTCTTCGAGAGCATATAAAAGCCAGAGCTGGAAAGTCCAAGCCCGGCGAGGGGATCGTTCCAATGCGCGTCGAAACCGGCGGAAACTAAAATCAATTCGGGTTTAAAGGATTGAATGTATGGAACCAAGATTTCATTGGCAATGCGTTCATAGGTTTGATCGCCCGAACCGGCGGGCAAGGGCACATTGACGATTCGCTTTTTGGCGCGCGGTGCTTCTGCATACCAGCCTGTGCCGGGATAGATTCCCCATTGATGAGTTGAACAGTAAGCCATGCGTTCATCGTCCATGAACGCGGCTTGAGTCCCGTTGCCATGATGGACATCGTAATCCATGATGGCCACACGATGGATTCTACTTGATAATGCATCGCGCGCCGCAATCGCGATGTTGTTGAAGATGCAAAATCCCATCGAACGATTCGGCTCGGCATGATGTCCCGGCGGTCGGATAATAGCAAACGCGTTTCGAGCGGATCCGCTCAAGACCGCGCGCGTACAGCTCAACGCCCCGCCCGAGGCGAGAAGAGCATCATCAAATGATGATTGCGTCACGAACGTCGGGGCATAATCGATGATGGCTGGTCCCTCCTGGCAAACCTCTTCCAATGATTTAATCAGCCCAGGATGATGCACACGCGCGATTTCCTCGCGCGTTGCGGCTATCACATCCAATCTTTGTGCGCCAAATGTTTCGAGACGAGGAGTCAATAATTCAAAGCGGTTGGGATGTTCAGGATGATCAGAATAAAGATGCGAAGGGGATGGAACAAATGTATAGGCAGTGGTCATCGCAATGATTATATGCTTTAAACGATTGTCAGGCGTGTCATTGACACGCCTGACAACCTTGAGGGGGAGGGACACCACCGTTCAGCGAGCATGGGGGGGACATGCGAACTGAGTATCGGTGGTTGACACCTTAAATACCAGTAAGAGGGAGGGCAGGTGTCGTACCGCAAATATACATCTGAATTATCTGTACAACATTAAATAGGGATTAGAATTCCGATTTTAATTGTCCGAAATTTCACTCTTTCCGCCCAAACAACTTAAGCCACTCATCCACTTCTTCGGAAGATAACTTGCTCTCCGAATCCGATTTTGATTTAGGTGAAAATGACTTCTTGAGCAACCCTGCAAACTTGTCCGACGAGATCACGTCGGCGTGAACGGTGTGAGCTGACATTTGAACTGCGTGATCGGAACTGACCACCATCCAATTGCGTGCGGCGCGTCCCATTTTTTCCAACCTGATCTTGATCGCGGAATCCGCGGTCGTTCCGAGACGAATGAAATGCGCCGTGACGATTCCGAACTTTTGGGTGCGTGCCGGGCCGGCCGGCGCGCCATCGAAATAAACTTCGGCATGGCGGCGCTCCAGTCGGCAGAATTCCTGCAGGATGCCGATGAGTTGCATTTCATCATCGGGTGAATCCAACTGCAAACTGAGTTTTGGAATCAAATTATGACCATCGATCAGGTAGGGCATGGCCCCCATTTTACCCCTCCACCGGTTTGCGAATTCTGCGGGTATAATGGAATCAAAAGACACGAAGATGATTAAAGGTAGATGTCGAGTCGGATTCATTTTACTGGTGACGATTCTTCTTCTGGCTTGCGGGGCCGTGAGCACGCCCTTGCAAAGCACCCCTGAGGGGTTTTCTTCAACGTCGGCCATTGTCTCTGCCACCCAAACCAGCGCTCCGCCTCCAACACATCTTGCTAATTCACCAACTGCAACGAACGCTCCCGCGCCAACTACGTTGCCGAATGTTGATACCTTTCCTGATCCATCGGCGTATCAATGGATTCCTGTCATTTCTGGCATGGCCTCGCCAGTGGATATCCAATTTCCCGACGATGGCTCGGGACGCATGTTCATCATCGAACAGGATGGAAGAATTCGCATCGTCGAAAACGGCCAGATGCTTGATCCTCCCTTTCTCGATATCATCTCCAAAGTGGGCAGCCAGGGCAACGAGCAAGGATTATTGGGGCTGGCATTTCATCCGAACTTCAAACAGAATCCTTACTTCTATGTCAATTATATTGATCTGAACGGAAATACAGTAATTGCCCGTTTCACAGCCAACGGTAATATCGTCGATCCTTCCAGCGAAAAAGATTTGCTGCACATTCAACAGCCCTTTCCCAACCATAATGGTGGTCAGACGGCTTTTGGCCCGGACGGTTATCTCTACCTGGGACTAGGCGATGGGGGTTCGGAAGGCGATCCATCCAGAAACGGACAGAATACAAACGTCCTGCTTGGAAAGATTCTACGAATCGATGTAGACCATGGTGATCCATATGCCATTCCCTCCGACAATCCCTTTGCCGAAGGTGGCGGCGGCAAACCGGAAATTTGGGAATATGGCCTGCGGAATCCCTGGCGGTTTTCGTTCGACCTGCCCAGCGACAGCCTCTATATCGGGGATGTTGGTCAGGACACGTGGGAGGAAGTGGATGTTGTTCCGGCGAATGCCGGCGGCTTGAACTTCGGCTGGAGCTATTATGAAGGGATGCATCCATATGCCGGGCATCCACCGGCAACTGGCAACTTCACTTTTCCGGTGACGGAATATAGTCATGCTGTGGGTGGTTGCGCCATTATCGGCGGACATGTGTATCGTGGCACGCTGCCTGAGTGGCAGGGTATTTACTTTTACGGTGATGAATGTAGCGGCTTCATCTGGGGATTGATCCACACCAATAACGGATGGCGGTCGCAACTGTTGTTTCGAACGGAGGCGAACATTACCACCTTTGGGGAAGATCCTTCCGGGGAAATCTACTTCGCGGACCGGCGTGGCACGATTTACCGCCTGAGCAAATAATCCAATATAGATTCGACCTTTTTGGTCTCGAAATGCGGCCGTTTGTCATCGGCATATGTGACGCGTGTCACTGGCAGTTAAATTCGACATCTCTTACACTATAAACATAGTCAGGAGATGAAAATGGCGTTCCGTACCTGGCATGTAGATAAGATCAAGTACTGTGAGCTGGTTGGACATGAGGTTGCGCTGGAAGATGAAGTGATTTATCCGGCTGAGCATCTGCCTGATCAACCGCCAAGAGTGAACGCACATCGTTGCTCCAATGCCATGATCTGCAATCAGATGGACACCCCCGGCTGTCTCTGGTGCGGTACCAATCCTGACCGTCAACCTTTGTGATCATAGCAGGTTTCGAAAAAAACCTGCTTGATAAACTCTCTCTCCTCCCTCTAAGTTGGTCCTTGGCTACCCCGCGCGCGATCGCGGGGTAAGCCGTTAAATGGCCTGCCTCAATTCAGCACGCACCCATCAGCAATTTGATCTGATAAAAAGTATGCAAGATCCCGATGCTGCTCATGCGATCAACTTTTTCCCTCAATGGCTGGTAATGATGATAGAAAGTGCTGGTAAATTTGACAACACTTTATCGGCATGATACAAAGCGAACATCCTGACTGCGTCAATATGGTTGGTTCTAACCTATACCCGTGAATAATTTAGAGAAATAAGATTGAAGAAAATGTTCGCAGCAGTGAAGAACCTTTTCCCACTCTTCAGCAAACTCTTGCCATCTTTGGTATTGTCTCGTTGATCATTTATGGCTGGACATTAATCTGGTTTTTTTGGAAATTACCAACTTTCCCGATTTTCTTGCCCCATGCAGGCCTTCTTTCAAAGATCAAAAATAAAGTCTAGTTTATCGTTTGTCCAGTTATTTTGAACTCCATCGCCAAATATACTCATTGGCAACCTTACTCATATAGTCGATTTCTTTGTTATTTAAAAAGGTTGTCTTAAGGGGAAAGGGCTTGATCGCCTCGTACATTTGATCGTCAAGAACAATCCATCCTGAATCGTGTTGCGCAATAATCGATGAGAAATATGTTGCGCTATTGTCGTTGATGTAGCTGTAAGAGTAGATCGTTCCAAATGCACTATTGCCCGCAAAGATATTATACTGGGCATAATCTGTGGAAATCAGTGCGTCACCCGGTTTCACTTTGTCAAGTAGAAACGATTGAGTCATCCTCACATCATCATGATATTCTTCTGTAATTGGCATCCATCCATAGTTGTTGTAAAATGTGGGGAGCAGGATTTGGGAACCATTTGTGGATAATGCCAGTAGTGCCAATGATACCAACAATGCGGAAGTACTGCTCCATGAAAAAATTACCCTTAAAAATGCCCAAATGCAGAAAAAGCCAATGGCTACAAGCGGAATGAACCAGAATTCCAGATGAAATAAATAACGGGCCTGGACATAGCGGGTGAAGAAAAAAATATAAAAAAACAGGGATAAAGAGAAAAGTACTAGGAAAAAGGACGGAATAAAGTTAAACTTGTAGACCTGTATTCCTAGGAGAATCGCGCAAGTAAGCCCGAAGACATAAATAATAGCTAGACTGTTGAAATACCATTGTTGCTGCGGATTTGGGAAAAAATACCGAATCCAATAGCCTTGTAGTGGATGAAAGGAGATATCACCACTTTTTGCAAAGTAAAGATATAGAACTGCGAAAAGCGAGGTGATGAGAGCAGCTGTAAGTATTATTATGGAAGCCTTGCTTTTGGAAATAATCTTTAACAGCACAAACAGGCCGAATACCCCATATGCAATTGATATCACTTTGAATGTCGAGTTTGGATCAATCGCCATCATATAAATGAGAGGTAAAATAAGCAACGCCAGTGAAAAAATGATAGGGGATTTAAATACATGTTTTCGTTCGGCGGTCAGGAAGCTATTTGGAAAATATTCAAGGAACATAACCATTCCATAAATGATCCAATAAAAGTAAAAGGGATAATATCCATATTCCCGGACAATCCTGGAAACCGCAATTAGCCAGGGATTGGTCGCATATAAAATACAGGAAAGAAGTGCAACCTGCCAATTGATCCTTTTCGTAATCAAGTATAAGGGGATGATCGCTAAAGTGTTAAATAAGACGCCGGGCAGTCGAGCGACCCACAATTTGAAACCAAAAACTCGAAAGAATAAAGCGACGGGCAGGGTGACAATGAATAGGCTGCGCTGATACACTAGATTTAGCGCTGAGCCGCTTGCTAGAGCCTTTGCAGCGAAAAGTTGAGTGTATTCATCTCTAAGAGGCGCAAGATAATCCAAGTGGAAGACGCGCAAAAGAATCGCCACACAGATTGTGCCAGTCACAATTCCCCAACCCCGGATCGTACTGGCCTCTCCGGAGGTTTGGTTCGCTGGCGACAAACCCCGAATCGTTTGATGGAGAAACGCCAGGACCCATTTTCTTTTATCATAAATTAATAACCCAATCGCAAAACATAAAAAACTAAAATCAGCAATTCCCAGCAGAATGACGACTGTTCGCGAGGCATAGAAAGGAACGGCATAGCTGTGGGTATAGAGATATTGCTTTCCTATTCCTGAAGAGAAATTGACAGTATCTTCGCCTCCATCGGTCGAAATTTGAAGTATTGCTTGCTGTGTTGAATCAGAAAGGACAATGGATACTTGTTTACCTGCTATTCCTGCCCATTCCAAGGAATTATCTTTTCTATTGGTAAGGACCAGCAAATTTCCTTTTCTTTGCCAGCCTTGATATTTAATTGAATTAAAAGATACGTTGCCCATCGACGTTGAGAACAAATGAATAGCGACATCTGCATTAAGTGGATTCTTTGATGGAGGCACAGAGATTTCTATTTTTTCATTAGGCAACAGAAATGCCAAATATCTATCAGGTGATTTAAATGCACTCGTTCCAGCAAATAACAAAAAGGAGCCGATTAGAACACTCAGTCCCAACAATAGCCACCGTTGAGGCTGGGTAAGTATAGGCCAACACGGAAGGAGCCATAATTCGATCAGGAAAAAGGAGCCTGCTGCCGCCACAATGCTTGTCAGCATGGTCAATAAGAATATCCACTTACCGGTTGGAGGGAATATATTTATCAACCAGTAACAATAAACTGATAAACCAATCATTGCCCCTAGGAAAAGCGCCAGATAGAGTCGAGGATTTCTTGTGTTCAAAGTCTGCAGAATAGGAGGCATTTACAATAGTGAGTATCCCTTTATAGAAGGTAATTTTGAGGTACAATCATGATACTCCAAAATCGCCCTCCGCAAAAGTTTTTATCAGACCTCCACCTTATTTCCGAGTATTAAATCCCTGCTTCGTTTAGCCGATCAGCCAGTCCCCGATTGGTGTGAGGGGACGCTGTTGCCCGGACTGGGCGGGGTCCCGGACCCCCAAAGGAGCACCTTCTCGATGGACGCAAAACTCAATCCGGCCTTTGCGCCTTTCCGGACGGCGACCGTGGCGATGAGGAAAGGGGCCTACAAATTGATCCATTCTCCGGGATATCCGGGAAACTATGAGGACGGTTACGAACTGTACAATTTGGAAATGGATATTGAAGAGATGAACGACTTATACAAGAGTGAAACGGCGATTGCATCGCAGATGAAGGCGGAGCTGCTGGAGGCTCTTAACGCAGCCAATTCTCGCCTCAAGGGTTGACTTCCCGTTGGTTTTGGATATGCCTCGAAATGGATTTAAGGACCCGTCGTTCCGTTCAGGCGATAGACTTTCGCGTTTCTGAAAGTGGTCTCGGGGTGGTAATTATTATCTATGAAACTCAATACATCTTCAATGTTGGCCGGGAGATACGGCCATTCTTGTCGCTCTGCGAGTTGCGCGGCCCGCTTCTCCGGATCAAGTGAAAGGGCTTTGGCATATTCCATATCGACGATCAGGGCGGGACGGTTATTTTTCAAGTCGCGAAAAAATTGATCGCTAAACGTTTCTGATATATTCGCGTCGAGCAATAATGGGTAAGTGATATATGCAGTCGGTGAAGCGCGCTGCGACATCAGGTTCTCGCCGGGAAATCCGCCCCAGAATATAACAGTGTCACCCGGCTTCGTGTTGTTTTCGACATAGACCGAGATCACCGAATCGCGCTCCACGTTGGAACGGTTTAGAAGATTTACAAACGATGTCCAGTTTTCGACAGCAAGGCCGCTGAGAACACAGTAGAAAATAGCGATAACCAACGCAAACCCAAGATCATAAGATTCAGAGAGTTTCAATTCTTTGAATCTGGGTATCAGGTGTTGGATGGAGTAGAACGTTAAGCCGGTCAACAAGGCGATGAATGGCAACCAATTAGCAAAATAATGTGCATAGTTTCTTTGCGCCGGGTCCGTGACCGCGACGGCAAAGGGGCAGCCGATCAATAGAAGGATCAGCATCGCTGGCGGTTTTGTCTTGGCGCGCCAGTGACGGATTAGCAGGAACAATACAACGCCGTACCCGATCAATCCAACCCAGGCAACAAGACCGAGATTTCGCAAGCCTGCAATCAACGCCGATGCACCGTTAAATTTTGTTTCGCTGTAGATCACGTTGTACGTGATGGACGCGTCGAACATGGCTTTGAAGAGGCCCAACCTCCAGAAGTAGAACGATGTGAGCAGGGTCGGCAACAGCGCGCCGAGGGCCATTCCAATCATTTGTCGAAGAAGGACGAGGAAATTTCGTTGAAAGATCCAAATCAGCCAAAGCGTCAATACGACGGCAGTTTCTATCATTGCATTGTTGGCGCGGAATAAAAAGCTGACGGAAAAAGCCAAGCCGATGAACAAGCCATCCCAAGCAGTTTCGGGAGATTCGACAAGTCGCAGGAAGAGGATCAAGGCTAGGAAGTGAAGCGGAAGTGGAAATTCCTCGGTGGTGTTCCCGCCTTGCAATGTAATATTCAAGCCAAATGTCCAAATTGCGATTGCGCAAAGGGCCGGGAAAACTCCCCATAGTTTTTTGATCAAGATATAGGATAACCAGATCGCCGCGGCCAGGCAAAGAAATTCGATCGCCCAAATTCCCCAGCGCAGACCGTGCGCCATCCAGAGCCCGAGAGCGTCTGCATAAAAAACTGCCGGCGGCTTATGATCCCACGCATCCTTATATGGAAGTTTTCCCAGTACGATTTGCTGACCGATGTAAGAAAAGATTCCATAATCACGATCCGGCAGGCTCAGGCCCGGATTGGCCTGCGACAAAACTATCAAGGCTAGCACAATGATCAGCAATGCCAATAAGACATTGGACAAAATTGGTGTGTTGTGGAAATGGTCGGATTGGGCTTTGCTCATAAGATGGAAGGATTATAGCATTTTGAGGAATTTGCTTCCGGCTTCCTTCAATTTGACAATCTCTTTCCGTTATGATAAACTCCCGCAACAATTTAAAGAGTTTTGCTCATCCAGAGAGGCTGAGGGACCGACCCGATGAAGCCTCGGCAACCGAATTTAGTTCGGTAGTTGGACCGTTCGATCGTTATGTAGTTTGCAGGCAAGAAACTACGTAACTACTCAACTACATAACTAACAGGTGCCAATTTCGGCGGACGCATGTCCGGGAGATGAGAGATGACTTTGTTACTACGTCGCCTCTCATTTTGAGAGGCGATTTTGTTTTGACAATGACACATGAAGGAGAGATAGGATGACTTCGCTTGAACTCGCCAAGACTTATACTGAATATCATGTCGCGATGACGCATCGCGTGTGGGACTCGATCAATAAAATCAGCGACGAACAGCTTCTCGCAAGCGACTCCTATTCGCGAGGCTCAGTCTGCGACTTGATGGTGCATAGTTCAAGTACAGATCAGCCCTGGCTGGCGGGTTTGAAAAATCAAGCCGATGTTGGTCCTTTGAAATTCGAGCATTATCCCACACGCGCCGCTGCGCGCGAACTGTTCGAAAACGTGGCAAAAGATTTGACTGATTACGTCAATGCGGTGAGCGAAGAAGAACTAGCACAAAATGCCAAAGACATGCGGAACCTGCGCTGGAAGATTTTGTTGCATATGGTCAATCATGGCACGGATCACCGCTCGACAGTCTTGCAAAAACTGACCGAACTCGGCGCGCCGAACTTTGATCAGGATTTCATTTTGCGGCTGTGGAAGAAAGGCAATTCGCTATGAACAACCGCGCAAAACTTCTCACAAAGATTCTTAATCAAGGATTTCGCACACCAGACTGGCGCTATAATCAACCACCGCCTGGAGTGACTCTCGAAGACTTTTTTGAAGAAAATCCTTGTAAGGAATCTATTGCTCCGAATTTCGGCGATGACCATCCCGGTCCCAATTTTTTCTACAGCTATTGGAAAGAGATTAGAGGACATGAAGATGTCGAAAAAGTCTTAGTGAACATCTATGATCTCTCCGATACTATTTTCAACAAGGCCAGCGGTTGGCCCTCTACTGGGAACACTCACATTTCAACTTCTGCACCCAGAGAAGTCGTAGAAAAATGGCCAGAAGAATTGCCTTCCGATGGCCCAATTGAGGGCTGGCCTTACGGCAAACCTGATTTCGTACAAGAAGCTCACGGAGATTTTAAGTCGCGGGCTCTTGCTTGGAATTGAGGCCACTTTTTATAGTTTAGGAGAACTTAATGGCTCAACGAAAATACACTAACAGAAAATACCTCGACGCCCTCGAACAGAAAGTTCTTGTATTCGACGGCGCGATGGGGACGAGCTTACAGAAGATGAACCTCACCGCCAAGGAGTTCGGCGGCGAACAGTATAACGGTTGCAACGATTACCTTGTCATCTCCCATCCCGAAGCCGTGGAAAAAGTCCATCGTTCGTTCCTCGAGGTCGGCGTGGACGTGATCGAGACCGACACTTTCCGCGCCAACCGCATCACGATGAAGGAATATGGCCTGCAAGACCGCGTCATCGAGATCAATGAAACGGCCGCGAAACTGGCGCGCCGGCTCGCGGATGAATATTCAACCAGCAACAATCAACGATCAGCAATCCAAAATCGTTTCGTCGCTGGTTCCATCGGCCCATCCGGCAAGCTTCCATCGGCCAGCGACCCCGACCTCTCCAACGTCAGCTTTGATGAACTCGCCGATGTTTTTCGCGAACAAGCGGTCGGTCTGATTCGCGGCGGCGTGGATATTCTGCTTATTGAAACCTCACAGGACATTCTTGAAGTCAAAGCCGCCATCGCCGGCACTCACAAAGCCTTCGACGAGACTCAAACTTATTTGCCGATTCAAGCCCAGATCACACTCGATACGACCGGACGCATGTTGCTCGGCACGAACGTCGAGGCTGCGCTCGCCATCCTCGAAGGCCTCGGCATCGATGTCATCGGCCTTAATTGTTCCACGGGACCCGAGCACATGCGCGAGCCGATCCGCATCCTCGGGGAACAATCCACGCTACCGGTTTCGTGCATTCCGAATGCCGGGCTGCCGCTCAATGTCGATGGTCAAGCCGTGTATCCGCTCGAGCCTGAACCGTTTGCGAATGATCTTTTTGAATTCGTGACCAAACACCACATTTCAATTGTCGGTGGATGCTGCGGGACAACGCCCGCGCATCTAAAATTATTGGTAGATAAACTCAACGCACATCCGCATCCAACGCGTCCACATCATTCGGACCCGAAGCTGGCTTCCGCCATGTCGGCGACCCTGATGCGACAGAATCCTCCGCCAACTCTGCTCGGCGAACGCTGCAACGCGCAAGGCTCGCGCAAGTTCAAGAAGATGCTGCTCGAGGAGGATTACGATGGCATTTTGGAATTGGCGCGCGATCAAGTCAATGGTGGTGCGCACGCTCTCGACATTTCCTGTGCCGTCACGGAACGACCCGATGAAGTGGAATTGATGTGCAAAGTCGTCAAGAAGCTGGAGATGGGGGTAGACGTTCCTTTGGTCATTGACACGACCGAATTGGATGTTCTTGAAACCGCATTGAAGACTGCGCCCGGACGCTGCTTGATCAATTCGACGCATCTCGAAGCCGGTCGTACCAAAGCCGATCATGTTTTCAAACTGGCGAAAGAGCACAACGCCGCCGTGATCTGTCTGACCATTGACGAAAGCGGCATGGCAAAGACGCGCCAGAAAAAGTTGGAAGTTGCGAAACGCATCCATGATATTGCTGTCAACGAACATGGCTTGAAGCCCGAAGATTTGGTTTTTGATGCGCTGACTTTTACATTGGCAACTGGTGATGCGGAATTCTCCAGTTCTGCCATTGAAACCATGGAGGGCATTCGACTCATCAAACAGAACCTGCCCGGCGTGATGGCTTCACTAGGTGTCAGCAACCTTTCGTTTGGCCTAGCGCCGCAAGCTCGACCGGTTTTGAACTCGGTCATGCTATACCACTGCGTCCAAGCCGGACTCGATATGGCAATTGTCAATCCGGCCCAAGTCAAGCCGTACGCGGAGATCGATGCAACGGAACGCGAACTCGCCGAAGACCTGATCTTCAATCGCCATGGCGATGCCCTGCAGCGCTACATCGAACATTTTGAGACGCTCTTGCCTGCTGAACGGACTGCCGCTTCGAATCCCACTGAAGGCATGTCTCCTGAACAGCGCCTGCATTGGGCTATCCTGCATCGTCATAAGGAGGGCGTCGAACAGGATATTGATGCCATCATTAATCGCGGTGATTTCCCGATGAAGCACGAAGCCGCGGTCCATACATTAAACACTGTTTTATTGCCTGCCATGAAAGAGGTCGGTGACAAGTTTGGCGCCGGGGAATTGATACTGCCCTTTGTGCTTCAATCCGCTGAAGTGATGAAGAAAGCCGTGGCACACCTTGAGAATTATCTTGAAAAGAAAGAAGGCGTCAGCAAAGGCCTTGTGGTCCTTGCCACTGTTTATGGCGATGTGCATGACATTGGAAAGAATCTCGTGAAGACGATCCTTGCCAATAATGGCTATGACGTCATTGATTTGGGCAAGCAGGTTCCTGCCGAAACGATCATTACGAAGGCGGTCGAAGTCAATGCCACCGCGATTGGATTATCCGCATTGCTGGTTTCCACATCGAAGCAGATGCCGTTAATTGTTAACGAATTGCATCGCCGTAACTTGAAACTCCCAGTGCTGGTCGGCGGCGCGGCGATCAATCGCCGCTTCGGAAGGAGAATCTTGTTCACAGAAGATGGCGCGGCACATGAACCCGGTGTGTTTTATTGCAAGGATGCCTTTGAAGGGCTTGAAACCATGGATCGGTTGATCGTGCCGGAGAAGCGTAAGGAACTTCTCGCACAAATCCGTCGCGAGGCGGACCTCGAGATGGGTCGCGCCTCGCAAACACCTCAATATCGGAAAAAGACGCTCCGTTCCGTCGTCGAGCCCGAACCGATTACGCATCCGTTAAAATGGGGTCCGCGCGTGGTCAGAGATATGCCGCTGGAAATTGTGTTGAAGCACCTGAACATCAATGAGCTATACCGCTTGTCATGGGGCGCGAAAAATTCACATGGCGCGAAATGGGATCAGCTCAAGGCTGAGTTCGATGCCCGGCTCGGAAAAATGGCCAAGGAGGCGTTGCATCTCAAATGGCTTAAGCCGCAAGGCGTCTACGGATTCTTCCCGTGCCAATCGGACGGTGATGAATTGATCATCTTCGATCCCGAAACGATCAATTCCGCTTCGCCAGATGAACGGACGCGCTTCACTTTTCCGCGCCAGCCGTATGACGATCATCTTGCCCTGTCGGATTATTTTGCATCGGTTGATTCTGGAAAGGTGGACGTCGTTGCATTCCAGGTGGTGACAGTGGGGCAGGAAGCCACCGAGCGCTTCGATGAACTGCAAAACGCCGGTGATTACTCCGAGGCTTATTTCACGCACGGGCTCGCAGTTCAAGCTGCAGAAGCCACCGCCGATTATTTGCATCGGCACATCCGCCGTGAAATGGGAATCGGCGAGGAGCAAGGCAAACGCTACTCGTGGGGCTATCCGGCCATTCCGGAACTCGAAGACCATAAGAAAGTCTTTGAGCTGTTGCCCGCCGTCATGACCGAATTAGGCATGAGTCTGTCCGCCGCGTATCAATTGATTCCTGAACAATCCACGGCTGCGATCATTGTGCATCACAAGCAGGCGAAGTATTATTCGGTCGGCGAGAGCCGCGTGGAACAGCTGATGAAGTAAGATTAGCTTCAGAATGAAGAAGTTGCTACGCTCCGAACGTTTTCCCATCCTGGTCCTGCTCGTCATCGTTTTGACGATCGGTTTGTTCACGCTCACGGACTTTGGTGAATCCTGGGACGAACTTCAATTCTTCAAGTACGCGGATCATGCCCTTGAATCGTATGGAGCTTGGTTTACCAGCGCACAGGTTGTGATCACGGGTAACACGTACGATAATTATGGTCCAGCCTTTGTCATGTTCACTGCTGCGATTGCCCGCGGACTGCATGCCGTTGATCCGCGCTGGATGATCTCCGACCTTCGCCATTTGGTTTATTTTCTGACCTTCGTGGTGGGCATCTACGCGTTTTATCTTCTTGCCCGCCGCTGGATGAGCAGGTGGGCAGCCTTGGCGGCAACGCTTCTGTTCGTGACCCAACCGGTTTTTTGGGGCCATGCCTTCATCAGTCCCAAGGATATTCCCTTCCTCAGCGCGTTTCTCGTCAGCATGGTGTTCGGTTTGCGCATGGTGGACTCAATTCCTGAAATACATGGAAGGCCGCCGCGCGTCTTAATCTGGCTGGCGGGCTTCTGGGCCCTTTCTTTGCTTGTCCTTTTCTTTACACCTCAACTCTTGGACAATGGGCTGGCTGCGCTCATCCAAAACGCATCATCCCATCCCCAAAGTTTTCTGGGTGCGTTGCTTCGACAGCTATCCTCCAGCTTTGGTAGAACCAAGCCTGAACATTATGTCGAGGAGGCTTTGGTTTTACTGATCTGGTTCAAGTTGGTTTATTTTTTTGTCAGCGTTGCGTTGCTCGCCCTGGGATTTCGGAAGCACTTCCCTGAAGCCCTCAAACTTTTCAATTGGAATATTCTGTTTGCGGGAATTGCACTGGGTCTCACCACGTCGATTCGCATTCTTGGTCCCTTAGTTGGAGTCCTGGTGGCAATTTACGCATGGCAGAAGACCGGCAAAAAATCATTGCCGACGCTTTTCATCTATGGGGCGATTTCTGTGGGCGTGATGCTGGCCAGTTGGCCGTATTTGTGGC
The DNA here is from genome assembly GCA_035516425.1 of Anaerolineales bacterium. GTDB lineage: Bacteria > Chloroflexota > Anaerolineae > Anaerolineales > Villigracilaceae > Fen-1038. The sequence continues at coordinate 34,756 of DATJAH010000030.1, forward strand.
CCAGCCCGGTCGCCCGTTTGATCGAGAGCTGGCATGTTATGTCACAATACCCGTGGCCGGGGAGCGTATTATTCGATGGTCAGTATTATCGCTCGTTTAATTTGCCGCGTTCGTATTTGCCGGTTTTGCTTGCGATCCAGATTACCGAGCCGACCTGGCCCTTGTTTTTCTTGAGCCTGGCATTGCTTTGGAGAAACAGATATCTGGCGATTGCCACGTTGCTATGGTTGGTTTTGCCATTAGCAGCCCTGATCGCCTCGCGGTCGCCGTTATATGATAATTTTCGGCAGGTTATTTTTGTCCTGCCGCCGGTGTTCTTCGTGGGCGGTTTGGGCGTGGACTGGCTTTTTCAGCGCCTCCGTCAGCCGGTTGTCCGAGGCTTGATCGTCGCCGCGCTGGTGGTGCCGGGAATCATCGCGGGCGTCCAATTGCATCCTTATGAATATATCTATTACAACAGTTTCATCGGCGGCGTGCCCGGTGCCCAGGGACGCTTTGAATTGGAGTACTGGGCCACCTCCTATCGAGCCGCGATGAATTATGTCAATGGGATTGCACCGGCTAACGGAAAGATCTTTGTGGCTGGCCCCGCCTACATTGCCGCTATCTATGCACGCCGCGACCTGAAAATTTTTATGGACAGCGATATCAATTCTCAAGTGTTTGATTACGCGATCATCACCGTGCGTTATGGAGTCGATCGAACCGATTTTCCCAATGCACCCGTGGTGTACACGATTGAGCGTGAAGGTGTTCCTTTAACCGTGATCAAAAAGATCGGACATTGAGATGAATTTATTAGAACAATTGAAAAGCAGGACCTTGCTGGCTGATGGCGCCATGGGGACGATGTTGCACAGCCGCGGGATCGGTTTTGAAAGATGTTTCGATGAACTGAATCTGACCGATCCCGCCGCCGTGGCGGAGATCCATCGACAATATATTGAGGCGGGCGCACAGATCGTGCTGACGAATACCTTTGGCGCCAATCACTTTAAGTTAAGCAAACACGGTCTGGAAAAGAAAATCGCCAAGATCAATAAGGCGGGCGTGGAACTTGCCAGGCGCATCGCCGCGGCTTCCCTCCGGGATGTTTTGGTTGCCGGCGATGTCGGGCCGTTGGGGGTACGCATCGCGCCGTTCGGACGCGTTAAACCCGAACAAGCGCGCTTCGCCTTTGCTGAGCAATTCGAAGCGTTGTGTGAGGCGGGGGCTGATTTGATTGTGATTGAGACGATGAGCGATCTGTATGAAATCCAGGAAGCCATCAAGGCCGCGAAACAAGTTTGCTCATTGCCACTGGTCGCATCGGTCACCTTTACGCGTGATGATCGCACATTGTTAGGCGATGATCCAATCAAGGTGGCGCACACGCTGGATGAATCCGGCGCAGATGTGGTCGGTGTCAACTGTTCCGGCGGCCCGGCCCAGCTCTTACGGATACTGAAGCAAATGCATCAGGCTGTTCCAAATGGAAAGTTCTGGGTCAAGCCAAATGCAGGCTGGCCCGAACAGGTTGGCGGGCGCATCATGTATCCGGCCGATCCCGATTATTTTGGCGATTATGCTCTTTCGTTTCGTGAGGCAGGCGCAAGCATCGTCGGCGGATGTTGCGGTACCACGCCTCAGCATATTGCGGCAATGCGCAAAGCGCTCGATACCGCACCCCAGATCAATCCATCCCACATCACGATGCTGCCAGCCGAAGAGGTGGGCGAGGGGGCGCCAGAACAGCCGACCCACTTCGCACAAAGACTTGCCGACGGGCATTTTGTGATCTCGGTTGAAATGGATCCACCGCGCGGACTTTCGACTCACAAACTCATCGCGGGCGCTTCGCTTCTGACCGAGGCCGGCGCGGACGTCATTAACGTGGCGGATTCACCGATGGCCCGCATGAGAATGTCGGCGTGGGCGGTCTGCGATGTGGTGCAGCGCCGTGTCAATGTGGAGACCACGCTTCATTTCCCAACGCGCGGACGAAACTTATTGCGTGTTCAGGGCGATTTATTGGCCGCGCACGCGCTGGGCATTCGTAACGTATTCGTCATCATGGGCGACCCAACCGCCGTCGGCGATTATCCTGAAGCCATGGATAACTATGACCTCGTGCCATCCGGCCTGATTAAACTTATCAAGCAGGGATTTAACGAAGGCGTGGATCACTCGGGCGTGAGTATCGGTCAGCCGACCAATTTCTTTGTCGGTGCTGCGTTGAATCTGTGCGCGCCCGAACCCCAACAGGAGATCAAGAATCTGCGGAGAAAGATTCGGGCCGGCGCGGATTTCTTTTTGACGCAGCCCATCTATCGTCCCGAAGAGGGACGCGGGTTCTTTTCCGCCTATGAAAAGCAGCATGGAAAATTGCAGCAGCCGGTATTGGTCGGCATCCTGCCATTGGCCAGTCTGAAACACGCCAATTTTCTGAATCACGAGGTGCCTGGTATTTCCATCCCCCATCCGATCATTCAGCGGATGGAGCAGGCGGGAGAGCACGCCGCAGAGGAAGGCGTGCACATTGCAGTAGAATTGATCCAACAGATCAAGCCATGGGCCCATGGAGTGTACATCGTGCCGCAGTTCAGCCGCTTTGATTTGGCCGCCGAGATCATCGAGAAAGTGAAAGAACCGTGACGAAGGTCAGTATTATCCTGCAACAAATCATGCTTGCAGGAATCATGATGGCAAGCATCTATTTTGGTTTTCGGAATCTTCGCCATGCGATGGCCACTGGGAGTCTTACCGGTGATCCGGTGACTCAATGGGAGGTCCGGTTTCAAGCGGTAAAGAAACTTTTGCCGTTCAAGCGCGGCGTGGTTGGCTATATCACGAATTCCGATGTGCCCGGCGCAAAATATGATCCCAATAACGAGCAGGGAGAATATACGCTTACCCAATACACCATGGCGCCCATTATTCTGGTGCGCGGCGATAACGAGGCGTGGACGATAGCCAACTTGAACAGTAAAGCGTTTCAGCTTTGGAGTCAAACCAACCAGGGCAAGTTTCGGGTCATGCCGCTGAAGGATGATTTGTATTTGCTGCAAAGGCTGACTCCATGACGTTCTTATCCATCTTGATATTCCTGCCCTCCATATTGGCCGGCATATTGATCGTCCATCTACTGTGGCGGGAACGAGGATGGAAGGCTGTTTGGGTCAAGATCTTCCTGGGCATCGGATTGGGCCTTGGGCAGGCCTCCCTGTTGGATTTTGTTTATATGCTCTGGTTCTCCAACGAGAATGGATTCTTTCTTGTGCAACTCGCGCTTTCGGCGGGTTTGTTGATCGCCGTTGTCGTTTGTGAACGTAAAGACCTTCGATTCACTCTTCCTCGAGTTCGATTCAGCCGGCTGCAGATCTTTTTGCTGGCGAGCCTGCTGATCGTAATGGTCTTATGCGCATTGAGCGCGGTCAATATCTGGGCGCGCGAGCCACACGGTGCGTGGGACGCCTGGATGATGTACAACCGCGCGGCGCGCTTTATCTACCGCGATCAACCGGGCTGGCTTGGATCGTTCTCACGTCAAATGGACCCCATCTTCCACGCGGATTATCCGTTGCAACTTGGCATGGATATTGCCTGGGCGTGGCAAGCGGTTGGCCAGGAAACCCAGCGCGTTCCCATTGTTTTGAGCGGGCTCTTTATGCTCGCCTGCGCGGGTTTGCTCGGCGCAGCGTTGAACCTGACCAAGAGTCTTGGGCAGGCAAGCGTCAGTTTGCTCTTCCTGCTTGGCTCGTCCCTCATCGGCAATGAAGGCGCCTCCCAGCGGGCAGATCTTCCATTGGCATACTTTTTTATCAGCACCATCGTATTGATTTATTTGTTCGCCTCCTTGAGAAAACCGGGCCTATTGATATTAGCGGGCTTCATGGCGGGACTTGCCGCATGGACAAAAAATGAGGGCAGTCTTTTTGTCTTGGTCGCACTGGTTGCTTTATTCATCGCATTCATTGATCAAAATCCGTGGCGTGTCCTTGGGTGGTATTTGCTGGGACTGGTTTTTCCCCTGATTATCGTTCTGTACTTCAAAGAATTTCTTGCGCCGCCGAGCGACGTATTGGGCAATGGCTTCACGCGGTCAATCCAGCAAGCCCTGGATCTATCGCGTCATATCCTCATTCTGAAATCGTTCGGCGCGGACATTCTTTCCTTCGGGGGAGAGGGCTTTGGCATCATACCCATCCTGCTCGCTTATGCCTTGATCTTCAGACTCTCGCCTTCTTCGTACCTGCGACCCGCTTACCTGGCCATTGGCTTGATCCTCATCCTGCAGGCCATCGGCTATTACGGAATCTATTTGATCACACCGTATGATTTAGAATGGCACCTGGTTTTTTCGCTCGGCCGACTCGTGTTTCAACTTTATATCCCGTTTCTGTTTTTATTTTTCACAATCGTTACTGACGTTGAGAAAGCATTAGCGGTAAAATAGCTCTCAAATGCTTCTCACCGTCGATGTTGGCAACACCAACCTGACCCTCGGCTTGTATGAAGACAAACAACTTGGCCCTCATTGGCGCCTTGCCACCGACCATGGGCGCATGCCGGATGAATATGGTTTGCAGTTGCTCGGCTTGCTCGGGCATGCGGGCAAGACGCCCGCCGGTTTGACTGGAGTTAGTTTATCTTCTGTCGTTCCACAATTGACCAGCCGTCTGGTCCAAGCTTGCCGTGAATATTTAAAGCAGGAGCCGTTCATCGTGGATACCGGCGTCAAGACGGGGATCCGAATCCGCTATGAAGACCCAAAAGCCGTTGGCGCGGATCGTGTCTGTGATGCGGTGGCAGTGATGAATCTTTATGGCGGTCCGGCCTGCATCATCGACTTTGGCACGGCCACCACGTTCAATGCCTTGACCCAGAACGGCGAATATCTCGGCGGGGCAATCACAGCGGGCATCAACCTCGCCGCCGATTCCCTGTTCACTCATGCCGCCAAACTTCAACGCATCGACCTTCAACGCCCGCCTTCGGTGATTGGGCGGAACACGGTTCATGCCATGCAATCGGGGCTGCTCTTTGGATATGTCAGCATGGTCGAGGGCATGGTGGCTCGCTTCCGGTCTGAGTTGGGAAGCGATATGAAAGTCATTGCCACGGGCGGGCTGGCAGAACTTATCTCCAAGGAGACCCAAGCGATCCAGATCCTTGCGCCTTGGCTCACGCTGGAAGGCTTGCGACTTTTGTGGGAGATGAATCATTAAAGCCCAATGAATAGAATTTGCACCAGTGCGGATTGGGGTACAATGCAGCGTCGCATTCTACAAGGAAGAAAATGAATTATCGCATCTTCGTCATTGCTTTATTAACTGTACTGCTTGCGGGGTGCAACGGAATGGTTGTTGATGCGCCGACGGCGACGCAAACCGCCTCGCTCCTGCCTCCAACTGCAACGGCCACTGTCACCCCGACGCCGTCCATCACCCCCACGTTTACGCAAACACCCATCCCGTCTCCAACCTGGGTGTCGCAAGGCCCCGGTCATGTACAGGTTCCGATCTTCATGTATCATCATGTTAGTGATTCGCCCATCGGGAGCGATTATTATGTCCCGCCCGAAAAATTTGATGTCGAGATGAAATTGCTTCACGATTGGGGATATACGACCATCACGACTTCCATGCTGGTGCAGGCGATCACGCAGGGCGTGTCCCTGCCGCCGCGCCCGATCATCATTTCGTTCGATGATAGTTGGGAGAGTCAATACTCCAATGCGTTTCCCATCATGAAGAAGTATGGTTTTACGGGTGTGCTTTATACGGTTGTCTCTTATATCGGTCGACCCAGCGGCTTGACCACCGATCCCAGTTACCTGACGGCAGATCAACTCAAGGAGATGGCTGCCGCCGGCTGGGAAATCGGCAGTCACACCGAGACCCATCAGAACGTTACGGTGATGACCGATGATCAACTGCACTATGAAATCGTGCAGTCACGCAAAGATTTACAACAGGAATTGGGCGTTCCCATTCTCACCTTTGCTTATCCTTTTGGCGGGGCCAATAGTGCGGTGATAGACTATGTGCATTTTGCCGGCTATATCGCCGCCATGGGGGCAACCGGATTTACGGCGGATCAGGGCAAGGGCAATCTGTTCGAATTGCAGCGTTGCGAAATCAAATACTCAGACGATGCCAAGAGCATCATCCGCTTCCTGCCCTGGCTTGGCAACCCAGCCTTCATTCCCACCGATACGCCAACAGAAACTCCCACCTCCACCTGGACACCCATTCCGACGTGGACGATGTATCCAACCAGCACATCGTGGAAAGCAACCAAAACGCCGACGCCTTAATTCATCGCCGTGCATTCGGTCTTGACATCATCTCATTTTTGAAGATAATTACAGCAACGAATCAAAGGCAATGACAGAGGAAAGTAGCCTGGCGTGAGCCGACAGAGAGGCGTAGGAGCGGTGCTGAGACCTACGCTCGATGGAAGCCAGTCGAAGTTCCCTCTTGAGCTGTTCGGGTGAAGGCATTTGATGTTGGTAGTCCGGACCGTGATCTCGACGTTACGTGAGAAGCTGATGTCGGTCAGCACAGAGTGGATTGTCCCGAACGAGGCGAAGGATGATCAATTTGGGTGGCACCACGGGAACTCTCCCTCCCGTCCCATTGTGGACGGGAGTTTTATTTTGGAGGCATGAATGATAGATCGATTAAGTGAGATCGAGAAGTCCGCCCTGGAGGCATTGGGATCAGCGGACAACGAATCATCGCTCGAGGCGTGGCGGGTGACTCATCTCGGACGCAGTTCGGCGCTGATGCAAGTCTTCAGCGGATTGGGTGCGCTGTCGAAAGAGGAGCGGCCCACGGTTGGCCAAGCCGCGAATCGCGTCAAGGCGACGCTCGAGGCGGCTTTCGGCCAAAGAACGGAAGTGATCAGGAAGTCGGCGTTGGAACGCTCGTTGGATGAAGGAAAATTGGATGTGACATTGCCTGGTCGGGCCATCCATCAGGGCCGATTGCACCCATCCACCCAACAGTTGCGCCGTGTCCTATCCATTTTGGCGGAGATGGGCTTCCAAGTTTACACCTCGCGTGAGGTCGAAACCGACGAGATGAACTTTCAGTTGCTCAACTTCCCGCCGCATCATCCGGCACGGGACATGCAGGATTCGTTGTATGTGGAAACCCAAGGGCGCGGCGAGAACCCGATTTTGTTGCGCACCCATACTTCACCGGGACAGATCCACGCCATGCGCCAGTTCGCCGCGTTGAATCCCAAAGACCCGCCTCCGATTCGGATTGCCGTGCCCGGCATGTGCTTTCGTGCCGAACAGATCACGGCGCGCTCGGAGGTTCAGTTCAATCAAGTGGAAGGGCTGGCGGTTGGAAAAGGCATTACCTTCAGCGATTTGAAGGGAACGTTGATTGAATTTGCCCATCGAATGTTCGGGCAGAATGCCCGCACACGCTTCCGCGCTTCGTACTTCCCGTTCACGGAGCCGTCTGCTGAGATGGATGTGGAATGCTTCGTCTGTGATGGCAAAGGCTGCGCGGTCTGCAAGAATTCAGGCTGGCTGGAGATTCTCGGTTCCGGCATGGTGCATCCCATCGTATTGCAGAATGGTGGCTACGATCCGAAAATCTATTCCGGTTTCGCGTGGGGCATGGGGCCGGAACGTCAGCTGATGCTGCGTTACCGCATCGAAGACATCCGCTACTTCTTGGGAAACGATATTCGTTTCCTTGAGCAATTCTAGGAGGCCGGAATGAAATTACCTATTTCCTGGCTGAAAGATTTTATTGATCTCGACGGTTTGTCCGTTGAAGATGTTGCCCGCAAGTTGACGCTCGCCGGACTGGAAGTGGACGGAATCCAATATGTCGGTTGGTCGTTGCCTATTCACGGCCTGGACGAAAAGCATGAGTTCAGAACCAGCGGCATTGGTTGGGATAAGGACAAGATCGTCGTGGCCGAAATTCATGAAGTCAACCCACATCCCAACGCGGACCGATTGACCCTGCTCGACCTATTCGATGGTCAGCAGAAGCAAGTTGTTCTCACGGGCGCGCCGAATATCTTTCATTTGAAGGGCACCGGTAAATTGGCCAAGCCGATCAAAGTGGCTTACGCCAGAGAAGGCGCGACCCTTTACGATGGGCATGCCGAGGGACTCGTGTTGACCACGTTGAAACGCGCCAAAATTCGTGGTGTGGATTCCTATTCGATGGTCTGTTCGGAGAAAGAACTCGGCATTACCGAAGAACACGAAGGCATCATCCTGCTTGACGATGATGCACCAGTCGGTGTGCCGCTCGCCGATTACATGGGCGACGCGGTTTTAGATATTTCCATTCTGCCGAACATGGCGCGCAATGCCAATGTCATCGGTGTGGCCCGTGAACTGGCTGCATTGACTGGACGCGAGCTGAAGAAACCAACCATCAAAATCAAAACCGGTGGCGAACCCATCGCAGAATCGGTTTCGATTGAAATCACCGACCCCGAGTTGAATCCCCGCTTCGTGCTAGGATTGATTCGCAATGTGGAGATCAAACCCAGCCCGTATCAGGTCCAGCGCCGTCTCAAGCTGGCGGGCATGCGTCCGATCAATAACATCGTGGATGCCACCAACTACGCCATGCTCGATCTTGGTGAGCCGCTTCATGCCTTTGACTATGATGTCTTGAAAGAGCGCGCCGGCAGTAAACCGATCAGAATCATCACCCGTCCTGCTAAAGATGGCGAGAAACTCACAACGCTCGATAACGCGCAAAGAACTTTGACCCCGATGAACGTTCTGGTGTGCGATGAAAAAGGTCCGCTCTCGATGGCGGGTGTCATGGGCGGACTCGAGAGCGAGGTTTACGATGCATCGAAAGAAGTGCTCGACGCAAAAGGCGTTGAGATCAGGGATGGCGTACTCGCTCAAGGCAAAGTCAGCATCCGCGGCAAAAGCACCGCGAATGTTTTGCTTGAAGGTGCAGCTTGGAATTTCATTAACATCCGTCGTACTGCCAAGCAGCACAATCTTCCATCCGAAGCCTCTTTCCGATTCTCGCGCGGCGTTCATCCTGCGCTGGCGGAGACCGGCGTCAAACGCGGCCTGCAGCTGATGGCGCAGTGGTCGAACGGGATCGTCGCGCCTGGGCTTGTGGATGAATATCCACTAAAACCGAAAGATCCGACCATCACCGTGATGCCCCAGGATGTGAAACGGCTGCTGGGCATTGATCTCACCGCCAGACAAATCGCGGATTTATTGGCCCGACTTGAATTCAAATGTTCGATCGAGCAAGGGAGGGTCAGGGCCAAAGTGCCGCCGCACCGTATGGACATCGGAAGCGGCGTGGTCGGCCTGGCCGATGTGCTCGAAGAAGTGGCGCGCCTGTATGGCTATGATCGCATTCCGCCCACCAACATGGCGGATTCGCTCCCACCGCAAATTGGAAATCCGATGCACGAATGGGAGGAACGCTTGCGCGATATTCTGGTTGCGCTCGGATTCAACGAAGTCGTCACGTATCGGCTCACGTCTGTTGCCAGCGAAGCCCGGCTGGGTATCACCGGCGATTATGTGCGCATCGCCAATCCAATTGCACCGGAACGAAGCGTAATGCGCCGCAGTTTGGCTTCGTCCGTGTTGGCCGCAGTGGAGAAAAACATCCGTCTCCGCGAGTCGCTGGCGTTCTTCGAAATCGGTTCGATCTTCGAACCGAATGAAAATGACCTGCCCAACGAGCCGCGCAAACTTGCGATGGCGATGACAGGCCTGCGCGGGGCCACTGCTTGGGATGTGAAAGATGCCACGCCATTCGATTTTTACGATATGAAGGGACGCATCGAGCTGCTCCTAAGCGGACTCCGTTATCCCAATGTTTCCTACTCCGCGACCAATTCCGTTAATTTCCTGCATCCGGGCAAAGCCACAGAAATAAAAATCAATGGCCGGACCGTCGGTGCCATGGGCGAGCTGCATCCGCTTGTCAAAGGGAAGTATGAACTGGGCGATTCGCCGGTGCTGGTGGCGGAATTCGACCTCGAAACATTGCGCGCCTTGATTCCAACCTATGCCATCGCGCCCGTCCCCGAATTTCCTCCTGTTCTGGAGGACATTGCAGTGATTGTGGATGAAGCGGTCGCGGCCTCACAGGTCGAATCATTGATCCGCCAAACGGGCGGAAAGAGCGTGGCGAACGTTCGTTTGTTCGATATGTATCGCGGCGATCAAGTCGGCTCGGGCAAAAAATCGTTGGCTTATAGCCTTACTTATCAAGCCGCTGACAGAACCATGACCGATGCCGAAGCTGCCGCCATACGAAATAAAATCGTCAGGCGACTTGAGCAGGAAGTCGGCGCGCAGCTGCGGGTTAAAGGCTGAAGCCATTCTATCGGCCGACGCGATGTACAGCGAAATAGGAGATACTGTGAATCGTCCTGCGGCTGTCATTCTGACCGTCGCCAGCGCGCTTCTCTGCGGGCTGCCGGGGCGGGGAGTTTCTGAGCGCTCGCAGTGGTTGGATTAATACACCGGGTTTTTATGAGCAACACCCTGGGTCAACGCTGCAAGAAGGCTGGCCGGGTGTGCGTACATTTATGTGCGTCGGCATTTTGCTGGTAATCATCCCGACCCCTGATCGGCATGTTGAGCCTCAGGATGAGCAAACCCCGGCAGGCGGGGATGAATGAACCTGTTCCACCGGCATCCTGAAGCATGGAAAAGAGCGGCGACCCATTGGATCGCCGCTTGATCATGATTTGGCTACGGTCCCTTGACCAGGATCCTCAGGAACAAATTGCAAAACGTTTGTCCTCCGCCCGCCACTAACATCCAATTGGTTGTGTAATCGCCCAGTTGGCTGGGCGCGGTCATATTGATGTTCAGGGTGATGGAGTTGCCGGAAGGCACCGTCTTGGGCATGCTTACCACGGTAACCCCTGTGAACTGTTGTCCGCTGACATATTGGAGCTTGACGGTATCTTGGAGCCAGGCACTTGAACCGGTGTTCTTAACTTTCCATTCCAGCGTAAAGGTCTGGTTGGGAGTGAAAGTGGATCTATTCAGCGGAGATTGTGAGACCAACCCGCATGCAAAGACGCCGGTCGCACTGGTGGGCGTCATGCTAGCCAGCAGGAAAATAAAGGTCGGCGTAACCGTGGGAGTGTCAGGAGGAGTCTGCGTGGGAAAGGGCGTGAGTGTGGGCGTCAACGTCGGGGGGATCAAGGCGGCCGTTTGCGTGGCGGCCGCCGCAGCTGTTTGCGCAACAATCAGCTTGATTGCGTTCGGTATCGGGGTCGGAATCTGCTGCGGCGACGCGAACGTGGACACATCGCAACTGATCAGTAAGACAACAGAGGCGAGGCAGACTTGCAAAGCGCGTCGCGAGTTAGCTCTCATACGCTTCTCTCTTCAACTAGCTCTACGCCATTAATCGCTACTTCACCACGATCACAAATTGCAAACACTCACTGTTCTGCATGTCTTCCAGTTTCCACACCATGAACCACGTGCCTCGCTTGCTGGGCGCTATCCCGGTGAATGGGCCAAACGATTGAGTTTTGCCGGGCTTAAGTGGTAGCACTTCCACCGGGCCGTTGCCAAAGGAGGAGGCTATGAAATTGTTGGTATTGGTTGGGCTGCCAGGAACATACGTCAGGTCAGGGCCACCAGCGCAGGATTGGCTTTCGCACCATTGCTGGGTGCCCGTATTTTCAAGTGTCCACTTCACGTCGAAGTGTTCACCCGCAAACATCACGCTGTAATCCAATGGCCTCCAATCCTCTTGACCACAGGCATATGCCAGAGGGGCGACAGACCCGCCACCTCCGCCACCTCCACCGGAGGATACCGGGGCAGGCGTAAAGGTTGAAATCACGCCAACCGGCGTCAATGTGGGAAACGGACTGGCTGTTACCTCTGCCGTTGCCGTGTCGGCAACCGTGGCGGTCGCGGCCGGCTGTTGGGCTTCCACCGTCTGCGCCACAAATGTGCTGACTTGGTTTTGGGCCTGCATCGTCGACGCCACCGAGGTTTGCACCAGTGATTGAACCTGTGCCGGATTTGGCGCGCACGCCGTCAATAGCGCGGCCAGCACCAGCATCACGAGCGAGGATTTCTGGAAAACTTGCAAGGTGGTCTGTTTTTTGACCATATCGTATTCTCCTTGGATAGATTAAGCTTCTTCGCGGTGGGTAGCATCGCCGTCACCGATGCCCAGCGGCTGCCACTTCCTCGAGTCTTTCAGGCGGTGCTGAATACCATTGCGATCATGGATCTCATCAAAGCCGGTGGGCTTGATGAACATGTCCTCGCCATCCAGCAAGCCGGTGATTCCGGTTTGACCCGGCTCCATGCGTTTGCTCTGGCAATACTTGCACGTTTTTGGATCATGCGCCTTGTATTCTGTAGGCTCCTCATAGGTGGTGACATACCCTTCGTAATTGCGCAGGATGACCTTGTGATCGGAGGCGCTGATCTGGTAATTGGGCATCACCGGAATCTTTCCTCCGCCGCCGGGGGCATCCACAATGAATTGCGGAACTGCATACCCGGAAGTGTGGCCGCGCAGCCCTTCAATGATCTCGATGCCCTTTGCGACCGGCGTGCGGAAGTGCCCTGCACCTTCGACCAAATCGCATTGATAGAGATAATACGGGCGCACCCGGATGCGCGTCAGCTTCTGGACCAATTCGCGTTGGATGTGGACGCAATCGTTGATCCCGGCCAAAAGGACGGACTGGTTGCCCAATGGAATTCCGGCGCGGCACATACGGTCGCAGGCTTCGGCCAGTTCCTTCGTGATCTCATTCGGATGGTTGACATGAATGTTCAGCCACAACGGATGGAATTTGCTGAGCATATCACATAATTCCTGCGTGATGCGCATCGGCAGGAACACGGGAACCCGCGAACCGATGCGAACGATTTCGATATGCGGGATTTCGCGCAGGCGCGTCAAAATCTCTTCGAGGATTTTGGGAGCCAGGACCAGCGGGTCGCCGCCGGAGAGCAGGACATCGCGCACTTGCGGAGTCCGCCTTAGATATTCGAGCTGCATCTCGAATTCTTTGCGCGAAAAAGTGGCACTTGGATCGCCGACGATGCGTGAACGCGTGCAATATCGACAATAGGAGGCGCATTGAGTCGTGACCAGCATCAGAACTCTGTCCGGATAGCGGTGAACCAGCCCCGGCACGGGGGAGTGGCGATCCTCGGCCAGCGAGTCTTCCATCATGGCGGTGAAAGCCTGCATTTCCTCCGAACGCGGAATGATTTGCTTGCGGATCGGGTCTTCGGGATCGTCCGGGTCGATCAGGGAAATAAAATAAGGGGTGATATCCACGCGGAACAACCCGCTCGTGCTGAGAGCTTTTCGTTCAGACTCGGTCAAGGGGATGACTTTTTCGATTTCTTCGGTACTGTTCAAGCGATGGCTTAACTGCCAACGCCAGTCGTTCCACTTTTCATCGGGAACATCGGCGTAAACGGGAGCACGTTTGGAAAAGAGAGGGGTGAACATGGGATTTTCCTCCGGTAACTGTAATTAGGAAATGACCATCAAGGCACAGCCCACAAGGCTCGGAGGATCGTGATCCGGGCGGTAAAACCCCGCGTTATATACACAAACATCATTCATTGTTAATATTGTAAAAGCAAACGGAGGGATGGTCAACCTCCCTTTCGCGGAGAGGTGTACAATCGGCATGACATTAGGAAAAATTCCATGGAAAAGGTAGCCGTTCTCACCGACAGCGTAGCCAGCCTACCCGAGGCACTCTTGAAAAGTTTGAATATCACGACGGTTGCATATTATCTTCACCGCGGCGAAGAGGTTTTGCGCGACCTCGTCACGATTCAACGCGAAGAGTTTCTGCGCTGGATGACCACGGCAAAATTCGTCCCAACCACGGCCAGCCCGGGGCCCGGTGATTACTTCAACGCTTATAAACAATTGATCGAGAAAGGCAGCCGGGAAATCATCAGCATTCACATGACGTCCAAAGCCAGCGGCGGATTCCAGGCCGCGACCGTTGCCTGCTCGATGTTGCATGAGTCGGATCCTCAGGTACATGTCCAAGTTATTGACTCGCGCACGACCTCGCTTTGTCAGGGCTGGATGGCGCTTGAGGCGGCGCGGGCCGCGCTGGCGGGTCTCAAGCTGAGCGAAATAACGACTCTTGTGAAGAATATGATTCCCGTCTCTCACATGATCCAAACGGCGGATACGCTCAAGTACTTGTATCTGGGCGGACGGATCGGCAAGGCTCAAATCCTGCTGGGCAGCATGCTCAATATCAAACCTCTGATCGGAATAGAAGATGGCGAGATTGTGCCCCTTGGTAAGGCCCACAGCCGCGGGCAGGCTTATCAGCAGATGGCTGAAATGGTCGCCCAAGCTACCGGGCAGGGCAAAGCCAAGGTTGCTTATGTCCATGCCGGCGCACAGCGCGAGGTGGAGAAGATCAAAGAGTTGGTGGAAGCCAAGGTGAATGTGGTTGAGTCGATGTTTGCGGAACTCTCGCCTGTTCTCGCCGTCCACACGGGACCGGGAACAGCCGGCCTGTGTTACTATCCGGTTCAAGATTGAGAAAATGAAATCAAGAGCGGGCAGCAAAGCCTGCTCTTGATTCATGGGATGAAATGATCATGGAAACCCGCGTTGAAGATTTGCCAGTAATCCATAACCAGATCGAACACCGCTTTGAGATCTGGATTGATGGAGACCGGTCGGAACTGGATTATCGCTTGCAGGGAGATGCAGTCATCATGTATCATACCGGTGTCCCCACGCCGCTTGAGGGAAGGGGGATCGCTGGACGGCTGACCCGCGCCGCCCTTGAGTTCGCGGAGGCAGAATCGTTAAGGGTTGTCCCTCTATGCTCGTATGTTTCTGCGTATATCCGCAGACATCCTCAGTATGCTAAATTGGTAAGATAAAATCCCTGTCAATGATCGTGAGGCGAGAATAAAGAATGCACGACCTCGATAATTATTCCGAATTCAAGAAGCTCGATCCGCAAAACATGATCGGCGAGATTGACGGCCTGCCCGATCAATTGAGGTCGGCATGGGAGTTGGGACAAACCATGCCGCTGCCCGAAGCGAAAAATGTTCATCGCGTGGTCATTGCGGGCATGGGCGGATCCGCCATCGGCGCGGACCTCGTCGCGGCTGCCGTTTTACAAACCTGCCTGGCGCCGATTTTTGTCCACCGTGATTATGGCCTGCCCGCCTTTGCGAAAGGGGAGGAAACCCTGGCGGTTTTGTCTTCGCACTCCGGCAACACCGAAGAGACTCTCGACTCGTTTGAACAGGCCGTAAAAAATCACTGTACCATAGTTGTGATCAGCACCGGCGGTGAAATCTCCAAGCGCGCCGGGGAAAAACAGATTCCGGTTTGGAGCTTCCGCCATAAAGGCCAGCCGCGCGCCGCGGTCGGGTTCTCGTTTGGATTGTTACTGGCTCTGCTGGCACGATTGAAATTGATTCCCGATCCGAACCAAGATTTGCAGGAAGCCATCGCCGCGATGAAGAGGGCCCAGGAGCATTTGCGCGCCGAGGTTCCGGCGGCTCACAATCCGGCGAAACGTAATGCGGGCCAATTGATGGGACGTTGGGTCACGGTGTTCGGCGCGGGTGCGCTGGCACCCGTGGCGCGTCGCTTCAAGGGGCAGATGAATGAGGTGGCAAAGGCCGGAGCCAACTTCGAGTTTTTGCCGGAAGCGGATCACAATACGCTGGCTGGAACCATCCATCCGGAAGAGGTGATGATGCCGCATACGATGGCGCTGTTCCTGCGGGCGTCCTCGGATCATCCGCGCAATCGTCTGCGGATTGATTTAACCAAACAGGCTTTCATGTTGGAAGGAATCAATACCGGCCTGATCGAGGCACGCGGTGATTCCTTGCTGGCGCAGATCTGGACGTTGATTTTGTTCGGTGATTACATGACTTATTATCTTGCCATGGCCTACGGAATCGATCCGACGCCGATTCCAACCTTGGATAATTTCAAGGCCGAGATGAAAGCGGCCTGATCGGTTATTGCGAGTCTTTGTCGCCAGGGCGGGCTAGACGCGTTTCATCCAGTCCGCATGAGCATATTTCTGGCGGAGGAGTTCATCGGCTCGTGTGCCTTCACTGTCCGATAACGGCGCTTCATCCAATTTCATATCCAGCGTGGATTCGAAGGCCCAGGTGAAGGCCTGCGCGGCGTCATTCCATAAGACGGCATGCCCCAAAATGGATTCAACAGTCGTCGCGCGCGCCAGCAGTCGCCCGGCTGCCTCCTGGCGCGCGGACTCGTCAGCGAAGACCAACCCTTGCGTAATGCGCGCCAGGTCTCCAGTCAAGGGCAGCGAGCCGTGTTGCAGCACGCCTTCTTTTCGACGGGCTTGCGCCGATCCGATCAATTTCTTTCCGTGGACGGTGATCTCATACGCGGATGGAACTTCAAAGCAAACCGGATTGGCGGTCTTCTGAGGCGCGCCCGCCTCTTCCTTGATTTCAACCGGCAATCCAAGCGACTTCACGGCTTGCAACAATGCGCGCGCCAGGCGATTGTAACTTTCGAGGACGGAGCCGGCCAGGCGCGGCTCGTTCGTGGGTGCGATGACCGAATAAGTCAATTCGTCGGTATGCAAAATGGCGCGCCCGCCAGTGGGACGGCGCACCACCTCCCAGCCGTGATCGTCGAGGCGTTGAACATCCACGTCTGCAAAGGGCTGGGCATAACCCAGGGAAAGGCAGGGCGGCTGCCATGCATAAAGTCGCAGGGTCGGGAGCGATTCGCCGCGGCCGATGTGTTCGAGGATCGATTCGTCCACGGCCATGTTCCAGGCGCCGCGCGCGGGAGGAGTGATGAGAAGTCGCCATTGGTCAGTCATGGCAATATTATAATATTGAAAAAATGAAGCTGGATGTTTTTTCCCAACTTAAAAACCTGATAGCCGGTCAAGCGGAGGTCGGACTCGCTGCACATAACCTTGGAACGGGCGAGGAGATTTTGCTCGAGCCCGATGTATCTTTTCATCCCGCCAGCATCTTCAAAGTCTGCGTGATGATGGAGACCTTTCGTCAAGCGCGACAGGGATTATTCTCGCTGGATGACCCGATGCGGATCAAGAATGAATTTGCCAGCATCGCGGATGGAAGCTCATATTCTTTGTCGGTTGAGGACGATTCGGAAAGAGATTTATATGAGCATATCGGCGAACCGTTTTTGATTCGCGAATTGGTCTTTCGCATGATCACGGTCAGCAGTAACTTGGCGACGAATCTCTTGATGGAACGGCTCTCGCCTCAAAAGACCACTCAGTTCATACGGGAATTGGGGACGAACGATGTCGTTGTCCGGCGAGGTGTGGAGGATAACAAAGCTTTCCGTATCGGATTGAACAATGCCGCCAGCGCGCGCGGAATGATGCAGATCTTATTGAAGTTGGCAAAGGGCGAGGTTGTTTCCAAGTCTGATTCGGAGGCAATGATTGAAATCCTGCTCCAGCAGAAATTCAACGAGATGATTCCGGCGCAGTTGCCTGCGGAGGTTCGTGTGGCGCACAAGACCGGCTGGAATGATAATCTCTATCACGATGTGGGAATCCTTTATCCGCCGGATGGAAACGCGTTTGTGCTGGCGATCATGACGAAGGGGATTGAAAAGGAACAGGAAGCGCATCCATTGGTCGCGTCGCTGGCGAAGAGGGTTTATGATTATTGGCTTTCGTTTTAGGGGGTTTAAAGGAACATCAAGATAGGTTGCGGCTTGTCCGCCGCTTTCATTTCCCATACCGCCAATAATGATGACTCGAATGTTCCCTGGAGACGATAGTTCGGGTGTATAGGGCAATACCGATACAGCCAACCCGCCGGGAAATGATTTTTCTGACGGCAAAGTGAAACCGCCTCCAGAATTGTAAAAGTTGTGCTGAACCTCGGACCACTTGCCATTCTTTTCAATAGAAACCCGAACTCCAAAATTATCTGGTAAGACGATTGTTGTGTCGGATGAATCAATTAACGGCAATGTTAGAATGTCATCATTATTATGTGAATTTGCGAGCGCCGGTGTATCTCATAGCTTTATGCAGGTACTCATATTTTCGATTGGAATATTTGCGTTGGGTAAGGGATTGACTCGACCTTGGACATTATTGGAACACGACCCAAAAAAACTTATAAGCCTTGAAATGAAAAAGATGCGGACATATTTCATTCCGTCATCCAATCATTCTTTGTTTCCTTCAGAAGATTCCAGGACCACTTTCTCTTCATCCTCTTTCGACAATTCCACCAGCGGCGGACGGACGCCCCAGCGCGGTTGATGATGTAAGCGCGCCAAGATCGCTTTGAGTAACGGCGGGAAGGGTTGATATTTTTCAAGCAGATGTCGTTGCGCGCTGACCTCATCTTGCGCGGCGGATGTGTCTTTGCCTTGAATGAATAAATCATAAATCTCCCGCAGGCCGGGCGAGATGATATTGGCTAAGGCAGTGATGCAGCCCGCGGCATGACTTTGCAAAGCCAGGGTGAAATCTGAATCGGTACCATTGAAGACGGTTAAGTCCGCACCGAATTTTTCGCCAAGGGTACGGCTGAAGGTTTCATCGTGCGAGGAATCTTTGATGCCCGCAAATTGATTTGGAAATGAATCTTTCAAGCGTGCAAGCAAGTCAAATGAGAAGCCAATCCCGGATGTATTGGGAATATGATAGCCAAATAAGTACCCATCCGAGGGGACGGCTTTCCGAATCACTTGCTCGAAATAATTGAACAAGCCATCCTCATTAACTCTGCGGAAATAATACGGCGGCAGCGTCACCACCGCATCGAAGCCGAGCTCAAAAGCGAGTTTCGTCAGGTCCATCGTTTCGCTGAGGCTCGGTGTTCCGGTTCCGGCCAGCAAACGAAAGTTCGGATATTCTTCGCGGACTCTCAATGCCGCGCGCCAAACGTCTGCGCGCTCGGATGGGGAAAAGGAGGGACCTTCGCCGGTGGTGCCGAAGAGCAGCGCGCCGTCGCAGCCGCGCGAGGCGAGAAAGCTCAAAAACGGTGCGACTGCTTCAAGGTCGAGAGCTGAATCGGATTGGAGCGGGGTTACTGCCGCGGCATAGACACCGGCAAGTGGATGGCGCATTATTTTCATTATCAATCCTCATGTCCTTCGATGAATTCACGTGCTGCAGCCTCCGGCGGCCGGAGCGTCTGTCCTTCCTCTTCGGCGAGATAACGCTGGTGATCGAGCACCCATAAATACAGGTCGCCTTCGGTCTTGCCGGGAAAATCCCTTAAGATTTTGCTCTGCCGAATCACTTGGACGATGGGAAAGTAGACCGTATCGTGCCAGTGCGAGATGGCTTCTTCCTCGGGAATGTCGCGCTTGAGATCGAGTCCCATAAAGTAGCGATGGACGGCGATATGTTCCAGCATGCGGTCGAAGCCATCCGGAATGGTGAGCCGAATCTTAGCGTGCGGTCGCAGGTCATCCAGGTGCGTGCGTTCGAGGAAATGGACTTTTTCGTGAAGAATCTTCAAGTCCTCGGTCTTCAGATCGGATGTGATGTTGACCTTGGTGGAACACTCGCGCACTTCGGCTTCGATGAACTCCTGTCCTTGCTGGCGGGCCACGGATACACGGTGATGTCCATCCACCACAAAATAAACTTGTCCAACTTTATAAAGCACAACTGGCGGTAAGCTGACATCGTTATAAAATGCAGTGTCGATATTTTGCCAGCGCGCGGCTAATTGACGCTCTGCCGGAAGGAAGGCCCGGTCAAATTCGTGATAGCGGTTCAAACTGCCGGCGATCTGGTCCACGCGCACCGTCTGGATACCGCGGTAGATCGGTCCGCCGATGTGCAGACTCTGTTTGATTTCATCGTAGTCCAGCAGCGTCGTCGGTTGGCCGGAGAGGGCGGCGAAGGCGCGGTTCAAAAAAGCTTTGAAGCGCGCCCGGCTGAAGTCGGCGCGCACACGGGAATTTAATTCATCGGACATGTTCAATCTCTATGACTTTATAGGGAAAGATGTTCATGATGGTGGTTGGTCCAAGCTGGGTCACAGCCGGCTCCAAGTTTCGACGGTAGAAATGTGTGTGTCCGTGAAAATGATAGCGCGGCTTTGCCCAACCCAGAATCCAATTGAGGGCTTTCAGCCCACGATGCGCCTGAGTCTGCTCATCCTGGATATCAAATGGAGGCGAATGGCTGATGAGGACATCGAGGGCGCGCCCGTAACGGATTCGATTCCATAACAAGCCGGGGATCAAATGGACGATCCGTCGAAACGCCTCGGCCTGGCTGTATTGGTTGGCTGCATCCGGATGGTAGCGGACGGAGCCGCCGAAGCCGGCGAGCAGGAGTCCCTTGGCGCTTGCGCACTTCAGGTCGAGATTGGATCCGCCTTCAGCGCGTGTCGAAACGAATCTGGGGTTTTCCGCCGGATCGTGATTGCCGGGCACGTAGAACATCGGAACGTTCAGTACCGAAACCAGATACTCCAAGTAGGTGTAGGGCAGATCGCCGCATCCGAGGATCAAATTGACATCCCGGAAGTGTCCATGTCCGGCCAGATAATAAACCCGTTCCTCGACCTGATCGCTAAGCGCAAGAATCTTCATTCTTTTTAAATTCTGCCTTAGAAACGGTTTACAGACAAGGGTGGCTTTCATTAATGAGAGTTTTAACCGGTTGTCAATACCCTTGACGCACACTATAATCAGCAAAAGGAGATTTCGTCTGGACACACAAAATATTACGCCTCCATTGGGAGACCAGTCTGCGCGGACGCGGCGGCAACTGAATTCTGGCACCACGCTGGTGGACCGCTATTACATTCAAGAGGTGATTGGGGTCGGGGGCATGGGATCGGTCTATCGCGCCCGGGATTTGCATTTTGCCAACGTGACCAAACTGGTGGCCGTCAAAGAGATGATTAACGTCGCGCCGGATCCCCTCACTCGGCAGACCGTTATCCATAATTTTGAGCGCGAGGCCAACATTTTGGCGACGCTCAGCCATCCTTCCATTCCGCGCATCTACGATTATTTTTCCGAGGATGATCGCTCCTACCTGGTTTTGGAATTCGTGCACGGCAAGGACCTGGAAGCCATCATTAACGATACGGCGGGCTTTTTGCCGGAGGAACAGGTCCTAACGTGGGCCATCGAGTTGTGCGATGTGCTGGCTTTCCTGCACAATCACAAGCCCGATCCGATCATCTTCCGCGACATGAAGCCCTCGAATATCATGATCAATAGTAATGGCGATGTGATTCTGATCGATTTCGGCATCGCGAAAACATTTCAAGCCGGACAAAAGGGAACGATGATCGGCACGGAAGGTTATTCGCCGCCTGAACAATACCGCGGGGATGCCTCGCCGTTGGCGGACGTCTACGCCCTGGGGGCGACCATTCATCATGCGCTTACGCGTCGCGATCCGCGGCTGGAGCCCCCGTTCTCCTTTGCCGAGCGGCCCATCCGCCGCATCAATACGCGTGTTTCAACGGAGCTGGAAGCGGTGGTCAATACCGCTCTGCAGTATAACCCGGCCGACCGATTCTCCAGCGCAACCGACATGAAGGAAGCGCTCATGGCCGCGGCACGCAAGACCGGTGCATTATCCAAGATCGTGACGACCTCGATC
This sequence comes from Anaerolineales bacterium, assembly GCA_035516425.1. Classification (GTDB taxonomy): domain Bacteria; phylum Chloroflexota; class Anaerolineae; order Anaerolineales; family Villigracilaceae; genus Fen-1038. The sequence goes on from DATJAH010000030.1 coordinate 56,356, forward strand.
ATGCCGACCAGCGGCATTAAACCTGTTTGGACCTTCAAGTGCGAGGACGAGGTGCGTGGTACTCCGCTGGTTTATCAAGGCGCCTTGTACGTAGGTTGCTACGACAATAACCTGTATGCCCTCAATGCCGCAGATGGAAAATTCCAGTGGAAATATCCAACGGAGGGAGGCATCGTCTCGCGGCCTGCTGCCTACGAAAATAATCTCTTCTTTGGATCTGAAGACAAACGCCTGCACGTCATCAGCGCCCGGACCGGCAAGATGGTCTGGACCTACTATACCAAGGGGGCCGTCCACTCTTCACCGCGCATCGCGGAGGGGCACATCTTCATTGGCTCCGATGACCACGATCTCCATGCGGTCAATGTAAACACCGGACGCGGCGTGTGGCAATTCACCTCCGCGGACCAAATCCGTTCCACGCCCTTCGTCGCGAATGAATTGGTATATTTCGGTTGCGAAAGCGGCGATTTTTACGCAGTGGATTTTCGCGGTACGATGAAATGGCGTTATCAAGCAAAACGCGCTGTCACCTCTTCGCCCGTTGCGGCTGGCCAGGCGATCTTCTTCGCCTCGCTCGATAGTACTTTATACTGTCTGGATGCGCGCAACGGATGGGCCATCTGGCGTTTCCGCCTTGGAAAAGGCTCGATTTCCTCGCCTGCCCTGGCGGACGATTTTGTTTTCGTCGGCGCGGCTGATGGATTCATCTATTGCGTGGATGCGCACACCGGCAAAGAGGTGTGGCGTTTCCATGCCGAGAACCAGATCAGTGGATCGCCCGTTATTTACAAAGATTCGCTGTATTGCGGCTCTGTGGACGGAAATTTGTATTGCATGGAATATCGCTCGGGTCGCGAGCGCTGGAGATTCAAGACCGACGGCAAATTTATCGGCACGCCGGTTATCTTCGATGATATTATTTATATCGGCTCGACCAATCATCAGGTTTATGCTTTGCTCGCCTGATACAAGGAGCTTTGATGGCTGAATTTTTTCGAAAATTGTTCGGAGATAAGACGCAACCGTCGCGGGTTAATCAACATAACAGCGTGACCACCGCACCGTTATCGGACCAGCAGCTTGAATCCATTGTCAGCAGCCAGAGTGTACTGTATGAGACACAGCAATTGATTGCCGCGGTGGGCCAATCGGTGGGCAAGCAGCGCGAACATAACGAGGACAGCGTGGTTGCAATTACCGTCACGTTGGTCGGGAATGCTGCCAGCGTGCCTTTTGGTCTATACGTGGTGGCCGACGGTATGGGCGGACATCAATTTGGTGAAGTTGCCAGCAACTCCGCCATCCACGTGCTGGCCGGACAAATCATGCGTAAGTTCCATACCTTCCTGTTCAACATCCCAACCCAGCAACCGGATGAGCCGTTACAAGAAATCATGGAAACGGCATTTCAAGACGCCCACCACCTCATTCAACGCGAGGCGCCGGGCAGCGGCACAACCCTCACGGCCGCCCTCGTCATTGGAGAGCAGGTCACCATTGGACATGTAGGGGACAGCCGCGCCTATGCGGTTTATCCTGCCGGACGGATTGAGCAGTTGACGCGCGATCATTCGCTGGTGAAACGCCTCGAAGAGTTGGGACATCTCAATAAGGATGAGGCCGCCAACTTTCCACATCGCAACGTTTTGATTCGAGCATTGGGTCAGGGCGAAGCTTTGGAAGCCGACGTATTCACAGTGCCGTTTCCCCGCAACGGACATTTGATGTTGTGCAGTGACGGATTGTGGGGCGTGGTGGCTGAACAAGACATCCTTCGTTCCATCAACGACGCGCCTAATTTGCACCGCGCCTGCCAAAATATGATAGATGCCGCCAATCTGGGCGGTGGCCCTGACAATATCACCGTGGTTCTGGCGCAATTGGTCGGATGAGTATGGCGTCAGATCGTGCAGATTATTACGCTCTGCTGGGTCTCTTGAGAGAAGCGTCTCAGGAGGAGATCAAGCACGCCTATTATGAAGCGGCGCAACGCCTGCATCCCGATAAGAATCAGACCGCTGGGGAAACAGAATTGTTCCTTGAAGTTCAGCGGGCCTATGAAGTTTTATCCAACGTCAAACGTCGTGCCCAATATGACGCCACTCTCCCCAAGGAATCAACGCCATTATTATTTGTTAAGGATACAGTCGAATATAGCCGTCCAAACCTTGTGCGGCTGGAGGAACCGCAGTTAATTTATGTCCTGCTTGAGATGAGTCCGCGCAACGCGGACGAAAAGATTCCCGCCCCGCCGCTCAATCTGTGCCTCGTGCTGGACCGTTCGACCTCCATGCAGGGCGACAAAATGGATCTTGTCAAGGCGGCGGCCTCGCAATTGATGCGCACCATGCGCTCTCAGGATATCTTCAGCGTTGTGTCCTTCAGCGACCGTGCCGAAGTGATCATCCCCGCCTCCTACCAGACTGACCGGACCAAACTCCAGAGCCGGATTCAGATGATCCGGACCGGCGGCGCGACCGAAATCTATCAGGGATTGGAAGCGGGCATGCAAGAAATCCGCCGAAATCTTGATACGCAACGCGTCAGCCATCTCATCCTGCTGACGGACGGTCAAACGTACGGGGATGAACAAGCCTGCCTGCAGCTGGCTGAGGAAGCGGCCAGTAAGAAGGTCGGCATCAGCGGATTGGGCATCGGCAATGATTGGAACGATATCTTTCTGGATGCTCTGACCAGCCGCACCGGCAATAATAGCGCCTATATTTCGAATCCCCAGGAAATCACAAAATTATTGATGGAAAAGTTTAATTCCATCACGAATACCCTGGCCGAGGATATCCTGCTTGAATTCAAATTGGGGGAGGGTGTCAGCTTGAATTATGCCTTCCGTTTGCAACCAGAGGGCGGCCCTCTGGTTTTGGACAGCCCGATGCATCTCGGTCCCATCCTTCAGGATACGCCTCTCACGGTGATATTCGAATTCGTTGTTGAGCCGTCTGCATCCAAGTCGGCACAGGTCGGATTGCTGGACGGCTCGCTCAAAATGGCCATGGCCGCGCGGCCCATGCCGGTTCCGCCGCTACGCGTTCGATTTGAGCAAAGCGTGTCCGATACGCCGGGGGATGACCCGCCACCGTTGAGCATTATCCGCGCCCTTTCGCGCCTGACGCTGTATCGCATGCAGGAACGCGCGCGCGAAGAGGCACAAGCCGGCCATTATGAAAGCGCAACTCGTCACTTGAAGAACCTTGCGCAACACTTGCTCGACCAGGGCGAGAAGGACCTTGCCAAGACCGCACTGCTCGAAGCAAACAACCTGGAGCGCATGCAGTCTCTCAGCGAGAACGGCGGCAAAGAAATAAAGTACGGTACAAGAGCACTGCTCCTGTCAGCCGCGGAGGTTTCCAAATGATCGTTTGTTCGAAATGCAATCACACCAATATGGACGGGGCGATGTTCTGCAGTGAATGCGGGGCGCAATTAATCGGTTCGGATGTACTCACTACGCAAAACATGTCCATGGACGTGGTCGAGGAATCAGCTAAGCGAGATGCTCATTCTTCGAAGCCCGCCCCGTCTGCTGTACTGAATACGTGGATCACGCTTCACCTCATGGATACGGGTCAGATGCTGCCGGTGAGCGACCGGGGCGAGTTCACGCTCGGCCGTATCAGTGAGGGCCAGCCCATCATGCCGGACATCGATCTATCGCCCTACCAGGCGTATGCGAATGGAGTCTCCAGATTGCACGCGGTGATTAAACGAACGGCCAGCCGCATCCTGATCATGGATCTGGGCTCGGCGAACGGAACCTATATCAATGGCAAGCGATTAAATCCCAATATCGAACATCCGCTGAGTAACGGCGATATCATCGCCCTTGGTAAATTGAAAATACAGGTTCTTCTGAAAACGTCTTGAACTCTGAGAGGTGTAACTATGCCATATACTGTCATCTTGCATATCCCGGGCGATTTGCCTGTCCTGGGCGAGGTGGAGGAACTTCCCAAACCGAATGACACCATCATGGTGGTTTCCAACCCGCGCCAGCGCGATGGCAAGGACTTGCACTATCTGGAAGCCAATGTGGTCAAAGTGATCATTCCGTTGGATAAGCTCAGCTTGGTCGAGATCTTGGAAGGACAGGAAGAAGAGAAGGTCATCGGTTTCGTGAGGGAATAACATGCCTGAAGAGTTCGACCGCCGACGCATCCTGGTTGTGGATGATGAAGAACGGATGGTTCGTTTTATCCGTATGAATCTAGAGCATGATGGGTTTCAAGTCATTGAAGCCTTCAACGGAAAACAAGCCATTGACAAGCTGCGCGATACGCCCGACCTCATCCTGCTGGATGTGATGATGCCGGATCTGGATGGCTTTGAGGTCTTGGAAACCGTCCGCGAGGTGACCAACGTTCCGGTGATCATGTTGACCGCCAAAGGCGAGGAGGATGACCGCGTCCGCGGTCTGGAACTGGGTGCGGATGATTACATCACCAAGCCATTCAGCCCGCGCGAATTGGTGAGCCGCGTCAAGGCCGTGCTGCGTCGTACGGAAGGCGCGACCGGTTCCATGCACGGACTGATCGAAGTGGACGGCCGCTTAAAAATCGATTTTGACCGTCGCGAAATCTGGCTGGAAGGCAAGCTGGTTAAATTGCGTCCCACAGAATATCGATTGCTCTATCATCTGGTTCAGAACGCCGGCTGGGTTGTTTCCCACGATCAATTATTGCAAAAGGTGTGGGGCTATGAATACCGCGATGAGCCGCATTACGTGCGACTCTACATCAACTATCTGCGCCAGAAACTCGAGAAAGACCCTGCTGATCCAAAATACATTTTAACGGAACGCGGTGTGGGATACCGCTTTGTGGATTTCCGCCGCGAAAAATCCTAAAATTTTAGCAACGATGAGCATTGCGTATTTTAAAAAAAGTTACCGATATGAAAGAAAAGCGGAACGACCCTTTAGTCGTGCATAAAGTGCGTGGCGCCTTTGCCTTTTTATCCGTATTGTTGGTGATCGTCAGTCAAACGATTCTCTATACAGCTCCCACACGTCAGGATACAGGCGTACCCAATTTGATGTGGCTGTCTCTGGCTGGTGTGGTGCTGTTTGTACTAAGCGTGTCTCTCCCCATACCGGGCTTCCTGCAAACCCTTTTTAACCACCTGCCGTGGAACGACTCGGCGGGCTGGATCACAGCCGCCATTGCACTTTCGGCTCTGACGGCGATCTCAACAGTCTGGTTCGGGAAGATGGCTGACCCGAATTACCTGCCCGTCATTTCCCTGTGGGTGGCCGGGGCAGGTTGCTATCTGGTCGCCTTCGCGCAACTCAACTTTCAAGCCCTGAACTGGAAGAAATGGCTGGCGGATCATTCATGGGAGGCCGCAGCGGTCAGTATCGTTACCCTGCTGGCCGCCATTTTGCGCTTTTATGAGCTGGGAACCATCCCACGCGTCCTCAATGGGGATGAGGGCACGCTCGGCTTGCTGGCCCGGACGACATTACAAAACCCACTGGCCAACCCATTTGCGCTATGGAACAACCTCAGTGCCATCTATCTTCAAGCCGTGAATTTTGTGTTCACTATCTTTGGCCCGACGGCTTTCGCCCTCAGGCTATTACCGGCCATCGCGGGTGTGCTCTCGGTTCCAGCAATCTATCTTCTAGCCCGCGAAATCGCCGGGCAACGGGTCGCCTTGGTTGCTGCCGCCTCTTTGTCCTTTTCCCACTTTGACCTGAATTTCAGCCGCACTTCTGGGAGCGACTATATCTTCGCCACCTTGTTCATTCCGCTGATCCTGTATTTCCTGCTGGCTGCTTTTGAAAAGCGCAGCTTCATCAATGCCGCCCTGGCGGGCGTATTGTTGGCCGTATTCTTCTGCGCAAACCAGATGGCTCAAGTGTTGGTTGGTTTGTTGTCAGCAACTAGCCTGGGGATGCTCTTATTCACCTATTGGCGCAGGTCGGCGGTTCGGGAGTGGCTGGCCTTTTGGGGTGGTTTTGTCATTTTGATCATTCCAGAAGTTGCCTACATTTGGCAACACCCCGACGACTTTCTTTCGCGCATGTCCTCCAGCGGAACCTTTCAGACCGGCTGGCTGGCCCAGACGGCCGCCTCGACCGGTCAGCCTCCGATGCTGATTCTTGCGCAGCGTGTTGTGCATGCCTTCTTGTCCCTGATTTACTACCCTTCGCTGGATTACTACGGCTCGCCAATACCCCCGCTGACTCTCCTCTCCGCAGCCTTGTTTCTGATGGGCCTGGGGCTATGCCTGGTCCGTATACGCAATTTGAATTATCTTTTCTTAAATGTGTATTTCTGGGGTTTTACCTTCGCCATAGGTATTTTTGCCATTCCGCCCTCCGCGGACACCTATCGCATGTTAACCGTTTTACCCGCGGCGGTGGTGATGGTGGCGATCGGTCTTGATGGGATCTTGGAGACAGTCGGTGTGGCTTGGGAAAAGAACCGTATGGGTTATGTTTTGTTCGCATCCCTCGTAACAATCAGTTTGCTGGCTACCAATGTATGGGCGTATTATGGAGACTTTGCTGGGCGTTGCCTCTATGCGGATAACACGGTCGGCCGCTTTGCCTCCTACATGGGGAGCTACGCCGGAACGTTGCGGCCGGAGGCTAGCATTTACCTGCTCAGCGACGATATCTATCGATACGGCACGCATGCCTCAACCGACTTCCTTAGCGGAAGCCACCCGATCGTGAATGTTACCAGTTCGGTGGATACGCTTGCGATCAAACCGGATGAATCCATCATCGCCGACCCCAATCGTTTCGCTGAATTGGAAGGTTGGGCGGCCACCCATCCGGGTGGACAAATCCACTATTTCTACGATTGTGCCAAGATCATCATGGTGGTCGATCAGGTTCCTTGATCACCCAGGTAAACCCAGCGAAGCCGGCGGGTATTGAACCAAGGTCCTGCTGGCCCAAAGCCGGTTGCAACAGAGTTGGGGGCGGTTTTACCGGTTCGTGGACTTCCATCACGAAAAGTCGCAGAAGCAATTCGTTTGGCAGACTTCATATAGATTTTTTACATTGAGCCTATGTTCTTCTAACATGGGCTCTTTATATTAAGGGCATAAACCAATCCATCAAAAGGAGGCTGCTATGTCAAATCTTATTCGTTGGGAGCCGGAGCGCGAGATGATGACTCTGCGCGAGGCTATGGATCGTCTCTTCGACGACGCCTTCACCCGCCCATTCCGCCTCACCGAAGGTCGGGATGGCCCCGCTCTTGATATGTACCAAACCGACAATGACGTAGTCGTAAAAGCGGCTCTGCCCGGCATCAAGGCTGATGATGTCCAGATCGACGTTACCGGTGATGTGCTCAGCATCCGGGGCGAGATGAAGGAAAAGAATGAGACCAAGGAAAAGAATTACCATATCCGGGAACAGCACTGGGGCGCGTTCGAACGCAGCGTGGTGCTTCCGATCTCGGTGGTCTCTGATAAAGCCAAGGCTGAGTTTGAAGATGGTATTCTGACCATCACGTTGCCCAAAGCAGAGGAAGTCAAACCTAAAGTCATCACCGTTAAAGCGAAATGACAAATCCCAACCTATCCGTAAGGGCGAGCCGCAGACTCGCCCTTACGCGTTTAATTGCCCTTGCCAGTCCTTCTTCTCTCGACTATACTGTTTATGGACAACTTGGAGGAACATTTTCCCCATGGCAAAACAACATATTCTTTTGGTGGATGATCATGAGGTCGTCCGCATTGGCTTGAAGTCGCTCTTGGATCGTCACCCGCAATTTACTGTTGTAGGCGAGGCGGGGTCGGCGCGCGAGGCCCTCGAGCAGGTCGCGAATCTTAAACCGGAGGTCGTGATCATGGATATCCGTCTGCCGGGGACCTCGGGAATCGAGGCGTGTGAAGAGATTGTGACGAAATTTCCCGGCACGAAAGTCATCATGCTGACTTCGTATGCGGAGGACGAAATGCTCTTCTCGGCGATTCGGGCCGGTGCCTCAGGTTATATTTTGAAACAGATTGGCAGCGAGGATTTGGTCAAGGCGCTGGAGGCGGTGAGCCGCGGCGAGGCGTTGTTGGATCCGGCCGTGACCCAGCGCGTCTTCCAGGAGGTCCGGCGCGCGGTCAAGGAAGAGGAAGCGTCGGCGTTTGCCCATCTCAGCCAACAGGAAAAACATGTTTTATTGCTGGTCTCGGAGGGCAAGACGAATCGCGAAATTGCCAAAGCGCTTTTCCTTGGCGAGGGCACCGTGCGAAATTACGTGTCCAGCATTCTCTCGAAGCTGGGTGTCAATAACCGGGCAGAAGCGGCGGCCTACGCCGTGGAACATAACCTGAGAGAATATATTTCCATGTAACCTGTGCTGAGGCAGGTTTTCTTTTGTTGAGTTAGAGGGGAAGAACCAGTGCGGCTATAATAAGCCCATGCCCCATAATCATTTCTCTCTTCTTTTTCTCGGCAAAGCGGATGATGCCGACTGCGCTCGCGCTCTGGAATTCTGTCAAAGGAGTTTTGCGCGCGTGATGTTCTGCCTCGGCAAATGGGGCGACCCATTGCCCGATGAGATCCGCCAGTGGGAGGGCGATTACCTCATCTCTTATCTCTCGCGCTGGGTGGTGCCTGAAGAATTGTTGAAGCATGCCAAGAAAGCGGCCATCAACTTTCATCCCGCCTCGCCGGAATATCCGGGTATCGGATGTAACAACTTTGCGCTTTACGAGAACGCCGGGCAATATGGTGTGACCTGCCACCACATGGCCGCCAAGGTGGATACCGGCAAGATCATCGCAGTCAGAAGATTCCCCGTCCATCCCGAAGACGACGTCGCCGCATTATTGACGCGAACGTACGAAAATCAAATCGCATTGTTCTTTGAGATTGCGCAATTGATGGCGGATGGAAAAGAATTGCCAGTCTCTTCCGAAAAATGGACGCGTCCGCCGTTCACGCGCAAACAATTCAACGAGCTGTTTAAGATCACGCCGGACATGAGCAAAGAGGAAATCGCGCGGCGTGTGCGGGCTGTGAGTTACGGACCCTATCAACCTTATGTGGAAATCGAAGGATATAGGTTTGAGCTGGTGCCCCAAGCCAACCATAAGCCCGGATCATAGAATAAGGAGCGAGTCATGTTGTTCTCATGGATTAAATGGATTCACGTTCTGTCCGCCATCACGGCGGTGGGGGCGAACATCACCTACGGCATTTGGATCGCACAAGCCTCGCGCGAACCGAAAGCTCTGCCGTTTGTCCTGCGCAATATCAAGCTGATCGACCAGCGCCTGGCCAATCCCTGCTACGGTCTGCTTTTATTGACCGGCTTGACCATGGCATTCATGACCCGGCTGCCACTGACCACGCCCTGGCTGTTGACCGCGCTGGTCCTTTATGTGCTCGCGGCTCTGCTCGGAATCGCGGCCTATGCGCCGCTGGTCAGACGCCAAATTCAGCTTTTGGAAAGCGAAGGCTTCGACTCGCCGAATTATCAGGCGGTTGCGAAGCAAGGCACGCGGCTTGGCGTCCTGGTCACGGTCGATGTGATCATCATCGTCTTGCTGATGGTGGTCAAGCCGATGTTGTGGGGATGAAGGACACGCTGCACCATCATCAACCCAAGTGTCTCATGGATCGATGCAACCATCCGAGATGACATGGTCCCCGCAACACAATTCACCGTGCAAGATGCGTCTCTAAGAGCTGGTCAGGAATGGTTATTTGAAGGTCGCCCGGGCGATCCACAGCCAATACTTGTGATAGTCCGTATTGATTGGCAGCCAAAAGTCGGGAAAGTAGTGCCTGTGAGCATTCGGGGAGTGCCGATTCGCAACCGTCGAGCTCCGGGAGGATTTTCTGCATCCGTATCCCATATGCCCTTCTCGAGTTCGGCTCTCGAAAGGAGCACCGTTAAATTGCTTCACCACTCCGTGATACTTCCTTCCTACGAAGAGGGGTACCAACAGTGGAAGGACTCGCACAGAGGCGTATTTGCCATCACGGCCCGCGAAGCTCTCGATTTTGTTGAACGTGCTTTGCAGGCAGCCAGTTTGTTGTTGTTTTCGAGGGGCCTGCAAGCTGGTTGAGTCCCGCGTGAAACGTGCTCACCTAAGCGTTACCCGTTCCAGATACGAACTCAATTTCTCATAGACTTCGGGCGCCAGTCTTTCGGAACTCATCGTCATTTGTTTGCGCAGCTTCTCGATCCTGCAGACCGGGATGGCCGTTCCCGTGATATCCAGTTCCACGGCGGGGTGCGTGAACACGGTCAGAGCCTTGATAGGGACCCTGGCTTCTCCGCCCAATTCCTTTTCGAAGAGCCTGCCAAGTTCCTCGACGATTCCATGCGAGAATACCACCGGGTCGCCCACGCGCTCCTCGACAATATAACGAAGCGCGCGACCGAAAGTCATGGCCTCCCGCCAGCGCCCGTTGCGATAGGAAAAACTTCCGCTCAAATTGACGACCTCCAGAGCGATCACGCCTGTCGGGGTTAGAAGGACATGATCGCAGGGCAGGGAGGCATAATGATAAATGTGATAATGGTCGTCGAGCGACTTGAGGGCTTTGTCGAGGCTTTCCTCCGGCCGCGGCCTTCGTACCCAGCGATTGGCAAAATAGATGCCGATGATCGCGAGACAGCCACTGAAGACAAGCAGGATGAAGGCGATTTCGGCGAACACCGGCCAGAACAGGGGAATCAGCACGCTGGCCAGCAACAGCACCAAGCCGCCGATACTGGCGGCGTTGGCCAGCCAGGCGCGCGTGTTCACTTTCTGATGGTCGATGATGATCTTCATGGAATTTGATAAAGCCGCCGGTGAACGGGAACGAGCAAATCATATAGCTCGCGATATTCACAATACAGCGCGTCGTATCGTTTCCAGTTAGATGCATCAGGCTGGACTTCGCGGCTGATCTTCACCAACCCGTCCACTTCATCCATGCTCGAATAGATTCCCAGGCCCACCGCGACCGAAAGTGCCGCCCCGGCGGCACCCGCTTCGAGATGATTTTTCACAACACGCAATGGTTTGCCGGTCACATCGCTGATGATTTGAGCCCATACCTTGCTGTTTAATCCGCCGCCGATGCCGTTGAAGCCGTCAATCCGAAAGCCGACCTTCTCCATTGCCTCACAAATCCAGCGTAGATGATAGGCTACACCTTCCATGACCGCCCGCGCCATGTGAGCTTTGTTGTGACTCATGTTGAGACCTATAAAGCCTCCGCGCGCGTAATGATCCAACACCGGCGCACGCTCGCCTGAAAGCCACGGCAAAAAGATCAACTTATCCGAGCCGGGCGGGACTGCCTGCGCCGCCGCACTGATCAGGTCGTAGCTGGATTTGCCTTTTTCTGCCGCGAGCCGCCGTTCCTCCTGGCCAAGCACATCCCGGAACCACATCAATGCGCCTCCGCCAGTTTCCATCTCGCCCGCGATGATATATTTCTTTGGATCAATGTGATTCAATCCCCAGAATGGTTTGATGGGATCATTGCGGAATGTGGAAGTGGAAACGCCGATCCAGGTTGCCGTGCCGATGCATAGGTGAACTTTGCCTTCCTGGTTTGCGCCCGCGCCGGATTGAGCCACTGCGACATCCCCCGCGCAGATTACGACGGGGGTGCCAGCTTTCAGTCCGGTTTGCTTTGCCGCTTCCGATGTAATCTCGCCGATCACTTCCGTGCAGGGAAAAGCCGGCGGCAATTTCTCGATCGGGATCCCAAGTTTTTGGCAGACCTCTTCAGACCACGTCTTGGTGTATGGATTGAAAAGGAAGTAAACGGATGCGCCCACCCAATCAATCGCGATCTTGCCGGTCAGCTTGAAAAGAATGTATTCCTTGCAATCCAAGAGATAGGCGGTCTTATCCCAAACCTCGGGCCGTTCTTCCTTGATCCACAATATTTTTGGAATGCTGTCTTTAGCAGTGGGAATATTGCCGGTGTGCTTGAAAAGGAAGGCAGGCATATCGCCGGCCACCACGCGATCGGCCTGCTTGATGCTGCGCAGGTCGAGCCAGGAAAGCATCGGCGTGAGCGGCCTGCCTTTTTCATCCACCGGAAGCGTATTCCACATCTGAGCTGAGACACCAACTCCGATGATGTCCGCCGCGTCGATCCCCGACTCGCGGATGACCTGCTTCGAGGTCGCAGCGACGACGCTCCACAATTCATCCGGGTCCTGCTCCACCCATTCTGGATGCGGATAAGAAATCCCATACGATTGATAGGCGGAATGAACGACCCTCCCCTTCAAATCGCAGAGCACTGCTTTGTTTCCACCTGTGCCTGTATCGTGAGCCAGGATGTATTTTTTGCTTGCCATGGTGTATCTCCTGTTCACCTGTAGGCTAGATCCCTAATACTTCCTTCACATAATCATGGAACAGCCTGATGAACAAATGGTTTTGTTCGGGCGTGCCCACTGTGATGCGAATGAATCCCTTCGACATATTGTGTCCGCTCATCGGCCGGATGAAGATTCCTTTTTCGGCCATGGCATCGCGAATCTCACTGGATTCCTTGTCCAGCACGCTGGCATCGACCAAAACGAAATTGCCCTCGGATGGATAGGCGCGCAAGCCGGGCATCTTGTTGATCTCTTCATAAATAAATTCTCGGCCTTGGATCACGTTCTGGCGCTTTTGTTCTTGATCTTGCGCGTCCTCCAGACCCGCCAGCGCGGCCGCCAGCGAAATCAGGCTGACATTCCACGGAAAGCGCACCTTATTGAAATGGATCGCCAGCTTCGGATCGCACAACACATATCCGATACGAAAACCAGCCAGGCCAAACGCCTTGGAGAACGTGCGATTGACCAGCATCTGTGGATATTTCTTGATCAAAGGGGCGCGGCTGACGACCTCATTTTCCAATTCGTAATAGGCTTCGTCGAAGAACGTGGGAATTCCCAGTTCCAGGATGCGCAGCAGATCTGCTTCGGCGATCTGATTGCCGGTCGGATTGTTGGGTGAACAAATAAAGATCAATTTTGTTTTAGGCGTCACGGCTTTGAGAATCGCATCCATATCCCAGTAAAAATCGCGCGTCATTGGTACCGAGACGACCTTGCCGCCCGCCACGCGCACACGCGCTTCATACATTGGAAAAGTGGGGACAGAGATTAATGCCTCATCACCAGGTGAAATAAAGGTGTGGGCGACAAAGTTGATTACATCCGTTGAGCCGTTGCCCAGGACAACATGATCAGCGGTCAGGCCTGCCGCTTCGCCAAGCTTCTTGCGCAGTTCGGGTCCCGAGCCGGGATATAGATTCCCCAATCGGGCGGCCTCCAGGATCGCATCCAGAACCGATTCGGATGGCGCCAGCAGGTTTTCATTGGACATCATGCGGATGATCTGGGGATTCTCCCAGGCGATATCCATATGTTTATCACTGTAAGGTTCAGCACTCTTGATCCATGGCACGATGAAGTCTTCGACGGATTTCATGAACAATTCCTTTCTCAAACAACCTGCCCCATTCTTCTATCTCTGTAGTTCTTCCACATCCTTATACCATTTGACGCGCTCACCCACCTGAGCGCGCGCCTTCCAGCGCAAGGACTTTGGCTCTGCCTCAATGCGATCCAGTAATTCCTTGATGCGTTCATGCACGACCTGCCGATCTTCCTTGGACAGGCCGCCATAATGCTCAAGCTTCTCATCCAGTATATTTAAATTGCCGGTAACGGTTCGCCAGAAACCCCAGTCATTGGCAAGGATGTGGGTGATAACGACAGCATTGATTGTCTCTTTATCTGCATCCCCAATGGGATGTTCGCGCAAGAGCATGATGCTGTCTATCAGATCTTTTTCGTTGATTTGAACGATCTGCATTTTCTCGAGCAACAGTTCCGCCAGCGGAACTGTCAATTCTTCCGCTTCCAGGCGGCCCACGAAGTTGATCGGATGACAAAAATCCAAAACATTGTAGAACACGTCGCAATGGCGGCCAAAAGCTGGATCGTGGAACAGCATGCGCCGGTCACCAAACAATTGGGTGACTTGCTTATCCTCTTCGTAACCCAGTTCGGTCAGGATGCGGCGGACATCCCGTACGAAACGTGGATAGGAGACGAAATCGAAATCGGTGAACTTGCGGCCCAGCTTGTCCTGAATATAACCGTAGGTCTGGCAATGCGTCCGAAATGCCAGAGCACCGATCAGGCGCATCATGATGTGTTTGTTTTCTTCCTGGGCCAGGGCATTCAGGATGCGGGTGCGCTCTGTATAGAAATCTTCCACGATCTCGCCGTATTTACCCATTCGTTCCTCCGTCAAGCAGAAACCAGCATGTGACCTTTCACTTTTCCGTCTTCAAGGTTGACGATGGCGGCCTTCATGATGCCCTCGGCGTATTCACTTCCGGCATTGATCATCAGCGTGCGCCCGTTGCGGACGTGACCGGGTGACTCGTGAATATGCCCATGCAGGCTTAACATGGGCTGGACCTTTTCGATGAAAGCTTTGACCGCCGGCGATCCCGCCTGCTTCATCACGACCTGTCCGCCTTGCGTAATGATTTTGAGATTCTTATCAAGGTCGGGACAGGTGTCCAAGCCCGAGCCGATCGGCGGGACATGGATGATGGCAATCGTTCGTTCCGGTTTCTGAATCATGCCAGCCAGGATATTCAGCTTCCGCGTCAACTCCTCTTCTTCAACATCGCGGGCACAGAGCCAGGGAGTGATGTTGGCGTTCGATAGGCCGACCACTTCATAGCCATCTTCCATTTCAAAGTGCTTCATGTCCGGATTGCGGATGTGTTGAAACTCCTCCATGACCTTGTCGATGGAATATAAGTCATCGTTGCCGGCCATGAAGTACAGCGTGATTTTTTGAGGGACCAGCTTTTCCTCTGCCAGCTTCATCCAATCGCGGACGCGCTGGCACATCTCCTGCTCGAAGCGCGCCCCCATCTTTTTCGGATCGTCTTCCAACTCCTGAGCTTCATCCTGTTCCAAGATGATCGGATAAAAACCGACCGCGCTGATGGATTTCTTTAATTTGTCAAGCTCATCGGAGGTCGCGGCGGTTTTATCGGCGCCAAACAAATGAGCCTGATAGTGTCCGCCTCCCTGATGAATGACCGGCACCATGGCCTTGCCGGTTACATCTCCTCCTACCATAAGTGCATTTACCTTGTACTGAATCCCCGACGCTAGAAACTTGCGAAAAACCACTTCCGAGCCGTGGAAGTCTGAACCATATAGAATACGGGTCATCTTCATTGGATACTCCTAAGTAATAAGGTTCTCTGTGATCCGGCAGGAGGCACTGCCGGATCACAGAACTCTGTATGCGAGGGTTTAAATGGGCGGGACAGACTGGAAGGTCCAGTTGATATCGATCCCTTCCTTGCTTAATCGGTAGGCACGAGCCACATAGAACACGATCAGGCCGCTGATGATAAAACCAGCCAAAATGGCCAGGGTCGTATACGTGATCATGCCTCCCACTGCTGGGAATATGAAGGAGGCCACGATCAGCCACAGCAGGAACAGGAAGGTGATTGTGCCGATGATAGTGATTACGGGCACCTTGCCAATTTTGCGCTTTACAAAAGCGCTGGCATTCTCGAACAGATCCGGTTTAGTGAATGGGAACAAGGTAATGGCTGCCACAGGAACCAGCATGGTGCATGCGGCAAAGAATACGAAGTTCAATTGAGCTCCCATCACACTTCCGGCCCACAGCCAGCCAGAAGCATCTAACACGCCGACCTCAGCGATCACGGTGATGATGGAAATGGCAACGATCGGGCTGTTGAGAGTTGGATGAATATAGCAGACGCCTTCCGGAATCAGCCGGTCAAATGACCATGCAAAGATGATGCGGCTGCAATAGAAGAAGTAGGTCTGTGCCAGATTGATCAGCGTGTAGAACCAGGCGATGGCCACAATCCACAAGAGGATGATGTTCGGATTGAGGATGGCCGCATAGAAAGTGATCCACGGCATGGGGTTGGCGCTGGTGACGCCGGCATTGCTAAGGTAGGATTCGGCTGCCAGCCAATTCAGAGGCACCAATCGCTGCAAGAGAATCGCCGCCACCACAAAGATTGCCCAGGTCACAAGCAGGGAAGCCCATGAGCCGGAGATGAGCGTGCTTTCCGCCTGCTTCACCTCGCCTGCGAAGAAAGTCGGGATGTAGTAGCCGTAGAAGATCCAGAAACCCATGATCAGTCCGGCGAGAGTCATGATGCCCACGTTCGGATTGATGACCATGCCGTTCTGTTGCGCGAGGGCGATGCGTCCTTCGTAGCTGCCGGCGCCCATGAATTTATCCCAAGCGGCGGGGAATGCATCCTTGGCAGCAGTACCGAGCTGGAAATACAGCACCACCCAAGCTACCAAGCCCAGGAAAAAGCCGACTTCCAGGATACGCAGGATGGTCCGTGTTGGCAGAATCATGGTGAAGAAAGTGATCAGCGTGCAAATTGTGCCAATGACGACGATCCCAACGGGAGTCGAGGACCAGTTTGCGAAATTGACGAAGCCCTGATTGCCCAGGACGATACCCATCGTATGAAATAGAACCGGAAAAGCGGTCTTTGGAATCCAAGCGATGAGGGAGCCCGCCACCATCGCGCTGAAGATAACCAGTGTCCATGAGGCGGCGAAAGCCAGCGGCGCGCTCAGGGTGCGGCTGGCCAGCGTATAGTCCGCGGCCGAACGGGGCATCGTCGCGCCAATTACTGCGTAGGTGTAGGCGTGGAATAGACAGAAGAACATGGCGACCGTCAGCACGCCGATGATGCTGCTCCCGGGCCATACGCCTGCTACCCACGAGAACGGAATCAGGCCCGAGGAAGAAAGACTGATGCAGTGGACGCCAAACACCATCGCGCCAAAGACGCCAATCGTTCTGACCAGACCTGAACTTTTGCGGGCGTAAAGTTTCTTGCCTGTTGCGCCCGCAGGTGCAACCATTTCAGCCATTGTATTTTCTCCTTTCAAATTGTGATCACATGTATCAACTGCATACACTAGCTAAGCTGTTTCCCGGCCATTTCCTCCTTTCGCGTGCTGACCTCTTGCGGTTTTTCATTTTGTTCTTCCAATAGCGCGGTAGTATGAATGCGGGCATAATCACTGCGCAAAAAATCCTGGGAGAATACGATCGGCCGTTCGACCTTCTCTTCAAAAACGACTCGTGAGAGCATCAGCAAGGGGAAGCCGTCCTCCACTCGCAATTGCTGAGCCACGATATCTGCCGCCGCGACCGCTTCGACCGTCTGTGAACTGCGGCCAGGGTTAATGTGATAGATATCCGTTAAAAGATCGTAGACCGAACTTTTTTCAAGATCCCATTCTTCCAAGTCGGGACAGCGGCCACAGGGAATAAAAACGCGTTCCAGGATCACTGGAACGCGATTGGCAAAGCGCAGAATGGTCACTCGGTAAATGGGGTTTCCAATTTCGATCTGCAGCGATTCAGCGAGACGCCGACTGGCCGCCAACTCTCCAAACTCAAGCAATTGACTGGCCGTGGCTATGTTCCGATGCTGCATCGCTTGGCCATAGTTAATGAGCTCAGCGGACTCATAGGTGACCTTGGGTCTGGCGACATAGGTCCCCGAACCATGCTTACGCTCCAATAAGCCTTCATTAACCAATTCTGTAATCGCTCTCCGCACGGTCATGCGACTAACACCCAAATCCTCGCTGAAGTCACGCTCAGACTGGATTTTGGTTTCCGGCACCAGTTTTCCTGAAAGAATCAATTCGGCGATGTATTCCTGAATCCGGATGTATAGTGGTTTATTTATTTCTTCGTTCATAAAAGCCACTTTCCTGTTCTTTCGACATTTTAACCCATAAAACGCTAAAGTGGTTTGTGGTATAAGCCTGGTTTGAAATTGGTCGACAGCCTGAATTTGGTCTCAAGAACCGGTAAAAATCCCCTTAAACAAGTAAACTACTACTGTACAAGCCCATTGTACAACTTCCTACAGAAAAAACAAGCGGTAATTCCTCACCCTATTTCTATGCCAAATGTCATTTTGGGAGCCATAGCCCGAAAAGTGGTACAGTGGTATGAAAAGCTTGGCTATTTTTCACCACTCACTTTCATCCACGTTTTCTTCATAATCAGGGCATCCTCTTCCATGACGGGACTTTCACACAGAATTCTCCCAGCGCAATTAGAATCTTTCAAGGCGCGAAACAATGCTTTCAGATCCAAATCGGCTTCTGCCAGCTTCAAATGATTCTTCTCTCCTTTTGGACCATATTCGATTCCCGACAAATGAATGTGCAGGCGCTTTAACGCTAATTTGCCCAACGTTTTTTCGTAAACTTTCAACAGGGCCGACCATTCATCATACGTGTTCATCGTTCCGTCGCCGGGACGCGCATGCAAATGCGCAAAATCAATACACGGCAGGACGCCCTCGATGGACCTCGCCATTTCAAGTGTATCTTCGAGCGAGCCAAGCATCGCCGACTTTCCCATCGTCTCGGGCCTGATCGTCACCGGGTTACTTGTCCTGCGTAGTTCATCCACACATCCTTTCAAGCGCGGGATGGCAAATTTCAAAACTTCCGCGGGTGGATTTTCGAAGTACGAGCCTGGGTGAAAGATAATATCTGTGGCGCCGGCCAGGTTTCCATAATGTGCCGCGTCCATGAGACGCTTGCGCGACTTCGGCCATTCCTCCTCGTTGGCGTTCAAATTGATGAAGTAGGGGGCGTGGACGCTGACCGCGACGTCTTCTTCGCCGGATATGGCTTTGATCGCAGCACACGTTTCCTCCGAGACGCGCACGGACTGTACCCAACCCAATTCCAGGGCGGTCAAGCCGATGGATTTGCTGAATGTAATTGCGCCCACCGAGCCGCCGGGTTTTTTCGGTGTGCCACTCGGTGCTCCCACGGTTCCAAAACGAAATGATAAAGCCATAAAAGCTCCTTTCTCATGACGTTATCTAAAAAGGGATATTATTTTTTCCCATAAGGGCGGACCGAGGAGGAGTAGACCGATCAACACGGCGGCCCCCGCCGAGATTAACACGGCCGCCGCGCCCACATCTTTGCCCACTTTCGCGAGCGGATGCTTTTCGGGACTGGCTAAATCCACCACCGCTTCGATGGCGGTGTTGAGGAATTCCGCTGCAAAGACCATGGCAATGGTAAGGATCAACACGGCCCAATCAATGGCGGACACACGCAGCCAAAATGCGAAGCCAAATACAATGATTGCGGCAACGGCGTGAATCCACGCGTTACGCTGCGTGCGCATGACATACCACCAGCCGCGGAAGGCATGACCGAACGATTGATAACGGGAGAGGAGAAAGTTCCGCATACGCCATCAAGATTCTTGGATCTCGATTCCTGATAAACCGAGTCTCTCCAGGACTTCAGCCTGGGCTTTCCACATTTTTGTTTTCTCCTTCGCCTCGGCATGGTCGTATCCAAGCAGATGCAAGACGCCATGCACCACCAATAACTGTACTTCCGATTCCAGCGGATGGCCAGCGGATTGGGCCTGCACCTCGGCGCGCGGGACGGAGATGAGGATATCGCCCAGATAATGCGCGCCCGTTTCCGGGTCGGTTTCGGAAGCGGGAAAGGACAGTACATCGGTCGGTGCGTCGATGCCCAGATAATCTCGGTTGAACTCTTGCAACCTGGCATCGTCGGTCAGCACAATGGTGAGATCTCCCTCGATGGCTTGATCCGTCAATGCGATTTGTGCGGTGCGCTCAATCAATGGCATCGAAACCGATTTGGATTTCAATTGAGATTCAATGAAGATCATGTCTTCTTCGCTTTGAGCGGGTCGGTCTGGACGTTGGTGGTTGCGGCGGGAGGCTCGGCGGCGGGATATTGAATGCGAGGATGATAGGTGCCGCGCAAGGTGGTCACGACCGAATCGGTGATGAGACTCAGATCGCGCATGGTCAACGGTGCGTTATCGAGCTGGTTTTCCTTTTGGATGCGTTCGACCACCGAACGGACAATGGCGCGCAGGTCGTCATCGCTTTCCGGTCCTTCCGCGCGGGCGCGCGCTTCGGAACCGTCGGCAATCATCAGGATGGCGGTTTCGCGCGAATGCGGACGCGGGCCGGGATAACGGAATTGATCCATGTCCACTTTACCTGCATCGCCGCCTGCCTTTTCGAGCGCCTGATTGTATTGATAACGCGTGAGCATCGTGCCGTGATGTTCGAGGATGAAATCGTCAATGCGGTGCGGCAAATGATATTTGTGAGCGAGCGCCACGCCATCATGGACATGTTGAATGATTTTTTGCGCGGCCTCTTGAGGTGTGATATCCACGTGTGTGTTGAGATTGCCCGGCGCCTGATTCTCGACGAAGAACGACGCATCCTTCGCCTTGCCGATATCATGGAACAACGCGCCGACGCGCGTCAAGACCGAATCCGCTCCGATGGCCTCCGCGGCTTGCTCTGCAAGATTCGCCACCTGCAGACTGTGCTGATAGGTCCCCGGCGCATTGCGCAGGAACATTTGCAGAAGCGGAAAATCAGGATGCGAAATTTCAAGCAGTTGCATGGACGTTGGCAGATTTAAGAATTGCGCCAAGGGATATTGCAATAGAAGCGCGATGCTGGCCGAGGCCAATCCGTTGACCAGCGCCGCGATGATCAAGGTGATGATTCCCGTCCAATCCATCGAAGCGGATGGCAAGACATAGGCCAGGATCACGGCTATGCCCGCGCCTGTAATCACTAGGCCAGCTCGAAAGAATCCCCAAAAACGACGCGCCGGTCCGAGCATCAAAACGCCGCATAGCGAAGCCATGACGTAAAACGGCATGAGCTCCAGGGTGTTCGGCAATCCATAGGCGGCTGCCATGGAAATCACCAACGAAAGGATGATGCCACTTTCCATTCCGAATAATGTGGTCAGCAATAAGCCTGCCGCGGGCAATGGATAAAGATAAGGAACGATGGCGCGATTTGGAATTACAAAGCGCGCACCCGCGATAAAAACGATCCACAGGATGGATGCCGTCAGCAGGCTGCGCGGGTCGGAAAGGAACGAGATTTTTCTGCGCCTTAAGAAATACAAGCCGATAAAAGCTGCCGAAAGAATCGTCAACGCGCCCGCGCCCAGATACGTTTCAATGGGCTGGCTCGGCTGAATCAATTTGAACTCCTGCAAGGCTTCCATTTGGGCGGGCGTGATGATCTCACCGGCCGAAACGATTCGTTCCCCGGCCTTGTAGGTTTGCACGAGGGGCTGCACCGCATCGCGCGCGGACTTTTGAGCGGCCGCCGTTAAATCGGCGCTGTAATGGCTGTTGGTCACCACAAACGCGCCGACAAATTCCGTCACCAAACCGGCCTCTTCATCGCTGAACGTTAAATCAACCAGGGATGGGATGCTGGCTTGCACCGCGTCGAGGTTGTCGGTGCGAACAGGGGAACGCATCACCTGCTCGAGCAGGCGCAGGCTTTCCTGTTGAACGGCATCCCAGCGCGAATCGGAAAGGGACAAAATCAGTTTAATACTGTCCGGCTTGAGGTCAATATTGTTCAGGTTCGCGAGCTGTGCCTGCTTGACATCGTCGGTGGAAGTGGTATCGGCGCGGGTGAAATTGATCAATTGGAACGTTGCGCTCAATCGGCTGATTTGCTCGCGCGCAATCGCCGGGTCGGGATCGGTGTAGACGGGTTGAACCGCTTTTTCCGCGGTCTGACGCGCTTCTTCCGTCAATATCTGGCTGACGTATTCATCGTCGCCCGGCGCGGTGATATCGCGCGGTGCCACGTCACCTACCTGAAGCGGAAGGGCCGCGGGGCGCAGACTCACAGGCAGCGTCAGTGCCGCAAAGGTCACGATGCTGACGGCAACCAAAACAAAGATTTGCAGGCTCCGTATGCGCAACGGAAGACGAAAACGATTTTCCATAAAAATTTCACCACAGAGAAACGAAAACACAGAGAAATTAGAAGGTCTCTGTGAACTCCGTGCCTCTGTGGTGAATAAATTACTTTGCCAAAAGTTCCTTTACCATCGCACTGACCTGATCGCCCGGAGCGCGCCCAGCGACTTTGGGCAGAAGCGCTTTCATCACTTTGCCCATGTCGGCCGGCGTGGCCGCGCCGACTTCGGCCATGGCGGCTTGGGCCAGCATGCGCAATTCCTCAGCGGGCATGGCTTTCGGCAAAAAGGCTTCGATCACTTTGATCTCGGCTTCGTTATCGGCAATCAAATCGGGCCGGTTGGCTTTCTTCGCTTCCTCTAAAGCTTCACGTCGACTCTTGATTTCCTTCTGCAATAAAGAGATGACCGCCGCGTCGTCAAGCGTGGTTTGCTTATCCACTTCGGCCTGTTTGATGTTCGCCAGCGCCATGCGCGTCGTCCGCTTGCGGACTTCGTCGCCGCTCTTCATGGCGTCTTTCATGGAATTATTGAGTTGAGTTTTGATATCCATACCAATCATTATACTAGAGTTGGAAAGGGAAAGAAAAAGTCCCGCGATTAGCGGGACTTGAACCAAAAAGGGTTAAACAGGAGGTATCATTTCCTGGCGGGAACCGGACTTTTAGTTGCTTGCTCGCGGAATAAGGAGAGATATTCACCATAGCCTTCCTTTTCCAAATCCTCGACCGGAACGAATCGAAGCGAAGCGGAGTTCATGCAATAACGCAGACGGGTGGGAGCGGGACCGTCGTTGAAGACATGTCCAAGATGCGAATTGGCGAACTTGGATCGAACCTCGGTGCGCGGCAGGATCAGTTTGAAATCGGTGTGCGTGATGATGTTGGCCGGTTCGAGCGGACGCGTAAAACTGGGCCAGCCGGTGCCTGAGTCGTATTTATCCAGCGAGCTGAACAACGGCTCGCCTGAAGCCACATCCACATAAATACCGGCGTGTTTGTTATTCCAATATTCGTTTCGGAAAGGCGGCTCGGTGCCTTCATGCTGTGTGACCTGATATTGCATGGAGGACAACTTTTGCCGAAGTTCGTCCTCAGATGGTTTGGTGTAGGTTTTCATGTCTATCTCCTGTACTTCTACGTTGGCTCACCTGCTTAAAGCCTGTTGATTTTAGAGTCGTTGTTCGTGACGTCTTTCATTGAACTGTTGCGTTGAGCATTGATGTTCTTACGAATCGTTGGTGGAATTGAAAAGGGAAAAAATATACCTATGGCGCGTGCACGCTGTGCTGGCAGGTGGGCAGGAAGGGATGGAGCTGATTTGACGGAAGTTGTTTGAGCGTAGTCTGCTCCTTCTTTGGCGCCGGTCGAGTACATCTGTGTTGGGCCGCGTTTTTTATCTCGCTCGTAAAAGCGACTGCGCAATTAAGAAATACCAAATCATGCTTATTATTCCTCCGACCATTGCAATCAATAAACCCAAAGCATTCATGGTTGGAAGAGCTACCTGGATGATTTCATTCACCAATAGGGCTCCAAACCCAATCATTCCGGCAATCGCTATACCCCTTCCGAATTTTTTACTACGAATTACGGCGAAGGAAGCAAGAACTAGGGCAAGCTCATTTAGTGCCAATCCACTAAAGGTTCCCGGCGTGTGGGCTGTTCCTTCCAGAAGGAACGTCTGTCCGACAGCAATCAAGCTGTTTCGTTGTAAGTCAGTTGACGCTTGTATGTATTGCCTGCTTAATTCCATCATTGCCAATGCCTTGTTGGTGCCAATGTAAACAGCTCCTCCAAGTACCGCGGCAATCAAAGCTAGAGTTGCAAATGAATTGTCCTCTTCCCTGGTTACTTCATAAATCGAAAAGGTAACCAATATTCCCAGGATTGTTAGGACGATATTTAATAACCCCAAATCGCGAAGGCCAATAAACCAATTATTTTGAAATAATCTTACCCAATCCTGGACGGATGCGGGTGATATCCTCCCCGCTGGCAGGAAATTAATGGAGATCTCAAGGATTCCAACAATTATGGCAAGATATGCTGATACAGCCCCGGTTCGTCGGATGAACATTTTCTGGTCTTGGATATTCTCCATTTCGTTCTCCGTGTGCTGCTAAATAATTCGTACGTAAAAGCTACAATCAAGTCGCCGCCCAACGGCTTGAGTAAACCCTGTGTTCTACAGGGTACCGGCGGGGCGGACTGGCAACACTCCCTTATATTATTGCATGAAACTTGGCACATCGCGCTGCGAATCTTGGGGCGTCAGGCGAGTGAGCTTCCAGCGAACACCGTTCGTCCAGCTTGACTGGATCGCCTACTTCGGAACCATGACTGGCTGAGGCGGCTACAAGCCGCCATCAGCCGATTTGGAGCTAAGAAGCTCCAATAGTCTCCGAGTAAGCCCCGTCCGGCCGCTCGCCCCGACGAGCAAAGCGAGTACGGGGTGCAGGCTGTGTTAGCCAACAGCGCAATCACATGAGCGGACTTGAAACCGAGTGTTGCGAATCAACTCTCAGGCCGCAGCCATCGGCTACGACCCGTCTCATCCGCATACGCCCACGGTTGCAAATCAGGCGGCTCAAATCCCAATGCCTCCAGAGCCTTACACACTTGCTCACCATGGATACTTGCATGATGTAGTGCTTGCATCACAACCACTGCTGTGTGGGTCTCGTAAGCACCCTTATCCAAAAACGCGAGATGTTCGCCGTCAATCGGTTTGTGTAAATACTGCTTCCACCTGGCAGCATTTTCTTCAACGCGCACGATAAGCTCCTGCAAGTCATTCGTCTCACTATCAGCCACTGCCCAGACGGCGCGGTCACCCGTAAGACTTGCCACATAGCCCGCGTCAGCCAACACTAGATGATTCAAGGTTGCCAGAATACTGCCGAACCCCACCGCTGGCCGCGTCAGTTCTTCAACTGAACATTTTTTGCAGGCAACAATGAGCGCCTTCATAGCCCAATCCTTTTGGTGGAATGCTTCGATCAATATCTCGTTCATTACTCTTCTCCTCTTGATTGGCTAACGGCTTGCGGTACCGGCGGGGTGGATGGGAAAGACTCGCCTATATTATTGCATGAAACTTGGCACATCGCGTTGCGAATCTTGGGGCGTCGGGCGAGTGAGCCTCCAGCGAATATCGCCTACTTCGGAGACGTGACTGGCTGAGGCGGCTACAAGCCGCCATCAGCCGATTTGGAGCTAAGAAGCTCCAATAGTCTCCGAGACAAGCCCCGTCCGGCCGCTCGCCCCGACGAGCAAAGCGAGTACGGGGTGCAAGCTGTGTTGGGCGCAGGCCTGATGGGGGAGAGCTATCTTTTCATCACTCGCGTATATTTCAAATTGAGGTCCCCTTCCCAGGTAGACCCATCTTTTGATAGTTCTCCCTTGCCAATTATGGTATTACCGTCTTCTGCGATGGTACCCGTGAAGCGTTGTGAAAAACCCGGTGCATTTCTCCACCATTTCCAAACATTATCATGCAGAGTCACCTCAAGTTTCCTTGAAACGCCACGTTCGTCGAAGTACATCATGAAAAATGCGTCTAAAGCTTCGTCGCTACCCAAAATGGCGATTCCGGTGGGAATGCCTGGCTCATCGATTTCCGAATGCATAATCAGAAAGGCCCCTCCTTCCAGCCACTCGAAAGAGGTACGGCCATGAGCAACTGTGTTTGGGAAAAGCGGGTGTGTTCCCTCGGTATTCCATTCGCCAATCAATACGCTAAAGGGTTTGAGCGCCGGGTTTGGTATTGCCGCTGACTGATCAAAACTCTTGACCATGGATTCTCCTTTGGTATTAGCTCAGGTTCTGGAGCGTCCAACAGCTTCATTGAGAAA
The DNA here is from genome assembly GCA_035516425.1 of Anaerolineales bacterium. GTDB lineage: Bacteria > Chloroflexota > Anaerolineae > Anaerolineales > Villigracilaceae > Fen-1038. The sequence continues at coordinate 82,042 of DATJAH010000030.1, forward strand.
GCGACTGCGCCCAACGGTTGGCGTGAGCCGCGGCCCAGGGTCAGTGAATAGCAAATCAATTATAGACTCGAATCCGATTTCATGCGGTCGGCTCCACGCTGTGTTGGGCAGCACCTGAACTAGTAAACAATAATTAAGATGCAAATCAAGACTTATCCTTCATTACCTATATGCTTGCTTTGACTAATTTCTTCACTACCGTTATTGGTATTTTCTTGTCTTTTGGAAACGTAACAATACCCTTTGTTAGTACACAACCAACAAGTTCCTTTTTATGCCTTTCTATTACTGGAGGGCGAACATGTAACCGCACGTTTGGCTCCTTATAGCTGAACCATGCAAACATTCCATCATAATCATAACCCTCATATGAATAACGAGGAATATTAAAATAATCAGTGCGTTCAATGGCATCAGGCGCTACAACGTGTATCGCAGATCTAATCTTCCTCAACTCATCTTGTACTTCATTTGGGCAATTTGCTATATATGCATCAACATTATTCGCTAAATTTTTTTCATTTTCTTTCGTCTCTCTTCATTGTCGACGAATGAATTAAGGGCTCCAGTACGCTCTTCTGATTTAGACCAAGCTGTTTCTTAGGCACTTTTTCTGCTGCCCAACTGAGGTTATGCGGCAAAGGAAATCCCCGCAGAGTATATATACCCCTGTCCTCAAAGACCCGGCGATTCGCCTGCACCGGGCCTCTGAGTTTGAGAGGAGCGTCTATGCCGCGGTCTTCTTGCGCACCGGGCGCTTGCACTCGGACTTGCGCACGCCACCAGCCTGCTCGTACTGGTCGCTGTCCTTGCCGTAGACCGCTGCCACGCCCGCCAACATGCGCTCGCCCAGGTCGCGCAGGTCCGCTTCCTCGGCGAGGAACTCATTGTAGGCCCCGTCCACCTGCGAGAGCAGGGTGTTGCAGGCATCGAGGGCCTGACGGGTGCAGGTGACCTTGGCATCGTAATCGTTGATGCCCAAGCCTGCCCCGAGGCTCAACTTCGGGTCGATGGAACTGAGGGCGGCCAGCCGCGCCTGCGCGCTCTCGAGGATGGGGGAGGTTTTCTTGTTCTAGCCATTTGATTTCTCCTTTCTACTGGTCTGAGTCGCAGGAGACGGTGCCTCAGTTTAGGAAATAGAACCTCCTGGAGACGAACAAGAACTTGTTACAAAGGAACAGGAACCTATTACAAAGGAAAAGGAAATGGTTGGAGACGAAGAGGCACTTCCCCTCTGTGTCTATAATAGTGAGACAACTCCTCCCAATAATTTAGAGAGCAGGGCGGAGGAGAAAATAGTATGATCCAAGAACAACGAACCAGCTTGTCGCAGAATTTTGTACTCAAGGAAAAGGATAACATGCCCGACA
>DATJAH010000031.1:0-6569 GCA_035516425.1 Anaerolineales bacterium
AAAGTTGTTGATCGTGCGAAAGTCTGGCTGCTGCCCGCCACTGATCCACATGAAGTTCACGTTCTCGCGCAGTCCCTTGGCAATCTTGCGCGACGAATAGATCTTCTCGGCGTACCCATACACCAACACCTTCAGCATCATTTTGGGATGATAGCTGCTCGTCCCGCCGCCTTTGTATTTGGCGAATAAGCAGCTGAGATCGATCTGTTCGATCACCCGGTTGACCACCCGCACCAGATGATCTTCCGGGATCAATTCGTCCAGGCTCCGCGGCAGCAGGCTGGGTTGTTCCGTCGTATACGGCTTGAAAACCACGCGTTGATTGTTCATGCCCCTATTGTATTAAACTTTTTCACTTTTGAGGAGGGTTCAAAATCAAAAGGAGCTGCCCACTTTTTGGACAGCCCCTCGCCTGCATTTATTTTTTGTTTTTCGCCTTCTTCTCAAGCGGCTCTTCGCGTCCCATCGCATCCATCACTGCGACCGCCGCGACCTGCACGATATTGTTGACTTCATCGCCGGTCTGCAATACATGGATCGGTGCGCCCATGCCAAGCAAAATCGGTCCAATGGCTTTGGCTTTGCCCAGCCGTGCTAATAATTTGTATGCGATATTGGCGGACTCAAGGGATGGGAAGACCAACACGTTCGCATCCTTCACCGCGCTGAATGGATAGCGCTCGTCAATGATTTCCGCCACGACCGCGGTGTCGGCTTGCATCTCGCCGTCCACCGCCAATTCCGGCTGGCGCGCCTTGGCCAGCTCAACCGCCTTCCGCACCTTGTCCGAGAGTGGATGAGGGGTGGAGCCAAAATTAGAGAATGACAGGAACGCCACTCGCGGGTCGAGTTCGAGGCGCTTGGCGAAATTCGCGGCGAGGCAAGCGATCTCCGCCAAATCTTCCGCGGTCGGTTCAATGTTAACCGTCGCATCCGTAAACAGATAGACACGATCTTCGACGATCATGATGTAGACGCCCGCGGCACGCGCCGCGCCGGCAGCGGTGTGATGAATCTGCAACGCAGGTCGGATGACTTCCGGATAATCGTACGTCAGGCCACTTACAAACGCGTCCGCATCGCCCATCTTTACCATCAGGGGACCAAACACGTTCGCCTCACGCACCTGCTTAACGGCCTCGACCATTGTCAGGCCCTTGCGTTTGCGCAATTCATAATATACGGCGGCATATTTATCGAGGCCTTTGAATTCGGACGGATCCACAATCTCCGGTTTGTAATCGAGTCCCAAAACATTCAGTTGTTGCTCGATGATGGACGGGCGCCCGATCAGGACCGGGGTTGCGATGCCTTCTTCCTTGACTTGGTACGCGGCACGAATGATCTTCGGTTCTTCGCCCTCCGCGAAGGCGAGGCGTTTCCTGCCCCCGGATGAACGCGCCTTGTTCTGGAAGAAGTAGCGCACCTGCTCGCCCTTGCCCTGGCGATAGGCAAGCTGTTCGCGATACTCATCGATATCGATCGTCTTGCGCGCCACGCCGGTCTTCATGGCCATCTCAGCGACAGCGGGCGATTCCCACAATAAGACACGCGGATCGAGCGGCTTGGGAATGATGTAATCGCGCCCAAACTTCAGGCTATCCACGCCGTAAGCCCGCAAAACGGAATCCGGAACATCCTCTTTGGTTAAGGCGGCCAAAGCCTCGGAGGCCGCAAATTTCATATCGTCATTGATCGCTTTGGCGCGCACATCCAAAGCGCCGCGGAAGATGAACGGAAAGCCCAGCACGTTATTAATTTGATTGGTGTAATCCGAACGACCCGTGGCGACAACCACATCCTTGCGAGCCTCTTTTGCCAGTTCAGGGCGGATCTCAGGATCAGGATTCGCCATGGCAAACACAATCGGGTCTTTCGCCATGGACTTGACCATCTCGGGCGTCAACACATTGGCGACGGAAAGTCCGTAGAACACATCCGCGCCGCGCACGGCATCGGCCAGCGTGCGCGCCTCAGTCTCCACCAAAAAGCGCTCCTTATACTTATTCATGCCTTCGGTGCGACCCTGATAGACGACACCCTTTGAATCAACCAGCATGATATGGTCGCGCTTGACACCCCAGCGGATGGCTAATTCCGCACAGGAGATGGCTGATGCGCCGGCACCGGAAATCACCAGTCGAATCTCGCTGTGTTTCTTGCCAACGATTTCCAGTGCATTGGCAAGGCCGGCGGAAGAAATAATCGCTGTGCCGTGCTGGTCATCATGAAAGACGGGAATGTCCAGCATGCCCTTTAATGTCTCTTCGATGTAAAAACATTCGGGTGCTTTGATATCCTCGAGGTTGATGCCGCCGAAAGTCGGCGCAATGGCCGCCGCGACCTTGATCACCTCATCAGGATCATGCGCATTGATTTCAATATCAAACACATCCACATCGGCAAACTTCTTGAACAAGACGCCCTTGCCTTCCATCACAGGCTTGGAGGCCAGCGCCCCGCGGTCCCCGAGGCCTAGGATGGCTGTTCCGTTGGTCAGTACAGCGACCAGGTTTCCTTTCGACGTATACTCATAGGCGAGTTCGGCGTCCTTCTCGATATCCAAGACAGGTTCTGCCACGCCCGGCGTATACGCCAGGCTCAAGTCGCGTTGCGTGTCCATGGGTTTCGTGGGCACCACTGCGATCTTGCCGGGTTTCCCTTTGAGATGATGATATTCGAGCGCGTCTTCACGAGTGATTTTAGCCATCGGATCTCCTTTTGATAAATCTTGTCCTGGATTAGGTCGGCCTGTAAAAAATCCAGCCAGTCAGACTTGTCACATTCTAGTATATACTGCTCAAACTATCTTAACCCATCGGATGAAAAAAGTTGTGACCTTCGGGCCCCCGGTCCCGCCACAAGTTCCTTAACATATTGTTAAAAAATCATGTATAATACGAAAGACTCCGCAAGGATTCAGGACTTGATTTGCCGCCTCGGCGGCCTTGACTAGAAGACGAACTCTGGAACCCGCAAGAAATTGGCAGAGCCTTCTCTGCCGAACTGGCTCAGGTAGTTTAGATGTTGCCGTCAACTCCGACGGATACATTTGAGAGAATGCTTTTTGCGATCAGTGATTCAAGCTGCATAAGCTGATTTTCAGGCTTATGGCTTTTCTCAACCCGCTTCTTTCGAACCCGGGGCCAGTTTCCATAATTCATGCTTCCCGCACTTCGTTTGCAGTCGAGGCCATCATGGCAGGCCATCGGCTGTTTTGTTTAATGGCGAAAATCACGGCAATTGAACCTCAGAGGCACAATCCGGATCGAGTGAACATTCACCTCGAAGGAAATTACGCTTTTGGATTGACGCGCCTCACGGCTGCCTGGCTTAAGGTCGGGCAGGAGTTGAGCAACGATAGGATCATGTCGTTGCAAGTCGAGGACGACCATGAGCGCGCTTATCAACAGGCAATGATCTACCTGAGCTACCGCGCTCGTTCCGAATCCGAGATACGGAAGAATCTGAGCAAGCATGAATTTGCGCAGGATGTGATCGAGCACACGATCGAACGTCTGCGGGAGAATCGGCTTGCCGATGACAAACAATTCGCCCGGGCGTGGGTTGAGAACCGCACCGCATTCCGACCGCGCAGCCGGCGCGCCCTGCAAATGGAACTCCGACAAAAAGGGCTCTCCGACGAAGCCACCCAATCCGCCTTGGAAGGTTTGAATGAAGAAGCTCTGGCTTATGAAGCAGGCTTGAAGCAGGCGCGCCGTCTCCGATCCAAGGAATGGAGCGAGTTTCGGAAAAAAATTTCCGAGCATCTCGCCCGCCGCGGCTTCTCCTACTCGGTGGTCTCAGCCGTGGTCTCACGCATTTGGAATGAGACGCACACGGAACAAAAAATAAATGATGAGGAATACATATGAACGTGATTAGCATTGCAATCGGTTTTGTGGCGTTGGCCCTTGGTGCTGCGCTGGGTTATTTTTATCATCGCTATCAGAACGAACGCGGCCTGAAAGATCAGCAGGACAAAGCAGATAATATCCTGAAGGTTGCCAACTCGCAGGCGCGCCTGATTGAAACCCAAGCACGCGAGAGCGCAACCAAGATCGTACAGGCCGCGGAAAGCGAGATCAAAGAGCGCCGCATCGAACTGGGCAGGGAAGCGGAGCGCCTCGATAAACGTCGTTCCGAACTCGACAGCCGGGCGGACAAGATCGAACAGCGTGACCAGAATCTCAACAAACGTCAAAGCGTCATCGACAAACGCACGAATGAAATTGAAAAGTTGTACGAGCAGGAAGTTGCCAAGCTCGAACAAATCGCTCAACTTTCGCAGGATGATGCGAAGAAGCAATTATTCGCCGCCGTCGAAAAGGAAGCGCGTGCCGATATGGCCCGCATCTATCGCCAGATCGAAGCGGAGGCGCGCGAAGAAGGCGAAAAGCGTGCCCGCAAGTTGATCGCGGATGCGATTCAACGCGTGGCCTCCGAACGTGTCGCCGAAGTCACCTCCTCCGTTGTGCCGATTCCAAGCGAAGAAATGAAAGGCCGCATCGTGGGCCGCAACGGTCGCAATATCAAGGCTTTTGAACAAGCCGCGGGCGTGGACGTGATCGTAGACGATACACCGGAAGCCGTGACCATTTCCTGTTTCGATTCGGTACGGCGCGAGGTCGCACGCCGAGCATTGACGCGTCTCACGGTGGACGGCCGCATCCATCCAGCACACATCGAGAAGATTCTGGAAGAGGAAACCAAAGCCGTTGACAAGATCATCAATGAAGCCGGAGAACAAGCTGCATTTGACGCCGGCATCGCGGGCCTGCATCCCGAGGTGTTGCGCGTCATGGGACGCCTGAAATTCCGCACGTCCTATGGACAAAATCAGTTGGCGCACGCGGTCGAGGTTTCAAAGCTCGCCGGCATCCTGGCCGCGGAAATTGGCGCCAACGTCGAACTATCCAAGCAAAGCGGATTTCTGCACGACATTGGTAAGGCGATGGATCACAACCAGGAGGGCACGCATGCCAAACTCGGTGCGGAATACTGCCGGCGGTATGGTGTCAACTCGATCGTGGTCAACGCCATTGAATCGCATCACCATGAAGTGGATCAATTGACGATCGAAGCGGTCATCGCCGAAGCCGCAGACGCCATCTCCGGTGCTCGTCCGGGCGCACGGCGCGAAGATCTCGAAGCCTACATCAAGCGCATCCGCACTCTCGAGGAACTTTCCCAATCCTTTGAAGGCGTGCAACAGGCTTTCGCCATCCAAGCCGGGCGCGAGGTCCGCATCATCGTCAAACCGGAAAACATCGACGACCTCGCCTCAGCCCGCCTGGCGCGCGATGTCGCCAAGAAGATCGAAGAGACCATGCAATATCCGGGTCAAATCAAAGTGACGGTAATTCGGGAGACAAGGGCAACGGAGTTTGCGAAGTAAGAGTGCAGAGAATAGGGAATGGAGAATAGAGAATAGTTTATTGTGAAGTGGAACGAGCAGCCTCACGGCTGCTCGTTCTTGATTTTGAATAAAGGTGTGTTAGGCGGTTAAATGTTTTTCCCTGACCCGGAGGAACAAGGATTGCGTGGATTGAACCGAAACCAATCCAAGCGTGAAAATATTTCGCAATATCTTTCCTACAACTGTTTTCTGCCTCGTCTGTTCTCCCAACACACCCATATCTAGCCGCAAAATAGGTCAGAAGTTCTCCTGGCTCAAAATAGTGAATTCCATTTATCCTCATATCTGGTTTTATAAAACCAATGTCCCTGCTTTCAGCGGAAACATCCAAAGCCATCCCTTGTTTGGGATAATAAACATTTGCTACATAATAGTCGCTGTTGTCACCGTTTACCTGTAACACATCTCTGGGCATATCCCAGGCTTCAAAGAATTCCGGCGGCCCCAAATGACCAACAACTTGGCCGAGGGTGGGCATATATTCATTAACCGAAAGTATATAGATTAGCTTGCCAGTCTTATCAACCGTCAGTCTGATCAGAGCATTTACAGTCAGATCATGCACATCTGTGATTGTTTCTGTTTTACAACCCATCGGCTCTATTCATATATCTCTTCCTTTCCATACTTCTGTTCCAAGCCGGTTCATAAATTGTTGCACTTCAGTGGGTGTAGATTTCCCCGGAGTAAGTCCATTCCAGCATGGTACTTTACATGGCTTATCGGTCAGAATGCCTTGGTCGGGGTTATAAGGCTTAGCGCCTATAATGGGGCATGAGGAAAAAACAAACGGCAGATTGCAGGCTATCAATACAACCAGTTGTTTCATGGTTTTTCCTATCAAAAAGCGGATTTCGAATAATTGTATTAAAGCTAAAGAGAAAATATAAACATGACAACAGATTGATCAAGGATGGGCATTCTACAACTATATCTAAGTGAATGGCGGCCCAACCGCTGGTTAGGTTGGCAGCCTAATTACCTTATGCCCTCACCGCCTAACACTTATACTATTCAGGTTAACCTGAGTTGACTTACAATTGATGGATGACATGGAAACCAACCTATCTGACGCGAGAGCAATTGGAAGAACGACGGCTGGAAGGGGGGCGACTGTTGAAAGCTGGCAGACTGTCGCAGGCGGAAATTG
>DATJAH010000032.1:0-29378 GCA_035516425.1 Anaerolineales bacterium
TCAAATACGTTTGCCATAATGCCCTCAATCTATATATACGAATTATACTCCATTTATAACAGTCTATAAAAGCCTATAAAATGGCGAAAATCCTGTGATGACAATACCACAATAATAGCACATATGTTCTATTTTGTCAACTGGGTTTGTTATCACGATAATTCCCTAAAGATTTCTGTCAGGTTACGGCGGATGACGATTGATGCGCGACTTTTCCGGCGTTGGACAGGCTTGTACTTCTAACAGGTTTCTAACAGGCGGTTGGTATCACTCTGTTATAATCTCGCCCCGAAAGGACCGTATGCTCCAGAAATTTGTCAGTGTCTTCGGGGGTGACCCCAATAAACGAACCGTTGAAAAATTAGCCGGGATCGTGGATGAGATCAATTCGCTTGAGCCGGAATTCGAGAAGCTCAGCGAAGAGGCCCTGCGTGCGAAAACGGAAGAGTTCCGCAGCAGGCTTTCCCTGACCCCGGCCCCTCTCCGAGCGGGGGAGGCTGTCCGGGGGACAGGTGAGGGCCACGACGAGGAAATTCAAGAGGTTCTCGAAGATATTCTTCCTGAAGCGTTTGCGGCGGTGCGCGAAGCCTCCAAGCGCACGATTGGGCTGCGCCATTACGATGTCCAAATGCTGGGCGGAGTGGTTTTGCATCGAGGTCAGATCGCCGAGATGAAAACCGGCGAAGGCAAGACGCTGGTCGCTACCCTTCCGCTCTATCTCAATGCGCTGACCGGACGCGGCACGCATCTTGTGACCGTCAATGATTATTTGGCACGGCGCGATGCGCGTTGGATGGCGCCGATCTTCCAGACGCTCGGCTTGTCGGTCGGAGTGTTGCAGATGGCGGCCGTCACCGAGAACGGCAAGAAAGCGTTCCTGGTTGATTTTGAAAAAGAGTCGCCGCATGAAGACCAGCATCATCTGCGGCTGGTGGATCGCGTTGAGGCGTATAAAGCCGACATCACATATGGTACAAATTCCGAATTCGGCTTTGACTACCTGCGCGACAACATGACCATGCGTCTCGATGAACGCGTCCAACGCGGACATCATTACGCCATCGTCGATGAAGTCGATAACGTGTTAATTGATGAAGCGCGTACGCCGCTCATTATCTCCGGTCCCGCACAAGGCGACCTGGAATGGTATGGCAAGATGGCACAGGTGGTTAAACAGCTGAAGCTGGAAGACTATGAGGTCAATGAAAAGGATCGCGTCATCAATTTGACGGAAGTCGGCCTGTCACACGCCGAACAACTGATCGGGCAGAGTCTCATGGACCCGGATCGACCCGAAGATGTCACGCCCGAGCAGGCGCGCCTTACAGGTTACCTGGAACAGGCGTTGCGCGCGCAATATCTCTTCCATCGCAACAAGGATTATCTCGTGCAAGGCGGCAAGGTCATCATCGTGGATGAATTTACCGGGCGTCTGATGCCCGGACGAAGGTGGTCGGATGGCTTACATCAAGCCGTCGAAGCGAAGGAAAACGTGCGCGTCGAGCCCGAGAACGTAACGTACGCGACCATCACTTTGCAAAATTATTTCCGCATGTACAAAAAGCTGGCGGGCATGACCGGCACGGCACTGACCGAATCGGAGGAGTTCAGCAAGATTTATAAATTGGAAGTGATGCCGATCCCGACCAATTTGGAATATCAAGCCTTCGGCGAGAACGCACCGCTAGTGGAGGTCAAAGCCAAGGATGAGGAGGGGTATCCATACTCCTATTATTCGAAACGCGATGATAGCAATGAACCGGTCTATTATCGTCGGAAAGATTACCCCGACGCTATTTATCGCACCATCGAATCAAAATTGCGTTCCATCGTGGCGGAGATCGTTCGCTATCATGCGCTCGGCCGGCCCATGCTGGTGGGCACCACGTCCGTCGAATCATCGGACCGCTTATCCAATCGGCTCAAAGCGGAACCGTTGCGGCGGCTGATGCAGATATTATTGATCCGGCATGGATTCACGAAATCGAGCGATCGCGAGGAAGATGGACGGCTCATCCCCGAATTGCAGCCATTCAATGAATCGCTGGATAAGATTACGCCTGACGCGTTGCGGAAGTTCGGCTCATCGTTTGGCATGACCAACATCAGTCTCGACGATCCTTCGAATCTTGCCACGCTGCTCGAGATTTTGAATTTACCGTCAGATGCCGCCGATCGTTTGAAGTCCATCCTGCAAGCCGGCGTGCCGCATCAGGTCTTGAATGCCCGCAAGCACACGGAGGAATCGCAGATCATTGCCGGCGCAGGTGCCTTCGGCGCGGTGACCATTGCGACGAACATGGCGGGACGCGGCGTGGACATCAAGCTGGGCGGCGATCTAGCGGAGGAGATCATCTCGGCGGTCAATCGCGTCCTGCGACGCGCCGGCTATGAAGACCCGTTTGACATGCCACTCGAGGAACGCCGCCAGGCATTGCAAAAAGTGGACTCATCGAACTATGGCCTCTACGAGGCCGAGGTCAAACATTTCCTTCAATACTTTGAAGATATGGAACGCGTCAAGCAGCTTGGCGGCCTGCACGTGATCGGTTCGGAACGACACGAGGCCCGCCGCATCGACAATCAATTGCGCGGCCGCTCGGCACGTCAGGGTGACCCCGGTTCCTCGCGTTTTTATCTTTCGCTCGAAGACGATCTCATGCGGCTCTTCGGCGGCGATCAGGTCAGCGGCTTGATGCAGCGCCTCAAGGTGGACGACTCGCTTCCGCTCGAAGCGCGCATGGTCAGCGGCATCATCGAAAATTCACAGCACCGTGTCGAGGGCGCCAACTTCGACGTCCGCAAACATCTGCTCGAATACGATGATGTGCTCAACAAACAACGCGAGCAAATCTATTCACAGCGCGACCGTGTCTTCACCAAGGAGGATTTGACCGAGGATGTGGACGATATGTTGCAATCCGAGGTGGAGAAGCGTGTCGAGCTTGGATTGACTGACGAAGAGGGCCCCTGGAAATTGATTGCCTGGCTGGAACAGGTTCAACCGCCATTCGAGTCACAGGGCCGGCTCGTTCCGACATTTGGCCTGTCTCTCATTCTGCACGAGTTAAATAAATCTGAGGATATTCGAAGTTCGATGGTCGATGTTGTCTCCCGTTCGATCGAAGTGGAACAATCCCATACCTTGCGCGCCATCGAGACCTTGATCGAGCATACACAGGGGACTCTCGACAATCAGATCTCCGAACGGACTGATGCGCTGGACGCCTTCTTCCAGAGTTTGCGGGAATCGGAAGAACCCATCCGTCCGCAGAAGGCCGCCGAAGAATTAAGCGGTTTGGTCCACTTTCAACTGCGGTTGAGCGCGGAGCAGTCGCGTTTGCTGACCGATGATCCTGATGAATTCAAGAAATGGCTGGAAGGTTACGTTGAATCGACCTTGATCGGCATAAATGCCAATCGCGTGATCGGCGCAATTGAGCGCCGTTTGAATGAGCCGCTGGGATTAAAGATGGATGCTTCCAACTGGGATGAGGCAGCAAGTCAAATCCTCCATGCCGGGCGTGAGTTGATGAAGCGCCAACGCGAGCAGCTGACTGCGCAGGTTCAACGCGATTTGGAGAATGTTCTGCAGCGTGAAACCGGTAAGGATGATTCGAGCAAACTCCGAATACTTCTATCGTTATCCCAAGGCGTACGCACACTTTTCGACCAACGGACGCATCGCCAGCTTCGACAGGTTTTCAGTCGCTTTACTTATGTCTATTTGGCTGCACATTTGTTGGAAAACCAGGCTGCGGACGACGTGACGGATGTCGTATTGGAACATCTCGAAGAAGCCGAGTCTGCGCTGCAGACCACCTGGGGGCAAAGTGAGTTTGCCCGTTTGAGCCAAAATGCCACCAAGCTGTCAGACTTCGGTCCTGCCGCGAAGGTACTTGGCCAAGAAAAGCAGGATGAAGACGCATCCGCTTTGAGCGCGCCCGATCGCGAGATTCTCGTGCAGGCGATTGGTTCGTACATCCTAAACGAGGTCAAGCGCCAATTGCTGTTGTCTTCGATCACCGAATTATGGGTCGAGTATTTGACGAAAGTCGAAGCCCTGCGCGTTTCCATTGGGCTTGAGGCTTACGCACAGCGCGACCCGCTGGTACAATATAAGGGCCGGGCCTCCGAGTTGTTCCAGCAATTGCTGGCCGATGTGCGTGCCGCGGTGATCGGAAGGGTGTTTTCTTACCAGCCTCGTCGCATCGAGGTCACTCCGACGGAAGTCGCCGAGGTTCCTGTGGAACGGCACGCCGCGCAAATGGAAAGCAGCAAGAAGAAACGACGTCGTCATTAATTAAGAACATGGCCGAACGAGTTACCGCAATCTTAAAGAATTACCGCGCCCTCCCTAAGGTGGAACTGCACCGCCACCTGGAGGGCACATTGCGTTTGGACACCATGCTTGATATTGCGCACCAGCACGGGATCACGATCCCGGCCGACATTTTGCGGCTCAGCAGCCTTGTGCAAATGCAGGAAGAGGAAAAATATTCATTTCAGAATTTTCTTTCCAAGTTCAATACGCTTCGGTTGTTCTATCGTTCGCCGGACGTGATTCATCGCATCACGCGTGAGGCGATTGAGGACGCGGCCAAGGATAATGTGAAATACATGGAATTGCGTTTTACGCCGGTGGCGCTCAGCCGCGCCGAACGATTTCCGCTTCACGATGTGATTGATTGGGTGATTACCGGTGCGCAGGAGGCTGCCAAAGAATTCGGTTTGACGGTGCGGTTGATCGCGTCTGTCAACCGGCACGAGAGCCATGAATTGGCTGAACAAGTCGCATGGCTCGCCGCGGAACAAAGAGGTCGCGGCTTGGTCGCCATGGATTTGGCGGGCAACGAAGCGGAGTTCAAGTCTGAGCCATTTTATGGCGTGTTTAAGGAAGCGCGGCAGGCCGGCTTGCGCATCACCATTCATGCCGGCGAATGGGGACCGGCCGCGCATGTCCGGGAGGCCATTGAGGAACTGGGCGCCGAACGCATCGGGCACGGCGTGCGTGTGTTGGAGGATGGTGACGTGGTTGCACTGGCCAGGGAGCGGAACACCGCCTTCGAGGTCTGCGTGACGAGCAATTATCAGTCCGGCGTCATCCCGACGTTGGAAGCGCATCCATTGAAAAGCATGCTTGAAGCGGGCCTCAATGTCACGATCAACACGGACGACCCCAGTGTTTCGCGCATCACGTTGAGTCAGGAATATCATGTGGTCTGTGATGAACTCGGTCTCCCCATGGATACGCTCAAGGAGCGGATTCTTGCCGCGGCCCAGGCGGCGTTTCTATCGGACGATGAGCGTGACGGCTTGGTGAATCAACTGAACAGGGAATTGAAATTGTAGTAAAATCCCCCAACAATCCCAGGGTATCAAAGGCGCTCCTTTGTACCTCGCGAGCTTGTTGCGAGTCTCACCTTAGAGGTGACCCCCTCACTACCAAAGGAGCTGACCATGGACGATTTCTTCAAAGCACGGAATAGTTTGAAAGTGGGGAAAAGGGAATATGCGATTTATCGAATCGACGCATTGGAAACAGCGCATCTCACGGACCTCAAGCGGCTCCCATTTTCGATCCGCATTATGCTCGAGGCTGCGCTTCGCCAATGCAACGATAAAGAGATCACGCAGGAAGACGTAAAAAACATTGCGGCATGGAGGCCAAACGGCGAGAGGCCCGCCATTCCATTTTTGCCGGCGCGCGTCGTGATGCAGGATTTTACAGGCGTGCCCGCCATCGTGGATCTCGCCGCCATGCGGGCCGCGGTCGCCCGTCTCGGCGGCGATCCGAAAAAGATCAATCCGCTGGTGCCGGTGGATCTCGTCGTGGACCATTCCGTTCAAGTGGACTTCTTTGCCACGGCGGATGCGCTCCAGCGCAACGCCGAAGTGGAATTCCAGCGCAATCGCGAGCGTTATGAATTCTTGAAATGGGGACAAAAAGCATTCCGGAATTTCCGTGTGGTTCCGCCCATGACCGGCATTGTCCATCAAGTCAATCTTGAATATCTTGCCGACGTGGTCATGACCCGGACCGAGAACGGCGAAACCGTTGCCTTTCCCGATACACTCGTGGGCACCGACTCGCACACTACGATGATCAATGGGCTCGGTGTGCTGGGCTGGGGGGTGGGCGGCATCGAAGCGGAAGCCGTGATGCTTGGTCAACCGATGGATATGCTCCTGCCGGATGTGATCGGCTTCAAACTTTACAGCAAATTGAAGGACGGCGTGACCGCCACGGATCTGGTTTTAACAGTCACGCAGATGTTAAGAAAGAAAGGTGTAGTGGATAAGTTCGTCGAGTTCTTTGGTCCCGGCCTTGACTCGATGTCCCTGCCCGACCGCGCCACCATCGGCAACATGGCTCCCGAATACGGCGCAACGATGGGCTATTTCTCCGTAGATGCGGAGACACTGAGATACATGAAATTGACCGGCCGTCCGGATGAGGTCATCGAACGAACCGAAGCTTATCTGCGCGCACAAGGTTTATTCCGCGACTCGTCTACGCCGGATCCCGAGTTCACGGACACGCTCGAACTCGATCTTGGCTCTGTGGTCCCATCACTTGCCGGGCCAAAACGGCCTCAAGATCGCGTGCCGATGTCTGAACTCAAAGAGGCATTTGAAAAAGCCTTGGCCGCTCCTGTCAAGGAACGCGGCTTTGCGTTGAATCCGGAAGCGCTGAAAGCCGAAGCAACGTTCGGCACCAACGGCGGCTCGCGCACGATGAAGCACGGCGCGGTGGTCATCGCCGCCATCACATCCTGCACGAACACCTCCAATCCCTCCGTCTTGATGGCGGCGGGATTGGTCGCGAAGAAAGCCGTTGAAAAAGGCTTGACCGTTCAGCCCTATGTCAAGACGTCGCTCGCGCCCGGTTCGCGCGTCGTGACGGATTATTTGAAAAAGGCCGATCTGCTGGAGCCGCTTGCCAAACTCGGCTTCAATGTTGTGGCATATGGCTGCACAACCTGCATTGGCAATAGCGGCCCGCTGTCGAGCGAAGTTTCGCGCGCCGTCACCAGCGGTGATTTGGTCGCTGCGGCAGTGCTTTCAGGCAATCGCAACTTTGAAGGCCGCGTCCATCCCTTGGTTAAAGCCAATTTCCTGGCTTCGCCGCCGCTGGTGGTTGCGTATGCCTTGGCTGGCACCGTGGATATTGACCTCGACAAAGATCCGCTTGGCAGTGATCCAAAAGGTCAGCCAGTCTATCTTAAGGACTTGTGGCCGAGTCAGAATGAAGTCAATGCCGCAATCGCCTCCAGCGTGGATGTGGGCATGTTCAAGGATCGTTATTCCAGCGTGTTCGACGGCTCGGATATGTGGAAGGCGATCAGAGTCTCCGGCGGCGATATTTACAAGTGGGATGAGTCTTCGACCTATATCCATCACCCGCCTTATTTCCAATCATTGAGCCTGGACGTGCCGTCCGTGAAGGATATAAAAGGTGCGCGTGTGCTCGGACTTTTTGCGGACTCCATCACGACCGATCACATCTCGCCTGCTGGCAACATCGCCATTGATTCGCCCGCTGGAAAATTCCTGCAGGAGCACGGCGTTCAGCCGAAGGATTTCAATCAATACGGGGCGCGTCGCGGCAATGACCTCGTCATGGCACGCGGCACATTTGCTAATATTCGTTTGAAGAATTTGTTGGTTGCGCCGAAGGAAGGCAACTGGACCAAACATTTCCCTGACCCTGAAAAGGCGCAGGGCGTTGGCACCGAGATGCCGATCTATGACGCGGCCATGAAATACATGGCCGAAGGCGTGCCAGCCATTGTGATCGCAGGCAAGGAATATGGCACCGGCTCGAGCCGCGACTGGGCAGCCAAGGGACCGCTGCTCCAAGGCGTCAAGGCCGTGATCGCCGAATCGTTCGAGCGCATCCATCGTTCCAACTTGGTCGGCATGGGAATCCTCCCGCTTAAATTCATGGACGGTCAGAACGCCGACTCACTTGGTTTGACGGGCGATGAGATTTTCGATATTAATGGCTTAAATGATTCCATGAAGCCGAAATCTCTTGTACAGGTGAGGGCCAAGAAAGCTGATGGCAATGTAGTTGAATTCAAAGCCATCGCGCTATTGAATACTGACGTGGAAGTTAACTATTATCGCAACGGCGGAATCTTGCATACGGTGTTGAGAAATTTAGTGAAGTAAAAAATAAGGAGCGGAGACTTGGTAATCGGGTCTCCACTCTTTTGTTTTCTGCGCGCTATCCGGCGGAGATGGTCAATAGAACCGTTACTAATAGAATCGATATGGCACACAGGATGACCCCGATAAACCACCATCCGATGAGCCCGGCCAGCAAACTTAGAAGGACCAGTACGGCAAGCGTCAGCATGGCGCGCCGCAGTTCCACGGCCTTGCCCGTGGCTGAAACGATCGTGGCCCTCCAAAGCACGAAGCCGGATGGAATCCCGATCAAACTGAGAAGGAGCATAATCCAGAATATTTGACCGCCGGTGAGAGCAGAAGTCCTCAGGAGCAGGATGCCGCAGGTGGCTTCGCGCGTCGGATAAATGCTGTCTGGCAAGATATGCAATTTTGCAAAGACAAAAAATCCCAAGCTGATGTCATTTGCGTTCGCCGTCCATTCCACGCTTTGTGACGTGCGAGGCGCAAGTGAAAGATGGCCATCAAATTCTCGCGGGAACACCCCGCCGATCTCCATTTTGTAATATGGCTCATCTTCTTCATGGGTCGGATTGTCGAAGACAGCCTTGATGGTGACTGTTTCGGGAGGCGTCATCAGGAAGGGGCAGTGTAACCCGTTGAACGGGGCGTAGGTTGTTCCTTCGAAAAAATAGGAAACTGCCTCGTATTTGTCCCATAGCGTGGCCAGGGCCAATACCAGACCCATGAAAACCCCAAAAAAGAAAATCACACCGCCAAGGATGCGCTTTGATCTTGTTTGCATATCGCCCGTACAGCAAGCTGCATAGATGTTATTCCGATCTTCATTATAGTCTTCGATCTAACTTCATTTCAATGGAAATGGAGAAACGGTTGAACCCAAACGGCTCGCTTATGGATGCTTGCATGATACAAAATCACACTTCTCTCACCCAGTCCTTCAGGGCCCGCAGACGTGCTTCTGCTAAACCGCTTAACGTTTCCAGCGGATAAAACGCACCGCTTCCTTCCACTTTCAGGGATGCCGAGATGTTTCCGTATAACGCGGCTTGCAGAGGATCGTAGGCGATTTTATAGCCCGCCAGGAATCCGCCGCAGAAGGCGTCGCCAGCGCCGGTCGGATCGGCGACGCGCGATGAGAATGCGGGTACTTCCCATTTGTGTTTACCGCTGACATCATATACCATTTGGCCCCGCGCGCCCCGCTTCACCACAATGATCTCACACCCATAATCACCGAGGGCTGCCGCCATTTCCCATAGGTCGTGTGTCTCGCCCCAGAACAGGGCGCGTAGTTCTTCTTCGGATGGCAGGAACGCAGTGAGTCCGGAAAGAACGGCGCGCAACTCCTTGTAAAACGATGGGTTCATATAGCCTGGTGAAGGATCAAGGGTGATCGTATTGACCGAGGCGGTCTTGAAGACATGCGCCAGCTGGTTGTGACTCATAAAATCCAGCGGGCAAAGATGTACCGCGCGCGCTTCGAGATAATCGTGCGGAATTTCGATCGGGATCGGCGCGAGCCCATCCTGCTTTTTTGCATCTTTCTGGACGTCAGGTGGACTCTGATATCCGAGCAGGTTCTTTGGGAAGGGCAGGCCGCGACGCGCAAACTGTGAGACCGGCGCCCCCCGTGAAACTTCAAACTTTTCATTGTAGGCAATGAAACTGCGAAGGTCGATGCCTTGCGGCAGAATTCGGATGCCTTGAAGATCCAGGCCGCGCCCTTCCAATTCCTTTAGCCAGGCGCGCGGATAGTCCTCACCCACGCGTCCCAGCAGGCCGACCGCCTTTTCCCAAATGCTTAACCCGCCTGCCGCGTAGAGCAAACTGCCGCCGGGGACATCGAGTAATGGCTGGCCCGTGGGGGGTAGGAGGAACTCGCGCGCCAGACGTCCGGCAACGATGAAAATGGGTCGCATAGCAGCCGCGCTACCTGTTGAGAGGGAAGGTGCAGAAAGAAAGCATAACTTTATGTCCCTGGCACACGGCGTAGTGGAAAGTCAGGGCAGAAAGACACGCGAGGCGGCTTGCGCTTGATCCGAATTGACCGGTAGGAGGAATGTAAAATTACTGCCTTTTCCCTCCATGCTTTCGGCCCAGATGCGTCCGCCGTGCATCTCGATCATTGCTTTGGCTACGGAAAGTCCCAGCCCTATGCCACCATGCCGCCGCGTCAGGTGAGACTCTACCTGAAAGAAACGGTCGAAGATGCGTGCCAAATCCTTGGCAGGGATTCCAATACCGTCGTCGATCACGGCAACTTTAACATAGCCAGGCATGAGTTCGCCGGTCACAAAAACATGCCCGCCTTCGTCCGTGAACATGAGGGCATTCTTGATCAGGTTGCTCAAAGCGATGGCAATCTTGCCGCTATCTCCCTCCACCAGCAGATCATCGCGGCCAAGGTCGGTCTTTAGTGTGATATTTCGTTTGGAGGCCAGATCGGAAAAAGTGGCTACAACGTCTTCAATGATGCGTGCCATGGAAACGGCCCGCTGACGTAGCCGCGCCGCGCCGCTTTGAAAGTTATCGACGCTGGCAAGACTTTCGATGATTTCCTTCAACTTGGAGGCATTTTTAATGATGGTGTCGATTTGCTCATGATACTCTGCGCCAAGCAGTTCGCGAAGAAAGGTGGCGTGCCCGAGGATCAGCCCCAGCGGAGTGCGCAGTTCATGGGATGTAATGGCGATGAAATCACTCTTCAGGCGGTCGAGGTTGGCGATTTCAGAAGTGCCTGCTTCAATGCGGCGCTCCAAGTCTGCATTGTGAATTGCCAGCGCGGCCGGCGCGGCCAGGTTCTCTAGAATTGTAGTGTCAT
This sequence comes from Anaerolineales bacterium, assembly GCA_035516425.1. Lineage (GTDB taxonomy): Bacteria > Chloroflexota > Anaerolineae > Anaerolineales > Villigracilaceae > Fen-1038. The sequence continues at coordinate 10,982 of DATJAH010000032.1, forward strand.
CCTCGGTATAATGGGTCTCGCCGATTTTATTGACGACTTCCAGGACGCCCAAAGGTTTGCCTCTGACCATCAACGGCACGCCCAGAATGGAACGAGTTTCAAAAGCTGAGGCAAAATCCAGTGCACTGAAATGCTTGGGGTCGGCTTTGGTATCTGGAACGTGCAGTGGCTGCGCCTCGCGGTAAACCGAGCCTGCGGCGCTGCCCTTTATTGGAATCCGCACGCCGCGCAAGGCGTCCTGATAATGCCAGGGCACGGCGAGGAATTCCAGCTCATTGCTGGTATCATCGTACGCCAGAATGGCGGCGGCCTCGCTGTCGGTGAGTGCGCAGGCTTCAGAGATGATCGTCTTAAGAAATGGATTTAAGTCAAGCGCGGTGCTGAGGTTGCGCGTGACCTCAAGAAGTCGTTCAAGCCGAATCGTCCGTTCGCTATCCATGGGCAATGAGATTATACTTCGCTACAAATAGTTTAAAGGAGACAATGTATGGCTAATAAAAAAGTACGCGTCGCGATCATCGGCGTGGGCAACTGCGCCTCATCGTTGGTGCAGGGCGTGCATTTCTACAAGGATACGCCGGATGACGCGAAGGTGCCGGGATTGATGCATGTCAATCTGGGAGGCTATCATGTTCGCGATATCGAGTTTACGCTGGGGATTGATATCAATCAGACCAAAGTGGAGGAAGACCTTGCGGACGCAATCTTCGCCGAGCCGAATAACACGTATAAATTTTGCAACGTTCCAAAGTTGAACGTGCCGGTCGTGCGCGGCATGACCCATGATGGTCTCGGTAAATATCTTTCAGAAGTCATCAAGAAGGCGCCGGGACCGACTGCGGACATTGCGAACCTGCTCAAGGAAACGAAGACAGATGTTGTTGTTTCCTATCTACCCGTTGGCTCTGAAATGGCAACCAAGTGGTATGTCGAACAAATCCTGGAGGCAGGCTGTGCGTTTGTCAATTGCATCCCGGTGTTCATTGCATCGCAGGAGTATTGGGCAAAGCGGTTCCGTGAAGCCAAACTGCCGGTGCTTGGCGACGATATCAAATCTCAGGTCGGCGCGACGATCCTCCATCGCGCCCTGGCCAGTCTGTTCGTGGATCGCGGCGTTCGCATTGACCGAACCTATCAACTCAACTTCGGCGGCAACACGGACTTCCTGAATATGCTGGAACGCGAGCGCCTCGAGAGCAAGAAGATTTCCAAGACCGGCGCGGTCACCAGCATGATTCCCTATGATCTCGGCAAAGAGAATGTTCATGTCGGCCCGTCCGATTATGTGCCCTGGTTGACGGATCGCAAGTGGTGTTACATCCGCATGGAAGGTACAACCTTCGGTGAAGTTCCACTCAATGTGGAAACCAAACTCGAAGTATGGGATAGTCCCAATTCGGCCGGCGTCGTCATTGATGCGATTCGCTGTGCCAAGCTCGCGTTGGATCGTGGACTGAGCGGACCGATCATTGGACCGTCCTCTTATTTCTTCAAGACGCCCCCCAAACAATTCCGCGACAATATTTGCCGCGATATGGTGGAAGCTTACATCAAAGGCGAAAGCAACGAATAATCAATAATAATATTTAGTAATCCATTAGAGACGTCCGCATTTCGCGGACGTCTCTAATGGATTCGAGTAGAATTCAAAGAATGCTTTCACCAAAAAAACTGCTTCTTTCCTTTTTCATACTGGCCGTCGCTGTGTTGGGCGCCTGCCAGCCTCAAACTCCCGCCGCCAATCCGGACGCCGTCATGACCCAAGCTGTGCAATCGGCGCTTGCGTCGATGCAACCAACTCGTGCGGCGTCCACTCCCACACATACGCCAATCCCAACTGCGACCCTTCCCCTGACTCCGCCCGCCTTGCCCGCCGCCTTCACGAGCTCTGCCCTTAACCCGCTCGATACGCCGCATGCGTACATCAATGATGAATGCCAATACCTGAAAGCCAAGTGGAGCTCCACGAATGCTGCGCCGGGCACGATCGTGGTCACGATCATGTTCCATGGAATCGAGAAGAGCGGAGTCACTGACCCAAACCAAATCAGCGTTCATGACTTCAATCAGTTGATGAACAGCCTGCATAACCAGAACTTCACCGCCATCAGCATGCAACAAATGATGAACTTCATGTATACCAACGCCAAGATTCCGCAACGTTCCATTCTGCTGATCCAAGATGATCGTCATCCTGCCCAAAATTTTACGGACCACTTTCTTCCCTATTACAAGCAATGGGGCTGGCCCGTCACGAATGGCTGGATTAGCGCTTTCGGTGGAAGTGATCCGGTGTTGCCCGAGAATGTGGCGCTGTCCAAACAGGGCTGGATCAGTTATCAGGCACACGGCGTCATCCATAACATCATCATCACGCCTGACTCGACGGACGATTTCATGTTGAGCGAACTACAAGGCTCGATCAACAATATTCAAAAATACTTTGGAACAACTCCGATCGCTTACATCTGGCCCGGAGGCGGATTCACTCCCAAGGCGGTCCAACTTGCCCGTCAGGTTGGCTACAAACTCGGATTCACGATCAACCCGCGCGGTCCGGTGATGTTCAATTGGGCACCCCAAGCCGATCAGGTCGATTCGCAGCGTCCGCTTTTAATCCCTGAGGGTCCCGCCGGCGATCCGCTGATGACTCTGCCGCGCATTTGGGATGTCGATGCGCAGCAACATATCGGCACCTTCGCCGCGATGGGCGATGCTGCTGCAGCTTATGCCCTGCAGAACAAGGCGGTGGAAATGCAATATTACAATATCGTCTGCGCGGCAAAAGACGGACCGATACCGTGACGGAATGTGTCTTCTGCAGGATTGCCAACGATGAGGTCAAAGCCTCCATCGTTTATCGGGACGAACAAGTGACGGCATTCCGCGACATTCATCCGGTCGCGCCTACCCACATCTTGATCATCCCGAACAAACATATCGAATCGGTCAATCGATTACAGGCTGAAGATGAGCCGCTGATCGGTCACATGTTCCTGGTGGGGCGTCAAATTGCAAAGCAAGAAAACATTTACGCCGGCGGTTATCGGATCATTGTCAATACTGGCGCTCATGGCGGACAAACCATATTTCACCTGCATCTGCATCTCATCGGCGGACAAAGGATGAGACACCCGATGGGATAATTGACAAACGGGACATCCGACATGATGTCCCGTTTGAGTTACTTCTTTAATAATCCGCTTTCCTTCAGTTTGCTTGCGGGCCGCCGCAGACGAAGAGCATACCCGCCAAGTCCGAGGCCCGCCAACAAAAGAATTCCACCTAAGATTCCCAGAATCGGCGATGTGTTGTTGGTATTTTCCGGTTGAGCAATGGTAGTATCTTTGGATTGCGCTCCAAAATCAATGTACGCACTGTCCCCGGCCTGGACTTGCAAGGTGGTATTCAAAGCCATGGTTGGATTGTAATTATCGGGGATGGCCGCGCTGATGTTATAGTCGCCCTCGGGTAAAACGGTAAAACAAAGGGGGTCCGTTCCGGCTAGGGTCGGGAGCGTTTTGGAATACTTCCCGCTTTTTTCAGTTACGCTGATCGCACCGCCGGGAATGAGCGGCTCCGTAGTTTCATGGATTCCATCACCATTCAGGTCATTGAAGAGCGAAACACAAATTTGCGTTGTCCCATTGAATGGCGTGGGTGTGATGGTGGGAGGCAGGGGCGTCGGGGATGGGCCGAGCGTCGGCGTTGGATTGCTGGATGCGCCGATTCCCAGTAAAAGCTGTTGACCCACGCTCAACGTGCAATTGGTATCGAGCTTGGGGTTAAGCTGGCGCAGCTGGGCATCGCTGACCGAATAGAGATACTCAATCCGAAGACAAGTATCGTTCGGTTGGACTATATAGTAAATGTTCCCGTTCGGATTGGGCGTGTTGGTGGCATACGTTACACCTTGAGCCAAGGGCGCGGCTTGTGCAGGCAGTGACAGTATTAATAGGATGCCAGCCATGAAGAGGCCGGCAATGATTATCAGACGAAGTTTCATCGTCAAATGATTATAACAGAATCAAAATCGTCCGCTGATGACCTCCAAAATCCCGCCTATCTTCCGTAGCGCTTGCGGATCTGCGGCAGGAAATATTTGTCGAAGAACGCGTCCTCATCGTAATCCGGTTTCCAGCCCCAATCCTTGCGGGCCAGCGAGTCGTCCACGTCCTCCGGCCATGAGTCGACAATGCCTTGCCGCCTCGGGTTCGGATCGAATGTGATTTTTTCGCCGGGGAAGGCTTTGAGGGCGCGGTCACGAAACCCGCCCGCGGTCAATGCAAACGCGGCAACGTTATAGATCATATGACTTAGATTTTTGCGCGGTGCATCGGTCAGCCTCAACAGCGATTTGATCGCGTCCGGCATGGCCATGAATGAAATCTTCGTGTCTTCACGCACGAAACACGAATACGGTTTTCCCTGTGCCGCGGCGTGAAGCATCTCAGGACCGTAGTCGCTCGTTCCGCCACTGGGGAGCGTAAAGGCGGAGACCAAACCGGGGAAGCGGAGGGCGCGAAAGTCCAGCATCACCGGCGGCTTTGGATCCAAATGGCGCTGTCCGTAATAACGGCTGTAATACATCCCGAGTTTTTCACAGTACAGTTTGTTGCACCCATACATGGTATGGGGCGTGTTGTACTCGTCCTCCTTTACCAATCCGGCAGATTTCTTCACTTCCAGGCTTGACATCCCGTACGCGGCGATGGAACTGGGGAACAGGAACTTGACGGCCTTTTTATACTTTTCGGAACGATACGCCCCCAGCATTAACAGCTGCATCGTGCCTTCCACGTTGATGCGATGCGCTTCTTCTGTGGCCACTTCCGCTTTCGATGAAAGCGATGCGGCCAGATGAAAGATAATGTCGAAATCATAATCGTAGAAGGTCTTGATCTTATAAACCAAATCCCCCTGCACGTGCTCAGCTGATAACTTCTTGATGGTGTCTGGCAGAGGCATGAGGTCCGCCGTTACAATGTGATAGTCCCCGCGCTTTGATAATTCTTGCACCAATGCCTGGCCAATCTCACCGCACGCGCCGGTCACGAGCACTGTCTTGGTCATTGTTCGCTCCTTGTATGCTAGAATGGCGATATTGTACAACACCTCGTCCCAGAAACATTATGAAGTTTGTCATCAGGCCAGGATGAAGTTCATACGCCTTTGTTTCATCCTCGCCCTGCCTGTCATCTTGCCGGCCTGTGCCAACGCGGCTGAGAATTCGCTGCCGAGTACCCCCCCGGCAACGGAAACGCCGCTCCCTTCGCCGACCATTGTGTGGTTCCCGCCATCGGCCACGCCTTCACCTCAAGCGTTCGCCTCTCAAGTTCCCACGCCCAACCAGAAGCCCGGCGTTGGTGCTGCGAGGCTCACCGACGATTTCTCTTCGGCCGATTTTTGGAATCCTGCTTCCTCCAAGGATGGGAGCGCAATCCTTAATGGAAATAGTCTCACCCTGGCCGTGCCAGCCGGCGCGTACATTTTTAGAATCCGCGCAGACTTGGTTGTAAGTGATTTTTATGCGGAACTGACTGCACGTCCGAGTCTTTGCAAGGGGCAGGATGAATATGGACTTCTGGTACGCGCTTCAGCGGTTGCTTATTATCGTCTGGCATTGATGTGCAACGGTACCCTGCGACTCGACCGCGTCACCAGCCGCTCACATCAAATTCTTCAGCCCGCCGTTGCCAGCGGTGATGCCCCAACCGGTGCGCCCGGGGAAGTGCGCATCGGCGTATGGGCTGTCGGCTCGGATTTGCGCTTCTGGCTGAACGACGACTATCAATTCAGCGTGGACGACAAAAATTATCCTAGCGGAACGATCGGCGTCTTCGCCCATTCGGTGGCGGATACTCCTGTCGCGGTGACCTTTTCAGATTTAACCATTTATGATGTAAACTATCTACAGCCGACCAAAACACCTCAGCCTTAGGTATGGACTTTTCACGATAAATGCTTATGTCGAACAAACTCAACGACCTCGAACCGAAGACGTGGCTCAAGTTCCAGAAATCGTGGTTCATCCATAATCCTCCACCTCGCCGAAAGGGTGTGCTTGTGCACCCGGCTAAATTTCCCGAAACCATGGCGCAGGAGTTCATTGAGTTCTTCACCAAGAGAGGGGAAGTCGTTTTGGATCCAATGGCAGGCACAGGCTCGACGCTGGTGGCTGCCCTGCGTGCCGGACGCAATTCCTACGGCATCGAGTTGAACCCGAAGTATGCCGAAATTGCCCAACACATCATCGTAGAAGAACGAACTTCCTTGAATAAGTCAGCCCGGAATCTAAAATCCGAAATCATCACAGGCGATGCGGCCAGCGCCGCCCGCTTCAACTTACCGACCATCCATTATGTTTTGACCTCGCCTCCGTATTGGGATATGCTTCACGCCAAAGGGGCGGAGACTCAAAGGAAGCGCCGTTCCGCCTCCAGCTTGGATGTCTTTTATTCCAATGATCCAAACGATGTAGGCAATATTCATGATTACAATACATTTCTACAAAAACTGGTTTCGATTTATTCTGGGTTGAAGCCCTTGCTGAAAGAGAAGGCGTACCTGACCATCATCGTCAAGAACGTGAAAAAGGGTGGTCGGATTTATCCGCTGGCATGGGATTTAGCGTGCGAACTTGGCAAAGTCTATGTGCTAAAGGATGAAAAGATTTGGTGCCAGGATAATCAGCCGCTGGCACCGTTCGGACTGGGAAGCGCATGGGTCAGTAATACGTTTCACCATTATTGCCTCCAATTCAGAAATGAATAATAAAATGTTTTACATGAACAGACTGCCTTCTCCACTGAAATTCGGCGGCATCGTTTTGCTTTTCATTGCCGGGGTTGCATTGCGCGGCCTGGCGCTTCCTGCCATCTCCGCAGACATGCGGTGGGCTTATCTTCCGTGGTATGACGTTCTCAAAACCCATGGCATGCAAGCGATCGGCACGAACTTCTCCGATTACACTCCACCTTATCTTTATCTTCTATGGCTGGCAACGCTCACATCGAATTATCTGCCTGGTGTGGCGGCCATCAAATTCATCTCCATCTTTGCGGACATTGTTAATACGGTATTGGTCTACCGCATCGTGCAGCTGAAATATCCGCGAAGTTCAAAGCCTTTATTAGCCAGCGCTCTTTTCTGGACGCTTCCAACGATCATGATGAACAGCAGCTTATGGGGGCAAGCCGACGCTTTCTATGCTTTGTTCCTGCTGGCCTGCCTATATTATCTTTTGACCGATAGGCCGCTGTTGGCACTCTCCGCTTTCGGGGCAGCCATCACGATCAAAGCCCAGGCGATTTTCATCGCGCCCCTGCTCGCCGTATTATTCTTCAAGAAGCGTATTGCATGGCAGTATTTTCTTGCCGTGCCGCTAATATATATATTGCTCGATGCGCCGGTTTTCTTCCTCGGAAGGCCGCTGATGAGTATCTTTACGATTTACTCATCACAGGCGACCATCTTTGAATCGCTTTCCAAAAACGCTCCCAACCTGTATATCTTCTTGTCGGCGATCCCGTACAACATGGGACTAGCGGCCGGTCTGGCGGCTGCGGCTCTGATCATCGGCTGTTGGATTTGGCTGAATACCCGCCCAAGGCTGGACGCCAACCGCAACGCTTTGATGCTGATGGGCCTGGTCTCCGTGGCGCTTGTTCCCTTCGTGCTGCCCAAGATGCATGACCGGTATTTCTATCCTGCGGATATTTTTTCATTGCTTGCGGCTTTCTACGTCCCGCAGTTATGGTTCGTGCCAATTTTGTATCAAATCATTTCCATGCTGGCCTATGTTGTGTTCCTCTTCAATGCGCCGCCTTTATTGACTCAGATTGCCGCCGTCTTGAATGCGCTGACCATTGGGTTCTTGGTTTGGAGGCAGGTCGCGCCACCTGTTCCGACGACCCCCGCACGGCCCCTCACGAAAGAATCGTTGACGTAGCACCTGGACGGCATGATCACTGCCTCCGACCTAATTCGCATCCCATATACTCCCGACCTGACCGAAGGGGGAATTGCTTATGCGGGCCGTTCCTTGCCGCACACCTATAACCGCATGGGCGGCTCACCCTTCGACCGGCTTCGTCGGATTGTTGCAGGCGTGGCCGTCGAGCTGGCGTTTCAGCGTTACCTTGCTCAACAGAATATCCCATTCGACATCAAGGGTGTGACACCGTTCACTGACCCCGATCATTATGATGTGTCACTGGGCGGGCATCGTTGTGACATCAAATCATTTCTCATCTCGCACCGGACTCAGATCACTGCGCTTCGCGCGGACCCGGAGCTGATTCTCAAAGCCCCGGCTTTGGTTCCCCTTGATCAATATTCCGCCGATGGTCACTCCGATAGCGATCTATATCTCTTTGCGTTTCTTACGGGATTGGTCGCGGCCTTGCCGGAGGATTCGCAAAAAGCCGTTGCCGCCAACCAACCGATATACCTCATCCATACAATGCCCAAATCATGGACGCGCCCGCCGTCTTGGATTTCACTTGGACCGCTGGCGCTGAAATCTGAATCGGATGAAATCCTGGAGATCGAAATCGGGGGCCAGGGCGCAGGTCGGGATTTCATGATGCGCAAGCTTGAGCTGCCGCCCCGTGTACGTGTTGCGGTCCATGACGACTTTTATTCGCTGGCTTATATTCATGCCGAATCCAAGCCGAACGCGCGGCTTGGAATTTATTCCCCCACACGCAGGGAAACGTATCTGATCGAATCAATTGCCTGGAGCAACATCTGGGTGTATGGCATGGACGTTTTCCTGACAGGTTGGATTGCGCGCGAAGAGTTTCGCCGCTGTGCTAGCTTGATCCGCGAAGGAAGCCGGGTATTTCAGTACGATCAAACGCGCACCAAGAACCTGGCTGTGCCGGTATCGGGTTTGAGGCCGATGAGCGAGTTGTTCGAAGGTGTTCTTGGAGTGAAAGCAAATGGGATGTAAGGGTCATTGATAATACATTGGAACCTCCCATAATTTCGGAAATTTTCATCGGAGGTTCTCATGAATAACCAAATGTATTCTCTGCAGGAACTAAATAAGAACAGGAAATTCATTCGGTAGCACCGATGATGGAAAGAGTGAGCTGCGGCGTGCGATGGAGCGATTGGATAAAAGTGCGAACGGCTTTGACGAGCTGTTCGAGGTTCTCGAACAAATGATTGTGAGTAACTTTTCGCGAAGATGTTTCCAGAGCAGTTCAATCAGGTTCCGCCACGGTGAATAAGTTGGCAGCGCGAAGCGCACCAGTTGATCCGCATATGGTTCAAGTGAATGCGAAAGTTATCGACTGCCAGAACGATCTTCTGTCCATGATAGTCGCTCGATTGAGTGACGGTCTTCATAAATTGTTCTACGAACGCACAGAAGCCTGCGCTCTTCTTATGATCCTCGATGCGGTGCAGCGTTTTTCCGGAAACATAATTGACGGCACCAAAACCGTAACGCTTGACGTTCTGTCCTGGCGTCATGACCTTGCCTTGCGTACCTCGCAACGTCGGCGAGCGCAGGATGCCGGGCAAGAGGTCCAAATCGATTTCATCTTGGGAGAACAACAGGATCCCTCCTTTTTTCGCCTGTTTTTTGAGCACTTCCAGCTCGTGGACCTTCCGCCGGTAATGGGGGTCCGGGCTGGCCACACTCAACACCGGACGCAATACCCGATAGCCCAGAGTGTGCAAATGAACTCGAATGGTTTCGCGGCTGACCTTCTCAAACCCTTTCTTGACCAACTCTCGTACCAAGTCCGCACAAGTCCAGGTAGAAAATGAATAACCGATTTGTCGTGGCTCTTGCTCTACCAATTTCTTCAACGCTGCCTTACATCGGCCATTCACTTTTGGGACGACGCCCAGTGTGGGGGCGACCCTCCAATCCTCGTAAACCGTCGCTTTCGTAGCGGTCCAACCAATACAGAACGGAGTCTTCATTGAACAGTGTTAACTCAGCAATCTCTGAAACAGGGTGCTCCTGGGCAGATCACAAGACCATTTGGCAGCGGCTGCGCACATCCGCATCCTTCGTCGCTCGATACTTTTCTCGCAATGCTTTCTGTTCTGCCTCCGAAAAGCTCCGCACGTACCCGGCTTCCGGCATAGTATCCTCATTTCTGGTGTCTCCGGATTCTATGCCGATTCCGAAAAAATTACCTGGTTTTATTTAGTCCGCCGAGGCGCTTGCATGATTGGCTGGGAAATCGGCGAAGCCATTGAAGGCGTGATGTGGACCATTGGTATCGGCTGCTTCGTTCTCTGTTGCGCAGTATTAGCCTGCGGAGCGGTGGTTTTTCAAATATTACTTCATCGCTGAGTCAAAGGTTTGATCTGGCTGCCGTTGATTTTCGGCGGCGGTGCTTATTTAAGAAACTGCTAATTCAAATCTGGTAAACTTTTCCCTGTGAAAAAGAAAACAGTTCTTGCTTTTGCAGGTTTCGCTTTATTGATTGTGCTTGCCGTTGGAATCTATCAAATCCCGGCAATAAAAGACCGCCTCGACTGGCGGATAAATGTTTGGAGCACATACTTTCATAATACTGTGGACCCGGTTGGAGAAATACCTACTCCTCTACTGTCAACACCTTTTGCGACTTTTACACCGATCCTCCCTACAACCACCGCGTTGGGAACTTTTACAATGACACCTAGGGCGACGGCTCAACCACTTCCGGCGCAGGTTTTCCTGCCATCTCCAAAATACGAATACCAAGAATATAATAATTGCGGTCCAGCGACGCTTACGATGGTGCTCCGAATGTACGGCTGGCAGGGCGGACAAAATGATATTGATAAAATCATTAAACCCATTGAGGACGATCGCAACGTTAATCCGGATGAACTCCGCTATTTCGTTCTGAATTATGCCGGCTGGTTGCGCGCCGAGTTCCGCGTGGGAGGTGATCTTAATTTGCTCAAACAGCTTTTGGCAGCCAATTATCCAGTCATTATAGAGGAAGCCTCAAGGGTTGATCCTCAATGGGCAATGGGCCCCAATGACGATTTATGGGACGCACATTACCTGCTCATCACGGGCTATGATGACACTGCTGAAGTATTCACGGCACAAGACTCGTACCGCGGGGCTGATCAAAAAATCCCCTACAACAAGTTGATGGCGGATTGGGAACCCTTCAATTATCTGTATATGGTCATTTACCTGCCGCAGGATGAAGCGGAAGTCAAGTCGATTCTTGGCACGAACTGGGACCCGGATCAGAATCGACAAAACGCACTGGCCGGTGCTCAGGCTGCGATTACTGCAGATCCCAAGGATAAGTTCGCATGGTTCAATCTCGGCAGCACCCTTGTCTATCTTGAGCGTTATAGCGAAGCAGCTCAAGCTTTTGATAAAGCCTTCGCCCTCAACCTGCCCCAGCGCATGACGCGCTATCAATTTCAACCTTTCTTTGCTTACTTCAATGTTGGCCGTATCGATTATCTACTTCAGATCACAGAATACACTTATGGATCCATATCCGGTTCCTATTCGGAGGAGGCTTTGCTCTGGCATGGCTATGGGCTTCTGAGTCAAGGAAATACCACTGGCGCATTGGCAGATTGGAACAAGGCGCTTAAAGTCCATCCTAACTATTGCGATGCGGAGAAGGCTATCAATACGTATATTCAGCCGACTTATCAACTAACCAACCCGCCGTGCAGTCCCTAGAAGCCCTAGGTTTCCTGAAAACTATAGCCGCCTGGCCATGTCTGTATAAGATAGGATGACTTGTTGGACTCGGGTTCCATTTTTTTCCTTAAGCGATAAATCACATTTTTTAATACTGCCAGGTCCCCAGCGGTTCCCCAAACCACCTGCATAATCTCCTCGTTTTTAAAAATATAACCCGGGCGGCTCATCAGCAGATGCATCAGGCGGAATTCCAGATTTGTCAGTTTGATCTCGTTCCCGCTCGGTTCAATCGCGGACCGTCGAGCTGGATCCAGCTTCAATTTTCCGGCTTGTACCGGACCCATTGGAACCACCCAGCTCCGACGCGCCCAAGCCATGATCTTTGCTAAAAAGATCGCTGGGCTGATGGGCTTGACAACGCATTCATCCACCCCAAGATGGTAGGCTTCAAGAATTTCCGCTTCATTGTTTGTCGGCGAGAAAAGGAGGATCGGACTGGTGCTTAGAGAACGGAATTTCTTGCACAGTTCCATTCGTTGCGGATGCGAAGCGTTAACGTCGATTACGATCAAATCTGGAATCTCTTCCATGGACCGCTCCATCGCTCGTTGGACAGATGTTTCCAAAATGGCAACCAAACCTTTTTCTCGTATGATATATCCCCAAATTGGAGCAGTTGCATCTTGATCGCAAACCACAAACACACGTAACGCGCCTACTGCATCGAAGGAAGAAGACACCATAGAAAGCCTTTCCTTTTGGCATTATAAGCCAAAGACGCCTGCTTGGTAACAGAAAATCTCGTTTTTTCACCAGAATATGACTTTTGGGGGATAGGAATTTAGTACTATTCCTGTATACTCATAAATAGCAATCGAAGCAAAGGAGGCTTACGATGAAAAAGTTATTTCTCATACTAGCCGTGCTTATGCTGATCAGCACTGCCTGTCAGTTAGGCGGTGGTCAGGCGCAACCCACACCGATAGCCGTTGCAACCGCGATTCCAACCAGTACGTCTATCCCTCTAAATGCCACGGCGGCACCTTCCAGTGGAAATCAGGCCCCTGGTTCAACCCGCAATTCGGCTGACGGCATGACAGAGGTATATATCCCGGCAGGCTCTTTCCAGATGGGCGGCATCGATCCGAGCGCCACCGATGTGGAGAAGCCAGTACATAAGGTCACGATGCCTTCCTTCTGGATAGACAAATTTGATGTCACGAATGCCATGTATCTGGGCTGCGTTAATAAAGGAGTCTGTACGCCGCCGCAGGCTATTACATCCAAGACTCGCTCCTCCTATTTCAATGATTCAGATTTCAACGATTATCCTGTGATCGAAGTAAGCTGGGGCCAGGCAGATGCCTATTGCAAATGGGCCGGTCGTCATTTACCCACCGAGGCAGAGTGGGAGTATGCGGGGCGAGGCAGTACGGTCAACACTTACCCCTGGGGCAGTCAGGCGCCCGATAATACTTTGGCGAATTTCAACTATGAGGCTGGCGATACGACCAAAGTGGGTAGCTATCCGGCAGGCGCCAGCCCGTTTGGCGTTCTGGATATGGCAGGCAACGTGGCCCAATGGGTTGCTGATTACTTTGACCCAACCTACTATAGCAAGGGCATAACTATGAACCCGCCCGGCCCGGGAGCGCGCACCAATTACTTTAACCGGGTTGTACGCGGCGGCTCGTGGCAGGATGATGCAACGGGCATTCGCGTATCGCTGCGTGCCTCGGTGCTCGGCCCCAATCCGTCGGCACCGATATCGAGCGCGGCCTATCTCGGGGATTTCTCTCCAAAAATCGGCTTCCGTTGCGCGTCCGATAATTAACGATAGAACCAACCGCCCCTCGGCGGTTGGTTTTTTAATTGACTCATCCCCTTACCTGTGGTATTATGCCGCGACAATAAAAGCCCAATCGGCACTCTTATCCAGAGAGGCGGAGGGACCGGCCCTATGATGCCTCGACAACCGGACGACGCAAGTCGACACGGTGCCAATTCCGGCAGGATGTTCTGGAAGATGAGAGGGCAGCCGTGCCCCATGCGCAAATTGCCCTTTCGAGACCGGAGGGCAATTTCTTTTTGAAAGGAACAACGAAAAACAATGAGCACAACTTTTATGACCTCTCCCAAACTGCTGTTTACATCAGAGTCAGTGACGGAGGGTCACCCCGATAAGATCTGCGATCAAATATCGGATGCGGTCCTGGATGCCTGCCTCGAGCAGGATCCGAACTCACGCGTCGCCTGCGAAACGGCGACCAAGACCGGGTATGTAATGATGCTTGGCGAAATCACTACGCGTGCCAATTTCAACTATGATGATCTGGCGCGCAAGGTGATCACGGAAATTGGCTACGACTCAAGCGAGAAAGGCTTTGACGGAAATTCCTGTGGCGTGCTGGTCGCGATTGCCAAACAGTCGGGGGATATTGACATGGGCGTCAGCAAATCGCTGGAGGCCAAGGGCGGAGATAATGTAGATATTGATAAGGTCGGCGCAGGCGATCAAGGCATGATGTTTGGCTTTGCCTGCAATGAAACGCCGACTCTCATGCCCATGCCGATTTATCTGGCGCACAAACTGACTCGTCGATTAGCGGAACTGCGCAAGAACGGCACGTTGCCTTGGCTTCGTCCCGATGGCAAGAGCCAAGTTACCGTTCAATATGCACAGGGTAAACCCAAACGCATTGACACCGTTCTGATTTCCACACAACATGCACCAGATGTTTCCCATGTCGAAATCACAGAGCAAGTCATAGAAAATGTAATTCATCCTTCCATGCCGAAGGAAATGGTGGACAAGGATCTAAAGATTTTTGTAAACCCAACTGGACGGTTTGTGATTGGCGGCCCGATGGGCGATGCCGGTGTAACCGGGCGCAAGATCATCGCCGATAGCTACGGCGGTATGGGGCGTCATGGAGGCGGTGCCTTTTCTGGAAAGGACCCAACCAAGGTGGATCGTTCCGCTGCCTACGCGGCGCGCTATGCTGCCAAGAATGTGGTCGCTGCCGGGCTCGCCGACCGCTGTGAAATTCAGGTGGCGTATGCGATTGGCGTGGCTCATCCGCTTTCTGTCAATGTGGAGACATTTGGCACCGCGAGAATTTCGGATGACAAAATCTCGCAATTGATCAGCGAACATTTCGACCTGCGTCCGGGTGCGATCATTCGTGACTTGAATCTGCGTCGGCCCATCTATCGGAAGACGGCTGCCTATGGTCACTTCGGCCGCGATGATGTTGATTTCCCGTGGGAAAAGACGGACAAAGCGGAGGCGTTGAGAAAGGCCGCAGGATTATAGAGAACAGAAGCGCATCCGATGGCGATGCGCTTTTTTATTTTTACTTATTCCGGTGGGCATGATAATGGGAAAGGTTACAGCGATGCAATAATTTGTGGTCGCCCAAAATATCCGAAGGTTTCCCCGATGCAACAATTTGATGATCCTCTGAGAAGACACAAATCGAACTGGCAATTTCTTCGGTCACCGATAAATCATGCGTGGCAACGATCATCGTTTTGCCCTGCCTGTGCTGTTCCAGGATGAATTCGATCAGCCAGGATTGACTGCGCGGGTCGAGGCCGGTCGTGGGTTCATCCATCAGCCAAACCTCCGGTTGCAGAGTCAACAAGGAGGCCAGCGCGACGCGGCGCTTCTCTCCGCCCGACAGACGATGCGGCGCGCGGTCCCGAAGCTTTTCGATCCGAAGCGCTTCGAGGGCTGAATCGACCCGCCGATTGACCTCTTCGCGCGCCAGCCCAAGTTGAAGCGGTGCAAAGGCAATTTCATCCAGCACGGAGGCGGAAAAAAGTTGGACATCCGAATCTTGAAAGACCAATCCAACGCGCCGCCGAAATGCAAAATTGAACTCGTCGTTGCGGAAGGCCTCTTCGGTAAGCAGCTGGCCAAATGCAGAAACGGTGCCGCTTGCGGGAAAGTAAAGACCATCGAGCAGATTCAATAAAGTGCTTTTGCCGCTTCCATTCGCACCGAGAATGACAAGCGATTCCCCGGCAGGCACCTTAAGGTTGACATGCTCGAGCGCGGTTTGCTTTTCCTCATAAGCATAGGATATATCGCGGACATCAAAAACAATCTCTTCGCTCAAAATAATTTTCCTTTATCGTCCAAGAAAAATGGTGAGGGCTGTGATTCCAAGAATGATAAATAGCCAAAGCCAATCCCTGGATTTCATCTTGAATGGTTTCAAAGTGACGATGGAACCTCGAAAGCCGCGCGATTGCATCGCCAGATAAACTTCACTGCTCAGATTTAACGACTTGCTCAAAAGCGCGCCGCTGATAGCCGCCAGCACTCGTTGATTCTCGGAAGTACTTAAATAACCAACTGCGCGACTCTTGCGCGAGAGAAACATATCATTCGCAATATGAAGCAACAAATAAATATAACGATATGTCATTCCCAGAATCAATATCAAAACATCCGGCAAGCGAAAAACACTCAGCGCGCTCAAGACGGTATTCCACGGTGTCGTTAAAATCAACAGAAGCGTCAGCGAAACCGAGGTGCTGACTCGCAACAACAAAAATAGAACTGTGCTTACGCCCGTTGTCGTGATGACCAACCCGAGAGGCAGATGGAAAAGCGCGGGGCCGGGAGTGATGAACAAAGCTGGGACAACAATCAGACCGGTGAAGAACGGAAGCGCCAGCCATACGCGCTTGATCAAATAATCCGCGGGGATCGCCGAAGTCCACGCGAAGAACAAGGTCAAAAGATAAATGGCAGCGATCACCCACAAGCTGCGCGAAAGGCTGACGCCGATCAGCAATGCCAGCGTCGCAATGACTTTTACGCGCGCATCCAAGGATTGGAACAATCCCGCACGCGAACTGATCTCTTCCGCAAACAACGAATGCTCAAGAGCCTCTGTGATGCCATGCAGGCTACGCTCAAGGACGCCAACTCGCTTATGAGGGTGAGAGGCAGATACAGCGTTCATTCTATAAAATATCACTCCGTCTTTTGTTGTCTGATTTGCGACACAAGCCAATCCTGCCAAGCGTCCACCCCCTCGCCAGTTCGACAGGAAAGCTGGAATTGCATAACGCCCGGGTTGAGAACTTCGACACCCTTCTGGAAATAATCCATCCGGAACGAAACGTATGGAAGCAAGTCAATTTTGTTGATAACCACCGCATCCACCCCGTGATACATCCCAGGGTATTTATACGGTTTATCGTCCCCTTCGGGGATGGACGCCACAAGAACACTTTTATGAGTCCCCAGCATAAAGCTAGCCGGACAGATAAGGTTGCCTACGTTTTCAACGATGAGCAAGTCAATAGCAGACAAGTCGATGCGCGGCAATGCCTCCTTTAACATGATTGCATCCAAGTGACAATCCCCCCCAGTGTTAATTTGCACTGCCGTCGCACCCGCCGCGGCGCCGCGGTCAGCATCCAGGCTGGTGGCAATATCGCCATTGATCATTCCGATACGCACTTTGCCTTGTAATGCACGGATGGTCCGCTCGATCAGTGAGGTCTTTCCCGCTCCAGGCGAGGCCATGATATTCATCGAAAATACACCGGCAGAGTCCAGGAAAGTACGATTTTCCTGTGCCAGGAGGTCGTTTGCGGAAAGTATTTTTTCAACAACAGGAATATTTTGCGACATTCTATTTTTCCAATGAAGAGAAAACGGGCTTCTCTATCGTTTCAACATCTATAGAATCCAAGAGAAATTCTTGGCCAGCGGTAACCTTTATGCGCATGCTTTCGCAACTGGGACAAGTCAGAGTTTCTTCTCCGGGAGTATAAATATTACCGCAATCAAGGCACAGGAATTCAGCAGGGACGCGCTTGAAGTGCAGGCGCGCTCCCTCAGCCGCGGTATCTTTGGCGATAATATCCCAATAGTATTGCACCGAATCATCCATAATGGAAGCAAGTTGACCAATGACCAAATAAAGATCGGTCACCCGCACCGCATCAGCCTGTTGTGCATAGCGCAAGCTGATTTCCAGAATGGATTCGGCGGCAGAGAGTTCGTGCACTTTACCCGTTTTCTCCCATCAGACGTTGCCAGAGATAAAATTCTTATCCCTGTTACGAGTTTTTCTGGTCTTTCTGCTGCGATCCTGTACCAGCCGTCAACAACATACTAAACAACCAGACCACGATCGCGATGATCACGATCCCTGCAACTGCCGAGAAAACATATCCTAAATTCGCGTTGCCCAACGCAGGCAGGTTATAGTCCGCAAACGGAGCACCCCACAAACCGGATAGCTTCTGCAATCCAGCCGGAATGTAACCCAAGCCGCGACTGGCAAGTTCATCCGTTCCCCATTCGCCAAAAGCGGTGCCCGGCGCCAGCAGACCCAGCGGAGAGGCAATGATCAGCACCACTAAAACTATCCAAAGTGCGCGCAGTTTCTGCAAGCCGCCCGCTTCTGCCAGAGCGGCAGGCTTCTCGGCCGCCTCCAATACAGAAATGTTCGAGCGCTGCAAATAAGCCACCACCAACGCCGCCAAGATCCCTTCCACCACCGATGCGATTAAAGCATGAGGGATGATCATGGCGGGAATCGTAACCGAGAGCGGATAAGGCGCATATAACGGCGCTCCGTTCGCGGAATGGAATAGAAGCGGCTGGATTCCGAATTCAACGCCGGCAAAGAAAGCCGCGACGGTCACGCCCGTCCAGCCGCCGACAAAGGCACCCACCAAGCGCCGCTTGGAAGTCAGAGCTTGATTTTTCGAGAAAGCGCTGTAAAT
>DATJAH010000033.1:0-23144 GCA_035516425.1 Anaerolineales bacterium
ATGACGGCAATGCCAAGTTTGTCCTGCAGCCTTTTGAAAAGGTCGACTACCTGGGCTTGGATAGTCACGTCTAGGGCTGTGGTCGGTTCATCGGCAATGACGATTTGCGGCCTGCAGGCCACTGCAATGGCAATCATCACGCGCTGGCGCATGCCCCCAGAAAACTCAAATGGATAGTTATCGTAGCGCAAGTGCGGATCGGGGATACCTACCTCCGCCAACAATTCCACACCCCTCGCCCGCGCCTGTTTTCCGTTGAGCCCCAAATGTCGGGTCAGGGTCTCGGCGATCTGCCGTCCGATTGTGAGCACGGGATTAAGCGAAGTTTGGGGGTCTTGAAAAACGAAACCGATCTGCCCGCCGCGTACATCGTTCAATTCTTTCGTGGATAGTCTGAGTAGATCGCTTGTGCCCTGCGATCCATGAAAAAGAGCTTGGCCACCTTCAATCCTGCCCGGGGGAGAAGGAATCAAGCCCACGATCGACATCATCGAGACGCTCTTACCACTCCCGCTTTCGCCCACAATGGCCAACGTCTCGCCTTCTGACAACTCGAAGCTAACACCATTCAGGGCATATACAATCCCGTCCACAGTGTAGAACCTTGTGATTAGATCTTTGACTTGAAGGATTTCCGACATGGTTGCCCTTTGCCTCATCGCCTTGACCGCCGAAGCTTAGGATCGAAAACATCTCGTAGCCAGTCACCCAACAGATTCATGCCCAACGAGGTATACACGATTGCAAGCCCCGGAAAGGTAGTAAGCCATGGATAACTGCTCAAGTAACTCCGGCCGTCAGCCAACATATTACCCCAGCTTGGTACCGATGGAGGTACACTAAGCCCAATAAATCCAAGTCCTGCTTCATAGAATATCATTGCGGAAACTTGGAATGTCGCGAGCGTGATGAGCGGTCCAATCAAATTGGGCAGGATGTGGATAAGCAGTATTCGCCAAAAGCGTGCTCCGGCGCTAACCGCAGACTCCACATAGGCCGATTCCCTTATGCGAAGTACTTCGCCGCGGGTCAGCCGTGCAAATATCGGGGAATTGGTAATGCCGAAAATGAGGATTACGTTGAGCAGGCTGCGACCAAGCACTGTAGCGATAAAAACCACAAACAAAAGATACGGCAGAGAGAGAACTAGATTGACTGGAGCCATTATGATCGCGTCCATTCGGCCACCAACGTATCCGGCGATTAAACCCAGCCCGACGCCCAGGATGCTAGCGATCAACGCACCTATGAAACTGACGAAAAGCGATACCCTCGCGCTATAAATGATTCGAGAGAACATGTCGCGCCCAAGGTCATCTGTTCCAAGTAGATGCTCGAAATTTCCGCCCTGCTGCCAGGCAGGCGGTAACTTGCTATGTTCGAAATCCACCGCAAGTGGATCGTATTTTGTGATAAAGGGTGCGAACAGGGCAGCAAAGACCACCGAAAGGAAAATCAGCATGCCGATCACACCGCTTCGATCTCGCCATAATAATCCTCCAATATACCCCAGTTGGTTCTTCAACGTTCGTTCTTTTGACAGCAGGTTGTCATCGGGCCTGATTGAGAGTGCCTTATCCATGGCGAATCCTTGGATCAAGAAGGGCATAGGCTAGATCAGTCAACAGATTGAGAGCAATAACAACCAAACTTACGAAGATTGTAATGGCCTGCACCAATGTGAAATCGAACCAACCCACTGCTTGTCCTAGCAATTGCCCCATACCAGGCCAAGCGTAAATGGTTTCAATATAGATAGAGCCACCAAGCATATAGCCAAATTCCACGCCGATTACGCTAACCAAAGAAATCGTCACGTTCCGCAGCAGATGGTTCACGTAAATCGTGCTTGGGTTCAGGCCCTTGCTGTAAGCGGTCCGGATATAGTCCTCTCCGCGAACCTCCAGCACTGCTGAACGTGTGAGCCTTGTGAGTTCGCCCATCACCGGCATACCTAACACGAATCCAGGCAGAACAACCGAGGAGAGCTGGTCATTCCCAAAGACTGGAAACCAGCCTAAATGCTGGGCAAAAATCAGGATTAAGATAAGTCCTAACCAAAAATCAGGTATACTTTGCCCAAGTAAGGCTATGAATCTGCCGACAGAATCGAGTAGACTGCCAGGATGTGACCCTCCGATAAGTCCAATCGGCAGGCTGATCAAGATAGCAATCAATAATCCAAATGCGGCTAGTTCTACTGTGGCAGGCAAACGTTGTAAGACGAGCGGCAACGCAGGAGATCGGAAATGGAGCGAGTCGCCAAGATCACCATGGAGCACTTTGGTTATCCAACTCACAAACTGAACACTAATCGGGCGGTCAAAACCCATGGCTTCCCGAAAGGCAGCGACTTCAGCCGGCGTTGCATTCCGTGACATCATCAGGCTGGCAGGATCTCCTGTCATTCTTACCATGCCGAAAACCAGGAAAATCACACCGACGAATAGCAATAAAGATTGCCCGATACGTGCAATAAAATACCTTAGCATTTGTTAGTCTCTGCATCCATAAATGTCGGATTTCTCTGAACAAGCTAGAGGACTCCGGCCAGCAAATCGGCCGGAGTCCATTTTTAGTTCAGCCTAGATCAGGGATTGCTCACCCATGTATCATAAAGGTACATCATCTCATTCGTTTGCGGAGTGTAATCATGCACATTACTGCGAATAGCCTCAAAAGTCACTGGCTCATAGAGATAGATAAGAGGTGGGTTTTCCTGCATGTAGACGTTGTAAGCTTGGTACAACGCTGCCCGTTTGCTCGTGTCCAGTTCAGCTTGGATATTGTTCAACATGTCCACGATTTTGGGATCAAGCCAGGTAGAGTATGTTCCACCGGACAGGAGACCTTCGGAGCGTTGCACGGTTTCGCCGCTGGCATCCGACCAGCTATCCACCGCCAGCGGAGGCAGTGTCTTCTTAGACATCTCATCCCAGAATTGTCCAGACTCCTGCATCGTCAGGTTGATCTTGATTCCCACAGCGCCGAGATTGGCAACGATCGCCTCGCAAACCTCTTTGATGGAGGCGTAGGCGTCGGACGGGCAGTTCATGCTCATCGTGAAGCCATTAGGATAGCCCGCTTCAGTAAGCAACTGCTTCGCCTTAACGGGATCATATGGGAAAGGTTTCACATTCCCATAGCCAAGCTGGCCCGTGTTGATCATGCCGATTGCACGCTGGCCGTAGCCGTCAAATAGTGACTTGATAATCCCGTCTACATCAACAGCATAATTCATAGCCTGACGCACCTTGGGATCCATGGTGGGCTGGCCTTTGCCGGTCGACATATTGTTAAACATGACGTAGTAGACACGCGGCACTAGATAGTGACTTACGACCACATTTGGTGCCGTGGAAAGGGTGTTGGCTTCATCGGCGGTCAGACGGTTGACAATATCCACTTCACCGGACTGAATGGCGGCGGCGCGGGTCGCGTCCTCAGGGACGAACCGGAAGGTAAGGTTCTCGACTTTTGGATATCCTTTCCACCAGTAGTTAGGATTGGCCTTGTAAGTAATATGGTCACCCTTAACCCAATCGACGAACTCGAACGGTCCCGTACCAATGGGGTGTTGCTGGAAGGCATCCACACCTACCTTGTCCATGTACTTGCCCGGAATAATGTCCCAGAAGTCGAACATCGCGTAGAGCAAGAGGGCATTCGGCCCATCCGTAATGACTTTGACCGTATAGTCATCAACTTTCTCGACGGATTTCGCTATGGTGTACTCTTCCGGCCAGGAAGAGGTTTTCGGGTCACTGCCATATTTCCAGGTAGCGATGACGTCATCTGCGGTGAACGGATCGCCATTCTGGAAAGTGACACCTTGGCGCAGATGGAAAGTCCAGGTCACATTATCAGGAGCCACCTCCCAACTCGTAGCAAGTTCCGGATAATAATTTCCCGCTGGATCATGATATACGAGGCTGTCGTATAACTGGGAGGCAGCCGTATCAGCGATCGTATCGGCAGTGTCTGGAATATACAAGCTGTTCGGTTCGCCAGCCAAGGCAACCGTCAATGAACCTTGCGGGCCCGAGGGCGCAGCAGGATCATCTGTAGGGAGAACTGGCGGTTGTGTGGCAGCAGGATTCTCTGTAGCGCCAACTGGCGGTTGTGTGGCAGCAGGAGCTTGTGCAGCAGGGGTCTGTGTAGACGGTGCAGATACCGCGGTCGATGTTGCTGCACTACCACATGCAGAAAGCACCAAAGCACCCACGATCAACCCCACTAATACCTTGAATACATTCTTTTTCGTGCTCATTCTCTTTACTCCTTTCAAATATCATTCAAGCACACATTTCGACAAAGTCGACTTAATTCAAATTCGCCCAGGTGCGCCTCCTTCCAATCCAGGAATCCTCAGAGCGTTAATTCCAAATTTCATTGCTAGGGCTTTACACATTCAAGAACATTCCAATTTTAGGGACATGTCGTTTAATAAGCACGTCCCATCTTTTGAGAGATACGACGGCATGTTTCACTTACACGTTGGCCAAGTAACTCAAAGTTCAAGGGATTGATCCTTGCCGCTGTTCCAGAAATACTGAGTGCACCTACAACCTTTCCTGCACCGTTCCAAATACAACTAGCCACACAGCATACGCCCTCGGCGTTCTCCTCATGATCAGTTGCATATCCCCGTTGACGAGTCAAAGTCAGCGCCTCCCATAAAGCTGTTTCAGTTGTGATCGTGCCTCGGGTGACGGGGACCAATCCTTCTTTGATAATACCCCTCACAAATTCGTCAGGCATGTACGCCAGGATTGCCTTACCTACGCCTGTGGAGTAGAGTGGCGCCCGAGCACCAATTTGAGTAAAAAGGCTCACTACACTACGAGGATTCCCCTGAACTTGAGCCAAATATACAACGTGATCGTTTTCTAATATTGCCAGATTAACCAACTCCCCGGTTTCTTTTGCCAATGAATTAAGGTCATCCATCGCCACAGACACAATATCGTTTTGCGCCCGCGCGAACTCACCCATCCGGATAAGGCCCGAGCCCAATCGGTACATTTTTGTTTTTGGATTTTGACAAACTAAATTGTGGGAAAGTAAAGTGGCAAGGAGATGATGGGCCGTCGGAGAAGAAAGTCCGACCCGCGCCCCAACTTCGTGGAGAGCTAGACCATTCGGTTCTCCAGCGAGAGCCTCAAGAATATTAATTGCACGATCAACAGATTGAATCTTGCGAGCTTCTATATCTACCTCATTTCAAATCCTGTTAAGCATAAATGGGCGCACCGCGTTCCTTTGTACGCTAGCATCCGAAAATCTAAATATATACAGGTCCCACGCACTTCCTAGACTACAAAATCATCAGTTTAACGAATCAGATTATGTATTATGAAATGAGATTTTACAATATGAAATTTATCACAAGAGAAATGTGTATTAAGTCATATTAATGATTATGCGCAGCGAAGGGCTGTATCTACTTCAAGAGAAATTACCGAAGCGAGTATTACCGCTTGGTTGACGCATCAAGTCGCGCCATCATTGAGCACGATTCATGATTTGCATCCAGATTATTTTCTAAAGAATTTGATTGGATCTGGCAGAGCCAAGCGAGGAAAAGCAAAGAAATATAAATTGCTTCTGGGTGCAAAACAGAATACTAAATCTAAAGGAGAAAAATAAAATGACACAATCACATTACTCTGTAACCTTCGACCGACCAGGTGGTATATGGCTTTGGTGTTTGCATTGCGAGCGCTGTTACAAAGCCGGAGAATATCGGGATGAAGATGGCCTCCAAATGTGTCCGCATCCGGATTGTGATGGTACGACGGTATTAGATGGATGGCTTTGGGATGATTTTCAAGGAAGGATTCATCCTGGATATCCGATAGAGCCTGAACGAAACAAGGTTTATCCAATGTATCCGGATGAACAAAAGGATGGTGAATATGAACGACCAAAAAGACATAAGAGCCGAACGACTTCTAAAAGCTGAGGATGTCTCTCGAATTCTAAATATTAGCCGTGCCTGGCATATCGCCTGCTGAGACAAGGCGAGATTCCAGCTGTGAGAATTAGTCATGCGGTTCGAGTCAAGCCTGCTGATCTGGAAGAGTACATCAAAAGAAGCCAAAACACTTTTGGCGAAATGTGAATCTTGTGAATCCCTTGCATTGCTCTTTCATCCGGTGTATAAGAACCCCACGTAATCATTTTATGTGGGGGATACCGGACCTTAACAAAATGGCAGAGCAACAGCAAGGTTATCAGAGTCGCCTTTCCTGAACTCATAATAAAAAAGAAGAACAGGAAATGGTAACAAAACGAGGAAATAATGAGGGTTCGATCTTCAAGAAGACGAACGGCAAATGGAGAGCGCAAGTTTCCATCAACGGAAAGCGGTTAAGTCGCGTGGCTGATTCAAGAGCCGAATGCCGTGATTGGATTCGCAAGATGCCAAACAGATTGAACAAGGATTAACTTTTGAGGATAGTAATCTAAAGTTAGCAGAATATCTCAAAGGATGGATCGCAATCAAGAAGAATGCATTGCGACTTAATTCAGGTCTCCAATACGAAGAGCTGATTGGGTAACATATTGTACCAAAGCTGGAGAAGATAAAACTGAAAGATATAAATCTGCGTGTGATCAATCAGTTCTATCAAGGTTTGATGGATGGCGGTAATGGAATCTCTAGTATCGGATACATCCATCGAGTACTACATAGTGCGCTTGAACAAGCGGTGAAGAATGGAATACTCGGAAGAAATCCTGCTCATGGTGCGAGGGTCCCAAGATTGAAGCACAAGGAAATGCAGATTCTCAACGAACAGCAGGTAGGACAGTTTCTGGTGGCAGCCAGCAATTCAAGATATAAAAACCTGTACCATTTGGCCGTGACAACCGGTACGAGGATTTCAGAACTCAGGGGCCTGACTTGGTCCGATATTGATTGGATCAATGGGACCATCAAGGTCAATCGGCAGATCCAGGACATCGTGGCAACGGAGCGGTGTCAGGTGCATCGAAAACATCGGCAGGGATCCGGATGATTCTCCTAGGAGAAACGACGATCAATAAACTCAGGGAACAAAAGAATAGAATTGACGAAGAGTTGAAGAACGGCGATAAATGGCGGGATCAAGGCTTGATTTTTCCTTCAAGTGTTGGAACTCCCTTGGAGCAGAGTCATGTGCACAAGGATTTTGTAAAGGTCCTAGCCGCAGCCAACCTTCCAAGGATTCGGTTTCACGACCTGCGTCACACGGCTGCAAGCCTCCTGCTTGATCATCATGTCCCTGCGTTGGTGGTGTCCAAGATATTGGGTCATTCGAATCCAAGTGTGCCACTTAGCATTTATGCACACTCAACGTTGGACATGCAGAGCGCAGCGGGCGGTATTATGGATGAGATAATGACACCGATACCCGTGAGCATTCCGCAGTTGCACCCGATCACGAAAAATGATTTTTAGATACCCCTATATGTGGCTGAATTAAATAAAAATACCGTGTGAAAACGGTTTTTAGGTGACCCACCAGGGGCTTGAACCCTGAACTAATTGATTAAGAGTCATATTTCGCTCGCTTCGACCAGAGTATAGACCGACTCGATCAATGAATCAATGCGATTTCATTTCCAGTTCACGGTACAAAAACCATTGACCTTTGCGCTCGTCAATATTTCTCATGGCGCGATCATAATACAGATCAAAGATTTGATCCGTATCCGTGCGCATGCGGAAGAAGAACCTTCCCGCGTTCAGCGAACCGCGCGTGGAGGCCGCCTCCGCATGGGCCGGCTGCATATTGCGCGCCGCGCGTCCCCGGCGGGTGAAATCGCTCCACGCAGAAAGCATCTCGACCACGCGATACGTCTTGCCTTCCCAAACAAACCCATTGGGACAGCCGGGCGTCTTTTCGTATACAGGAGGTTTATCGAATATAACTTCGATGAGCTGATCGAGGAAATGAATCGAGCGCAGCCCAGACATCATCAGCGCAATTTATCTTCGAGATAATTCCTGAGTGCAATGGCGTTGTTGTGAGCTTCATCCTTGGCGGCATAGAGCAAAGTCAGATTACCAACATGGGATCTTTGCATTAATTGTTCCACCAGATCGGAATGATGGTCGAGCTCTTTGAAATATTGTTTCTGAAAATCCTCCCAGCGGCTTTCAGCATGGTGGAACCTCTGGCGCAGATCGTTGCTCGGTGCAATATCCTTCATCCACTCGTCGAGCTGGAGGGCGGCTTTGGACAAACCGCGCGGCCACAATCGGTCAACCAGGATGCGGTAACCATCTGTTGGAGATGGAGGATCATACACACGTTTAACTTGCACAGCCATGTTTCAATCCGCATCCACTTCCAAATGAAAGTGATGCAGGAAGCGATGGAAGATCGGGGCAGCCAAGACGCCCATCGCCGCGATGAAAACCACACCGGAGAACAAGGCATAGAACGATGCAAACAATTTTCCCGCCGTCGTTTGCAAGGAGTTGACCGGTCCCATGCCGCCCAAGATCATGGAGGCATTCAACAAGGCATCGATCCACGGCAAGCCCTCGAGATAGTGATAGCCAAGTATGCCGATGCCCAATGCGATCAAAAGCATGAAGGCGCCCATCAGACCATTGAAGGCAACTCGCCGGACAAAGATCCTGCGACTCGCCAGCGGTTGTTTGTGATGCTCGTACATTTAACCTCCTGTATACTTCCAATCCCAGAACCAATAAGCCAGGCCTTGGAATTCGCCCCATCGAGCGAAACGCTTTTCGACCTGTTTCGGCGTGACCGGTTTGCCGCGGTACCATTCGTGCGAAACCATTTTCAACGCCCAGGAATCGATCGGGATGAAATCATGCCGTCCCAGAATCATCAAGAGGTTTGCGGCCGCATAGGGGCCGACGCCCTTGATCGTCATCAACTCCCTGCGAAGATCGAGTGTGGAGAGGGACGAGGTCTTGTAGGATTCCAAGTCCAGCTCACCGGATGCAACCCGGACCGCCAGCTCGTGCAAGGCGGGTGCGCGATAACCGACGCGCACCGCGGCCCTCAAGACCGCCGGGCTGGAGGCGGCGATCCGGTCGGGCGTGGGAAACGCTTTTTTATCGGAGTCCGGCAGGGGATCGCCGAACGAGGCGATCAGGTTGAGATTCATGCGCTTGGTCGCGCCCCACAAGGTATTGGTCGTCAAAATCGTTTTGACGACATCCTCAAAAAAAGTCGGCGAACGCAGCACGCGTCCGCGCGCAAATCTCCGTGCGGTACGGAGTTTCGGCTCCCTGCGTGCCGCCTTATAGAACGCGGAAAAATCCTGATCCAGTCCGAACATCCACGAAATCTTGGCCGCGATCTCAGTTTTCTCGGCCCGGCCAAGCCCGCCGCCGATCCCGACCTTCACGCCGTTTGCGTTTTCCAAGATGCGATATTCGACCACGCGACCGCTGACCAGGTGATCAACATAAAAAAGCGCCCGGCTGGTTTCATCGAAACGGAATGGGGCCAGCTGCATCCATCCATGCGATTGAACGACGGACAGAAAGTTGAACGGCGGGCGGGCAGGCAGGGAAAAGTACATGGGAGGCACCGGATTGCCCAATCTTAGCACAAGTGTGCGGCAATTCAAATGCCACTTGATGCTATGATCTGCGTATGAAATGCTGCAGGTTCCGCGCCCGCCGCAAGACAAATCGGGCAAAGGAGCAAGGAGATCCCCATCCATGTCGTCGACCCGGTTGAAAGCTTTAAGAATATTGGTGGTCGCCATCTTGGTTCTGCTCGCCGTCCAATATGAATTCGGGATGGCCGTTAACATGGCCAACCCACCTTCCCTCTCCCCTTTCAGTTTCTCCATCCCGCAGATCTCCGACGCGCTTCATCACGCCGGTGAAATCGCTTGGATCCACGCCATCCTGGGGGCATGGCTGGTCATCCTGTCCATACCCAGCCTGATTCTGTCGTTGAGGTCCGGGCTCAGAAGTGCCCAGGTATTGGGCGTGCTGAGTTTTCTCACCGTTGTCTTCGCGGCAGGCGGCGGACTATTCTTTGTCCTCTCGGGTTTTCAAGATGACCAGGCCTCCCATACCATGGCGACGAATTTCCTTCTTTCCTTCGCCTTCTTCTTTCTCGAGTTGTATGCGATAAAACCGGCGAAGGGGAACAGCCCGCCGGCGGCAAGCCAGGGGTAGTCCCGCTTTAGGCAGGGTTTGACTTTGGGAAGAGCAAGAAGTCGGTGAAGATCACGCTCAGCATGATCAGCGCAAAGGCATCCAGGGCCAATGCTATTCCCCACCAGCGCGGCAGGGCGCTCAGCGATGCCAGCGTGATGACGCCCGCCAGCGCTCCGCAGGCTTTGACTGTCTGGTCAGACCATGGATCGAGCGGGGAATGAATGCGTATCCAGAAAGTTCCGCCCATGACGATCAATGCAACACCGGCGGCAAAAATCAGGATCAAGGATTGATTGCCGGTCAGGTTGAAAAGATTGAAGATCAGGATGCCGCAGAAGCCGCGCCGTGGATCGAGGTCGCCGTAGCCGGCCTGAATGACATTTACCAGGATCAGCCTGCCGAAGATTACATCCGAATCATCCACCGGCCAGCGAACCATCCGGGTTTCGTGAGGAGCAAGCGGCAGGGTCTGGCTCAGGCTTTGCATCCCTCCAGCCCGGCTCACCTCGGCGGTGATCAGGGGCGGCACTGGGTGATCCAGGGGGTTCGTGATGAAGGCGCTCGCCATGCCCGATTCCGAAGACGAAAGCAGGAGGGGACAACGCAGGTCCAGACCGCCTGCCAGCACCTGTGTCCCATAGATGCTGGCTTCCGTCTCGGCCCAAACCAAGCTGCTTGAAAACGCCAGCTGAAGGACAGCCCCCGCCATGAAAAGCAATACCGCCAGGGCCGACAGGAGTTTCAATTTCATGGGAGGGATTTTAACCCGGGAGAGCAAAAAAGGGCGGCGGGTCAACCGCGCCATGCGATGGCCGCCACGTGCGGCTTGGCGATGCGGAAATAATCGGCGGACGTCATGAAGATGGAACGGTCAAGTCGCCCCGCGTTGAAAACCACTTCCTCGTTCTCCCGGATGAGCGGAT
This sequence comes from Anaerolineales bacterium, assembly GCA_035516425.1. Classification (GTDB taxonomy): domain Bacteria; phylum Chloroflexota; class Anaerolineae; order Anaerolineales; family Villigracilaceae; genus Fen-1038. The sequence continues at coordinate 11,068 of DATJAH010000033.1, forward strand.
CGGCCAAAAGGACAAGCTGTTCATTAAAGCGGAAGGGCGGGATCGCGCCGATTTTACATTCGGTTAATTGTTCGGCCTTTTCGGGCGAAGCCATCGCGGCGCTGGCGGCATGGAAATGGTTTTTGATCCCGTCGAAATCGACGCGGCGGTCAGCAGGTATGTTGGCAAGGCAGTAGATGTTTTCCTTTTTCGTCAGCCGAACCTGCACCACTATGGACTTGATGGCTTGTTCGAGACGATTGCCGCGGATCCTGGCGATGCGCTCCGAGCGGCCCTCCGGCTCGTGCTCCACGACCCGATACGCCGCCCCGGCGCGGTCGAGCAATTCGCACAATCGCTGGTGAATATCCTGTTGGGAATCACTCATATGACCTTCTTCAATTCCACATAGGATTGATACAACGCCTCTTCCTCCTGCACCAGCAGCGGGCTCTCCGCCGGTTTGCCCGCATTGACCCAAAGATCGGAGCACAGCAGGCCCTGGGCGCGCCCTCGCGCGGCCTCACGAACTTGTTCCGGCGCAACGCCATAGGCTTCCGCATACAAACCCGCCAATGCCTCCACCAGTTCCTGATTGCCGGCGTTGCCAAACAGTTTGCGATGCACACTCCACCAGTGGACTTCGAGCCTGGCCGCACGCTCGATATCGAAGTCTGCATGATGAACATTGCGGATGAATTGATAGAAGCGCCGCATGTACGCTTCGGCTTTGGGGACATCGTTATCGGGAAAGGGGGCAAAAGCGATTTCGCCGCGCGCCACCAGATACGCGCCATAGGCCGCCTGCCCTAGAGATAGTCCGAACGATTCCCTGACCAGGCCCACGGAAACACGCAAAAGCTTCAGCCAGTCCTTCTGATAATAGGCGACATAATTTTCTTTTTCGTAATGCGCCAGTTTCCGCGGATCGAAATTCCGCATGGGGTGGTCGGGCCTCATTGTCAAATCCGCTTGTTCCAGAGTGCCCTAGGCGCGCTTCCGATTGGCCCACCACAGCAGACCAGCGCCGATGAGGATCAAGATGCCGCCGTTGATCGCCCATTGGATTTGTCCGGTCATGAAACTGCCCGGCAGGACATTGATGCCTTGAAGGAACCAGATCACACCGGGGATGACCAATAGGACGCCGATCACATTCAACGCAATTCTCATCGCTCTCTCCATTTCTGAATTGTTATTGGGAAGGCACCAATCGCCAGAACAAAATGCCGGCCAATAATGCCAAGGCCGCGCCGAAATAGAACGGGGCGCTCGCACCAAATCCCGTCCAGGTGCCGAGGCCCTGCCACAACACGCCGGCGATCACGGAGGCCGGCAGGACGGTGATCCCGATGGCTGCGTTGTAAAGCCCGTAGGCGGCGCCGCGGCGTTCCACCGGTACAAAGTCTGCGACCAGCGCCCGGCCCACACCATCCGTCGCGGCATAATAGATTCCATACAACGCATATAACACCCACACATGCCAGCCTGCGTTCGACAAAGCCAATCCGAGATAGACCAGGCCATAAGCGATCCATCCGCCGATGATGAGGCGCCGGCGGCCGATCCTGTCGGACCACAAGCCCAGCGGGCCTGATAACGCCGCATAGATGAAGTTGAACGTCATCAACATCAGCAGGATCTGCACAATATCCAGTCCGCGGTTTTGACCGAGCAAAATGATGAACGAATCCGATGAATTGCCGAGCGTGAACAACAGGACGACAAACAAGAAAAGCTTGAAGCGTGTATCGAGCCCTTCCAACGAGGGAAGCGCGGAGGCGCGCTTCGTTTTCATCGGGACTTCATTCGCCATGCCGATCAACACCAAGACGCCCAGGACGGCCGGAATGAAACTGATCAAGACCGCGATCTGAAACGTCCGCCGCACCAAATCCGCACCGTTCCCTTCGGTCAGCCAGACGATCAACGCGGCCAGCCCGATTCCGAGGAACGCGCCGGCGGTGTCACCGGCGCGATGGACGCCAAAGGCCAGTCCGCGTTGTTTCTCATCGATGCTATCCGCCACCAGCGCATCGCGCGGCGCCGTGCGGACTCCCTTTCCCAGCCGGTCCGAAAAGCGAACGCCGAGGACCGCTTCCCAGGTAACCGCGATAAAAAGAAAAGGTTTGGAAATGGTCGAAAGCGCATAGCCCGCGACCGCCAGCCACTTGCGCTGGCCGAGTTTATCGGAAAGCGAGCCCGTATAAACCTTCATCAAACTGGCGGTGGTTTCGGCGACGCCGTCCACCAGGCCGATGATGGCTGTGCCGACGCCCAGCACATTGGCCAGGTACAGCGGGACGAGGTTGAAGATCATCTCCGAGGAGACATCGGTGAAGAAGGAAGTGATCGTGACCGCCCAAATGTTGCGAGGCAGGCGTTGAAGCGATGAATTGGATCCTTTAGTTTCCATGGAAGGTCTTTTGTATAATTATAGCGTATACGGCCGGCCAGGCATGTAATGGTCATAGGGCTTTGGGTTTCTAACTTGCGATTTGCTGTTGCCCCGCCGCCTTGTCAACTTTTGTACCGGCTGAATTAATTTGAGCATCAGAATCCTACGCTTCCAAACTCCAGCCAGTTCCTCAATATCATTGATAGATCACTTTAACTTGCCAGTTGGCCTCTGGTTGAACCTTTAACCAGTGAAGTGAAAACTGCGATCACAGCAAAAACCGCGCCGACCGAATAAGTAATATGAAGTGCTCCGATAAAAGCGGCACTTGCTAATTGCATGATTTGAGGGTTCTGGATTTTCAAAGATGCGATCAACCACTGACGGCTGCTGCTGAAAACAGCACCTGAAATGGCCACGCCCAAAACCATACCGATATATTTCATCATCGCTAACATTCCGGAGGCAACACCGCGCTTGGAGTCAGGCGTGCATCCCATGACCGCGCTATTGTTAGGGGTCAGAAACAAACCACTCCCGAGCCCCAGCGTAGCTGCGCCTAGAATCATGAAGATAATTGCTGAATCTGCCTTTAGATTACTGAGTTGCCATATCCCGAATGACATAATCGCCATGCCGGCCGAGCTAATATATCGGCTATCGATGCGATCCGACAGATAGCCGCTGAGCGGTGCGGTCAAAATAATTAGGACAGGCATCGGTAAATAAAGTATTCCGGTCTGTTCCGCAGTCAGCCCACGCAGATCCTGTAGATAGAAGGGGATGAGCAGCAGTATCGTATATTGCGCCATATAAAAGAGAGCGACAGAAATGTTGCCCATTAAGAATAGCCGGTTTTGAAAAAGATGGATATCTAGCAAAGGATCCGTCTGCTGTTTTTCAAAAAATATAAAACCGACCGCTGAGACGATTCCGATCCCCAGTGGCATCCATATCCATGGACTGCCCCAGCCATAATTCTCAACCAGGCTGAGGGGCAGCAAAATTGCCGTGAGGGTACAAAGAATCAAAGCTGCGCCGCCAAGGTCAAACGATGGAGGGGTATGTTCAAAATCATCATGGGTCGGAATGGTCCGCTGTGCCATCCAAAATCCGATCATTCCAACGGGGATATTGATCATAAATACACTTCGCCAGCCAAAATGTGTCGTTAGAAAACCGCCCAGCACCGGCCCCAGAATTGTGCCGGCGCCCATCGCCACTGCCGATACGCTCAACGCCCGCCCTCGCGAGGCGGGAGTTACCGTGGCAGTGATAATTGCCGGCGACATGGCTGCCAACATCCCGCCGCCTATTGCCTGTAGGCCCCGAAAAATGATCAGCATCCAAACCGAAGGAGCCAATCCACATAAGAGCGATGCGGCGGTGAAAATAACGTAACCACCCAAATAAATCCTTTTATGCCCGTATAAATCTCCAAACCGCCCAATGGCGATCACGAGACCGCTTATGACTAACAAATACGCCATGGTCGTCCATTCAATAGTAGATAAGGATGTCCCAAAATATTTGCTTAAATTCGGTAAGATCAGGTTGACAACACCTGAATCGAGAACCGGCATGAAACCACCCAGCGCACAAGTCACCAATATCCATCCCGTACTTTGTCTGGGGGTTTTCGGGCCATGAACTCCTTGCGGTGTTTCTTGAGTTGTGTTCATCTTTTAAGCTCTGTCATGAATTTGGATCCCAATCTGAGTCTTGATATGGATCAACGCAACCTCATGCGAAAAGGAAGGCCTCCGCGCCGTGCACTGATCCCGTGATCCTTGTTCTAAGAGGGCTGCCCTTCATTCGGCATCCGTCCGTGCATCTCTTTAATGATGGCGCTCAATCCGCGGCGAAAGAGGGCAAGGTCTTTCGGGGGGACCTTATGAAGCCATCCTCCCAGGAATTCTTCCCAACCCAGGAGTTTTTCAATGAGTTCTTCTCCCGGTGGGGAAAGGCGGACAAGGGCGCGGCGGCGGTCCGTTGGATCTTCCCTGCGATCCACCAAGCCGGCCCGTACCAGTTTGTCGATCAGATGGCTGGCGGTGGGTTTCCCGATCCCAAGGTGCTCCGCGATTTGCATCACGGAAGAAGTCTTATTATGCGCGACGATGAAAAGCGTTCTTAATTGGGGCAGCGTCAGCTGAAGATCTAACCAGGTTGGAACGGAAGCCGTGAGAAAAGCATGGAGCAGCTCCCGCAGTAGTCCCACAACATCCAGCACGAGAGGGTCGTCAGACGATACGATCCTGGTTCTTCTCATGGATAAATCCTCCGATCGAATAGTTCGATGTTATCAATATAATTGATAATATCAAACTATATCGGCGCTGTCAAGAGCATGTCCCCGGCGGTGGCACGATCCCAGACTGCGCGTTTCGGCGTTTCTTGGATATGCCTGCGAAACAAAGATCGGTCAATTACGGATTATGGTGATCACTGAGCGGGGATGGCAGAAATCGCGCCACAACGATCTTCGCTGGAGTGGATCAACAGCCTGCCAGGCGGTGATTCGTCCTCGCCCCCTTACGGGTTGTTCCGTCCAAAAAGTCAACCTCAAGATAACCAGAAGGAAAAAGCGTTTCTCACTTTCCGTTCACAAGTTTATTCTTCTCCGCCCTCCTCGCTGGCCGCGGAGGGTTGTTCGATTTTCACCACATCGCCATGCATGTTGATCACAATTTTGAATCCCAGCATTCCCAAGTAGGCGCGGCCCTCTTCGGGAATGCCCTGCTGCATCAGCGCCTCGAACTGCTGATCCATGTTCTTGAGCTGGTTCTCGATGGCGGCCTTGGTAAAGATATCTTCCTGTCCCAGCATCTTGGCGGCCCGGTCCGAGATCAGGCCTTCGCTGCCCTTCATCATCTCCTGCATGTGGCTCAACACCTGACGATCCACATCGCCGGCCGGGATGTGGCGGCGAAAGCCTCCATCGTCCACGACATAGAACGGTTCATCGCCGACCACGGCGGTTTCCACGGCGCGATCCGCCTCGTCCACGACGAGGCCGGCGAACAGAGCTTGTTTGGTCATGAATCAATCCTCAGGAGGCATTCGATGAGACCACGTCCACGCGCGTCCCCGAACCGGGTTCATACAGATACACCGTCTCCGGCGGGACGACGGGACTGCTCCAGCGATAGATGAATTTTGCATCGTCCGGGGTCAAATTCACGCAGCCGTGACTGCGCGGGCGGCCATAATCGTTATGCCAGTACGTCCCGTGAAAGGAGATCCCTGTGCCGGTAAAGAAACTGACCCACGGCACGCCCGGTAGGTCGTAGCCGCGGCCCGCTCCCGGCGCACCATCATTGGTCATGTGAACCGTCGGACCTTTATGGAAGGTTTGATAATTTCCAGGCGGCGTGTACGTGCCTTTGCCTCCGCTGGAACAACGCGCCATCAGGACCGCCCGGTCCTCTTCAAAGGCCGTGACCAGCTGCGTATCGGTATCCACGTAGATATGTTTGTTTGCATCGGGAACATCCGGCGAAAGCGGAGTCAGTTCACTATCCGGGACGAGGCGCATGTCTTCTGCAGACACAAAGAACGAGTCGTCCAGATGTTTGTCGTAGATCTTGTACCAGATCGTTTTCTCGTATTTGTTGACCGCCACATCCGTGACCCAATGCGTCGTGCGGTAATACACCCGATACGCATGATCCGCCCAATAAGACGAATCGACCCTCGGATCGCTGAACGGCACGGTGATCTCGCCCAATTGTCCGGAGGCCGGTATTTGATAGACCGGCTGCTGGTAGTGGGTCTCCACCGGCTGGAAATAGCCGGAATAGGCATAGCCGCCGTTGATCTGGAACCACGTTCTGTCAAAGGGATTGCCGAAACCAAAATCACCCTCTGCCTGACCGGTCACGTCCACCACTTGATCCTTGCCGAAGGTGAGTTGTTTCGTGGCATTGAAGGAGGGCCGGTCGAACAAGTCCACGCCCGTGAAGGCCACGCGCGCCCGGGCCGGCGCTGAGGCAAACGCTTGTTCCAGATGCAAGTCGGATACCAACAAACCCAGCAGGCCGGCACTCGATAGCTTGAGAAACTCGCGGCGGGTAAATGGAATATTCACGAAATACTCTTTTAAACACGGAGGACACGGCGTGCCCAAAGCTTCTTACTTTTTATCGTGGTGTGCCGGGCGCGTCCGTTTTGTTCAGGATACGTCTCCCTTGCTGACGCCCCAGAATCGCTGCAGGGATTCCGCCAGCAAAGAGTGTTCGGGCTTTTGGAGGTTTGCGTCTACTTCAAATAATCTTTGCGCTTGAAGGCGTGCCTTCTCGATCAAGGCCACATCCGTGATACTGGCCATCCGCAGGCCATTGGCATAACCGGATTGCCGCGTGCCGAGGAATTCTCCGGGACCGCGCTGCTTCAAATCGAGTTCGGCCAAGACAAAGCCATCGTTGGATTCTACCATCGCCTGCAGACGTTCGTTCTCGGTATCGTCTTCATGGGTGGGGATCAGCAAACAATACGATTGTTCGGAGCCGCGTCCGACGCGGCCCCGCAGCTGATGCAACTGCGCCAGGCCGAATCGATCCGCGCCTTCGATCAACATCACGGTGGCATTGGGCACATCCACGCCGACCTCCACCACCGTCGTCGAAACCAGGATATCGTATTGCCCGTCGCGGAACTTCAACATCGTCTCATCCTTTTCATCGGGCTTCATGCGCCCATGCAAAAGTCCAAGCCGGAGATCAGGGAAGATCTCCTTCGATAACACTTCGTAATCATCCACGGCGGCGCGCAGGTCCTCCATCTTCTCACTCTCCTCGATCAACGGATAAATGAGGAAGGCTTGCCGTCCCTCTTTGATCTGACCGCGGATCAGGGTATAGGCGCGCTCGCGTTCTTGCGGCCGCAGCACATGGGTGTTGATGGGCCTGCGGCCCACAGGCATCTCATCCATCACGGATAGATCCAGGTCGCCGTAGACCGTCAGCGCCAACGAGCGCGGGATCGGCGTGGCGCTCATCACCAGCAAATGCGGATTGGTGCCCTTCGATCTCAACTCGGCACGTTGTTCGACGCCGAAGCGATGCTGTTCATCGATCACCGCCAGCTGCAGATCCTTGAATTGAACCGGGCCTTCGATGACGGCATGCGTGCCGATCACGATCCGGATCGAGCCCTGGGCCAGCCCGTTTCGGATCGCTTCCTTCTCCGCCTCGGCCGTATCGCCGACCAGCAGGCGGATCTCCTCGGCCGGCATCATTCCGTTTTCGCCTGCCAGCAAATTCGCGAAACTGCGGTAGTGCTGCTCCGCCAGAATCGAGGTCGGTGCCATGATGGCAACTTGCGACCCGTTCGAGGTGATCATCCCGGCTGCCAGCGCCGCGACCACCGTCTTGCCTGAGCCCACATCGCCTTGCAAGAGCCGGTTCATCGGCTGGCCGGAATCCAGATCGGCGCGGATCTCCGCCAGGGCGCGCTGCTGGGCCTGGGTCATGGTGAAGGCGAGACTCGCCAGACGCGCGCCCAGCCATTCATCCGGGACGGCGAAGCGCCGCGCTTCGACCTGCTTCCAATCGCGCTTTTGTCTCAAAACGCCCATTTGCAAAAAGAAAATCTCGTCGAAGGCCAGGCGTTCGCGCGCCGTCCTCAACAGATCCTGCGTATCGGGAAAATGGATCTGCACGAGCGCCTGTCCCAACGTCGTCAAGCGTGCCTCCCTGCGCGTCGACTCGGGCAGCGCATCCACCACGGCCGGCGCCCAGTACGAGACGACTTGATTCATCAGGTTGCGCAGCCATTTCTGCGTGATCTGCGCGGTGAGCGGGTAGATCGGCACAATGCGATTGGTATGCAGATGCTCCACGTCGACCGCTTCCCAATCGGGCTGGTTCATGACAAGCCGTCCGAGATACTGTTCGACCTTGCCTGAAACGGAGATCTGCATTCCGTCCTTCAGCCGATTCGCCATCCACGGCTGGTTGAACCAGGAAAGCCGGAGCGCGCCCGTTCCATCGCCCAGGATCGCTTCGACGATGGTGGCCGATCCGCTCCGGATGGGACGCGTGGTCACCGACTGGATCGTTCCGATCACGGTCACCTGCTCGCCGTACCATAGGCTTTTGATCGGTTTGAGCTGCGAATAATCCTCGTAGCGGCGCGGGAAATAATAGAGCATATCCCCCAGCGTGTGCAACCCGAGTTCTGCCAGCGTTTCGGCGTGCTTCGGCCCGACGCCCTGCAGCACGGTCAGCGGCGCATCGAGCGCGGCCGGGGTCTGACTATGTTTCGCGCCGGGAGTCGATTCGGCGCGCGGCGGCGCGGCATGATGCGGCCGAGGCTGCGCTGGACGGGGAGGCCCGGCCTGGGTTTCGCGGCGCGCTCTGGGCTGTTCCCGACCGGTTGGAAGCCCCGGCGCAGGATTCGGTTTTTGTGGCGCCCGCTGCTGAGTGTCGGGATACGTTTCGCCGATTCGTTTCCACAGCCCTTTCAAGGCATCGGCGCGTGACTGCGGACTGAGCCCGTCATACGAGCGCAGCCTCTGCAGCACGGCCTGGATCACTTCCTCGCTGAGGCCGTCGGCGCGCGCCTCGCCTTCCCAGAAGTCGAGCATCTTGGCCAGGCCGCCGATGATGGCGGTATTGGCGTATCCGTTCTCATGTTCGAGACGGAAGAATTTACGCAGTTTCTCCAATGAAGATTGCATGGAGTTATTTTATCATGGGGGAGAGAACAGCCCTCAGTTCCGTTCTACCTTGTCACCGCGGCGAAGCCCAGGCCGTTCGGTCCCACATGCGCGCCGATGGTGGTGGTCACATTGACCATCAAAATGTCGCGCGGCACGGCTTGACTCATTTCATTCATCAATTGATCCAAGAAGCCGCGCGCACGCGCCTCCGCGCCGGTATGCAAAATCGCGAGCCGTTCCAGGTCCCCGCCCTGACGCAGGAAGGACAGCATGCGGGCATTCGCCTGCTTCGTGGTCCGCACGGCCCGGATGGCTTTGACCTCGCCATCCGCCAATTCAACGATCGGCTTGACGCTGAGCAGGCTGCCCAGCAGCACGATCGTGCCGGGCACACGGCCGCTGCGACGCAGATATTCCAGCGTATCCAGCGCGGCGAACAGGCGCGTCCGCCTGCGGGTCGACTGGATGGCGGCCAGCGCGGCCTCGATCCCAGCCTCCGCGGATTCCGCCGCGGCCAACACCTGAAAGCCCAGCCCGAGCGAAAGCGACAGGCTGTCCACCACCGTGACGCGCTCGGGAAATTCCTGCGCGGCTTGCCGTGCAATATGGACCATCGAGGTCAATGGCCCGGCGGCGTGGATGGAAAGGACATGGTCGCAGCCGGCGTCCAACAATTTTTGGTAGCGGGCGGTGAAGGCGCCGATCGAAGGCGCGGCCGTGGTCGGATGCGATCTTAAAGCAGGCAGGCGTTTATAGAACTCGTCACGCGAGAGGTCGATGCCGTCGGCATATTCTTTCCCCTCCAGGATCAAAATGGACGGTACGACTTCCAGTTGATGTTGGCTAACGAGGGATTGCGGAAGATCGCAGGTGGAATCGGTGAGGATGCCGAGGGTCATAAGGATGGGCCGGGTCGAGCCGGGCGAGTTCTCGATGCGCCCCGCGGGAAGCACTCCGCCAGCGCAGCGCCCGGATCGAGAACCGGGCTACTCCACGGAGATAATGAACTGATAATGCGGCTGCCCGCCGTCCTGCAATTCGATCTCCTGCCCCGGATACGCCTGGCGCACCGCATCCACGATCCGGTTGGCTTCACTTTGATCCAGGTCCTCCCCATAATACAGTGTGATGAGTTCGTGCTCCGCGGCTTGGGCCTTTGCCAGAAACGCCATCACGCCTTCCTCAATGGACTTCGAGGAAGCCACCAGTTTGCCATCCGCCAGCGAGATGACCTCGCCTTCTTTAACATTCACGCCGTCGATCTCCACCGTGCGGGTCGCCCTGGTGACCTCGCCCGTGGCCACCTCGCTCAGGGCCTTGGTCATCTTCTCGGCCACGGAAGCCAGTTCGCCGTCCGGGTTGTGAGCGAGCATCGCCGCCAGCCCCTGCGGAGCGGTCTTGCTCGGCACCACTTCCACTTTTTTCACCGTCACTTCCTTGGCTTGATTCGCGGCCAGGATGATGTTCTTATTGTTTGGAAGGACAATGATCTTATCCGTCGGCAGGTTTTCAAAGGCCGTCAGGATTTCCTGCGTGGAGGGGTTCATCGTCTGTCCGCCACTGACGATGGCCGCCACTCCCAAGCTGGCGAAGATGCGGCTCAAGCCCGGCCCGGGCGAGACCACCACCACCGCGATCTGATCCGACTCCACCTTGGCCAGCTCAAGCTTCGAATCCTTGGTTCGGGCATCCATGTCATCCATCTGCGCCGTGAGATTTTCCATGGCAACCTTGGTGATGGTGCCGATGCCCATGATGTAATCGATCGGCTCATAGCGCTTATCCAGCGGAACATGGATATGCATGCGGTACATTCCATCGCCCTCGCCCACCTGGATGGACGTGCCCATCTCCTCGAGCCTGCCATAGAATTTGTGCAGCTCGAACTGCTGGCCGGGGAAGAAATCCACCACGACTTCGTAATCCTGCCCCTCTTCCACTTCCTGCATGGCATTTTCGAAGTTCAAGGACGATAAGGGCTGGACCGTTGTCAGCGGCGTGTCGAGCGGCTTGCCATAGACGTAGCGCAACATTCCCTCCAGAATAAAGAACAGGCCTTTGGCGCCTGAGTCGACCACGCCGGCCTGTTTGAGGATCGGGAGCAGTTCGGGAGTCCGATTCACGGACTCATCGGCGGCGGGCACGCAGCGCGCCAGGATGTCGATCGGGTCCCGCATCTCCGCCAGGGCCGCCTCCCCGGCCGAGGCCGTATCCTTCGCCACCGTCAGGATGGTGCCCTCCACCGGCCGGACCACGCCCTTGTAGGCCGTGTCGCGTGCCTCGACCAGCCCGCGCACGAACGCCTCCGCATCAATGATGGCCGAATCCTGAGTCGCACGCGCAAAGCCGCGCCACAGCTGCGAAAGGATCACACCCGAATTGCCGCGCGCTCCCATCAGCGCCCCCTTGGCGACCACGGCGACCATTCTCCCGGCATGCTTCTCGCCCGAATCCTTGATCTCATTCCACGCCGAGGTCATGGTGAGCATCATGTTCGTGCCGGTGTCGCCGTCCGGCACGGGAAATACGTTCAACGAATTGACGGTCTGCTGATTGGTCTTGAGCCAGAGCAACCCCGCTTCGACCAGGCGTTTGACCGCCTGGCCATCCAATGGCTTGCCGCGCAGTTTTTCCACACGAACTGTATCAATACCCATTAAACTCTGTTTTCCTAATCGGTATCGCTCACGCGCAGACCTGCCACGTGGACATTGATCTCATGTACAGGCATTCCCAGGGCTTTTTCCACATGGAACTTGACGGTGTTGGCAACGCTATCCGCGACCGTCGTGATGCGCGTGCCATATTCAATAATGACAAAGATATCGATATCGATGTTCTCGCCGTCGTAGCGCACCGATACGCCGTGGGCCGGCTCGTGGGTGATGGTCCGCGCCAAGTCCTCGACCAGGTTCTTTGGCGCGAGCCCGACCACGCCGTAGGATTGAAGCGTGGCATGATACACGATCGCGGCGACCGCGTCGGGAGAGATGTGGATCCCGCCCAGAGATGTAGTTTCTTCGCCCATAGGTTCCT
>DATJAH010000034.1:0-67384 GCA_035516425.1 Anaerolineales bacterium
GCGAGAGCTCGGGCTCACTTAAATCCAATCCCGCCGCTTTGCTGGAGGCCAGAGCCAGGGCGGCGAAGGCGGAGGCCGACGAGGCAATCCCGGCGCCGGAGGGAAAATTGTTTTCGCTGAGGATCTCGGCCCGCTCGCGGATGCCCGCCATGGCACGCACCCGATCGAGAATCAGCGAAACCCGCTCGAGGGCCGCTCCGGTCACTTCATGGCCATTGATGATCAACTCGTCGAACGGCAGAGACGGCTGGAAGCTGACCGTCGTCCGCGTGGTCAGGCCGTCCAGGTTGATCGAGATCGAGCCATTGGCGGGAAGTCGCAACGCCTCGTCCCGGTTGCCCCAATATTTAATGGCGGCGATATTGGGATGAGCAAGCGCCGTAACAGATGGGATCGTCATGGCGGATCCACTTTTTCTAAAGCGAGTGTATCATGAATGCCCAACCTCCAAGACCTAACTTACTTTGAATCGGTATCCGACTCCCGGCTCGGTGACCACATAGATCGGGCGAAACGGGTCGGGCTCGATCTTGTGGCGCAGGTTGCTGATATTGACCTGCAGGATGTGAGTTTCGTTCTCGTAGGCATTGCCCCAGACGGTGCGGAGCAGCTGACGATGAATCAGCACCTTGCCGGCATGTCGCACCAGCGTTCGCAGCAAATCATATTCGGTCGGCGTGAGGGTCACCGGCTGACCCTTGATCTTGACTTCGCGATGGGCAAAGTCCATGATGAGATCGCCGGATTCAAAGACCGGTTCATTCGTTTCCGGCGCGGTCTTGCGCAGGGCCACGCGCATGCGCGCCATCAATTCGCCGATTCCGAAGGGCTTGGTCAGATAATCATCGGCGCCGGCATCCAAGGCGGCGATTTTATCCTTTTCGTGTTCGCGCACAGACAGAATGATGATCGGAATGGATGTCCACTCACGCAGCTGGCGCGTGACCTCCACGCCATCCATATCCGGCAGCCCAAGATCAAGGATCACAATATCCTGATGGCTGGTGGCAACGGCCTTCAGTGCATCCTCGCCGGAGACGGCTTCCGTGATGGTGTAACCGTGCGCGCCCAGCGAGGCCCGCAAAAAGCGCCGAATGGCAGGTTCATCGTCCACGACCAGGATATGGAGGTCTGCATCGCTCATAGGCTACTTGATCGGCAATGCGATCGTGATAATGGTTCCGCCGCCGGGCCGGTTTTCCGCCGCGATGAATCCGCCGTGCGCCTCGACGATTCCCTTGCTGATGGAAAGGCCCAGACCGGTGCCCGTGATATTGTCGGGTCTCTGCACCCGATAGAACTTGTCAAAGATGCGCGCGAGATCCTCTTTGGGGATCCCGATGCCTCGGTCCGCCACTTCGATTTCAACGTAGCCGCTGGTGGAATGCGCCTCGATTTCAATGGGTGAACTGGGCGGCGAATATTTGATGGCATTATCGATCACGTTCACCAGGACGCGTGAGATCAGGACGAAGTCCATGGATACGAACGGCAATTCCGATGGAACGCTCACGGCGATGGGGCGATTTTCCTTGCGCGCTTCCAATTGTTCCAGCGCCGAACCGATCACATCCTGGACGTCACACGGCTTCGCCTGGACCTGCACCGCGCCGGCCTCCAGCCGCGTCATATCCAGCAGGTTGCCGACCAGCCGGTTAAGACGGTCCGCCTCACCGCGTGCGGTTTCGATCAGACTGCGCCGGGCCGAATCGTTTAAACTGATCGAATCGTCCCCCAGACTGCTGAGCGCCCCCGTGATCGAAACCAGCGGGGTGCGCAGGTCGTGCGAAATCGAATTCAACAAGGCGGATTGCAGTTTATCGGTGATCTCCAGGATTTCCGCCTGACGCGCCTGATCCACCAGCCGTGCTCGTTCGATGGCAATGGCAGCCTGATTTGCAAAGGCATCCAGGGTTCTGCGCTGGTCGGGCGTCAGATAGTGCGAGGAATCAGAGGGCCGGATGCCCAATACTCCCACGATGCCGCTGGCGGTTTGAAGTGGTTGGTAGCGCATGGACGCATCCGGCAACGTATCGCTGCCGCGACCTGCGATCTGTCCTCGTTTGAACGCCCAGTCGGCCACGGCCAGCTCATTGTCTGCGATGGTCAGGGCAGGGCTGGAGGCATGTACTTTCAGGGAGCCGTTTTCTTCCGGCAGGAAAATGACGGCGTCCCGGTTAAACGTCCGGCTGATGTGCCGGATCACGGTTTGGGCGATATCATCCAGCCCAACGATGGCGGTCAGGTCGCGGCCAAGTTCATAGAGCGCCGTGGACTGCATATCACGGGCTTGCGCCGAGTTGGCCTGCTCGCGAACTTGCAGGGTTAAATAACTGATCACCGTGCCGACCAGCAGCAAGCCGGTGAACGTGAGCAGATATTCCGTATCCCTGATGGAAAGAGAATAGCGGGGTGGTATGAAGAAGAAATCAAATGCCAAGACGCTCGCGATGGATGCCAGGATCGACGGACCGCGCCCGAGATAGACCGCCGAAACCACAACCGCCAACAAATAAACCATCACCAGATTCGTCGGAGAAATATTATTGCCGATTAAATAACCCACTCCGGTCGCTGCCGTGACCAGGAGCAGACTGAACACATAAGCTCGTAGGCGACTGTGTGGACGCAGCGGGTTCTCCTCGGGAGGCACGCGCGCCGGTTCCAATGTGGGTACCACATAAATATCAATATCGCCGCTTCTGTGGATCAATTCATCCACAAAGGAACCGCGCCAGTATTCCATCCAGCGCGGCCGCATGGGTTTGCCCGCCACAATTTTCGTAACATTATTCTGGTGGGCGAAATGGATCACCGTATTGGCGAGAGCGCCGGCCGAACCGTTGGAGGGAAGCACCGTGGCCCGCGCCCCGAGTTCTTCGGCAAGACGCAGGGACCGCGTGGCCAAGTCGCGTTTTTGTTGCGGCAAAGTGCTGTCGTGAGGTGTTTGAACGTAAACCGCCAGCCATTCGGCGTTCAGCTCGTCGGCCAGGCGGCGCGCGGACCGGACGAGCCGCTCGCCCAAAGGATTGGGACTGAGGCAGACCATCAGCCGTTCCGCTACGGCCCATGGACCCGTGATGGCCTGGGTCTGCATATAGGAACGCATCTGGTCGTCGACGCGTTCCGCGGCACGGCGCATCGTCATCTCGCGCAGGGCGGTCAGATTCCCCTTGCGGAAGAAATCCTGGATGGCGCGCGCCGCCTGGTCCGGAATATAGACCTTGCCCTCGCGCAGACGCGTGAGTAATTCCTCCGGCGGCAGATCCACCAGTTCCAGTTCATTGGCTTCGTCAATGACGCGATCCGGAATGGTCTCTCGCACCAGCACGCCGGTGATCTGGGCGACCACATCGTTCAGGCTTTCCAGATGCTGAATGTTCAGCGTGCTGTATACATCGATCCCCGCCTCCAGCAGTTCTTCCACATCCAGATAGCGTTTGGGATGCCGGGAAGAGGGTGCGTTGGTATGTGCCAGTTCGTCCACCAATGCCAGCTTGGGATGGCGGATCAAAATGGCGTCCACATCCATTTCGGCGAGTGTGACGCCATGATATACGATCGATTTGCGCGCGATGGTCTCCAACCCTTGTGCGATCCGCTCGGTCTCGACTCGTTTATGAGTTTCAAGATACCCGATGACCACATCGACCCCCTCCACTTTTCTCTGGCGGGCGGCCTCCAACATCGCATACGTTTTCCCCACCCCCGCGGCATAACCGAGGAAAATCTTAAGCCGCCCGCGCGTTGCGGTTCTCTCTTCTTCCTGCAGTTGTTCCAGTAACTTATCCGGGTCGGGACGATTCGATTCGACGCTCATCCACTTTATTGTAATCCATCCAATGCCAGATTCAGTTCCAGCACATTGACGCGCGGTTCGCCCAGGAATCCAAATTGGCGTCCTTCGGTATGTTGATCCACCAGGGCCCTGACTTGCGCATCGGATAAACTGCGGGCCGCGGCCACGCGATGAACTTGGTAGTAGGCGGCGGCCACACTGATATCCGGATCGAGCCCGCTGCCCGACGAGGTAACCAGGTCAACGGGTATCGGCGCAGTGTTTGTTGGATCGGCCGCTTTCAAGGCGTCGATCCGCCCCTGAACTTCCTGCAGCAACGCCGGGTTCAACGGCCCGAAGTTTGAGCCGGAGGAGCCCGTCAGGGTCTGGGCATAATAGGCGTTATAGGGAAATGGGCCGGTCGCGGAAAGCCGTCCCCAGAAATATTTGGGATCGTCAAATTGCTGACCGATCAATTGCGAGCCGACCGCCTTGCCGTTCTTCACGATCAAACTGCCGTTGGCCTGGGATGGAAACGCAAGCTGCGCGAGGCCCGTGACAACGAGCGGATAGATCACACCCGTGATCAAGGTCAGTAACAGGAGCAATATCAGAGCGGGTTTAAATTGTTGGAACATAACTTCCTTCTTATTCTTCTAGGGGCAACGTCATGCGCCGGGCTGGACTCGTTCAAGCGCCACGGCGACCTGCGTTGCAAAATTGCGTAACAATCGGCCGTCTTCGGGAGGGAGCCAGCCATGGCCGCGCCAGACATGGATCTCGCCCACCAGTTTCGGGGTGGAAATTCCCATGATGGGAAGCATCAAATCGGGTTTGGTGCCGACCGCGCCATCGTCCGGCACTCTCGCGCTGATGAACTGGGATGGGCTGGATGGCTGAAGAGAAACTTCCACGAGTTGCGCGCCGAACATCCTCTGGAGATGCTTCGCCAGCGCATCGACAATGTCCTCACGTGAACCCAGACCCGCCAGGACCGCGCTCAACTCATACATGAAGATCGCATCCCGTTCACTCGCTTCTGCTTTGGATAAACCGGCTTGAATACGGCCAACGATCAGAATAGCCACGGCCAAAAAGATCGCCAGCACGAGCCACCCTTCCAGTTCACCCACCGCAAGCGTAAAGTAGGGCGGGATGAAAAAGAAGTCAAAGCACAAGGCGGACAGCACGGCCGAGATGATCCCGGGTCCCTGCCCCCAGGTGGCCGTGATCCAGCCGACCAGCAGGATGTACAGCAGGGCGATGACCGTCTGGCCAAGTACATCCCGGCCGATCAGGAAGATGATTATTGTTGCTGCGGCCGTTGCTACTACACTGCCTGCCGACCGGATGAGCGTTTCGGACGAAAAGGATAAGGCGCTCTTCTTCATGGGATGCCTCTTTGTTTCCTATTTCTAGACCAGATGCAGCGCGGCCAGCAGCATGTCAATTAACTTGATGCCGATGAACGGCGCGATCACGCCGCCTACGCCGTAGATCAGAATGTTGTCTCGCAGCAAGCGGGCCGCGCCTACCGGGCGATAGGGAACGCCGCGCAGTGCCAGCGGGATCAGCGCAATGATGATCAGTGCGTTGAAGATCACGGCGGACATGATGGCGCTCTGAGGCGTGGTCAGCTTCATGATGTTCAGCACGTTCAGGATCGGATAGGTGGTGGCGAATGCGGCGGGGATGATGGCGAAATATTTGGACACATCGTTGGCGATGCTGAAGGTGGTGAGTGCCCCGCGCGTCATCAGCAGTTGCTTGCCGATCTCAACCACTTCAATGAGCTTGGTCGGATTGCTGTCCAAGTCCACCATGTTGGCGGCTTCCCGCGCCGGCTGCGTACCCGTATTCATGGCAACCGCCACATCGGCCTGGGCCAGGGCGGGCGCGTCGTTCGTGCCATCGCCGGTCATGGCCACCAATCGTCCGCCGGTTTGATATTCGCGGATCAATTTAAGCTTCGCCTCCGGCGTGGCTTGGGCCAGGAAGTCATCGACTCCGGCTTCCGCCGCGATGGCCGCGGCGGTCAACGGATTATCCCCCGTGATCATCACGGTCTTGATCCCCATCTTGCGCAGGTGGGCGAAACGTTCTTTAATTCCGCCTTTGACAATATCTTTAAGGTGAATCACGCCGAGCGCTTGATTATTTTTCGTCACCACCAGCGGCGTGCCGCCGGCGCGTGCGATCGTGTCTACGGTGGTCTGCAAATCCGATGGCACCGGATGGCCGTTCGATTGGACCAGAGCCATCATGGTGTCGGGCGCGCCTTTGCGAATGGCGGTGCCATCGAAGTCCACCCCGGACATGCGGGTCTGCGCGCTGAACGGAATGAAATGCATTCCCTCCGGCGCCTCGTTACTGGACCCCATGGTGCGTCCCCGCAAATTATATTTTTCCTTGGCCAGGACCACGATCGAGCGGCCTTCCGGCGTTTCATCCGCCAGGGAAGCCAGCTGCGCGGCCTCCGCCAAATCCGGTGCTGAGATTCCAGCAACGGGCAGCAATTCCACGGCCTGACGATTGCCCAGCGTGATCGTACCGGTCTTGTCGAGCAGGAGCACGTCCACATCGCCGGCGGCCTCCACGGCGCGTCCCGACATGGCGATCACGTTGCGTTGGATCATGCGATCCATGCCGGCAATGCCAATGGCGGAAAGCAGGCCTCCGATGGTGGTCGGGATCAGACAGACCAGCAAGGCGATCAAGACCGTGATCGTGATCGGTACGCCCTTTCCGGCAATTTGCACGCTATACAGGGAATAGGGCAAGAGTGTGGCGCACACGATCAGGAAGATGATGGTGAAACCGGCCAGCAAAATGTTGAGCGCGATCTCATTGGGGGTCTTCTGGCGCTTGGCGCCCTCGACGAGGTTGATCATGCGATCAAGGAATCCCTCACCGGGGTCGGCGGTGACGCGGATGATCAGCCAGTCGGATAACAGCCGCGTGCCGCCGGTGACTGCGGATCGGTCGCCGCCCGCCTCGCGGATGACCGGCGCGCTTTCGCCCGTGACCGCGCTTTCATCTACCGAGGCAATACCTTGAATGATCTCGCCGTCCACGGAGATGATGTCATTGGCCTCCACAAGATAGACATCGCCTTTGCGAAGCGCGGTCGAAGCGACCAGATCATATTTTGATTCATGATC
The DNA here is from genome assembly GCA_035516425.1 of Anaerolineales bacterium. Lineage (GTDB taxonomy): Bacteria > Chloroflexota > Anaerolineae > Anaerolineales > Villigracilaceae > Fen-1038. The sequence continues at coordinate 6,940 of DATJAH010000034.1, forward strand.
CGGATTCTTTAATTTTTTGGCCTGCGTGGTCTGGCGCGTTCTCCGCAGCGCTTCCGCCTGGGCTTTGCCGCGTCCCTCTGCGACGGCTTCGGAGAAGTTGGCAAATAAAACGGTGAACCATAACCAAATTGCAACCGCGCCGATGAACCCGGCCGGCGCTTCGCCTTTTCCAAACAAAGCCTGGATCCATAACCCGCTGGTCAATACGCTTCCAACTTCCACCACGAACATGACCGGGTTGCGAACCATCCAGCGCGGATTCAGCTTGATGAACGAATCTACAACGGCACGCTGATACAGTTCGCGTTGAAAAACAGATTTCTTTCTTTTCGGTGTATTCATTCTATAAATCCATTCTAGTGGGCGAAGATCATCAAATGCTCAACGATCGGCCCCAATGCCAACGCAGGCAGGAATCCAAGGGCACCAACGATAACCACAACCGCGATCAACCAGCCGATAAAGAGCGGCGTGTGAGTCGGCAGGGTTCCCGCGCCGGCCGGGATTTTCTTCTTGCGCGCCAGCGAACCGCCGATGGCCAAAGCCGGGATCGCCAGCCAATAGCGCGCAAAGAACATGACGATACCGAGCGCCGTGTTATAGAATGGGGTGTTCACGCTCAGGCCCGCAAAGGCGCTGCCGTTATTACCGGTGGCAGAGGAGAACGCATAAAGGATTTCGGTATAGCCATGCGGACCGGGGTTCAGAACTCCCGCCTGTCCTGCCGGAGTTAAAACCCCGATGGCCGTTCCGCCCAACGCGGTCAGCATCGGGATCAAAAGAATAAGCGAAGCCATCTTCATCTCATACGATTCGATCTTCTTGCCGAGATATTCCGGCGTGCGGCCGACCATCAGTCCAGCCACGAACACACCCACGATTACGAAGGCCAGCATCCCGTACAAGCCGGAACCCACGCCGCCGTAAATGATTTCACCCAGGTGGATTAACCACAGTGGGATCATGCCGCCGAGCGGCATATTCGAATCATGCATGGAGTCGACCGAGCCATTCGATGCGGCCGTGGTGGCAGTGGCCCACAGTGCGGAATTGGCCACACCGAAACGAACTTCCTTGCCTTCCATGTTTCCACCCGGGTTGATATTGCTCTGGTGAATATCCACACCTAGTTTGGCAATGGCTGGATTGCCCGTCTGTTCCGCCCAGACCGTCACCGCTAACAGGGCCACGAAAATGATCGTCATCGCCGCCAGGATGGCCCAGCCTTGACGCGTATCGCCGACCATCTTGCCGAACGTGTAGACCAAGGCCGCCGGAATTAGCAGAATGGCAAGCACCTCCAGAAAATTCGAGAAGGGCGTTGCGTTCTCGAATGGATGGGCGGAGTTCACGTTAAAGAATCCGCCGCCGTTCGTTCCCAACTGCTTGATCGCGATTTGTGAGGCCGCCGGACCCACCGCCAGCGTTTGCTCAGTTACCGGAACGGTTTCCATGACCGGATTGCCGGATGCGTCTTTGACCGTATTTCCATTGGCATCCGTTTCCGGTTGTTGGAAGCTGGCCGGTTGCAATAAGGAAACAGTTTTGTATTGGCTGAAGGTCTGCACCACGCCTTGGGAGACCAGCGCCAGCGACAGTACAAAAGCCAATGGCAACAAGATGTATAAAGTCGTCCGGGTCAGATCGACCCAGAAGTTCCCGATCTTGTCGGTGGTATGACGCGCCAGGCCGCGGATCAATCCCACGGCGGCCGCCATGCCGGTTGCGGCGGAGACAAAGTTCTGCACGGTCAAGGCCGTCATCTGAGTTAGGTAGCTCATCGTAGTCTCGCCGCCATAACCTTGCCAGTTGGTGTTGGTCGCAAAGCTGACCGCCGTATTCCAGGATGAATCAGGCGAGACCGCGCCAAAGCCCTGCGGGTTAAGCGGCAAAAATCCCTGTAAGCGCTGCAGGGCATATACCACCAGTAACCCGAGCACATTGAAGGCCATCAGGGCGATGGCATAGACTTTCCAGTTCATTTCCTGATCGGCATGAACACCCGCCAGGCGGTACAGCAACCGCTCGACCGGTCCAAACACCGGATCGAGAAATGTCTTCTGGCCCTGATAGACCCTTGCCATAAACGAACCGAGCGGCTTGGCAAGTGCTATCAAGACCGCCATGTAGAAAATGAGTTGGATCCAGCTAAAGATGTTCATCCGAACCACTCCGGCTTGATCATCGCAAGCACCAGGTACACAAAGAGCGCCAGGGTGATCAACCCAACAATGATGTACAACGCGTTCATTGATCCAGCCTCCCTTATTCCATCAGCCGATCCAGGGCTACGATCAGCCAGTAGCTGAGCGCCAGGAATAGCAGGGTCAGACCAACGTAAATTAGATCAGACATGATTTTTTTCTCCTGTTTTTCCCATTCTAGCGGGGCGAACATCAAGTTTTAGACAAGAGATGAGCCCGTTGTATCAAGAAAGCATCAAGAAACGAAAAACCCCTGCGGATTTCGCAGGGGACGGAGCAGGCCATCCGTTTTTTGATGGCGATCTTTCAAGGATTCATGCGAATGGCGCCTAAATGATCCCCAGAAAAGTTTCCACCGCACGCGGATCGAATTGCCGGCCGGACTGCTCCTTGATGTAATCGATCACTTTTTCCTTGGGCCACGCCGAACGGTAGGAACGGTCATGGGAAAGTGCATCGTAGGCATCGACCACGGAGAATATGCGCGCCGCCAACGGGATTTGTTCTCCCTTCAGGCCGCGCGGGTAGCCGGATCCATCCCATTTTTCGTGATGGCAGTAGGGGATGTCGAGGGCTAAACGCAGGTATGCGATTCGGGACAGCAAGTTATAAGCATTGGTTGGATGCTGGCGCATGATCTCCCATTCTTCTTCCGTGAGCGGGCCCGGCTTGAGCAGGATGTGATCCGGCACGCCCATTTTGCCGATGTCGTGCAACAGGATGCCGCGGCGGAGATTGGGGAGCTCGGAATCAGGAATTCCTATTTTGCGCGCCAAAGTGATGGTGGTGTCCAATAAGCGCAGCGTGTGACCGCTGGTATCCTGATCCCTTAGTTCCAGGGCGCGTGACCAGCCTTCGATCGTGGCATCATAGGCGACCTCGAGTTCGGTATTGGCGTGCTCGAGATTATTGAAGAGCATGGCATTATCCATGGCAATGGCTGCCTGGCCTGCCAGCAGGTTGAGCAAATTGGCCCATTCCGGTTTGGGCGGCAGGGCGGAGCGGTGATAGATCTCCAACACGCCCTTGACCTCGCCCTTCGCGATGAGCGGCAGGCATCGATAGGAAACGAAGCCTTCCCGTTCCGTCATTTTTCGGAAAGATGGCGGAAGCTCCACCTTGGACAATTCATCAATATTGATGGTTTGGCGCATTAATGCAACGCGGCCTGCCAGACCTTCTCCAAGGCGGACCACCGAGCGGGAGACATCGGTACGGAATCCCACACTGCCCGCATATTCGAGGCTGAGCCTGGACGGGTCATAGAGCAGGATCCCAGCCGCGTCCACTTTGAGCAGGCGGCTGATGGATTCCAGGATGACCTGCAGGCTGACGCGCAAGTCGGTGGTGGAGCCGATGGCCAGGTCGATGGAATGCAGGGCGGAGAACTGCTCCACGCGTTCCTCCAGCTGGTCAAACAGACGCGCATTCTGGATGGCGACGGCGGCTGAATTGGCGACCAATCCGATCAATCGGGCGTCGGACGGGGTGTAACGGCGCGGCAAATGGCTTTGCACTTGAATCACGCCGATCACGCGATCGCTGGAAACGATCGGCGCGTACAGTGCCGATTTGGTGTGCAGGTCGGAAATGTCCAGCATGCTGGGCTTGGCATTTTTGTTCCTGTAGAATTCGTCAAGCTGATTCACGATCATCGGCTCGCCTGTGTAAATAATCTGGCTGAGCGTTCCTTCTTCCGGCTTGGCGAGCGGGATGTCGATCGCCGTGGAAACATCCAGGGCGCGCTCCTCGTGGATGGCATGCACGAGGCGGATATTCTTTTTCTCTTCATCATAGATAAAAATGTAAACGGTGGAGGTGTCGGCCAGAAGGTCAAGGATCGACCGGGCCAGACGCTCGTAAACCGTTTGTGCGTTCAGCGTCTCCGTTAAAGACCGCCCCAGTTGATTTACAACGATCAATTGCTCGTTATTGCGGGCCGTCTCTTCATGCAGGCTGGCGCGCTGGATGGCGTTGGCGACCATGTCCCCAATGGCCGTCAAAAGACTGGCTTCGCGTTCGCTGAAGGCGGGCGGGCGTGATCCGTTTTTCTCTTCGCGGCCGATGCCGATTAAGCCGATGCGCTCTTCCTGGACGATCAGCGGAATGATCAGGACGCTGCGCAGATCCCTCACCAGTTGTGCATTCACCAGTCTGTCATCCGTTCGGATATCTTCGGTGCTGTATCGTTCGCTGCTTTGGGTGAGATATCCGAATAATCCTTCGCCTGGCTTCACATGCCTCCCCACGAGAGGGGCGATCGAGCCGCTGGCCTGTTCGATCACCAATTCTTTCTCGATGGGGTCGAAGGCGGCAAAAAGCGTGCAATCGGCTTTTAATAGAGAAGTTAATTGATCGCTGATAATGGGCAGCATATCGGCGCGGGTGGAGGCCGTTCGGAGCGCGGACGAGATTTGTGCCATGATCCCCAACTCTTCCACCCGGCGGCTGATTTGCTCGAATTGCGTTGTACTGTGCACGACGCTGGCCGCGTGGGCGGCAAATAGGGATAACAAATTGGCATCGTCCTGCGTAAATCTGCGCTCTGAGGCGTCGTACTCGTTTACGGATAATACGCCGATTAATTCGCCCCCGTAAAGTATCGGCACTTGAAGCACGGCCCGCAAGGGAACCTGCTCATATTGTGCGGAACGACCCGGCCAGGTTTGATAATCATCGATGATCAGCGGCTGGCGTGTCCGCGCGACGTATCCGGCGGCTCCTTCGCCTAATTTAAGGCGAGTTCCTGTTTGCAGTTTCATGTCGCTGAACAGGGTCAATTCCAGATCCTGGCGTTCCGCATCATAAAGGTAAAGGCCGCCATGTTTGCTTCGGAGCAATTCGATGGCCCGTTCCACGATGGTCTGTAGGAGCAGATCGCGGTTTTGTTGGGTGGATACGTCGCGGGTCATCTGGTAGAGTGCTTTGAATTCCTCGGCGTTGCGGCGGGTCTCCTCGAACAGACGCGTGTTTTCGACGGCGATCGCGGCCTGGGTGGCCAAAAGCTCCAACAAAAGCTGGTCCTCCGAACTATACATATTGGGCTTGTAGCTTTGGACGGACATGGCCCCGATGATCTTGTCGCTCACACGCAGCGGCACAGCCAGAATGGAACGTGCCATATCCGGCGCGCCAAACGGGACCCCTTCGATCTTGCTTTCCAAATCGTCATCAATCTTGATGGAAACGCCGCTGTCGATCACTTTGCTGGAGAATCCCTGCCCATACGGAATTTTCATGACCGGACTGCGTTCGCCGCGGTCAAAAAGGTAGACCGCTTCCACATAGGTGCGTTGATCGTCGGTCAGGGTAATGGTGAAGACTTCGGTGGGCAATAGTTTGGAGGCCGCATGGTGGATGGAGGCATAGACCTGTTCGAGGTCTTCGCCTACGCGCGCAAGTTCCTGACTCACCGCATGCAACGTGGCCCAGCGCTGTGCATAGCGCGTGGCCTCCCGCAGCAGATTTGCGTTTTCGATCGCGGTCGCGGCCTGATTGGCGAAGGCCATCGCCAGCTCCGCATGGGAGCTATCATAGCTATTCGCTCGATCGGTGGCCAGCGTCAAATAGCCGATCACTTTCTCGTGAACCATTAATGGCATGCCGAGCCAGCTGCGAATGACCTGTCCGTCGTCCCAGGCGTAAAAGCGCGGATCGGTTTGCGCGTCGGCCAGGATCAGCGGAGCGCGGGCTTCGTGTACATATTTTTGCGTGCTGGCTTCGAGTGGAAATGACTGGCCGAGGAGTTTATTCGGGCCGTCGCCTCTGCCTGCCACCAGACGGATGGATCGGTCCTCCTGGATGAAGACCGCCGAGTTATTGTAGGGTATGACTTGGGCCAGTCCGTCCAGCAGCGAATCAAGGATCTCGTTGGTATCCAGGCTGGAGGTCAGGGCGGCTGTGGCTTTTTGGAGCGTCTCTGCCTCCTGCAGTCGTTTCCGTTCGGAGGCCAGGAGGCGGGCGCTATACACGGCACCGGCTGCCGCGCCGGCAAACAACGAAAGCAGGCGCGCATCCCGCTCGGTGAATTTCCGATTATTCTCCTGTGCCGCTGAGGTGGCATGTAGACCGTGCGCTACCAATATGCCGATCAACTCGCCCCGATAAAGCATGGGAACGCCCAGCACGCTGTAGATCGGTTGATCCTTGAATTGAGCCGTGGCTCCGGCCCAGGTTTGGTAGTCGTCGATGATCAATGATTTGCGGAATTCAGCAATATTTCCGATCATGCCTTCGCCGATGTGAAATGGTTGGACTCCAAGAGGTATATGGGAATCCGTGCTGGCTACGACCTCCATCTGGGAGTGCTGCGAATCGTAGAGATGGACCACCCCGCCCGGCACGCTCAAGATGCGCGCGATGTCCCGTGCCATGGTTTCCAACAATAAGGGTACGTCATTCAGCGTTGCCAGTTCACTGGTGATCTCGTAGAGCGTCCCCGACTCGATCGCGCGGCGTTGAGATTGATTGAATAAACGCGCGTTGTGAATGGCCGAGGCGGCCTGCGTCGCCAGGGTGAGCAGCAGGCGTTCGTCGTCCTCGCTGAAGGCCTCGCTTTGGTTGCTTTCGACGCTGATCACACCGATGACGATCTCGCCAACCTTCATGGGTACATAGAGGCCCGACCTCATGCCGGGGAAGGTTTCGATGAAGCGCGGCTCCTTGCTTAAATCCCCCACGCGGATCGTTTTGCCTCGTTCCATGACTTGACCGACGATTCCCTTCCCCCTGCTCGAGATCCTGGCGAGTGCTTTTTGCGTGCCTGCGGCAGGAGCACTTTCTCCTGCACCGAAGGCGAGCAAATCCAATTCGTCGCTGTCCTCCCGGAGCAGGCGCACCGCGGCATAGCGCCAATACAAGTGCTTCTTGAGTACATGGATGATCTGGTCCCCGATGCTCCGCATGTCCATCGTTCGGCTGAAAGCCAGACCGCTTTCATAAAGCACCTGCAGCTCGACCAGGCGGCGCTGGGTTTGTTGCTCAATCTCTTTTCGGGAAGTGATATCACGCGCGACCCACACCACCGTGCCTTTCGCAAGCGGGGTGGTGATGCAGGAGAACCACATGATTTTGCCGCGGACCAGCTGTGCATATTCGAACTGGACTGGCTTGTGATCCCGCAGGGCGCGTTGAATATACTTGACCAATTGGTCGGCCTTCTGCCGCGAGAAGATATCATGCATCCTCCTGCCAAGCAGCTCGTCCACGGGCTGGAACAACAGATCGGGATTCGTGGAGGTGATCTTAAGGTAGCGGCCATCTTGATCCAGCACCATGATCAGATCGGGAATGGCGGAGAAGAGGGCGCGCAGTTCGCTTTCGGAGGTGCGTAAGGCTTCTTCCACCTTCTTCCGTTCCGTGATGTCTTCAACGGTGCCTTCGTAGTATAGAGTTTTGCCTTTCTCATCGCGTACCACGCGGGCGCTCTCGCGCACATAAATGGCATTTCCGTGCTTGGTTCTCCAGGAGGCCTCGCGCCCCTGGATCGCTCCTTCCCGTTCGATCAGCTTCTTGAACTCTCTGCGCGAATACTCCGCGTTATTTCCATCCTTTTCCAAATTCCGCTGGGTCAGTTCCTGCAGGGATTCATACTCCAACATCTTCACCAGCGCTGGATTGGACATCAGGATCTGGCCGTCAGGCGTCGTGCGATAGATCCCGATGTTGGTATTCTCATAGAGACTTCGGAAGCGTTCCTCGTTTTCGCGTAACGTTCTCTCGATGCGCTTGCGTTCGGTAATGTCCTCGACAATTGCCTGAATGCAGGGCTTCCCCCTAATCACCACTTTCGAGAGCGAGAGCAGGGCGTCATAGATGGAACCATCTTTTCGTTTGAACCGGACCTCGTGATTGGAGACCTGGCCCTGTTTGCGAAACAGGGCCAGCACCTGCTTGCGCTGGACTGGATCCGCGTAGAGACGGCCCACGTTTCCCACTCGCAGGATGTCTTCCCGCGTATACCCGCCAGGTTTCAAGATGGCACTGTTAAAGGTCAGGAACTTGCCCGACCTGTCTACCAGCCCGATGCCGATCGAGGCCGACTCAAAAAGAAGTTCGTATTGGGCCTCGTTCTCACGCAGTCTTTCTTCCGCCTGCCGATGCTCGCTGATGTCGTGATAGTTTACGACAATGGCCCGCACCGCGGGGTTGTGCAGCTGGTTGGTTCCGGTCGCTTCGATCCAATGCCAGGTGCCATCCGGATGTTTGTAGCGGATCTGACCTGTGACCGGTTTGCCGGGCTTGCGCGTTAATTCCGTAAAAAGTTTGAAGCCGGCGGCATAGTCCCGCGGGTGGATGAATCTAAAGACATCCTTGCCTTTCAAATCGGCCACGCTGACACCGGCGATCCGTTGCGCCGAGGGACTCTCGTACAGAACCTTGCCTGTGGGCGAAACCACCGCGATGGCCTCGTTACTTTGTTCGATCAGGGCGCGGAAATATTTTTCCTGGTCCTCCCGGGCCTGCTCCGCCTGTCGGCGTTCGCTGATGTCGCGCACGATGGCGGTATGAATTCTTCGGCCGGTTGCGTTTACCGTCGAGATCGAGATCTCGATGGGAAACTCGGATCCGTCCGCGCGCAGCCCGGTCAGCTGACCCAGGTTCGCCGCGGTCCGTTTTGTGGTTCCCGATTTGCCAAAATTCAACACATACTGCTTGTGCCGCTTGCGAAAACGCCGGGGCATCAACAATGCCAACGATTTGCCAACGACCTCCGCCGCGGAACGCTGGAACATCTTTTCGGCAGCAGGATTAAAAAGCACGATGCGCTGGGTGTCATCGATCATGAGGATGGCATCCATGGCGGTCTCGACGACATCCGCCAGCTCAGCCTGGCTCTCTTTTAACGCCTTGTGGATTAGCCTGGATTCGGTAATATCTCGGGCAACGATCAGCGCCGCCTTGCGCCTCTTGTACATCAGCTTATGAGAAATGATGTCCACATAGATGAGCGTCCCGTCTTTCTTGAGATGCTGCCATTCCCCCGAATATTGGAGGCGCTGTCGCTTGGCGCGCACATGCGTCTTCAGACGCGCGATTTCCTCCTTCGGGCGGATGTCTGAGAGACGCATCCGCAGAAACTCGGCGCGTGAATAGCCATACTGTTTCACCGCCGCTTCGTTGACCTCCAGAAAGCTCAGCGTATCAAGGTCGTAGATCCACATCGGCAAAGGATTATTTTGGAAAAGGAAAGAAAACCGATCCGACTTTGGAACCGTTCTCTTTCTCCGATTCTTAATGAGCGTGCTCATTTTTCCTTTTTTGGATATAGAATACTCTGTTCACCGCACGACCGTTGTTGAATGAGATCTTGCCAGTCGAGATGATCTCGAAGATGAGGTTTAAACGAGACGTCTGTGGGGGCTCCTTCATCCCCCACAGGTATGGCCTGCATATTATAGTGCAGTTTGCCTGTTACGCGCCTTTCAATTTCACAAAAGGCCCCCGCCCGGGCCTCTGCTATAATGCTTTCTATGATTTTGGTCACCGGCGCGACGGGTTTTGTCGGACGTTCTTTGATTCGGCACTTGTTCGAGACCGGACGCGAGGTCCGCGTGCTGCTGCGTCCCTCGCGTCGTTCGCCTCGACTTCCCACCGGCGTGCCGGTGGAAGCCGCCGTCGCCAGCCTGTCCGATGAACGTGCCCTGCGCGCAGCCCTGAAGGACGTCGAGGCCATATTTCATCTGGCCAGCGCCGAGTCGCAGGGACGCGACGCCAATCTGCTCGCCGTAGATGTGCGCGGCACCGATAATCTTGCGCGCATGGCGGTGGATGCCGGGGTGGGGCGCATGGTTTATCTGAGCCACATTGGCGCCAGCCGCTCCTCGGCCTACCCTGTGTTCAAAGCCAAGGGCATTGCCGAAGAACACATTCGCCGTTCGGGTGTGCCTCATACGATCTTTCGCTCATCCATCATTTTCGGACCGGAGGATCACTTTACCACCAGCCTGGCCCATCTCCTGCGCCTGGCACCCGTCGTCTTCCCTCTGCCCGGCGGCGGACGTTCCCTGCTTCAACCCTTGTGGGTGGAGGATCTGGCGAGCGTCCTGCTTTGGTCGCTCGATAATCCGGAGACGATCAATCATACCTATGAAATCGGCGGCAGCGAATATTTCAGCCTGAAGCAAATTGTGGAGATGATCATGGATTTGCAGCATGCCCGCCGCTGGCTGATCACGCTTTCGCCGATCATGCTGCGCGCCCTGACGGTCACTCTGGAATCGTTCTGGCTGAACTTTCCCGTCTCCTCGTTCTGGCTGGATTATGTGGCGGTGAACCGCACCTGCCCCGTGGATAACCTGCCGCGCCAGTTTGGATTGATGCCGGCGCGCTTCAGCTATCGTCTTGACTATCTTAAGCGTTCGCTGTGGTATGAATCAGCGTGGAAGCGGATCGCGGAATCTTCCTCGGCTGTATCTGAAAAAATCCTTGAGCGAGTCCGCACCTTTCGGTTTTGACCATGCCTGCTTGGAATATCCGTTTGTTGGAAACGATCGAAGCCATGTCCGCGGTCGAAGCGCTCCAGCGCGAGGTCTGGCCCGGCAGCGAAACGGACGTTGTCCCCGCGCATTTGCTGATCACCGTCGTGCATAACGGCGGCCTGGTGCTCGGGGCGTTCGTGGACGAGAATCCCTCGACAGGCTCTAACGAACGATTGATCGGTTTTGTGTTCGGTTTCCCAGGGCTGGAATCCACGCCGGACGGACCGCGCCCGAAGCATTGTTCGCATATGGCCGGCGTCCATCCCGATTATCGCGACAGCGGCGTTGGTTTTGCGCTCAAGCGTGCGCAATGGCAGGTGGTTCGGCATCAGGGGCTCGATCATGTCACCTGGACGTATGATCCGCTGCTCAGCCGCAACGCGAACTTGAACATTGCGCGGCTTGGGTCGGTCTGTTCCACCTATCGCCGCTCGGAATACGGTGACATGCGTGATGGTTTGAATGCCGGACTTCCTTCCGATCGGTTTCAGGTGGATTGGTGGATCAATACCAAGCGCGTCGAACGGCGATTGAGCAAACATGCCCGCCCCGCCTTGAGCTTGAACCATCTGGCGCGTGTGGGTGTGCGCCCGCTTTATCCGCTTTCCTTCGGACCCGGCGGCTGGCCGCCTCCGCCGGAACATGTTCCGGTCATTGCCGCACAGCTCGTCGCGGCTGAAATTCCCTCCGATTTCATGGCGCTCAAATCCGCTGACTTCGCCCTGGCCCGCGACTGGCGGTTCTTTACACGCGAATTCTTTGAGACGGCCTTCGCGCAGGGGTACATCGCCACCGATTTTGTTTTTGATCAAAGTGGGGGCCTGCCGCGCAGCTTCTATGTCCTGACCGACGGTGAAAGCACACTGGAGGGATGAGATCCTGTGTGAACCCTCCTCCCGAGGGAGAAGCCTACGAGCCATTCCTTGTTTTCCCCATCCATTTTTCCACGCCTCTTGCGCCGGCTGGATAAAGCCATCTCGTCATTTTTCTTTCTCGATCAATGGCTGATCCTAACGGCCAAGGGCCGCCGCTATGATTCCTTGCAATGGCCGGCGTTTCGCTCCATTGTTCCGGAGAAAGATCGCTATTGGGCGGATCCGTTCATTGTCGGGAGGGGGGATCAAAACTACATCTTCATCGAGGAGAAAATGTATGCCACCGGCCGGGGGCGCATTGCCTGTCTGACGCTGGATGAGCGGGGTGCGCTGCGATCGCATCGGGCCGTGCTCGAACGTCCTTATCATCTTTCGTATCCGTTTATCTTTGAATTCCGCGGCGAGACCTATATGCTTCCCGAGACCGCGCAAAACCGCGCCTTGGAGCTCTATCGCTGCGTGCATTTTCCTGATCAATGGGAATTCTGCAGGACGCTCATGCGGGACGTCTATGCGGTCGACGCGACCTTGCTGGAACATGCGAACAAGTGGTGGTTGTTCGCCAATATCAAGGAGGACGGCGGCTCGAGCCTCGACTCATTGCACTTGTTCTTCAGCGACGGTCCCTTATCGGATCATTGGACACCGCATCCGCGCAATCCGATCGTTCGTGATGTTCGTTCGGCCCGGCCGGCAGGCCGCCTCTTTCTGTGGAATGGAAAGTTGATCCGCCCGGCGCAGGACAACTCGCGCCGCTATGGCTACGCCATCAGATTTAATCGCGTCCTCCGCTTGAGCGAGACCGAATACGAAGAGACCCAGGAGCTTTCCTTCGAGCCGCCGCGCCGGACCAAGATTCTCGCGACCCATACATTCAATCAAGCCGGGGATTGGACTGCGATCGATGCCGTCGTTCGTCGCTGGAAATTCTTTTCGCGCTGACGTATAATCCCTGCGTGCCCATTTTGGATAAACACACATTCGATTTCTTCAGCCGCAGTGCAGAACAAACCCGCCGCATTGGCATGCGCCTGGGGGGCCTGCTTCATCGATCGGATTTGATTTGTCTGCAAGGCGATCTGGGGGCGGGCAAGACCACTTTTGTGCAGGGTCTGGCGCAGGGCTGGGGATCGCTGGATGCCGTATCCAGCCCGACGTTCGTTCTGGTTAACGAATATAGCCGTCCCGACGAGAGTCAACTTTTCCATATGGATGCGTACCGCCTCGAGTCTGCGGCCGAAGCCGCTGAGCTCGACCTCGACTCCATGCTGGCCCGCGGCGCGCTGATCGTCGAATGGGCGGATCGGGTGGTCTCGGTCCTGCCGGATGAACGCCTGTGGGTCCAGCTGGAATATCGAGCCGAAGAACAAAGGCAGATGGGTTTTCGGGCCAAGGGTCCACGCTACGATGCGTTGCTGGCTGAGCTGCAGGGGAACATGTTTGGAGCCGCCTGATGCTGCTCGCCGTTGATACTTCCACCGCCCAGGTCGGACTTGCGCTTTATGATGGGTCGCAAGTAATTGCCGAGATGACGTGGCAAAGCCATCAGCACCATACCGTGGAGCTGGCGCCGGCCTTCATCGAGCTGCTGCGGCGTGCGGAGGTTAGGGTTTCGGAACTGCAAGTATTGGGCGTCGCGCTCGGACCCGGTTCGTTTACCAGCCTGCGCGTGGGCTTGGCATTTGTCAAAGGATTGGCGTTGACGCGAAAACTGCCCGTCATCGGGATTCCATCTCTTGATATACTTGCCGCTGTACAACCGATTGCCAAAATACCGTTGGCGGTCTTTTTACAGGCCGGCCGGGCGCGGATTGCGTTGGGATGGTATAAAGCAAGAGGAAATCAGTGGAAGGCCGAAGGTGCGGTCCGAATCGCCACGGTGGATTCGCTGGTCGATTCCATCGATACGCCAACCTTGGTGGCTGGCGAATTGCAGCCTGAGGAGCGGCAGCGATTAACCGTGCGCAAGAAGGAGACTGTGCGCCTGGCTGCGCCGTCCATGTGCCTCCGGCGGCCCGCCGTGCTGGCGGAATTGGCATGGGCGCGCTGGCGGGCCGGCAAAGTGGACGAAGTCGCCTCGCTGGCGCCGATCTATCTGCATACCGCTGAATCCATTCCGGCATGAATGTGATCATCCGCAAGATGACCGTTGACGATGTGCCTGCCGCCGCCCAGCTGGATCGCATCTCCTTCAGTATGCCGTGGCCGGAACATGCCTTTTATTATGAGGTCAAAGACAACCCCGCCGCGCGGTGTTTTGTGGCCGAGGCGGACGACCGGCACGTGATCGGCATGGTTGTTTCGTGGATCATTCTGGATGAATTGCACATTGCCACACTGGCGGTCGATCCAGAGTATCGCCGGCAGGGGATCGGCGAGCGGATTTTAACGAAAGCGCTTCAGGACGGGCAGGCCGCCGGAACGCAATACGCATTGCTGGAAGTACGGGCGGGGAACGTTGCCGCACAAAATCTCTATCGCAAGTTCGGATTCAAACCGGTGGGCCGGCGTCCGAAGTATTACAAGGATAACGGCGAGGATGCCATCTTGATGAACTTGGATGATTTGGAGTCGCCATGAGCGCCGAAGAAATCTTAGCGCAAGTTGCCAAGGAAGTTGCGGTGTGCGAGAAATGTGGGCTGTATCACTCGCGCAAGAAGTCGGTGCCGGGCGAAGGGCCCGCGCATTCCGAGATCATGTTCATCGGGGAAGGCCCCGGCTTCTATGAAAATGAACAGGGACGCCCCTTCGTCGGCGCGGCCGGACAATTCCTCGATCAACTCCTGGCTCAGGCTGGACTCCAACGATCCAAGGTCTGGATCGGGAATGTGGTCAAGTGCCGGCCGCCCGGCAACCGCGATCCGCAGCCGGAGGAGTTGGCGGCCTGCGACGTGTATCTGGAACGCCAGATCCAGGCGATCAATCCAAGCATCATCATCACGTTGGGACGTTACTCGATGGGCAAGTTCATGCCCGGCGCGAAGATCAGCGCAGTGCATGGACAGATGCGCAGGGTCGGCGAGCGCTATGTGATCGCGATGTTCCATCCGGCCGCGGCGTTGCATCAGGCCTCCTTGAAGCCGGCCCTCTTGGCGGACTTCGCCAAACTCCCCGAATTGCTTGAGCAGGCGCGCAAAGGGTTGGGACGTTCCGCGCGGGAAGTGAAGCCGGAAGAACCAAAGGTTGAACCCAAACAATTGAACCTATTTTAATTCCCCTCACCCTTTGAGCCTCTCCTTCACGGAGAGGAGTGGCGGTGAGGGAAAAGGAAAAGAATGTCGATCAAAGATACTCTCATCAAGAAGTTTCAAGATAAATCTGCGAAGGTGGGAATCCTTGGCATGGGATACGTGGGGATGCCGCTGGCCGTGGTGTTTGCCGAAGCGGGTTTTCAGGTTTTGGGGATCGACCCCGATCAGCGCAAGACCGCTGCGTTCCAGAGGGATATTTCGTACATTCAAGATGTGCCGACGGAAACCGTCGCGCGTTTGCACCGGAGCGGCCAGCTCAATATGACCAGCGATTTCGCGGCCCTGCAGGACATGGATGCGGTCAGCATTTGCGTGCCTACGCCTCTGCGGCAGACCGGCGATCCGGATATGTCCTTCATCAATTCGGCGGTGGAACAACTTGCGAAATACGTCCATAAAGGCATGGTCGTGGTATTGGAATCGACCACCTATCCGCGCACGACGCGCGAACTGGTGCTTCCGCGACTCACGGAGCCATCCGGACTGAGGGTGGGCGAGGACATCTTCATCTGTTTCTCGCCTGAACGGGTCGACCCGGGACGCCGGGATTGGACCACCTGGAACACGCCGAAGGTGATCGGCGGGATTACGGCCTCCTGCGCCGAAGTCGCCCAGGCTTGGTATGGCGGCGCGATCAAAACCATCGTGCCGGTCTCCTCGGCCGAAGCGGCGGAGATGGCGAAGCTGCTTGAAAATACGTTTCGCATGATCAATATCGGCCTGGTCAATGAGCTGGCGATCATCTGTGAGCGCCTGGGCGTGGATGTGTGGGAGGTGATTGACGCCGCCGCCACCAAGCCGTTTGGTTTCATGAAGTTCACACCGGGACCTGGCCTCGGCGGACACTGCATCCCGATCGACCCATTATATTTATCGTGGAAAATGAAGGAGATGAATTACAACGCGCGTTTCATCGAACTGGCTTCCGAGATCAACACGAACATGCCGCGTTATGTGGTCAGCCGCATCCTGGAGGCGATGAACGATCGCGGCAAGACATTAAAAGGAAGCAGGGTATTGGTGCTGGGCGCCGCCTACAAGCCCGATATTGACGATGTGCGCGAGTCGCCGGCGCTGGATGTGATCGCTTTGCTCAGGAAAAAAGGCGCCGAGGTCTCGTATCACGATCCGTACATTCCGCAAATTCATCACGAACATGAAGGCTGGAAGATGGAAACGGTCAAGGATGTGATGAAAGCCGTCCGGGAATCGGATGCCGTCGTGATCGTGACCGATCATAAAGTATATGATTATCCCGCCATTGTTTCTCAAGCGAAGTTCGTTTTTGACAGCCGCAACGCCCTGGGCAAATTAGGCAAGGAAAGCGAGAAGGTCGCGAGACTGTAATTATGGGAAAGTATTTGGTCACCGGCGCGGCCGGGTTCATCGGCGCGCGCACCTCGGAGATGTTGATCCAGGACGGGCACACGGTCGTCGGCCTCGACAACCTGAACGACGCCTACGATCCGCGCATGAAGGAATATCGCTTAAAGAAACTGCAAGCGCTGCCGCGTTTTGAATTCGTCCGCGACGATATCTCCGATCGCGCGATTCTCAGCCGCCAGGCTGCCGTCCTGGGTCAGCCATTCGACGCGGTGATCAACCTGGCGGCGCGCGCCGGCGTGCGCTACAGCGTCGAAAACCCGTGGTCGTTTGTCGAAACCAATGTGATCGGAACGTTGAACATGCTGGAGTTGTGCAAACAGGGCGGGATCAAGAAATTCATCTTCGCCTCCACCTCCAGCATTTACGGAGCGAATCCTCCCTATCCGACACCGGAATCGGCGTCGAGCAGCGAACCGCTTCAGCCATACGCCGCGAGCAAAAAGGGCGCCGAGGCCCTGTGCCACTCCTATCATCATTTATATGATATCGACGTCAGCGTGGTTCGATACTTCACGGTCTATGGACCGGCGGGCAGGCCGGACTTGGCGTTGTTCCGTTTTGTGCAGTGGATCCAGGAGGGCAGACCCGTGCGCGTCCATGGTGACGGGAACCAGTCACGCGGCTTCACGTACATCGACGACATCGCGCGGGCGACCCTGCTGGCCCTCCAACCGCTCGGTTACGAAATCATCAACGTCGGCGGCCACGAAGTCATCACCATCAACGATTCGATCAAACTCATCGAAGAGTTGAGCGGCAAGAAGGCGGACGTTCAATATGGTCCTCCGAATCTGGCGGACATGTTCACCAATTGGGCGGATATCAGCAAGGCAAAACAGCTGTTGGCTTGGGAGCCTCGAGTGGGTCTGAGCGAGGGTGTGAAGAAATTGATTGAGTGGTACGCCGCCGAGCGGTCGTGGGCGAGCGAGATACTGACTCCATGAGTTGGTTTCAAAAGCTGCGCCAGGATGAACTGTTAGGCAAGGTCATTGCCAACAGCGCGCATTTGTTCAGCGCGAACTCGATCAGCTTGGCGCTCAGTGTCATCCAGGGGATTTTGGCCGCGCGCCTGCTCGGCCCGGCCGGTTATGGGCTGATCGGGATCGTCATGCAATTCGCCTCGACGGTCAACGGCGTGTTCTCGTTCCGCATGAGCGAGGTGGTGGTCCGCTATGCAGGTGAATATCTTGAGAAGAAGGAGAACGAACAGGCAGGCGCCCTGATCAAAGCCGCAGGCTTGACCGAAGCGACCGTCTCGTTCCTGGCCTTCCTCGTGGTAGTGCTGGCCGCTGGACTTGCCACGCGCTTCATCGCCAAAACACCCGGCGTTCAATGGATGTTCGTCGTTTATGCCATCGGACTGTTGGCTAATTTCAACACCGAAACGTCCACCGGCATTTTGCAGATCACGGATCAGATCAAATTGCAGGGGACCATCAACCTCATTCAAAGCATCGTGACCGTGCTGTTGATCGTGGGGGCCTTCATCCTAAAGGGCACACTGACATTTGTGCTGATCACGTATTTGATCGGCAAAGTGATGATGGGGCTGGGAATTTTCATCATGGCGCAGATTCATCTGCACCGAAAACTCGGCCGCGGCTGGTGGAAAGCTTCGTTCGCCTCGTTGCCATCGTTTCGTGAATTGGCGCGCTTCGCGATCAGTTCCAATCTGAGCGCCACCATCATTTTGGTCTTTCGGGAAAGCGAAATTCTATGGGTGGGTTACTTCCTGAACGCCAGCGCGGCGGGCTACTACAAAGTCGCCTACAATATCATCAGTCTGCTGTCCATCCCCGCGGATCCGCTGATCCTCACGGTCTATCCTGAGATCAACCGCCTGATCGTTCAAAAAGCCTGGCCGCGCCTGCGCGATTTTCTGCGAAAGATCACAACCCTATCCTTTGCCTATAGCATGCTCATTGCGCTGGGATTGATTCTGTTCGGACATTGGATATTGTTGGTGTTTGGCAGTCAATATGTCATTGCCTATCCTGCGCTCATGGCATTATTGGTTGGCATTGCCTTCAATTACACTTTATTCTGGAATCGGCCGCTTCTGCTGTCATTCAACCTGCCGGTGTTTCCGCTCTGGGCCACGCTGATGGCGGGCTTGCTTAAAGTCGGGCTGGCATTTCCGCTCGTGCCGCGTTATGGATACGTGATGGAGGGGGCGCTGCTCTCCCTGTACTACGTGGTGTCGGTTGGACTCATGGCTGGGCGCGGCATGCAGGAACTAAAGAGACGGGAATCGCCGGTATGAAGATCGCCGCCATTACGAATTCACGCATCCCCTCGTTGACCGCGAATTCGATTCAAGCGATGAAGGTCTGTGACGCCTTGACGCAACTGGGTCACGACCTGCGCGTCTTCGCGCCGCGTGAAGCGGCCCCCGCTTCATGGAACGAACTTGCCGCTCAGTATGGCTTGCAGCATCCGTTCGAGATTCAGTGGCTGCCCTCCGTGCGCGCATTCAAACGTTTTGATTTTATGTTTCATGCGCAGTCTGCCGCGCACAAATTCGGCGCAGGCTTGATCTATACCTGGCTCCCGCAATCTGCCGTGACCGGACTCTGGCAGCGTGATCCGGTGATCCTGGAGATGCACGCGGATGTCGCCGGACGATTCGGCGCGTGGTGGCTGCGCCAGTTCTGGAAATCGCGCCGGCACAAGCGGTTGCTGACCACAACCTCCGCGCTGAGAAAAGCTTTGGAACGTTCGACCGGACTTGAGTTCCCGAATGAGGCGGTCCAAATCGCGCCGAACGGCGTCGACCTCGAACGGTATGCGAATCTGCCAAGTCCAGCGGAAGCGCGTCGACAGTTGAATCTTAAAGAAAATCTGACCATTGGCTTCACGGGACATTTCTACGCGGGCCGCGGCCTGGACTTACTGTTCGAGTTGGCGCGCGCCTTGCCCACTGTAAATTTTTTATGGGTCGGCGGAACACCGGATGCCGTGAGTGAATGGAGAACGAAATTAAACGCGGCGGATGTTTTCAATGTGACGCTGACCGGCTTCATCGAAAACAGCCGATTGCCGCTGTATCAATCCGCGGCGGACATTTTGCTGATGCCCTATGCGCGTTCGATTGCCGGAAGCAGCAGGCAGGATATCGCCGAGGGCATCAATCCGATGAAGATGTTCGAATACATGGCGGCGGAACGCGCGATCATCACCAGCGACCTGCCCGTGATCCGCGAAGTGTTGAATGAGTCGAATGCGGTGTTTTGTGCGCCAGGTGATTTGAACGCATGGAAGAATGTGATTGAAAACTTATGGAATGATGAAGGACGCCGAACTTCCCTTGCAAAACAAGCTCGTCGGGACGTAGAACGTTACACATGGATCGCGCGCGAGCAAAGGGCACTGGAGAACTTTTAAGAATCATTTCAAAATAGGATAAGTGTCTATACCAGTGCCTTCCTCTGGACAGCCCGTACCTCTAGTGATAGCATTCATAAAATGATGGTTAAGCGTTATAGGTTGGCGTCTCTTAAGGGTGTGGCAATACGTTAAGCATTACATCATCCATCTGGCAAACACAATCTGTTTTTTGACAACCGGAATTCTGTGAACAACAAGAGAAAGGGATACTATGAAATCTTTGTTTGTTCAACGTCTTCATCAATTTGCAGCTGTTTTGCTGATTGTCGCAACTGGTCTTGCGTCCCAACCCGTTCAGCGTGTCCTGGCGGATGTCCCAACAAGTACGCCTGCCGGGCTCTGGCTCACGGTCACCAGTCCGAACGGTGGCGAGGTGATGACCGTTGGAGATGTATTTCCTATCACCTGGCAATCTTCCGCCAACATTGACACCGTTTATATCGGGTACAAATCCTGCCCCAGCTGCCTGGATTCGATTGTAACTGGCATTCCGAACACCGGCTCCTATAACTGGACGGTGTATGTTGGCAACACGGTGAACACGCAATTTACAATTGAGATCACAGGCTATGATACTGGGGTTGGCTCCGTCACCGATGATTCGGACGCACCCTTCACGGTCCTGCAGCCATCCACTCCGACCCTCACACCCATCTCTACAAATACGGCGACTTCGCCCCTGCCGTCGACCTACACGCCCGCGTCCACTCCGACCCCTGCCGGTACAACCGCGGGCCCCTGGATCGTCACTTCGAACGCAGACGATGGTACGGCAACCCCGTCCAATTGTCCCAGTGCATCCAATTGTCGTTTACGGGATGCGATCGCCGCCGCGCCCCGCGGCAGCGTGATCACCTTCGCCTCCAACCTTGCAGACCAGACCATCACCCTCGCGGCCACATTGACCCTTAACCAGGATGTCACCCTGGATGGCTCAGCACTGGCTTCACAGGTTACGATCAGCGGTAATAATGCTGTGCAACTGTTTTACGTAAATCCTGGTGTCATGGCCAGCCTGAAGAACCTAACGATCATGAATGGCAATGCGATGAGCGGCATCGGGGGCGGCGGCATCAATAACGATGGCACGCTGACCGTGACCGGCAGCACCTTCTCCAGCAACTCTGCGAACAACCATGGCGGCGGCATCAACAACAATGGCACGCTCACGGTGACCGGCAGCACCTTCTCCGGCAATTTCGCGGGATTCCATGGCGGCGGCATCAGTAATAGCGGCGCGCTAACGGTGACGAACAGCACTTTCCAGGGCAATACGGCAACGTACTACGGCGGCGGCATCATCAATAGTGGCACGCTGACCGTGACGAACAGCACCTTCTACGGCAACTCCGCAGGCAACTCCGGAAACTATTACGGCGGCGGTATCTTCAATGAAGGCACGCTGAATTTTGCCAATACCATCATTGCGAATTCTACATTTGATGACTGCCTGAATGACGGCACCCTCGGCACTAATTTGAGCAATCTGGTGGAAGACGGCTCCTGCTCCGCAGGCCTGAGTGGCGACCCCGAACTGAGCGCGCTTGCCAATAATGGTGGCCCCACCCAGACCATGGCTCTACTGGCTGGCTCCCCTGCTATCGATGCGGGGAATGATGCTTCTTGTCCATCCGTTGATCAGCGCGGCGTGTCCCGCCCTCAAGGTGCGCACTGCGATATCGGCGCGTTTGAGTACGTTGGCATTTCGTCCACAGCAACGTTTACTCCGACGGTTGCCGGCAGCAGTGTGCCGACCATTCTACCGACCGAGATTCCAACCTTCACACCCTTACCGACCAGTACTCCCACGCCGACCCCAGTGCCGCCTGCCACGGCGACGTTCACGCCCGTGCCCTCTGATACGATGACGCCCACCGCAACCGCGACACTGACACCCACGAACACCGCCACCGCGACGCCTCTGCCGGCTCCCTACTTCCTGAACTACAGGTCCTATCCGCCGGCCAACGCAGCTAACGCGGTCGCAGTCGGCGATTTCAACTCGGACGGCTTGTTGGATGTGGCCATGACCACGGGTTACAGTCCCGGAAGCCTGTTGATCTATCTGCAGAACAGCGATGGTACGCTGGCCGCGCCTGTATCGTATAACGCTGGCCCCGATCCGCGGTCCCTGGCGGCAGGAGACATCAATCACGACGGTCGGACCGATATCGTGGTCACCAACTCCATCAACAACTATATCACCGTCTTTTTACAGCAGCCCGACGGCACCCTGGCGAACGGCATCACGTATCCATCCGGCAGCCAGCCGGACGCGATTGCCATTGCAGACCTCAACGGGGACGGCCTCCCGGATGTGGTCGTGTCGCACTGGAGTTCGCCTTATATCGGCGTATTCACCCAAAACCAATCCGGCGCTCTGAACGCCATGGTGACCTATCCCGCACCCCAGGCAGGATGGGATGACCTCGCGGTCGGAGACTTGAATGGGGACGGGCTCACCGACGTGGTCAAGATGGATGGGCAGGGATCGAATGAGGTTCTCTCCGTCTACCTGCAGCAGCCCGATGGTACCCTGTCGGCGCCGCGGGCCTTTACCTTGGGATCCTGCGGTTACTGCCTCCTCCAAGCTGTCCGAGTCGGCGACGTGACCGGTGACGGCCGGGCGGACCTCGCCGTGACGTACTACGAGTCCGTCCAAAGCGGTTATGATGCCAAAGTTGCCGTTTTTGCACAGGGCAGCGATGGGCAGCTGCTGCCGCCTGTTTCCTACCCTGTCGCTTTATATCCGCAAGCTCTAGCTCTGGCGGATGTCAATCTGGACGGCCGGACGGACGTGGTGGTGCCGGCAGGCGGCGGCACGGAAATCGGAGTCTCGCTGCAGAGAAGCGATGGCACTCTGCAATCTCCTGCGTTTTATACGATTCCTTATACCAGCCAATACAATCCGGAGGGCCTGGCCGTGGGGGATATCAACCACGACGGGAAACCTGATTTGATCCTGGCCAATTACAACAACGGCCTGGTGGTTCTCTATCAATCCTCGCCTCCCACCCCCACACCGACTTTCACAGCGACCGCGTCGTATACGCCGACGTTTACGCCCACTGCAACAAGTACACCGACGTTCACTCCAACCGCGTCCTATACGCCGACCTTCACTCCGACACTCACAAGTACTCCGACCTTTACGGCGACTTGGACGCCGACATTCACACCCACGGCCTCCTCCACTGCAACGTTCACTCCAACACTCACAAATACTCCGACCTTTACGGCGACCTGGACGCCGACATTCACATCCACAGCCTCCTCGACTCCAACGTTCACAGCCACTTGGACGCCGACATGGACGCCCACCGCCCTTCCTACTGTCTTGGACGATCCTTCGTACCTGATCACGTATCAGGGCTGGTTTGGCAGGAACGATTCGAACGCTTCGGGCGGCGGCTATCGCTACAACAGCGCCGCGGGTGGAACTGCCTCCTATACGAGCAGCACAGCTGCCACCTCCATGGCGTTCATTACCTATAAGGGACCCGACCAGGGCAAAGTGCAGATCCTGGTGGACAATGTGCCGGAGGGCACCTTCGACCTGTACAACGCTGTCCCCAAATACAAACAGGCCATCACGATCACCAACCTGTCGAAGAAAGCGCATACCATCACGGTCAAGGTGACCGGGCAGAAGAATCCAGCCTCCAAGGGATATGAGGTTCGAGTAGATGCTTTCGAGGCGGGCACGGTCGTGATCGAAGATACGAATCCAGCAGTCACCTATGAAACTTGGATCGGCTCAGCGAATTCCAATGCCTACGGCGGCACCTATCGATCTTCCAACACTGCTGGTGCATCCATTACTTTTACGATCACAGGGAATCAGTTCCGGCTGATCACTGCCCGTGGAACCATGTATGGATTCGTGGATGTTTATAAGGATGGCGTGTACGCTGGCACCTATGACTTGTACAATCCCACTCAGCAATGGCAATACCCGTTGCTCATCAACGGATTGGGCAGCGGTACTCACACGATCGTGATCCAGGTTAAAGGTATGCATAATCGGCTCTCGACCGGCAACACGGTTGTCTTCGACGCCATGAGTTATCCGTAATCACGGATGTGGCTATCGTGAGTTCCTGGCATTTTCCTCCCTGCTTTTACGAGCGGGGAGGATTTCTATATGAATTAGGCGAGGATGAAGCCTTGAAATGATCCAAGGGCCTATTTTGCCTCCAAGTAAATCAGGTGGGGTAGAATATGCCCGTTATGCAAACCAGAAAACTGTTTCTCAAAGATTTGATTTTCATCGTTCCCCTCTCGCTCGTGCTCGGCATGGGGCTTGCTTCCATCCAAGCGGGCACGTGGTGGATCGGCTGGCTGGGATTCTCCGCCCTCTTCATCGCGGGATTGATGGCGTTGGTCGCCGCCTGGAGGTGGGCTGGTGCCGGAAAACTTTTGGCATGGATGATTGGGCTGGCGCTTTTCCTGCGACTCGCATCGGGCGTTGCCGTGTACCTTGCCCTGCCGATCAACGGTCACAACGTTCCCGATGACAAGGCCGGTTTTGTTTTCACCGATGCGCACCGCCGCGACGATCAAGCCTGGCAATTGGCGAGTTCCGCCAGCCCGCTGTGGTCCGCCTTCGATAAAACGTACTACACCGATCAATACGGCGGCTTGTTGGCGTTCAGCGCGGCGGCCTATCGTCTGCTTTCTCCGGATGCACATCGCCCGTTATTGATCCTGCTGCTCGCGGCATTGACCGCCGCCCTCGGCGTTCCCTTTCTTTATAAAGCCACGCGTGGGCTCTGGACCGATCAACTGGCGCTCGTGACCGGCTGGCTTTTCGTTCTCTACCCTGAATCCGTTCTCACCGGCGGCGCGCAAATGCGCGAGCCGTTTCTTTTAACATTCATCGCGATGTCGTCCTGGGGCTTCGCCGATTGGCTGACGAACGGTAAACGCCATGGATGGCTGTGGATGGCCATTGGCTTTGTCGGGCTTTTGATGGTCTCACCGGCGATTGCCGTGGCGGCGTTCGTCCTCTTCGCCGGCTGGATTTATCTGCGCGGTGAATACAAACGAATCCCCTGGCAGGTATTCGTTGCGCTTGCCATTGTGTTCGTCCTGGCTTTATTCGTTCTTTCCTGGGGCCTGGATCGCAGTCATGATTTTGGTACGGCCTCTCCCCTGGGCGTGATTCTGGATTGGTTCCGCGCGGCGGCGAAGTTCGATACGTATCGTCTCGAGCGCGGTTCCGGTTGGATTCAATCCCTGTTCAGGAAAATGGATCCCAGCCAGCAATTCTTGTTTACGATTGTGTACGGAATCTTGCAGCCGGTCCTGCCTGCCGCGTTCATTGAACCGACTACATTGACTTGGAAGATCATCGCCATCGTGCGGGCCCTGGGATGGTACCTGCTTCTGCCCTTGATGATCTACAGCCTGATTGCGGCATGGCGCGCGCCGCGCGGGCCCGAGCGTCGGGTCTGGCTATGGATCGTGTCCGTCTCATGGCTGTGGATCTTGATCTGCTCCATTCGCGGCGGCGGAGATCAATGGGATAATCCTCGTTATCGGCTGATCCTCTTTGGGTTTGAAGCGCTGGCGGCCGGCTATGCCTGGGTCGGATGGCGCGCGCAGCGTGACGGCTGGTTGCCGCGCATTGCCGCGGTCGAGGGGCTGGCGGTGCTGATCTTCCTGCAGTGGTATATCAGTCGTTATTATCATTGGGGCCGACAAATCCCGTTCTTCCTGATGATCGGCTTGATCGTCTTGGTCAGCGCCGCGATTCTCGGCGGGGGATGGCTCTGGGACCGCCGTGCCGCGGCCGGGCGCCGCTTGACGCGTTCGTAGGAGGGTTTATAATTCAACTCTTGAATTTTGAGTTGGTTGGAAGAGGAGTTCAATGTCCACTGCCCTCATCACGGGAATTACCGGACAGGACGGTTCGTATCTTGCGGAGCTGCTGCTCTCAAAAGGATACCGCGTGGTCGGCATGGCGCGCCGCGCCAGCACCGTGACCTATGAACGGATTCAACATCTTTTGGATGACATCACCATCATCCAGGGCGACCTGACCGATCAGGGTTCCCTGCTTTCGATGCTGGAGGAATACAAGCCGGATGAGATTTACAATCTGGCCGCGCAGTCCTTCGTGCCGACTTCGTGGAATCAGCCGGTCCTGACTGGCGATGTGACCGCCTTGGGCGTGACGCGCCTCTTGGAGGCGATCCGCTTCATCAATTCAAAGATCAAATTCTACCAGGCCTCCTCGAGCGAAATGTTTGGAAAGGTGCTGGAGGTCCCGCAGAAGGAGACCACGCCGTTTTATCCGCGCAGCCCCTATGGTGTCGCCAAGGTGTACGCCCATTGGATCACGGTGAACTATCGCGAATCGTTTAACCTGTTTGCGGTCTCGGGAATCTTGTTCAATCATGAAAGCCCGCGGCGAGGCCTGGAGTTCGTCACGCGCAAGATCGCGGACGGGGTGGCGCGCATCAAGCTGGGCTTGAGCCGGGAATTGCGCCTCGGGAATTTGGAGTCGCGCCGCGACTGGGGCTTTGCCGGGGATTATGTCAATGCGATGTGGCTGATGCTGCAGCAGGAAAAGCCGGATAACTATGTGGTCGGCACCGGCGAGACCCATTCGGTTCGCGAGTTTTGTGAACTGGCTTTTGGGTATGTGGGACTGGATTACAATCAACATGTTGTTCAGGATCCGCTGTATTATCGTCCGGCGGAGGTGGATGAGTTGGTCTCTGATCCGAAAAAGGCTGGCAGTGTTTTGGGCTGGGAGCCAACGATGAATTTCAGCCAGTTGGTGCGCAGCATGGTGGATGCCGACGTGGAGCGATTGAAACCGCTGGCTCGAAATTAGGAGATGTTGTGCCCTATCTTTCACTGATCATCCCTGTTTATAACGAAGAAGAAAATCTCCCCATCCTTTTTGATGCGATCACGAAAACCATGAGACCGTCCAGGAAATCATGGGAGGTCGTCTTTGTCAATGACGGCAGCACAGATCAAAGTCTGGAAGTGCTGCGGGAAGTGGCCTGCCAAGATTCTCAGCACGTGCGCGTGATCGTCCTCCGCCGGAATTTTGGACAGACCGCAGCCATCTCAGCCGGGATCGATCATGCCAAGGGAGATATCGTGGTTTTGCTCGACGCCGATCTCCAGAACGACCCGGCGGATATCCCGATGCTCCTGTCAAAACTGGAGGAGGGCTACGATGTCGTCAGCGGCTGGCGCAAAGATCGAAAAGACAACGCCATTACACGGACGCTGCCTTCGGTGATCGCCAACGGTTTGATCTCGTGGGTGACCGGTGTTCATCTGCACGATTATGGGTGTACGCTCAAGGCGTACCGTCGCGAGGTCCTGGACGAATTTCGATTATATGGCGAGACACATCGTTTCATTCCGGTCTTTGCTCATTCGGTGGGCGCACGCATCACGGAGCTTCCCGTTCATCATCACCCGCGTCTTCATGGCAGGGCAAAATATGGCTTGGAGCGGACCCTGAAGGTGATCCTCGACCTGTTCACGGTCAAATTCCTGCTCAGCTATGGAAACAAGCCCATCCGCCTGTTCGGCGGCACCGGAATGGCTTTGATGTTCGCCAGTTTGTTGGCGCTGGTATATCTCTTTAGTCGTAAAATCATTGAGGGCACTTCCGTCACCGCCTCGCCGTTCTTCTTGTTGGCAATCATGTTCTTGATCTTGGGCTTTCAATCCATCCTGATGGGGCTGATTGCAGAGCTCCTGGTGCGCACGTATCATGAATCCCAGCGTAAGCCCACCTATACCGTGAGAGAACTTATCGAAGGAAAAAAGGATCACAAATGACAGACTGGCTTTCGGATAATCGCCGCTTCCTCCTTCGATTTGCGGGCACGTTGCTCGCCATTGGTTTGATCGTCCTGCTTCTGCGCGGTCAGGGTTGGGATGAGATCACCAAGGCCTTCAAACAACTTTCCTTTTCTCAAATCCTGCTTGCGTTCCTGTTGATTTTGCTTTCACGTTTTTGCGTTGTGGTGCGCTGGTATATTCTGCTTCGCTCGGGAAGCGTCAAGATCACGTTTTCCGATGCGCTTGCGCTCACGTTCACCGGCTTATTCTCCAACAATTTTTTGCCGACAACGATCGGCGGCGATGTGGTGCGCCTGGCGGGCGCGATGCAGATGGGCTATGACCGGGCGGTCAGTCTCGCTTCGCTGGTGGCGGATCGTTTGATCGGTGTGCTTGCCATGGTCTTTACTTTACCCTTTGGCGTGATTCCCGCCTGGCACATTTTTGTGCCGGCCTCTGCCGCCTCCGCGCTGGCTGTGCCGCCCGTTTTTCAGAGGATGTGGGATTTTGTCAAACGGACGCTGCAGACCTTTTCCACCTGGTTTAAAAACCCGCTGGCTTTATTGGCGGCGCTGGCTTGCACATGGGGGCATGTGATTTGCACTTGCGTGGCTCTGGACATACTCATTTCCGGGCTGGGGGGGCAGATGTCTTTCGGATTGGTGGTTGGCCTGTGGAGTATCGCTTATTTTGTCACGCTGGTACCGATTTCCATCAACGGTTATGGCGTGCAGGAACTTTCCTTGACGTTCTTGTTTTCCAGGGTCGGGAACTTAAGCGCCGCGGTCGGGCTGACGCTGGCGGTGTTGATCCGCGTCATGTATATGGCGGCCAGCGTGCCCGGTGCGGCCTATTTGCCGACCATCATGGCGGCCATGGAACCAGACGAAAAAACGGGCCTCCGGGATTAACCATGAGAGCGATTCCAGCGAAAACGTTTTGGCAGACCTTTCTTTCTGCAAGCATGGTCATTGGTCTGCTGGCCGCTTATCAAACGATACGATGGATTCAGGTATTGGGTCCCACGGTCACGTGGCTGAAATGGTCCATGTTGCTGGCAGTGCTGTTTGCCTCGGTGGTGGCTTGCGGCATATTGCTGGCGGGCTACCGCTTGGGGTGGTCTGAGAAGGTCTTGAATCATCTCGAGTTTAACAAGCCGGGCATGCTCCGGCTGTCGATGCTCGCCTTGTTGGCCGCGGGTTCATTTCTAGCCGTTCCTTATATCAAGATTTTTGTTTTTTCCAAGTCGTTGCCGCAATTTTTCCCGCTCCTGTGGGTTTTCTGGTGGCTTACATTTCTTCAGACGTACTGCTGGAAAGCATGGCTTCGCTCCTCATGGGCAGCCTCGTTTGCCTTGGCGATTCTGTTCCAGGGGGTGGTTTATCAGGTGTACGAAAACCTGTGTCTTGTCACGTCGGACCCCTTCTCCATCAGCTATTCTGAAACCAGCCGTTTTTATTATGGTTCCTTGTGGCTGAGCCAATCTCTCTACGGAATGCGGGTGCCGCTTTCCCCTTGGCACGCCACTCGATACATTCTGCTGGCGATTCCCTTTTTGATCCGCGGATTGCCTCTCTGGGCGCATCGCCTCTGGCAAGCGGCCTTATGGATCGGGATAACGGTCGCCTCCTCCTGGCTCCTGGTGCGGCGTTTGCATCTCGGCAATAAAGCGTTGGCTTTTTTAGTCGCGTGTTGGAGCTTTATCTACCTGCTGCAAGGTCCGGTTTATTACTATTTGCAAGTTTGCGTGATCATTATTCTGTGGGGCGTCGAGATGAAACACCCCTGGCGGTCCCTGATCGCTGTCTTGGTCTCGTCGTTTTGGGCCGGGATGAGCGGCGTCAATTGGTATCCGGTCCCGGCGGCGTTGGCTGCCGCCTTGTATCTGCTTGAACGGCCAGTATCTGAATGGAAAAACGTTTGGCAGTATCTCGTCAGACCGTTGCTGTGGGGGGTGCTCGGATTGGGAAGTGCGTTTGCGGGCCAGGCATTTTACATTTTTATTTCCGGCTATCGCGACCTCAGTGCCTTTCATTCCAGTTTGGACTCGGCGCTGTTATGGAATCGGTTGCTACCCAGCCCTGCCTTTCCGCTCGGCATTTTTCCCGGAGTTGTGTTGATTTCGCTCCCCTTGTGGCTCGGACTTTGGTTTGCTTTGCGCCGGCAGTGGCATCGCCTGCATCCGATTCGCATCCTCAGCTTGAGCTTGATCTTGTTGTTTTTGTTTGTCGGATGTCTGGTGGTCAGCGTGAAGATCGGCGGCGGTGCGGACTTGCATGATATGGATTCATACGAAGTCCTTTTGCAGGTGATCGCGATCTATTTTTTTGCGGATCAAGTCCGGCCTGAAAGTGGAAACGCGGACTGGGGATTAATGCCCTGGCCCGTTCTTGTTCTGGCGATGATCATTCCTTTTGTTTTTCCTCTTGATTACATTGGTAAATGGGTGACTTATGACAACCGACAGGCGAATGCTGATGTAAAGGCTCTGCAGGCTGCCGTCGCTCCTGTGACAGCACGCGGAGGGGAGGTTCTCTTTATCTCAGAACGTCAGTTGATAACATTTGGCTATGTCAAAGGCGTATCTCTGGTGCCGGATGATGAACTCGTGGCTTTAATGGAATTTGCCATGTCCGATAACCGGCCTGCGCTAACCGAGTTTTATTCCAACCTCCATCAGCATCGTTTTGCGCTGATCGTTTCGCGTAAGTTGAACACCGGCATTAAAACCGGTGAGGCGTTTTCGGAGGAAAATAACGCTTGGAATCAAGACATCGCTGTGCCCATCCTGTGTGAGTACAAACCGATTCTTAGTTTGCAAAGCAATAACCTTCAGATTTATGCTCCCAGGTCTGGAAGCGGAGAATCCTGCCCATAAATCGTTAATTCTAGAGGACCATTGTGAAACGTTCTGGTGAATATGCTGATCGCGGAGATTATCACGTCAATCTGAGAAAAGACTGGCCTTATTTGCCGGTTTATCTTGAGAAGATGAGGCTCGCACACCAATTTCTGAACGGGTGCGATAAAAGTGCATCCATTTACGACATGGGCTGCGGAGAGGGCGTGCTGGTCAATAAGTACCGCGAGCTTGGTTATCAGATCACAGGCATGGATTTAAATTATTCCGCCCAATATATTGTTCAAAGAAGTTTTCTTGAATCTGGGTTGGCGGATCAATCTGTGGATGTGTTGATGTGCTTGGATGTATTGGAACATCTCCCGTTTTGGGAACAAGAACGCGCCGTCGCTGAATTTGCACGGATTTTAAAGCCGGGAGCGAAAGCCTTGATTACGGTGCCGAACCTTGCCCATCTTGCCTCGCGCATCTCATTTTTCTTTACGGGCAAGCTTGTGCGGACCTCCAGCATTGATCGGCATCCTGGTGATCGTCCAATCGTTGAATATGTGAAAATGTTTGAGAAGCATTTTCACATTCGCTGGCGCAAGGGCATTTTTCCCACATTTCCCATGCTCTCGGTGCTGACCGTGATTATGCCGTCCAATGTCATTGGCCTGCACAGGCTCTACAATCTTTTACTGGCTTATCCTAATTGGTGTTTCCTCAATGCATTTTTGTTGGAAAAGACCCAAGAGTGTCCTTCTCTGTCCGATGAAAATCCTGCTGATTAATAGTGAATATCCTCCCATCGGCGGCGGTGCTGGAAACGCCAGCGCAAATATAGCGCGCCTCCTTGTTCAGCGCGGCTGCGAAGTGACTGTCCTAACTTCGCATTGGGATGATTTGCCCTATGAAGAGACACGTGATGGAGTAGGGATCATACGGGTAAGGGCCCTGCGTCGCCATATAGATCGTTCGACCGCGATCGAACAGATCTCGTTCATCTTTGCCGCCTCCATGAAGGCGCTGAGGTTGGGACGACAATTCCAGCCGGGTGTCACCCTTGCATTTTTTGGTTTACCATCCGGGGCCATTGCTTTGCTCTTGAAAAAGCTTTATCGCGTCCCCTACATTGTTTCCTTGCGCGGTGGAGATGTCCCGGGTTTTCGTCCCTATGACTTTCGCTTCTACCACCAGGTCGCTGCGCCTTTTTTGCATTGCATATGGAGGGGCGCAGATTCAATTATTGCAAACAGCAACGGTTTGCAGGCACTTGCCCTTGCTTTTGACGGTCATTACCCGATTCCCGTAATTTCCAACGGCGTTGACGTAGCCCAGTTCGCGGTTTCTGATCGTGATTGGTTGTCGCCCCGAATACTATCGGTGGGACGTGTAGTTTATCAAAAGGGATTTGATTTGGCAATGCGCGCCTTGTCTCCGTTGAAAGATCTGGAATGGACATGGACAATTGCCGGCGATGGACCTCAAATGATGGCGTTAAAGGTCATGTCGGAAGAATATGGGATAAAGGATCGCATACACTTTTTAGGCTGGCTCTCGCAGGAACAGATCAAAGGGCAATATGCTGCGGCAAATATTTTTCTATTTCCGTCCAGGCACGAAGGCATGCCGAATGCAGTATTGGAAGCCATGGCCAGTGGATTGCCCGTGGTCGCAACGAAAATTGCAGGCAATGAGGAGTTGGTTGTGGATGGCGAAACGGGCGGGCTTGTGCCGCCTGAAGACGTTGAGTCGCTTCGAGAATCGCTGAGGCCGCTTTTGGTGGACGCGCAGATGCGAGAGCAAATGGGACGCGCCGCGCGTCAACGGGTCGAATCGTCATTTAGTTGGGCAAGCGTTGCTCAAAATTACGAAGAGATTCTCCAACGATCTATTGGAAACTTGAAGGAATAATGTGAGCTATTCTAAAAACAATCCGCATTATAGTTACAGCATTTATGCAGATGCTGAAACCGCCAAACGATTCGATGATTCTCATTTCGGTGGGCCGATCGGCCAATTGATTGTTGAGATGCAGGAGCGTGTTCTTTTTGATTTCCTCGGGAATGTGCATGGTGCAAGTGTTCTTGATGTTGGAACAGGCACTGGACGCGCGGCTTTGGCAATTGCAAAGTGCGGAGCGCGCGTGACGGGCGTCGATGCCTCTGCGGAAATGCTTAAGGTGGCGCAAAAAAATGCTGAAGATGCAAATCTTGATATAAAATTTCTACGCGGCGACGCGCATGCATTAGACTTTCCGGATCAATCTTGTGATGTAGTAGTAAGCCTGCGGATGTTGATGCATACTCCAGATTGGCGCCGTTGCATCAGCGAAATGTGCCGCGTTGCGCGTCATCGCGTGATCTTTGATTATCCGCCGCTGATTAGCGCGGCCGCATTACAAGCCGGCGCACGGCGCGCGGCTCAATTAATTAGCAGCCGTGTGGAGGCGTATCATGTGATTCGTACTGGTGCTATACGTTCAGTGCTAAATAAAAATGGTTTTGAGATTGTTAAAATGAATCGCCAATTCGTGTTGCCAATTGCTCTTCACAAATTCATCGGATCACCCAACTTTACCACAAGCGCGGAACGTGCGCTTGCGGCCATGGGCTTGCTGCATTTCATGGGGGCACCGGTAACAATCTTGGCGGAACGCAGGGTATTTTAATAGTGCTATCGATTATTAAGGATTGATTGCTACGGTGTAATTTTTTACAAGGTCAATAATGTTTAAGGGTCTATGAAAGGATTTGTTAATAATTCTTGTCTCATTATTGATAGGTGCTATTGGTTCTAGTGGAGGACCTTAAGTCTTTTCGGAATTTTAAAAAGAGTATGAATTAAAGAGCTTCAGATCATGTTTAAGTTCTTAAACCAATTTTTTAATAGGCCTATTTATTGGTCGACCTGAATTTCTTTTGTCTTGGAATCGTTGTAAACTATCGTGATCTAAGTATGCCGAGAGGTCTTTACAAACATGTACTCTTCTAATGAAAAAAACTTTTATGAGAATCCGAGTTTATGGGTAGCGGAGGGATTCGGTGATGTCCAACAGGAAAGAGCCAAAACTACTGTTGGCTGGTTTCCCCCGGACGTTAAATCTGTATTGGAAGTAGGATGTGGAAATGGTGTTATAAGCAACTTGTTAAGCGGTTATTATGCCGTGGGAATCGATCGGGCTAGGGTGAGCCTGCAATATGTTAATATTTCTCGTTGTCAGGCCGATGCTGCAAATCTACCTTTTTCTGATTCTAGTTTTGATATCGTGTTGGCAGCGGAAGTAATCGAGCATATTCCCCACCATGTTTTTCCGCTGGTTCTCTCTGAATTACAGCGGGTCTCACGACGGCATATCCTCATTTCGGTCCCTTATAAAGAAAGAATGCAAAACAATCGTATAGATTGCCCTATGTGTGGCTGCCGATTTCATGCTAGTTATCACATGCGCCGCTTCGAGCTGGAAGATCTTACGCATCTCTTTGGGAACTCGTCAGCTTTTACCTTGAAGCGGGTGGAGGGCTATGCTTCTCGTAGATCATTACCTTCCGTTGGACTTAAACGAGTTATCAGATCGTTGCGTGGTAGAAAAGCTTCAGAAGCCGAATTCCGTAATTTAATCTGTCCACAATGTGGTTATTCGCGTACAATGGACTCCGACTATAAAAATTCAAGGCTGTGGAAACAATTCTATCAAGCGGCCTCTAATGTTATGACGCTCATCCCGGAGAGGATGAGGCTTAGCTGGTGGCTTGCATTGTATAGTAGGGTTAATTAATGCGTATACCGGAGCATGGTGGTCACCGATTCTGGTTCATGCCGTCCACTTTTTTGAAGTGAGCGGAATGGTTTGAAAGGTGGAAGCACTTTCGGTAGGGGGTGAGGTAACGCTGGATAAACCTATTCATTTGTGGCATTCTCCTGCTCTGCAGATTTAGAGGAGGAAGCGATGACATAGGAAAGGTTGTCTATGCAAAAGATCAACGAAGTATTATGTTTGAAATTGGACA
Source organism: Anaerolineales bacterium (assembly GCA_035516425.1). Classification (GTDB taxonomy): domain Bacteria; phylum Chloroflexota; class Anaerolineae; order Anaerolineales; family Villigracilaceae; genus Fen-1038. Next base: position 41,193 of record DATJAH010000034.1, read on the forward strand.
AAGGCTTGTCCAACCGTGCGATTGTGCGCAGTTGCCAGATCTCACACAGCACCGTGAGCGAGTATGTGAAGCGCGCGGCGGCCTCTATCTGAGGAGCTGGACAAAGCGAGTCTGTATACGCGCCTGTTCCCAGAAGACCGGCGACCAACCGCGCTCAAGCTGCAGGCTTTGCCGGATTGGAAGCAGGTGCAAGCAGAACTAAAGAAGCGCAATGTGACTTTGCGTCTGTTGTGGATGGAGTATCGTGAAACAACCTATCCTGAGGGTTATGGATACAGCCAGTATCGTGAGTGGTACCGGCGCTACGTCATCAAGCTGGATCCGCCGATGCGCCTCAACCATAAAGCGAAGGAGAAGTTATTTGTGGATTATGCGGGGGATACGATCCCCTTCACGACCCAGTAGTTACACGTATACCAAAGCATAACCCAGCCAGGAGATGGTGCATTGGATCAGAGGTCATTTACGCGCCCTGGCCTTCTTCGGTGGTGCGCCTGAGATCATGGTGTCCCACAATCTCACCCAAGGTGTGAAGCGTCCCAATCCTTATAAGCCGGATCTGAATCCAACCTCTCGAAATGGCCCAACGCTATGGCGTGGCGGTGATCCCGGCGCGGGTGAGTCGGCCGCGATAAGGCGAAGGTCGAGGTGGGAGTGCAGGTGGTGGAACGCTGGATCTTAGCTCGCTTGCGCAATCGAACTTTTTTTGGTTTGGCGGCCTTGAACCGTGCCATCTTGGAATTGCTGCTCGAGCTGAACACGAAGCCGATGGAGCATCTGCAAAAATCCAGAAGACAACTTTTCGAGAAACTGGATCAGCCTGTGTTGCACCCTCTGCCGGAAATCTCTTATGAATACGCCACCTGGAAGACTGCCCGGGTGAATATTGATTATCACGTCGAGTTCGATAAGCATTTCTACTCCGTACCCTATGACTTGATCTACCAGGAAGTCCGAATCCGGGCCAGCGAGTGCATGATCGAGATTTTTCACCAGAGCCAACCGCAAGCCGTGGCCTTGCATCCTCGCAGCCGTGTCCCCAGTCGCTACTCCACCCACCCAGAGCGCCTACATGCCGCTGAAAGATGAGAAAGCCGCAGAATGGATACATGAACGTCTGCTCGGCTGGGCCAACGAGATCGGCCCCATACCCACCAGTTGATCGGCTCCATCTTGGCCATCCTGCGCCCGTCCGGCCAGCATTCTCACACCCAGAGGAGGCTGCCTGCCAGATGGCGCACCAGGCTGCACCTTGAACTATCAGGGCGTGAAAGCTTTACTAGAACTGTTGGCTCCGATGACAGCTCCCGATAACGATCCTCTCCCGGCCCACAAGAATATCCGTGGCAACTCGTATTACCAGTGAGGCCTCCCATGCTAACCCAACCCTTGCTCGATAAGCTCATCCGACTGCGTCTGCCCGCGTTTCGCGAAGGCCTGAAAGAACAACTCAACAATCCCAAATGTAGTGAACTCGCTTTTGAAGAACGTTTGGCTGTGTTGTTGGATCTTGAGTGCACTCGCCGCCAGGACCATCATCTTTAACGACTCATCAAGCTAGCCGCCTTCTCTCAATCTGCGACCCCGGAAGATCTGGATCTCTCGCCCAGGCGCGGATTGAAACGCCGCTTGGTCCTTGAACTAGCGCCAGCCAACTGGATTTCCCAGCACCTCAACACGTTGGTGCTGGGGACCCACTAGATCCGGAAAATCGTTCCTCAGTTGCGCCCTTGGCCTTTCTGCCTGCCGAGCCAATTATTTTCTGTGCGTTACTTTCACACTTCCCGTCTGCTCTTCCAGTTCCCCCAGTCTCACTTGGATGGCTCTTTCCCTGACTTGCTAGACTGCTTGGCTGAAGTTGATCTCCTCATCCTCGACGACTGGTTGCGCGATCCCATTTCTGCTGCGGAAGCGCGCGACTTGCTTGAAGTATTTGATGATCGCTTTGGACATGTCTCGACTCTGGTTGCCCCTCAACTCCCCGTGTCTAATTGGTTTTCACGATCCCACAACCCGACTCATGCAGATGCAATTTGGATCATATTATTCACAACGCTTACCGGCTTAATTTGACTGGAGATTCTCAAAGAAAGTTGCGAGCTACCCGTAGTGCATCAAAATAAAAAGTTACTTTGAGGGTTTCGTTGCATCAAAAAGGAAGGTTACTTTGAGATTTTCCATAATCGGGCAACTTTCTGGTCAATCGAGGTACGCAAGGCAACTGGGTTAAGTTGCACATACAGATGAGTGAGATGAGCTTTCCGATCCAAGGCGATCTCCTTGCGTTCCAAAATACGTTGATAGGGTGTTCTGGCCTGATCATACTTGCGGACGAGTTGTTTGCCAATGTGTTCTTTGGCGATCAGCTTGAGCACGGGCTGAAAGAAGTTGATGGAGAGTCGCAGGTCGGTGTAGAGGCTCTGCAGCCAGGCGAATTCTTCCTCGGTTGGCAAGCGATCATACCCTACCGTATGACGCACGACCGACCAGTTCTTTTGTTCCACATGGGCTTGGTCGTTCTTCTGGTAGGGTCGGGAACGGGTGAAGGTGATCTGGTTCTGGAGGCAATAGCGATAGAGCAGATCATTGATGAACTCGCTGCCGTTATCCGAATCAATACCCAACAAGGGAAACGGCAGGTCGGGACGCATGGCTTGCCGGGCATCTCGGACCGCCTCTTGAGTGTGACGCTGCAATGCGACCGGCTCGGTCCAGCCGGTACACAGGTCGGTGCAGGTCAGCGTGTTCAAATATTGGCCTTCGGCGGTCTCGCCGCAGTGAGCCACCAAGTCAATTTCCACCAAACCCGGTTGTTGCTCGTTCCAGTCCGTAAAGGTCTGCACCGAGATGGCCTGCTTGAGCAGACTGCCGGGTTTGGTGGTGCTCAGACCATGGGCCGACTTGACCCGTACCGGCCGCAGGCAGCGATCCATAGTCGCTGAACTCATTCGTAATAATAACTGCTTGGTTTCTGCCGAGAATTGGATCTCGCCACAACGCTCTAATACTTTCAGGCCTTCTGGCAAATACGGATGCCGCCGCTTGGAGCATATCCGTCCGTACACTTCCCAGACGGGTTCGAGGGCCAAGACCACTTCTCCACGATAAATCGCCTTTCGTCCTTTCGGCTTGCCCCTTCTCAGCCGATGTCCGTGTTTCAGCAGGCGCAGTGCGTATTTCCGATGAAAGCCGGTGGCAGCTGTGAATTCGTCCAACCTCTTTTGTTTTTCCGCTTTTTTGGCTTTCCCGTATCGTGGCTGGATTGATTCTACTAGTTCGCTTTTGCTGCGCTGAGTCATCATGGTGCTCCTCCGACAGTCCGGGTATACTGTCGGAAAGTAACATCATTTTTGATGCAACGTCACTTCGCAAAGTAATCTTTTTTATGATGCAATTCGCTACCCTCCCCATGTCGTCCACCTGATTTATAATCCCCTCACCAGCGTCGCTTCGCTCCGCCGCTGGAAGGCATGATCGGATTCAGCGGACGACGACATCACCGGAATATGCAATTAAACTTGTTTCGTGTCTGGAGACTGCAAAAGCAGAACAATATTAGATGTAAAGTCGCCTATTAATATCTGCCGCAACTTGTTGGCAGCAAAATCATCTCCGTGGTAGATTTTTCAAAATCGCTGTTTGAGCCGCATTGAAAAGTACGGTTTTGGATATTCATAATGATTGTATGAGCCATCAAAAGTTGCTCCCCTGTTTTTGTTGTGAGAAAGTCGTCAAGCCGGATAAAAACTTTAATGAACTGATATGTTGCGGAATATAAAAAACCACTCATTCCAAGCGCGACGTAGAAAGAATCTTAATAGAGAAGCAGTTAGAATTCTTGCTTTTTCTCACCATCAATATTACCTTTGGGAGTCTGATATCCCGGTCCTTGTTTTTCTCACACAAGTAGCGTGTAAACATGTCTGACATCGATTCGCCTCAAGAGCGCTCCTCACATTCATCTGCAAGTTTTTCTGGGGATGTATTGAAGTTGGTCTCAGGGACAACCGTTGCCCTGATGATAGGTGTTCTCACATCCCCTGTTATAGCACGTTTGTTTGGACCAGAACCCATTGGGATTTTTGCGTTGCTTTCTTCGATTACAGGTATTTTTGCATCGGTTTTTACATTAGAATACGAACTTGCGATCATGTTGCCCAAGGACATTGGAGATTCGGCTAATCTTTTGGTAGGAACGATAGGGATTAGTTCATTATTCAGTTTGCTAACAGTTCCGCTGGTTTGGTTTTGTGGCCCTTCGGTTGCGCATCTGTTGAATGCTCCCTTATTGGCAAAATATCTCTGGCTGGTACCGTTGTTGCTTTTCTTTGGCGGTGTGACATCCGGCCATCCTGCTCTGAATATTTGGGCAGGTCGCACTCATCGCTTTACGCAGATTTCCATAACAAGAATTACGGGTACTATAACATCTGCTGTTGCCACACTTGTTGTTGGGCTTGCTGGTTTCAATACCAGTGGCGGCTTGATTGCAGGCAGTATAGTCGGATCCATTGTCACTCCTCTCATGCTTGGATGGCAAATCTTGCGTCAGGATTACCGATTATTCTTAGAAACTGTCCGCTTTTCCAAAATCTGGGAAAACCTTAAGCACTATCACAAGTTTGCGTTGTATAGTACTCCGTCGGCCCTGATGAATACCGTTTCGTGGCAAGCGCCTTCCTTTTTACTCTCTGCCTTCTTTTCTACTGCAACTGTAGGCTTTTTTGCCCTTAGTAATCAGTTGTTGAATGTGCCTATGAACCTAATCGGTGCTTCTTTTTCACAAGCCTTTTTCTCGCACGCAACAATTGCAAACAGAGATGGAGTGCTGGCTACATTTGTAGAATCTACATTTTGTCGTCTCGTGGAGTATAGTTTCTTTCCGATCCTGATGTTGGCCGTTATAGGAAAAGATTTGTTCTTGGTTGTATTTGGCACTCGATGGGTGGAAGCTGGTGTATATGTTCAGATTCTCAGTTTGTGGATGGTGTTCTGGTTTGTTTCCTCGCCGATGAGTCAGTTGGTGAATGTTTTGGAGAAGAACGAATTCTTCTTCCGATGGAATATTGTTGCCTTGGTGACTCGTGTTTCATCGATTTGGGTAGGTGGAATATTGGGAAGTTCATATCTAGCGATGATTTTCTACTCAGTTTCCGGCGCCTTGGTTTATGGATATTTAAGCGTATGGATCATAATGAAGGCAGGGTGTTCTTGGCGTCGGATAAGCAAGAGTGTTCTTCAGAATTTGGTAATATTTGCCCCGGCTGGAGGTGCGGTTTTTTTGCTCAAGCTTGTTCAACCTTTTGCTTGGGTATCAGTTGTTGTTTCCATATTCCTCGTTTGTATTTACTATATATACCGCTTTAAAGATGAATATCAATTACGAAGAATTCTATTGCGAGTAAAGAATTTGATTGGTAAAGTCAATTTATAAAGCCATTGTCCCTGATCCAAGCTATACCGCCCTCTGTGGCTCTTGCTTCCATGATATATAATGGGTAGTCGACCTAATAAAAATTTAAGGAAGTTGATTTGTTCTCATGCGTATTGCTTATATTTCATTACATTGGCCCCGCCTACGTACTGGTAGTGTGGGCAAGAAAATTCAAAGGACCATCAATGCTTGGCGGTCCGAGGGTCATGAGGCAACGCTCTTCATGCATACTCTACAATATGAGCCGGAGCAAGAATTGCTTTCGGCCGAGAAATTCACGTACCATGGAACAAACAGGCTGGGTTTGGAGCTAAGCCGTATGAATGCGGCGCGGCGTCTAGTTGACTCTGTTCGATCATATAAGCCTGATCTGGTTTACCTTCGATATGGCATGTACATCTATCCGATTCACAAATTGGTTGATATTGCACCAATGATTGAGGATGTAACTACCAATGATGTGATTCAGCACAGAGAGCTGGGATGGGTATATGACTTATATAATCGATTGACGCGTGGGATTCTTCTTTGCCGGGTAAATGGTTTGGTGACAATCAGCTTCGAATTGGCATCTTCACCGATTTTTGTTCGTTACCATAAGCCAACACTCGTGATTGCAAATGGGATTGATTTGGAGAATTATCGGCCATTACCTGCGCCTGCGAATGCAATGCCGCGCCTAGTCTTTATCGGGACCCCAACGCTTGGCGACATTTGGCATGGCATTGATAAGCTAATGACTTTGGCTGAACTTTGTCCTGACCTGCAGATCGAGGTGATTGGATATGATGGAATTCCAGGACGACGGGTTCTTCCCCCCAATATCACCTTTCATGGTTTTTTGCCGTTGGAGCATTATCGAGCTTTGCTTGCTGGCGCGGATGTCGCGATCAGTTCTCTGGCTTTACATCGCGCAGGTATGCAAGAGCAGTCTCCTTTGAAGAGTCGGGAATATCTGGCATATGGTCTTCCGATGGTCGTACCCTATAAGGATACGGATCTGGATGATTTGGATTGCGACTTTTTTTTGAAAATCCCTAACCGGGAGGATAACATCCGCACACATGCAGGAGCGATACGCGACTTCGCTTATCGGATGAGAGGGCGGCGGGCGGAGCGATCGCTGTTTGCGTCGCGCATTGATGTTGGGATGAAGGAGAAGAAGCGATTGAAATTCTTTGAACAAGTTATTGCCAGCACCCATAAAAAACCTTAGGCGTCAATGCATTCCGCTCCGACTGAGTTGCAAATATGATGAGAAATATTTCTGAAGAATCAAATGCCAAATGGATGTGGGGAGCAGGAATAATAGCCGATTGTTTGGGCGCTGGCTTTGAGGTACAGGCTGCTTTTCGCGTTCCGCAAGACTGGCCCAAGCTTCTCTCATTAGTGGGAGCGGTGACGATCTTTGTTTACGTTGTGCTGCTGTTGTTTGGACTGACAGCGCTACTACTTAGCTTATTCGCGCCGATATCCGCAGACAGGTTTTCAGGACGGATTGAACGTCTTGGCTGGATTCGCTGGCCTATCGTTGGAGCATTGATATTTCTTGTTGGTTGGTTTTATCTTTATTCACCCTGGCAGGATATACTAACCGGCCCGTGGTTGCAGTTCGTCTTTTCACTTGGCCTGACGGCATGGATCGTCTCGTTGATTTCACCGCATCGAGTGGTTTTCAGAAGCTGGGACGAAATCATGTTCGCCCTGTGGTTATTTCTGTTTCCGCGTGTGGTCGTGGAATTGCGTTCCACAGAGGCTTCTGTATATCGCCCCGCAGTTCTGATAGGGTATTTTCTGGTCCTGGTTTTGGCCTTTTGCCTCTTTTCTTCTTTTCACCCCAAAATTCTTAATGCTCTGATCAAGTTGCGGAATCGGATGGGATGGTTACGCTGGCCTGCCGCCGCGATCATAATGTGTGGACCACTGTTGTTTTATTATCTCGCTGGAACGCGGCCCTATGTGACCAATCCTAATATCCGTTTTTCATTTTTGCTGGTTGAGTTAGTCTTCATTTCCATGTTGATTTGGAGAAATGATCAGCAACTTGTTTGCTTGAAGACTATTTTGATTGGCGCCTTCGCTTTAGCGCTCTCCTCGGCCCTGACAAGCCAACTGTTGACTGTTACGAATTACCCATTTTCTATTGGTTGGTCAGAGGGGGATCAATTTTATGTATATTCATTGGTCTTTGCTCAGCGGCTTTACAATTCCTCCAGGACCATTGTATTTGGGAGTCCCGGCAGATATGGACTATGGGGCCTGCCATTTCTTTTCCCGACTTTGCCTATTGTGGTGGATCGGTTTTGGCGCGTTGTTCTTTTGACGATTCCCCCGCTTTTAGTTGGATGGGCCTTAACTAGGAAAATCGATAATCGGTTTTTGCGCCTAGGGCTTGCATTGTGGATCGCTTTATTTTTTATAGTCGAGGCGCCGCTCCATCCAGAGTTTATGCTTGCAGCGTTCCTGGTATTTGCTTTTATGTTTGATCCATCGCTGGTCGTGCGCGGGATTTCCTTAGCGGCTGCCAGCCTTTACTTAGGCCTCAGCCGCTATACCTGGGTTCCTGTCACTGCCTGCTGGGGAGTCTTGGTTGACTTAATTTTATATTACCGGTACCGTAGTGGTTCCTTTGTTCATCGCATCCTTCCAACCCTTGTCTTGGGTCTAACCGGCATTATCCCAGGCATATCAGTTAATTATGGCTTTTTTGTTGCAAGATTTGCGGGAAGCTTGGCTGTCCATCAACCATTGTTATGGTATCGCTTGTTTCCAAATGCCACCATGCCATTGGGTGTTCTATTGGGTGTTCTTCTTTATAGCGGCCCCTTGCTTATCGTTTTGATTTGGTGGATTACTTCTGGCCGTTGGCGCTTGGACTGGCTCCAATCGCTTACTGTGAGTATAGGCCTGGCTGGTTTTTTCATAGCCGGTCTAATTGTCAGTATGAAAATTGGTGGCGGTGCCGATTTGCATAACATGGATATGTATCTTATGACGTTGATTCTCATAAGCGTTTTGGGTTTTTATACTATCCAGCCAGCCGGCAAAATTTCGCCAGTTGGCTGGCCTTTTGGGATTCAAATATTAATTGCGCTGGCTGTCCTGACCCCTCTTTATGGATTCACCTCGTTTCCACACGATTCAGCTTATGATCCTATACTTGATCTTCCCAAGCCACAGGATTCACAAAAGGCGCTCGGTGACATTCAGAATGAGGTTCTTCAAACCAGTCGGCAGGGATCGGTTCTTTTCATGGATCAACGCCAGTTGTTGACGTTCAATTACGTGAGCCGTATTCCATTCGTGCCGGATTATGAGAAGCTAGACATGATGAATCAGGCGATGGCGGGAAACGCAGCATATTTCCACACATATTATCAGGACCTCGCCAATAAACGGTTCAGTCTTATCGTCACGGAGGTGCTTAGGGTGCGGCGTACCACCGGCGCCTTTTCAGAAGAGAATAATGATTGGGTGGATTGGGTCTCGAGACCAACCCTTTGTTTCTATCAGCCGCTAGCAACGTTTGCTGATATCAACGTGCAATTGCTGATCCCGAGTCCAGATATATCCGCTTGTCAGAAATACCTTAAATAAGACGGATTGGTTTGTTGCTCATGGAGTTCTATCTGTGCTAAAACCGCTTTTGGATTTTGCCCCATTGATTTTGTGGGTCCTGCTATGGATCATTGGCGGGTGGATGCTCGCTGCGAGCCTGTTTCGCCTCCACGGCGGTGAAGCCGCGATGGTTGGAATCGGCGTTGGACTGGTAATCGAAACATGGCTTGCCAATGTTCTTGCGCAGATGATTCCGGCCGTGATTGCATTCTGGCTTGCTGCGGCCCTGACTCTTCTGGGCGGCCTAGTCGGATTCATTCTGATGCGACGCCAGCGCATCCAGATCCATCTTTCTTTTTCGCTTGGCCCCTGGCTGATTCTTTTCATGTTGACGATTCTTTTTATTTCCATCGGGCGCGGGCTGGCGCTTTTTGACGATTACCAAAATATTCCAACCACATCGCTCATGGCGACCGGAGATATTCCTCCACATTTTGCGCTCGACCCTCACTTCAGCTTTAATTATCATTATTTAGTGCTGTTGTTCGCAGCCCAGTTCATGCGGCTTGGTTCGATGTATCCATGGACTGCATTGGATGTCGCGCGCGGTTTGATCATAGCCCTGCCGCTGATATTGGCATGGCTGTGGGCCTACCGCATGACGCGCAATCGTGTCGCTTCCGTTTTGACGAGCGTGATGCTGATGTTCGCGGGCGGAGCGCGCTGGTTGTTGCTTTTATTGCCTCAGCCCATCCTGCAGTTGGTCTCGAATCAGATCACGCTCATCGGTTCCGCCGGCGTTACGGCGCCCGATCTGGTCCGGGCGCTGCTTTCGGAATGGAAGATCGAGGGCGACGGCCCGATCCCATTTCCGTTCGCGTTTCATAGCGGCATTTTTCAATCCTATGTGATGAACGGCTTTACCGGGATCTCCGGCATGGCCTTCATCATTGTGTTGCTTTTGCTCCTCACGGCACAGAGGTGGCGCAATCCGTTGGCGGGTGTGATCTCATTTATTCTGCTTTCATCGCTGGCGCTGGCCAACGAGGTCATGTTCGGCCTGATCGGCCTGGGCTTCGTCTTGGTAGTCATGGTTTGGATGATCTCGCACCGCTCATGGAAATTACCGCCCAGTTTACTGTGCTGGATCGCCGTTCTTGTGCCGGTTGGTTTCGCAGCCATGATTCAAGGCGGGATGTTCACGGAGATCGTACGCGCCCGCTTCGCCTCCGGACCCGCAAGCGGAGGCTCGTACTTCGACGCGACGCCGGACCTCGTCTGGCCCCCGTCCATTATTTCTGCACATTTTGGTGCTTTGTCGCTGTTCAATCTCTCGCAGCTGATCGTGGCCCTGACGGAGATCGGGCCGATTATTCTGGCGCTGCCACTGGTCGCCATCTGGGGCTGGAAAACACTTCGTGCGCAGAATTGGTATGAAGCCGCCTTGATCGGGACCTTCGCTTGGAGTGTGCCCTCGTTGTGGGTGGCCTTCAAAGGTCCGCTGTACACCGCCACGCCGCGTTTGTTGGATGGGCTTTTATTTGCCTGCACCCTTTATGCCGTGCCGTTGTTTTGGATATGGCTGCGCAAGAAGAGTGACGCCTGGCGCGGCAGCCTGGTCTTGGGCGGGCTGATTACGGTTTTCTCGGGCTTGATGATGTTTGGCATTCAGTTGATTTCGATTCAAAAACCGGTGGCTACCACGTTTATCAGTGACCTGGATGTGAAGGTGGCGGCTAAATATTGGAACCAGTTGCGCCCCGGAAGTTTGGTGCTTGATCCGTCGCAGTATCAGGGCCCCACCGTCTTTGGACGGGCGAACGATTCTTCCGTCACCTGGTATGTGACGAAACCCGAATGGCAGGCCCTGATCGACAATCCCGATCCGCGCCAAATCCGCGCACAAGGATATGATTATTTTTACTTTGGGATTGATTACTGGAGTCGGCTGACGCCGCAACAGCAGACCGCCCTGCAGCAGCCCTGTGTCAAGAAGCTGTTTGAAGTGGATGGCATTCACAGCCTCACGGATTATCGCAAAGACTTCAGACGGCTGTTGGATGTGTCGGCCTGTAAATGACTTTAAACGAATTTTATCCTGCGTGCCGCAAACCAAACCATTCTTAACAAAAGCCAGCCGTGTTTCCAGCGCGAGATGTTGGTGGAACCGTAGGTCCGCTCACGATAACGAATGGGCAGGTCAATAATTTTAAGATTCAATTTGGCCGCGCCGAAGAGCAAGTCGAAATCACCGAACGGGTCGAAGTCTCCGAAATAGGAGCGATGGGCGGCGATCATTTCGTAATCCTTGCGCCAGAGCACCTTCGTGCCGCACAGCGTATCCTTGATGGGTTGTCCCAACAGCCATGAGAACGCCATGCTGAAGAACTTATTTCCGATCAGGTTCAAGCCGCGCATGGCTTCTTTTTGCATCGGATAAACCAGGCGCACGCCATTGATAAATTCCCCGCGGCCCGAACGAAGCGCCTCGTAAAAACGCGGCAGGTCTTCCGGCGGGACGGTCAAGTCGGCGTCGAGGATCATCAGAATATCGCCGGTGGCCCTTGCGAATCCGAGGCGCACCGCGTCTGCCTTGCCGATGCCGCTTTGGCGCAGAAGCAGACTCGGGGTCGCGGGATGAGCCGCGATTTCCCTTTCGATGACCTGGTAGGTGTCGTCGCGGGAATGTCCCTCCACAAAGACCAGCTCGGTTTTACTCCCCAGTTTGGGTGATCGCTCAAAGATGGACGGGATGTTGCCTGATTCATTTCGTGCAGGGATCACGATGGAAACCGTCGGTGCCTGGCTGCTGGTCTCGGGCCGCGGCTGCGCAATCATGAAGTGGGAGAGGGCGAGCTCGCGAAAGGGCCAAAGACGGACAAGGAATTTGTTGGCCAAGCCTCCCAGCGGAAAGGGCCACAAAATTTCCGGTGATTGCCGGATGACGTCGAAGCCTGCCAAGGCCAGCATGTTTGAGACATCCTCGTGCGTGAGCCAGTTTTGACGGAGCATGGGGATCGCCAAATTCAAATGCTGCGCAAGGGCAAGAGGGAATTGCCAAAGGCCGCTATAGAAATTTAGAATGATCCGGGTGCGAGGCTGGCACGCGGAGTGGACTTGTTCCAGGGCCTTTTGCACATCCCATAAGTCATTGACCAAATCGGAAAGGATGATCGCGTCAAATGATTCATGAAGGAAAGATAGGTCATGAGCATCGGCCTCCATGAACTCGAGTTCTGGATGACGCCGGCGGGCGCGCAGAATCATTTCCGAGGAAAAGTCCACGCCCACGCCTCGGGCGGGTTGAAGCGATGCGAGCAAATCTCCCATCCCGCACCCGATCTCCAGGACGCGTTGGCCCGGGTTGATCAGGAAATGATAGATTTCCTTCACGCGGCGATGATAGAATCCTCCCCGGCCGCGCCATGAATCGCGCTTGTGTGCGATGCTGTTCCAGTGAGTTATATGGCTCATTCGGTATTCCACGGTAGATTGATTGATTGAGCTCATTGCATTTTGGCACTTATCAATTCTGAGTTAGAATATCACCTTGCAATATTATAGTCTGTTCCACATGAGGCATTATGTACTGGCTTAGAACCACAAGCATTATAGATCCTGTGCTTTTTGTTCTCTTTGCACTGCTTTGGATGATGGGCGGATGGCTTCTGGTTACTCACAGCGGGCGTTTTCTGAAACGGGAACGTTTGATGATGGGTATTGCCTCGGGGATGCTATTATATACCCTTCTTGGAAACGCATTAGGTCATTGGATTCCTGCGTATCCCGCCTTTGCGTTTGCAGCTTTCATAGTATTTGCAATGGGTTTATGGGCTTCCAGAAAATCGAAAATCCGCTGGTTGGATTTGATGGATTTGGAAACCGCCTTCCAAGTATTGGCGCTGATCTTCATCTTCGGTCTTTTTGAATTAATCATGCGGGGCCTAGGCGTCGGGGATGATTACGCCCACTTTCCGTTGGTTTCTATCATGGCGGCTGGGGATATTCCCCCACACTATTCGCTCAAACCCGATATATTCTTACCCTATCATTATGCGTTGGATCTATTTGCCGCAAGCATGGTCAGACCAGGAGGATTTTTTCCATGGAGCGCCTGGGATATCAGCCGGGCATTTGTGGTTGCTTTAACTCTCGTCTGCGGCTGGCTGTGGATAAGACGCATCACGCATAGCAAGTTTGGAGCGTTTCTCGGTTCTTTCTTGCTTGCATTTGGAATGGGAGTGCGCTGGATATTGGCGTTATTGCCTTCATCTTGGATGATGGACATTGCGTCCCATATTCAGCTGATCGGTTCGTCTCTGGCGACTGGAAATACACTGGCTGAAGCTCTTTTCCGCCCGTGGATAATTGATGGGGGCCCGCCCGTGCCTATTCCCTATGCCTTTGCCAATGGGGTTTTAAATCCTTTGACATTTGATTGGGGAGGCGCTTCGTCCCTGCCGCTTCTTGCGATCGTCTTAGTTCTGATGCTTTCTGGCCGCCTCAAATTGAAGTGGAGCGGCCTTTTGCTTTTGGGGTCCGCCCTTTTATCTTTGGCTTTGAGCGCGGAGCATGTCTTTGTCTTGATAAATCTGGGTGTGGGATCTGCAATTCTTATAATGATAGTTTGCCGCCGGTTGTCTCTTCGACAGCTCGCGTCTTCTTTTTGGGGACAACTTATTGCGGTCGTCATTGTTGTGGCAGTGCTCAGCCTTGTCCAAGGCGGAGTGATCACAGAATTCGCCCGAACCTACATTGAACGAACGCAAAGCGTCGGAGCAACGGCTTCAGGAAATTTTTCTTTGCGCTGGCCGCCCACCTTTTTTGATGGTCACTTGGGGAGTTTATCCTTTACGGATTGGAGACAGCTTGTTGTTATCCTGGCGGAATGTGGTCCCCTCCTGCTTTTATTTCCAATTGTGATATCCCGCTTGCGGAACGATTTTAAACACAATCGAATAGCAGGGCTTGGTCTTGGCATCGCCTCATTCTTTGGGGTGATCATTCCCTTGTTTATTAATTACCAGGCGGCTAGAGATATTACCCGCCTGACCGCATCGGGACTAACCTTGTGGCTTCTTCTCGCCATTCAACCCATCTGGAGATTCGTCCAGCGCACGTCGCTTTGGCTTAAGTTCATCACAGCATTTGGGTATGCTGTCACAATTTTTGGCGGCATTGCCCTGTTTGCGTATCAATGTTCAGCTATCTTTGCTCCACAAGTATCAACATTTATTTCAAGTATGGATAGCCGCATGAGCCGGACCTATTGGGATCGTCTTGACTCACACTTCATGGTTTTTGATTCAACCGGTTATCGCGGGCAGACTTTATTTGGACGTCTCTCGATAGACACTATCGATGGCTTTACTAAAAGCCAGTATTTGCCTGATATGGCTGATCCAGATCCTTACGTACTTCGTAAATCAGGGTTCGGTTATATTTACCTGGATAAACGCTATTGGGATCATCTTTCCGTAAACTATCAGCAGGCGTTGTATCCCTCCTGCGCTCACGTGATGGATAGAATGGAAAAGATGAACAGCGCTACCGGCGAGCTTTCTGATTTTCGCATCCTGATTGATATTACCAATTGTCAATGAGCGGCGACGATACCAGCCCATTTTTCCTGAAGATTTTGGACTTGCGAAAGTGCTATTAACTTCTCCGGGCGTTCTTTGGCCGATCACCTGCCGGGGGTGAACAACGTTCGAGATTAACATCCGCCGGAACTTCGCGCCTATCGGTTCTGTCCATTATGGTGGGGGTTGACCAGGGTCGGTTAAGCAATGGCTTGCAGCCCCTCCCTATGATGGATTCCTGATTCGCGATTTTCGGATCCCGAATTATCGTCTTTCCGCCCTCACTGGATTCTTTAACGTTCCCAATCCTTCGATCTCGACCACCACCTCATCGCCGTCCTCCAATGCACCCACGCCCGACGGCGTGCCAGTAAAAAGTATATCGCCCGGCTCAAGCGTCATCACGGATGAAACATAAGCGATCAGGGCCGGCACGCTGAAGACCATATCGCGCGTCGAAGCCATCTGGCGCGGCTCGCCGCTGACTTTGCAGGTGATGAGGGCGTCGGAAATGTCGAAGTCGGTGTCGATCCATGGACCGAACGGACAGAAGGTATCGAAGCCTTTGGCGCGCGTCCATTGGTCGTCGGTCCGCTGCAAGTCGCGGGCGGTCACATCGTTGCCGATGGTATACCCATAAATGTAATTCTTGGCCTCCTCCGCCGTGACGTGGTGGGCGCGCTTGCCGATCACGACCACCAGCTCTCCTTCATGCTCCACCTGTTTCGATTGCGGCGGCAGGATGATCGTCTCCCCCGGATTGATGATCGACGAGGGCGGTTTCAAAAAGAGGAGCGGGATTTTCGGAACCTCGTTCCCCAGCTCTTTGGCGTGTTCCACGTAATTACGTCCCACGCAGACGATCTTGCTCGGCTTCGTGGGCGCGAGCAGGTTGACCTCTGCGAGGCGCGTTGCAGCCTCCAACCGCCGGTATGCCCCGAAGGGATCGCCCTCGATCTCGCCAATTTTGTCATCCAGTAGCCAGCCATATCGGGCAGCTTCGTTTTGTAATTGATAACGTATCACGCGCATTGGGTTCTCCTTGAATTCGGTCGCCTCAAGTGTAGCATAAATCGGATTGACCTTCCGGGGTTGCCATGCTGCCTGTGGCCCTGACGCGGACATGCTATAATAGAAGGACGGGCGCATAGCTCAGTTGGTTAGAGCGCTTCTCTTACACAGAAGAGGTCAGGGGTTCGAGTCCCTTTGCGCCCATCATATGCACGATAATGTATGCAGGAAAACCCCCATATTTAGCTCTATGGCGGGTTTTTCGTTTAAAAGTGTAGGAGCAGGTGTAGGAGTTAAATCGCATTTGACAGGGTTGTTCTGTGTCTAGCGCAAGAAATACCGCTTCCCCTTTCTGCCACCCAAGGGCTGAGAAGCACTGGAGACCTAGGGGGTTCGAGAGGTTTGAATAGCATTTGAACGGGCTTGCTAATCTTCACCACTGGTAAGGCCGCATCGATTTGACTTTCACTAGAGCAAGCTGCTATGCTCAAGGATGAGGGAGAATCGATGCTGGCAGCAATAACGCTCATGATTGTTTGGGTCGTGGCGGTCTTTACCGGTCTGATCGTCTACATTATTAAATATTCTCGAAGACAGTGATAACTGCTATTTTGATCGCTCACGAAATATTCCGTGGCCGCTTCGTAATTGTTAGGATCGCGGACACGAATTTCTTTGTTTATTTGGCCGATTGCTATATAATATAAGCTGTGGTGTCTGGAGGTTATACTATGTCACTTTGGATGATACCAACGTCGATCCCTGGATTACCGATTCGGCCGCCCGACTCAGCACCAGGGGAAAGAAAGGCGCCATTGCGGCCCAAACCGAAAAAAAAGCAAGCAAGAAGGCGGGCGCTAAAACGACAACTGGTCAAAAGGCGACCCTCGAGAAGACGTCAAAAAAAAGTATCCTAATAGCATTATTCTCTTGCTGCAAAGTATTATGAAATCTCCGTGAACGCGTTTACCGATTACCTCGATAGGCTTGGTGGCAATTTTCTAGTTGCAGCTATGATCCCATCCTTGGGGTTAGTAATTGCATGTTTGATTGTTTTTGACCCTATCCTTCGCGTCTCGCAGAGTTTTCAAATTGCGAATGGAATTTATTCGCTCCTGGGCATAAGCCTGGTCGTAGCCGTGCCAACCATCATTATTGGATTCACACTTACGGCTCTCAACACATTTGTTCTTAAGCTTTTCGAGGGGTACGTGTTCTTTCACCACTTTCCTTTCATGCGGATGGCTCACGCTAGAACTGCGGGCCGATTGATCGAACAGCGTGAGTCCATAAAGAGAGATATTGAGGGGCTAGAGCAAAAAAAGTCGCGATCAAGAGAAGAAGACTTGACATTAAGTAAGCTCAAGGCGGCGTACTACAGCATAAGTGCTAGTTATGATCAGCAATATCCCCCGTCCAATTTGGAGGTTATGCCAACTAAATTTGGCAACATTCTAAAGGCATCGGAAGCATACTCCGGAACGCGATATGGAATGGATTCGGTGCAATTCTGGCCCCGTTTATGGTTCGTAATTCCAGCCAGCTATCGACGATCCATCGATGAGGCCAGAAACGAGCTCTCATTTCTGGTGAACATGTCAACTTTATGCATCGTATTTTATTCGATGTGCTTGTTGGCAATCTTTGTAAGTGTGGCATCCTTTGGATCCCTAGGCCCAATGGTGATACTTGAAAATTCACTTCGCTATGTTCTTGCGGGTTTTATTGCCTTGGCGCTAAATTGGTTCTTTAATAGGGCCGCCATATTCTCTGTAGGAGATTTTGGAATGATGATCCGAAGCGCGTATGATCTATTCAGATTGGATTTATTGGAACAATTCCGACTAAAGGCTCCACAGGATTCTGTCGAGGAATTCGCAATTTGGAAGAACATAGGTGAGCTACTCGTCTTGGGGCAAGAGTCTATAGAATTCAAACCTCTGAAATATGTGCAAAAGCGGCCGGATTCAAAGCAGGATATTGACAAAGCATCATGATAGTGCCAGAGAATTCAATTTGCTTTCATTGTCAGCTGAAACGTGTCGGCGAAATGGATTGTTATAAGGTCATTTGACAGGGCCTGCGATTCTGCATGTAATGTCAAAATACATTGAGGGGCCGATGGACGGGGGTGAATGGAAGCCTAGGCCCAGAATCAATTTTAAAGAGGGAACGTAATTAAGACTCTATCCGTAAATTAAGCATGGGTGCACATGTTCCAGAGGACGAAAGTACATGCGAGATAGATTAGAGCTAACCAATTAGCAGGCTTCTTGGCCCAACGCACGCGTAGGGAGCGAAAGTCATTTTGCCAGGAAAGAGTTCGTTCCACGACCCATCTTCTGGCTGGATGACGCGGAGAGTTCCATTGGGGGGCCGTAGGCTGCGAGGCGTATTCACGCTTTGGGATATGCGGTCGAAAGTGGTGTTTGAACAGCTTCTGTCGAAAGGGATCTGAGTCATAGCCTTTATCAGCACACAAATGATGAACTCGGTAGATGGTTTTCGGTCTGGGCACGATGCTGGAGTTGACTACTTGCAGGGCACAGGTGATATCGTGGTGATTGGCCGCGGTCAAGATCACCCCCAACGGTGCGCCGCGCGCATCTACCAAGATGTGGCGCTTCGAACCGCGCTTGCCCCGATCAGTGGGGTTGGGACCAGTCAACTCGCCACCGAGCGGAGCTGCGACCAGCTTGCTGTCGATCGATTGCCAATGCCATTGAATGCGTCGCTTTTTATGATAATACTTCACCATCATTCGATACGTCTTCTTCCATATGCCAGCTTCATTCCATTGTTGAAACCGAGCGTGCAGACTACTACTGGCTCCATACCATTCTTTTTTCAAGCCTTTCCATTGACAGCTTGTGCACAAAACGAACAGGATGCCATTGAACACTTGTCGATTGGGCAGGGCCGGTCGACCTCGAGTCCCAGTCGGCTTGTCCGGCGGCAGAACCTGCTCGATCTTTTCCCAAAGCCTATCGGGCACTTCCCAGAGCGTGGTATAACCCATTTGACACTCCTTGCAGATTGTTTGGTCAGCACCTACAATTCTGCATCAGGAGTGTCATTTTGTTAAGCTTCTTTCATTTTACGGATAGGGTCTAAGTAAATACCGAACTTTCCGGGGCCCACCTATAGTATAGTTGACGAGAAAGGTATTTCTCAAAAGATTCCCGTGTTTCCGTGTTGTCACCAATGACCACAAGACAGACTTTAGAATCTCGGTCTGGGTTAACTGCTCTCATGACTATTTCAAACGGCTGAGTTGAAAGCTCGACCTCGGAGTCGAGAATTAGATTTTTCCATCCCTGCGCGGAAACCCAACCCTTTTTGGGTAGAAATGGCTCCATATGAATCAAAAATCGTATCTGAACATCATTTTTGCGGGGTAGTCTTATCGCAATATATCTTATAGCACCCTTATTTACTTTGATAACTCGTTCAAAGGGACTTTCTTCTGTTATGTTGCCCGGAATGTTTAGATCCGCCTTATATATTGCCATTGTGATACTCTCCTTTAATCCAAGGAATTTTGCTAAACAGGTAATCGGCAGAAGCAGATAGGTAAATTATCAATCTCTTCTAACGATGCGAAGCTTTCGAAATGAGCCACTTACATATTCTGTAAAACCATTAACTACGGAAGTAGAGTTTGCGTCCGTAGACCCATACGGTCTTTCCGGACCGCCCAGGAAGATCTTGTCCAGTTTTTCAAATTGAATTTGATAAGCTCGCCTTTGCCTCTTTATCGGCTTATCAAAAATCTTCCCGCCAAACTCGATCTCAAAGTTGTAATTCCCATTGTCAGTCTGCTGATACTCAAGATCCTGAAGTATGAAAAAAAGGTCTCTATTTCGACCTTCGCCAATTTTCAAGATTCGATCTTGGCCTGACTCGATTCGCACATATCCTCCCTCAGAGCCGCCACTCCAGGAGAATAGAGAACCGTTGCGCGTGGCCTCTTGAAACAGATCTTTGTGGTGTCCGTCATAAGTTAGTACCGTCAAGGAAACGAGGCTTCCATAAACTTCCGTCAACTCGATACTTTCCGTGTTCTTCACTCGGATTCCAGCAACACTAATTATCATCTGCCCGCGAGGGTAAAGGGTAATTGGGCCGCTATTAGTAATTACTACAGGCTCGTCGTGCTCCCACTCAGTAAGATCGAGATGAATCTCAACTGGGCCGCCCTCATATTTTTCCTTGAATGCTTCAATATCGGTTTGCTGTATGTTGTATTCAAGAACAGTCTCCTTAGCGGCATAATAAAACATCATGACCAAGAGCAGGATCGCCCAAACCACCGCCGTAAGCAAGGCCGGATCCACAACGCCGCTCCAGACCAAGTCTTTGAACGATTTGGGGTTCTGACTATAGATGGATATAGATGCGATAATAACCAAGGCGATGAGGCCAAGAATGATGCTCAGAACGCCTACTTTCTCCCACAGTTTCGGCCACGCGCGTTTCCAAATCATTTTATGGTATTGCCAGACGCCCTTTTGGGCTACTTTCTTCTCCATACCTTATTTTACTATGATCGCGGCTTGGGTTGAGTCGTGCCAGCTTGCATATTCCCATTAATTGACAGTGCGGTAAATCAACATCCCCCTGGCAGCCTCAAGGAAGGATATTAATTGGTTTTTCTATGCCGTACATGCCTGGGGCTACCTGGCAGTGGCGAAGTTATAGCACTGTCAACGGGGTGACCGATTGCATGCTATACTTTTAAGCGATACGAAAACTGTCAGACTCAGATTGTTTCCACAGCGGACTCGGCCATGAAAGGGAATAATAAATGAACGATTCATATGAGTACGATGTTGCGCTTTCATTTGCAGGAGAAGATCGGATCTATGTAAGGGCAGTAGCCGCTGCGTTAACGGCGCAGGGAATAGAGGTCTTCTTTGACGAATATAAACAAGTGGATATATGGGGCAAGGACCTATATGAGCATCTGCACAAAGTCTATTCTTCGCAGGCCAGATACTGTGTAATTTTCATCTCAGAAGCTTACGCCAAAAAGGTTTGGACTACGCATGAAAGAAAAAGTGCACAAGAGCGTGCGCTGCAAGAGCGAAACGAATATATTCTTCCTGCTCGATTTGATAATACCGAACTTCCCGGAATGAGTTCTACCATCGCCTATGTTGATCTCAGAAAGCTTGGTCCCGAGGAATTCGCCAAGCTCATTATCCAGAAATTGGGTCGGCCGCAAGCAGCGTCAGACAGCAAGCAGGGGCCGAAATATCCTGTTCCCCATGTACATTCAAGTTCGTTCAATCCCTACGATGAGATCGATCGTTTCATAACAATGCTTGAGACAAAACTGAAGGAGAGGTCAACTTCACTCCAAAACTCGGGCGCAACTCTTTCTGTCTTTAAAAGGGCGGATAAGACCTGCTTCAGGATTGTCCAATCGGCACGGACAATCTTTTCTTTGGATGTCTGGAGTGGAGGAATCTCGGGTGACACTGGGCTTAGCTTCTATGCAGTCGATGGTGAAATTAGAATGGCTTCCAACTCAATGAATGCTTGGGCGGAGATTGTTTGGGATAATGAAAAGGGCGAGGTAACCCTAAGACTAACTGATTTCAGTTTATTTTCGCAAACTCCGAGTCGAGGAAAGTCCGTAACTTTCGATGAGTTTGTCGAGCAGATTTGGAAACGAATTGTTGAAGCCGTAGATCGATCACAGAGGAGATGAATGATGACAACCACTGATGAGGTAAAGGAACTACTCTCAGAACCGAAGTTTCGCATAAAGCTGTACGACTATGTTCAAGATAAGGCATCGAGTGCTATTTCTTCCACAGCTGGTGAAGACTTCTCTTTGAATGTGCCATTGACCCCCGAGGCAATAACATCGCGCCTGAGGCGATATGAGGAGGTTACATCGGACCTAATCTCAGCAATGACTCTGATTGGATTCTGGGGATCTTCGGATCATCTCAAGTCCGCAACTCTTCCATTTAAGAAGTTTAGTGCACAATTCCCGCCCACATTAAGCGGTGGATGGGTTTCTCTCCAAAGCTATCCGCTAATTATCCTTATGTATTCGCTAGGTATTGGAGCTATTGCGGCCAACAATTACGATCTTTTGTATGGCTTCTTTCAATCACCCATGAATACCCCTTCTCAGGGCTCAGGTGAGGATCCGCTAATTCTTGCTATACGCCCTCAAATTCAGAGCGTGATCGAGTTACTCAAAAAGTTACCTGACCGTCAAAAACAACGTACGCCTCTTAGTGAATATCTATTTGAATTCTTTAAAGGACGGATTATCAATACAATACCCCTCGAAGGCAATGAGTATGAGGCCGTTTTCGATCGGTTCGAGCTCTTTTTTGTCCTTCAACTTGCACATGAGAGCCAGAGGAACCGTCAGAACCACATTTCGGGGCCATTTGGTAGGTTCGCTTGGAAGTATGGAGGTGGGGCAATTGAAAGTGCATTTGGACAGCTTCGATCTGAAGCGCTGCGGGCAAATTCTTCTTGGCCCCCACTCAAATCAGGGTTTTTCGGCGGATTGTCCAAGCGATTTATAGAGATCACTGAGCTATACGAATTGGCACTGCAGAACCTTCATTGGTAGTCGCCAGCGAAGTCCCTACGGTGAAGAAATAAGAGAACATGCCTCCAGACTTAGAAGAACCAAGTCCTGTTTCAAGCATAATAGATGAGGCATCAGCCGAATAGCTGCCGGGAGTTGGAGCCTAGTACCGCATCAGCAGAAAGCCTTATTAGACGCTATTTAAGAACAATAGCTGCAGAGGCAGGATGTCCAAAAAGATAATAGTTTTGCCAAAGAATTCAAGCGGAATTGATTGTGATAATGTCGTTTGACAGGGCGTGCGAATATGTGCGCAATGTCAAGATATATTTAAACAATTCAAGAGACCGAACTCGTGCGTCGGCAACAAGATGGCCTGAATGGACCATTGCCGTAGGATAAGAGGTGGATGCGGCATTGCGGAACCAAAAGAAATAGAGGTGGAAAACTCCAAGGGTTTTCAGAACCCTGTGCCGGCTATTTGCCTGATTTTTTTCTGGCAATTGGTTCTATGGGGCGAGTCCCAAGTAAAGCGCGAGTAAAAGCCGCCGCTGATTGGCATGCATAGGCAGTCCACTCCCTTACGCGCTCGAATCCGATGATATCGCTGATGCCCCTAATAGCAAGAACGGGGTATTGACCATCTATGTTCCGAGCAGCTAAGTACACCCCTGCCAGCTCCATCTCAACCACACTTATGTGTCGTGCGGTCTCATGCCAGACTTTTATGAGATTGGTATCTTTAATGAGGCTGTTGCTCGATGCAAACTTCGCCGTCGTGAACAGAGGGTGCCTAGGGCCATCTGAGGACGAAAAATGCCATAAAAGTGTTTCCTTAACCTTTTTCGTCCATTCAGGATCCCCATAGTAGTTTGCCTCGTCTGTCAAATCAACAGGTGGCCTTGGGATAGAAATAGATTCGCTCCAACCCTTCAATTCTTCCTTTTTCGCAGGTAAGAATGTTAAGAGCCTTGCGATCCTTGGATGAATTTGACCTTCTCCGATATCAAACTCTGGTTGTCGTCCCTCCAAGCGGGCCTCCACACTAAAATCATAGAACTGAGTCGCAGCTACAACATCGCCTAGGGTGAAAGAGTCATCAGGGATTCCACCTCCGATTCCTACCAAAAGTATCCACTTAGGTCTTAGATCATGGATAAGGTCGTGTGCCGCTGATTGGGCCTCTCCTTCACCTGGAGCAACACAACGCATAATTGCAGACAAGTAATATTCAGTATCGTTCAGCTGAAGCCGATTTATCGCGTAGTATTGTTGGCCTATTACTTCGCCATGCATTGGAAACTGCTGAAGGGTCGCTTCAAATTCATCCTGGCGAATCGTAATAATCCCGAAATCAATCTTTCCCCTCAATGCCGAGACAGTCGTCGGAATTTTGTTGTCCGCGGACACGGCAGCCCGTTGCCTTTTGGCCGGCGTTATTCGGCAAAAATATTCAAGAACCAATGTGCTAATAAAGACGTCGGAAAGCTCACTCGATTCTTCATCGTCAGCCTGGACCGTCCACAAGCCCTCCGGTTTTTGTTGTTTCAGAATCCATTCTTCGGCTTTTTTGACGGTATGCTCATACCCAGGCAATCCACTTTGCCTTATGGCATTGACCACAAATATGGTGGTCAGAAGATCATCAACTAATTTTGTGGTTGCCTTTGGCTTGCCTAGTCGCCCCTTTGGACTTCTAGTTCGCCGCCATTTGGTGTGGTATGTTGCCCAGGCTCCAGATTCGCGCTGCCACTTCGCCAACCAATTGATGGCTAGTCCCCCTTTTTCACACAGTTCTTTGCTTCGTCCTAGTTTAAATATCACAAATGCCCCAACCGCCGTGAAAAATGTGTTTGGTTCGGGCTTCACCCTTTCATGCGGATATGGCGGTGGGTACATCCAGCCATCTCTATGTTGGTCGGCAACTATAAAACTCAAGGCAGTTTGAATTAAGTCCTGATTCGCTCTCGAAATAAGGAGATCACTTCTGCTAGCGATCCATAAGTTATAGGCGATAGGTCTCTTTTCCAGAATCGATCCCATCAACTCGATGCCAAGGTATTCTTCCACAGACTTGCGTGTTTCTGGAAACTCACCTATGTCAAAACATTCCATCATTCGATAATGGGAAACGGCATCCAAAAACTCTAATCCGCCTCTACTGTCTCCCCAGAAAAAAAAAGACTCTTGTATATCCGGAGCATAACTGTAGTAATCAACAAACTTTTTGAGGAGTCTCTTCCAAGCGGATACAATGATCGTAATAAGTTCAGTTGAGATTTGATCCTTCAATAAGCAGGCTGCATCATAGATCTGCCAGCTATCCGGTGATATATCTTCGTCAACCTCCTCAACAATAGCAAGTAGTGCTGCTTTTGCTTTCTCAAGCGACGACTGAATCTTTGAAAGCTCCATTTTATAAATCGCTGCCTTTCTAGACAAACGCAACTTCAATGCCCGACTGAGCTGTCGCTTCTGCATCAAGGAATCCAAGTTGCTGACCAATTCGCGTAAGGCTGGGGTGGTTATCGCTACTTTCTCTTGGATGAGGCCCGAGAGATATCCTCCAAAAAGTTGGAAAGGCTCGATTTGTTCAGGGGGATTGCGAGTCTGTATTGCGTTGGCATAGAGTTTGACCAGTTCCTCGGAGACAGACAATTGTGCTTGCTTCGGATTCTCGAAGCTCAAAGCGTAGAGAAGGAAGAGTTCACCGGCATATATAACGCAAGCTTGGTCGAGACCAATTGAATTGTGGCGAACCAGTTCCTTCAGCTCAAGCCGTTGCCATATTATTAGAGTCCGTCTAGCCCGCAAGAACTCACGCCAACATTTGAGATTTCGTTGGAAATCCGAAACACCTTCAGAATCAGTTTCAGTGATCACCGATGCACCTACAAAAAAATTGATCGACGAGGCTACCGAACGGCCTTAATTGCGATATTCTCTGTCAAATTGTATGGCAGAATTGCCTAAACAATAAATACAGATTTGTTAGGCAGAACAACTCGGACTATGTATTCCCACAATAATTCAACAAAGGAGCAGCCGAAATTTCGTGGAAAATCGAGGACCCATGTGGCTCACCACCATTCCAGACCTGCTAACAGCCGGCATTGCACTCGCAAGCCTGACCCTTCTTCTCCGTTACAAAGTCAACTCAATCTGGCTGATCGGCGGTGGAGGAATCTTAGGCCTCATTCATACCCTAAGATAGCTGCCCAAGAAACTAATTTGCCCGCTTCTCAAATGTGAGTGAAGAATGGAAGACATTATGATAGAACTAGCGGCCGAACCTCAACAGCGGGATGTGAAATCACAGATATACTTGATGCACCATTTATGTATCTCTCAAGCAAGCGCGCAGGCTGGGAGGGCCTGGTGGCTTAAGCCTTCCTCGAGCCTCAGCAGCCACGAGGTTGGAAAAGCCCTGCTGCTTCAGACATCACGCTGATGTTGTTTGCTGGTGGGCCGCTGCATATAGATAGGCGGTATGAGAGCGGTATAAGGAAGAAGCTCATTATGGATGAGGGGCGAACTTGTCCTGAAACCGGATATGGACGAACCCTATGAAGTAGAGTTGTCAAGAGGAAATTTAGATGTCCACAAATCAGGAATTTAGAAAGTCCACTTTTCCGGATTGAAAAAGTCCACTGGCCTCCTTTCTGGATTCTTTAGCATAGGGTTTGGATGTACAATGCAGGCACGGGTCAGAGGACATGGCTCTGCTGGAGAGCAACCAGAGCGCTGCACCCGTACCTTTGCCAGGGCAGAGAACCGGACCAGAAATAGCCACAGCTCTCTGCTCTTTTCTTTCTGCCCTGGCAATGGTTGAAAAAGCGAAAAACTCAATCCTGGTAAACCACAACATGGGCGAGGGGAAGAGATTATGCGTTGGCTGGCTCGGCATAACACACCCCTAATTTAATAAAAGCAGGGTCTGGGAAAAAGATAGGCCTCTGGTGTAAGCTAAGTTTGCGAAAACTGGCTGAACCGGAGGTCTATCATGTTAAAAGATAAACGAAACGAGGAGGAAAAGCAAGCGAAA
>DATJAH010000035.1:0-36584 GCA_035516425.1 Anaerolineales bacterium
CGATTTGGAATTACTCGAAGACCGACAGGAGAAACTCCAGAAGTTATTGCCAGAGATGATTGAACTGGGCCGGATGCGAAGTGATTTTGCACTTGAACACTTCGTGGTCGGGATGCACGATATGCCAGGGCGTCAACGCGCCCAGGCATTGGCGGAACTCCAAGCCATGTATTTCTCTTTGGGCGAGTTATACGACGACATCCGGCTCACTGAACTGGACCTGAAGGAGAACGACCGCAAAACCGAACGCCAGAGAATCCAAGCAGAAGGCTTGGAACGAAAATTGTTATCCCTTTCCATCAACCTGCGGCAGCGAATCAAAGAGGTGGATTGCTTGATCAAACTATTAGGGAAAATGCCGGAGTACACCGCCGAGCAATTGGAAAACGAGGAAAAAATTTATTGGGCAACCAGGCTGACCCGGCAGGCGTATCTCATGCCGCGGGACGCGGGCGGCAATCTGGACGCTCTCTTGCAGTTCATCACAGAAGCCGGCAAAGATAAACCCGTGGTGCCAGTGGGTCCGCATCAATTCCTTTTGGGATTGGGGCTGGACGCCGAGGCCGTGGTTGGACAGCTGGAAAAGATGAATCTGATCTCGCCTGCAGCGGCGAAGTTATTGGTGGCGGAGACGAAGCCGAAGGAACCGCGAAAGAGGCATCCTGGCAAAGGTTAGTCAGGAAACCGATATTTTTTCATAGGCGTGAAGTAAAAGTCCTGCCAACCTTGTTTGTACGCCTCCGCTTGGCCCTCGGGAATATTCGAGTGAATGATCGTGATTTTGGTGCCGCCTTTAACGGGTTCAAGCATAATCTCCACTCGCGAATCGGAGCTGCCTTTTGGAAATTCCGTCGTGCGCCAGGCTTGAATGATACGAGAATAAGGTTTCGCTTCCAAGGTCTCTCCCGAAATATATCCATCCCAGGCGGTGAATTCTCCTTTAGCTTTCGAATCCACCTCCGCCGGGCTTCCCGTCATCTCACCATGTCCCTTGGTGGAAAGCCAGGCTTTGTAAATTTGCTCGGGTGTCGCAGGGATAACCTCAGTAATGGTAAATTTGTTTTCCATTCTTAAATCGTCCTTTGCTGCTGACGGCTAGCCATGGCTTTGGCAATTTGTGCGGCGAGTCGCGCATTGTTGAGCAACAGAGCCAGGTTGGCTCGCAGGGATCGTCCATCGGTCAATTCGCTGATTCGTTGAAGCAGGTACGGAGTCAGCGCCTGGCCATGTATCTTTTGCTCGCTCGCCTCGTTCGACGCCCGCTGAAGGATCGGTTCCAACTCCGACTTTGGAACGGCGTCCGTTACCGGGATCGGATTCGTTACCAAGACGGCGCTGTGCAGTCCTAGTGACCAATGGATCGGCGCAAATTCTGCGATCTCTTGCGGTGAATCCAATCGCACACTGACGTTCAAATTGCCATCGCGCGAATAGAATTCCGGGAATTTATCCGTTTGATAACCGATCACCGGTACGCCCATGGTCTCCAGATATTCAAGCGTCGCGGGCAAATCGAGGATTGCTTTTGCCCCGGCGCAGACCACGATCATTGGAATTTCGGCCAGGGCGCGCAAATCCGTCGAGATGTCGAACACATTCTCTTTATGGACTCCGCCAATGCCGCCGGTTGCAAAGACTTTAATGCCCGCCTGATGCGCGGCCAGCATGGTGCCTGCGACCGTCGTCCCGCCGCTGGCTCTTTTAACGATGGCGGTCGCAAAGTCACGGTGACTCACTTTCAGCGCAGATCTGGCTTCAGCGAGCCGCACCAGTTCCTCGTCGGTAATGCCGATGCGAATCTTTCCATCGATCAGTCCAATGGTAGCGGGCGTCGCGCCTTCGCCTCGAATCGCAGCCTCCATGTCCCGCGCCAGTTGAATGTTCTGCGGATGCGGGAGTCCGTGGGTTATGACGGTTGACTCGAGCGCGACTATGGGCAGACCGTTTTGAAAAGCGCGTGCCATTTCTGCTGACTGCGAGATCAAGGACTTGGAGAACATAGGAATTTTATCGACCATAACGCTCCAGCCGTTTGATGATGCGTACAATGGCCTCTTCGCGCGTTAACGTCTGATAACGTCTTTGCTCGTTGGCGATCATGGCTTCGACCACTTTGTAGTTTCCATCCAGCTTGGTCAGCAAGGCTCGATATTGTTGTTCTTCAGATTTTGAGGAAGGTGCTGGAGGCGCGTATTCTGGAACATTGGAGGCGGTTTTGCGTTTGACTTTGCTCAAACTTCCCCCGCCGACCATGTGCTGGCCGCCGGGAATGTTAAGAAGCTTTTCGATTCTCAGAATCGCTTTTTCGAGTTGATCCACATCGTCGTTTTGTACGTGGCTGGCGTAGTAGGATTCCAGGACATTGCCCATTTGTTCCCAAAAATTCTGCAGGAGCGCTTCGATGCATTTTTCTTTTTCTATCAGATTGGCCCGGCATTCCTTGTACGAATCCAGGGGGACATTTTTTATCAATCGCAGTTTCTCGGTGAGGTAAGCATCTTCCATGGCTTGTTCCAACGCTTCATTGCTGGAACGCATGGCGTTGTCGAGGTTGAGCCGCCACGCTTCCAGGTGGCGCACATCGATTACGTCGTTGGTTGCCTTCCAGGTGCCGACACCGATCCAATGCAGGTCCATGCCGCGCTCGTTGGCGCGTCGGGAGAAGCCGTCCGCGTATTTCATGAAGCGGTCGGTTAGCTCAGTTCGCGGATGAAAACTCGGCTTGGTAAAATCCTCCGGCTGCGTGTCCGGCGGTTGATTGGAGTATTGCAAAGTCTGCGCCAGGATTTTATCTTCGCGGTATTCCAGGGCTTCGATCTCCGGCGTGCTGATGCTGGCGAGAAATTCAGACAGCTTGTTCTGGCTCATAAAGGAACTGATTTCACCGCTGACCATCCCGCGCATCATGTTGCTCCATGCGGCCGGTTCTCCGGAGGGGTGCTCGCCTTGCAAGACTTGAACGGATTGCTGGTAAATCAGGTCCTGAACACTTTGCGGGTCGTATAGGAACGGTTTCTCCTTTTCCGGTCGCTGCGAACCGGGGCCGTCATTGCGACGAATGCTGAATACGACGCGTACGTCTTTGGCGCTGACCGGGATTCCATCCAGGCTGCGGTTTTCGACCGAGATGGCGTCCGAGGCAGTGTATCCAAAATATTGATCGCGCAGGTTGATGATGGGCTCTCGCAGACGTTCAAACCCATCCAGCGTTTTCGACTTTGCGTCTGCCGGCCCGATGACATGCGGCGTACCATCGGGCTTTTCAAAGAGGACCGCCGTGTCGAACTCAAGCTCGACGCGGCCCGGCCCGCCGATTTGAACGATGGGCGAATCTTTATCCGCCTCGGCGACTTTTCCATCGCGGATATGGAGCACCTCGCGGGCGCCTTCCAGCGATATTTGATTGATGAACTTCCAGGCAACAGCAGGATCCTTTAATTCAAAGATGTCGGTAATATAATTGCCTGCCATCTCAATGGCAATGTACGTGGGGATCAACAGAATGAAGAGCAGGCGGAAAAAGGCCAGGAATGCAAAGATGCTCAGTGACGCCAGGCCAGCCGAGGCGGAAGCCTGTTTCCCCAGGAACAAATCCGAAAGGCTGTACAGCAGGATCTCAACGATGAATCCCATGACAATAAAAGCCATTCGAAGGACAAGCACCCTTTTTGAACGATACTCCGGTGCACGGATGGATAAATCAAAGAACTTGTCTACCTGGTAATCCAGCCAGGTATTGAACAGTTCTTTGAAACGCTTTACTTCCAAACTCCACGCCGAGGGAGCCTTTTCGGTCTCGCCGCCCTTTTTGCTCATATCTCTTTTGACTCCAGCCACTTGGCAATCTCATCCATATCTTGGAGCTCGGTCTTAACCCGCGCCAGCAGACGGTCATCCTGTCTAATCTCGGCCTGGATCTGCTGTAATAACATTTTGACCGCTGCGGGAACATCGCGCGGGTTGTTCACTGCGTTGCTTAAGATCAGAGCGTGCTCTTTGCGTGCTTTTTGACATCCATTTTCGCTATAGACGAGTTTCAGCCGCTCCACACGGCTATGATCCGCCCTGGCATTCTCGAGCCAGTTCGTGTTCCATTGCTTAACGAGCTGATTCTCAACATCCTCGTTGAAGCGCAGGTTGTTTACGCTTACGCTATGGACTTTGATCCCGCGCTCGCTCAGTGTTTTGAATTCCTGGCTAAGACCAAAGCCCTCCAGTTGCTGGCCACTCTCATCCAGTACGGGAACGGTGGCTTGGGTCATGCGCGCTCTGATCATTTGATTGATGATTTGCAGCGCAGAGAGGGGCTTGGATTCAACGGTTTTCTTTCTGTTGTCGTGCGTTGCCACGGATTTGATGTCCGGCGCCTCTTCCTGGACGAGCTCCTTTAGCCGCGTTTCGAATGAGTTATTAAATCTTCTAAGCAACCGGGATAAGAAGCCGACCCTCAACGGGATGGGATGCAAGGGCACATAATCTTCATCTGCCGGCGGTTCCGGTTGTGGAACCTCCGCGGGCGGCATAATGCTTGCTGAAAATAATTCATTGAGTGTGAACTTGCTCAGATACTCCCGCCATAGATCAGCCGCGATCAAAGCCGGCAGTTGATTCCACGCCACGTGCCTGGGTTCATCCTTGCCGAAGCTGGCGTTGATTCCTTCCCCGTGGGCCGCCTTCTCCACTGCTTTTTGATCAAAACCAAATCTCGAACCTTTTTCCTTTCCTTTGGCGGGTGCCGCGTCGATCTTGAAGGTCACGCTGATATTTGGCACAACTTCGATGCCATCCCGCGTGATGGCCCTGACCGCCGCTTGCCGATCGCGAACTCTCTTGTATTCCTCTTCGGAGGCATAATCCTTGGCCGGCTTGAAAGGATCATCATGCTTCTCCGGCCCGAGATTCTGGCTTTGCGTATGCAGACTGATCACGCTGGCAATTTTTTCGTCTGCATCGGTAAAATGCACTCCCGGTCCGAGGAAATTCTTAAGGGCGGTGTCGGTGCGCGTGATTACGGCACTGGCGGTATCCAGCCACAGGACGCCGGGACCTTTCTTCTCGCTTTCCCCCTTGCTCTCCACCAAACGGCCATTTTTCACAAAGATCGCCGGGCCGTGTCCGCCCATGGCGTGAAGCCATAATCGTTCAATACCTTTCAGACGCTCAGCACGCTTATGGAGGGGCAGCACAAACTGAGCATAGAAGGCGACCGCTATTTGAATCAGGAAAAAGAGCAGGACGAGGTCGAATACAATCCCGGGAACGATTAGGATGCCGCCTTGGTACACATATTCATACCCATAAATGCCCAGCAGCAGAATTCCCAGGACTAAGCTCTTGAACCAGGGCTTTTGGTAAACAGGCTTTTCCTCATCCATATATCTTGATTTTATAACGAAAATATGAATTCGGGGAAATCTCTTTACAGGTACAATTGCTGCGTGTGGCGCATTGAATTCCACTGTCATACGGTTTTCTCGAAAGATTCGTTGATGCCTCCCCAAAAGCTTGTGGATGTCTGCCGCCGCAAGGGGATTGACCGCGTCATTGTGACGGATCACAACACGATTGCTGGCGCGCGGGCGGCGCAGGCCCTGGATTCGGAACGGATCATTGTGGGCGAAGAGATCATGACCACGCGGGGGGAACTCCTGGCTGCGTTCGTGGCGCGGGAAGTTCCGGCGGGGTTATCGCCGCAGGAAGCGATCCGGCGGCTGCGAGATCAAAATGCCTTCATCAGCGTTTCACATCCGTTCGATGAGATGCGTTCCGGTGGGTGGAAGGAAAGTGATTTGTTGGAAATCCTCGCTTCGGTGGATGCGATCGAGGTATTCAATTCCCGCTGCATGAAGCGGTCGTTCAATCAGCGCGCGATGGAATTCGCGGAAAAGCATGGCGTCGCGGGAACTGTCGGCTCGGACGCTCACGCCGCGTTCGAATTGGGCAGGTCGCTGGTTTTGCTGGAGCCCTTCCAGGGTGCGGACGGCATGCGGAAAATCATCCGTGATGCGAAGCATCAGGTGCGCTGGTCACCTGCGTGGGTGCATCTCACCTCGCGTTATGCGACGCTTCGCAAAAAACTTAATTTCTGACTTGACACTCCACATTGGACATGATAATCTTGGCGCTACGTCCCATGATCGGGGCAAATTTTTCAGCAGGAGTAAAGTAAGATGTCAGAACGTTATACAGGCACCGTCAAGTGGTTCAATGCCACCAAGGGTTATGGCTTCATCGGCCGCGAAGGTGGAGAGGATGTGTTCGTCCACTACACCGCATTGCAGATGGAAGGTTATCGGAAGCTCGAGCCTGAGCAGAAAGTGGAGTTTTCCATTGAGGAAGGGCCAAAGGGTTTGCAGGCCGCCAATGTGGTCTTGATTTCGCAATAAACTTTCAACTCGATGAACGAACAGTGGCGCTGAAAAGCGCCACTGTTTTTATTTTCAGCCCAGCACCCTTCCTGGCCGTCCTCCATCTTCCTTGCAAACCCGGAAAGGTGTTCGAAGGACGATCAGGGGCGGGCTCACTTTCCCAGTCTCTTTTTGAATGCCGCCGTCAAGGCGGGGACAATCGCGAACAAATCTCCGATCACGCCATAGCGCGCCACTTTGAATATCGGCGCCTCGGCATCTTTATTGACAGCCACTACCATCTTCGCCGATCGAATGCCAACGATATGCTGGATTGCCCCAGAGATGCCGCAGGCGATATAAAGATCAGGTGCGACGACTTTCCCTGTTTGACCGACCTGGTGCGCGTACGGAATGTATCCGCCGTCGACAGCCGCGCGTGAGGCCCCAACCGCGCCGCCGAGCACCGTTGCCAATTCACCAATCAACTTGAAACCCTGCTGGGCGCGCCAAATCTCGGCCTGCTTATCATCCATGCCGGCCGGCGCAGTCAATGACGGATTATTTGAAACGCCGCGTCCGCCAGAGACAATAATACTGGCATCTGTCACACTGACAGCCTGCTCAGCGACTTCATAACCTTCGACCGTTACCGGCGAATCGGTTTTCGCCTCGACTTTGGTGGCAGTTCCGCTTTTCGATTTATCTTGCGCGGGGCGCGGAAAGGCGCGGGCCCGCAAGGTAGCGATGACGGGTTTGGCGGAGCAAACAACTGTTTCGTTGAGTTTGCCTTCATAGATCGGACGCGTCGCAACCAACGTATCGCCGTTCCGTGATAATCCGGTTAGATCGACCAGCACGCCAGAATTCAAATCGATCGCCGTCATGGCAGCAAGTTCACGGGTGCGCGAAGTGGTGGGGAACAGAATCAAGTCCGGCATCCGGGATGAGGCGAGCGTCGATAGCGTGGAGGCAAATGCCTCCACGCGGTAATCCATCAAAGCGGGGTCCTCTGCGATCAAGACCTCATCCGCGCCGAATTCAAATGCGGCCTTCGTCAATGCCTCAAGCCCGGAGCCGACGATCACGGCGCTGGCGCTTCCAAAGCTCTTGGCAACGCCTAGGGTTTCCCAGGATGCCTGCTGGACTTCTCCTTTGAAGTGGTCAATATAAACAAAAGTTTTCATAGCACTTTCTCCGCCAAGATTTTGTCCGCCAATGTCTGGGCGATTTGTTCTGGGCCGTCGCCTTGGATGATTTCGCAAACGACTTCGTGACTCGGCGGGGTGATGAGTTCGCCGCGTGTCACGAAGGTCGCGGGTGCCGTGATGCCGAGATCGCTCAACGACCAAACCGGGATGCTCGCTTTGGATGCTTTGCGGATTCCCATGAACGAAGGATAGCGCGGTTCGCCGATGCTCTGGACGATGCTCAACACCGCTGGCATTTTCGCGCTGACGATCTGGCGCCCTTCTTCGATGACGCGCGAAACCCGTACGCCTCCATCTTTGATTTCCATATGTCCAACTAATCCGAGCAGGGGCCATCCGAGGATGCGCGCGGTCTGCGCCGCGGCAAGACCTGAGCCATCGTCCAGTGTTTGACGACCAAACGTGACGATGTCCGCGCCGCCGATCTTGTTGATGGCGGCGGCCAGCACGCGCGCCGCGCCTTGTGTATCGAGCGCGTGGAGCGCCGCGTCCGAGACGAGGATGGCTTCATCCGCGCCCATGGCAAGCGCATGTTTGAGCGCTTCCTTGGCGGACTCGGGTCCGATGCACAAGGCAGTGACGGTTCCGCTGTTGGCTTCCTTGAGTTGAAGCGCGCCTTCGACGGCGTACTCATCAAAGGGGTTGATGACCAGTGGGGATTCCCCCCACGACACTTGCCCATTCTCGGCTTTGACTTTTGCTTCCGAGTCCGGGACTTGTTTGATGCAGGCTATGATTTTCAATGCTTACTCCTTGTTAATAGATTTCCTTTTAGACTTGGGTATGCACTTTCAAATTTTTCACGAACAAGTCTGGTTATTTTTGTTTTTTCTTCATCGAAGTTGGCTCTACTCATAAACGCAAATATTTCGTCAAAGTTATCTAGAAATAATAATCTTAATCTTTGGAGTTGTTCATTTTTGTCTTCCGAGATGCTTCGGATATGGAAGTCAAAATCCCTTGTCTTAATATAAGGAACAAGTACGTCTACGTCTGTTAAATTTGAACTTTTCAATTCTTGAAGTCCCCAACGAGGCCCGATTTGAAGAAATATGGCTCCTCTATCTTGGACAAACCGTATAAAATACTTTTCAGAGCGAAGGATGACAATCCAATTTCCAAAGGCCTTGCGGTCGTAAAACTTGTATGTGGTCTCAAATCCTCGGTCATATAGAAAGTCGAAATACTTTCGTATTTGTTTAACAACATCATTAATTTTCCGGTCTTTATCAAAGATGCAAAAGATCATATTGCTTTACTCTTTGCCTGCCGCATAATCTCGCTGATTTGTTCAAGATGATCGGAGGCGTGTTTCAATCCTGAAGCGAATCTCGAAACAGGTGTGTGGGGCAGTGCACCAGCAACGGGAACGTAAGTATTGTCCATGTGCGGCGGATTGGGCCACATATCCAACGCGGCGAGACACATACTTCGTGATTCATTTAATCGTGCGCGGCAAAAGGCAATCGTCTTCACTTCTCGAAATGGAACTTCCCAGCGCGAGCGCCCGTGGAATTCTACGCCGCGCGCCAATTCCTGTGATAACGATGCGGCTTCTTCCATTGTTGCTGTCAGATGCACGATGACATGACCGAGACCCCACGCCAATTCACCTTCGCCTTCTTTGGCGAATGGATCCTTTGCATTTGGGTCAACAGGCTGAAAGATGACATCCGCGTCAGTGGCTTTTGAAATTCGATGCTCAATGTCGTGATACATCTCGTTGAGTTCCCAGCGCAGATCTTCTTTGGTCAAAGCTTTGACCAAATCTTGTAATGTTACTTTCTTATCTCGAACCGATTGGTAATCCAACATTTGTTTTCCTTGTTCCTTGATCACTGCAAAGAGCACCAAGGCACACGAAGCAAAGAACTCTTAACCATTGTGTCGCTTTGTGACCTTTGTGTTTAAAAAATTACTCTTGCCATTCCTTTTCATCATACGCAGGCAATTCGCATCGCAACGGTTTGTCCCTTCGTTCGCCCAACGCGTAACCGGCTTGGATCAATGTCTGGATCTCCGAACTGCCTTCGTAGATCATTGCGCCTTTGGAGTTTCGCAGATAACGCTCGACATCATACTCATCGCTAAATCCATATGCGCCATGAATTTGGATCGCTTCGTTGGCGGCGCTGAAAGAAGCTTCGGTTGCAAACTTCTTCGCGTAGGATGTCTGCAATGTGCTCCGCTTGCCCAGGTTCAACATCCAGCCTGCCTGCAGATAAAGCAGGCGGGCCACCTCATAGTCCTGTGACATCTTGGCAATCTTTTCTTGGATGAGTTGATGCTCTGCAATCGGCTTGCCAAACGCCGCGCGCGTCCTGGCGTATTTTACGCTGGCGCCCAAACAGGCGCGGATGATACCCGTCGCGCCGGAAGCGACCGTATACCGTCCATGATCGAACGCCGACATCGTGATCTTGAATCCCTCGCCTTCTTCGCCGATTCGATTCGCCGCCGGAACTTTCACATCCTGAAAGTTGATCCAACCAGTCGCCCCGGCACGCACTCCCAGCTTGCCGTGAATGTCGCCGCGTGTGATTCCTTTGGATGAAAGATCTACAATAAAGGACGAGAGACCTTCTGAAGACTTGGAGGCAGAGGGATTCGTTCTAACGGTGATCAGAGCGAGGTCTGCTTTGGAGGCCAGCGAAATCCACATCTTCTCGCCGCTCAGGATGTAAGAATCGCCGTCGCGTTTTGCGGACGTTCTCATCGCGGCCACATCCGACCCCATGCCGGGCTCCGTGAAGACGCCGCATCCTACCTTTTCGCCTTTGGCGAGTGGAATCAAAAACTTTTGCTTTTGATCCTGAGTGCCCCATTGAAAGACGGTCATCGCACATAATCCGACGTGAACGGACATGACCACGCGCAGGGATGTATCCACGGCTTCGAGTTCCTCACAAGCGAGGCCGAGCGCAAGGTAGTCCATTCCTTGGCCGCCGTAACGAACGGGGAAGGGCAAACCAAGAAGGCCGAGTTCGCCCATGCGCTTCAATACCCAGGGGATCGGCTCCTGCTTTCGGTCAAACTCTTTGATGACCGGTGCGACTTCCTTTTCGGCGAAGTCGCGAACGGTTTTTCTTGTCATTTCATGTTCTGGGGAAAGGGAAAAATCCACGGTGAGGCTCCGGTGCCGTTTTCTACGATTATACTCGCTTGGATGATTTCATAATAAAAATAAAAACCCGACGCTTCTTGGTTTGCGTCGGGTTAGGGAAATTGGGTATGGTCCATCAGGCTTTCCTCTCGATACCCATGTTGTCCAGCTCGTCTGGGCTGATATTGTCCAGGAGAAAGTCCGCGCCAGCCAAAGCGAGCAAGAACAGGAAACAAACGGAGCCGATAATTATGAACATAGGCAACTCCTTTCTTACTTAATATAACGACTCTCGGCCAAAAAAGATACACTCCCTAACAGTACTGCAATGGGAACAGCATACAGTCTTGAAAGGGGGCCATCACGAGAAATGCGTCCGGCTTGTTCTTGATGCTGTCCTTGATTCTACAATTTCGAGATTGCAATTGGATGAAAAAGCTGTGGAAAGGTGGTGCGCAAGTTGTGAATTCTGGTCCGGTTGACAAAAGGCTTTTTTCGGATAAAATTCAAACCGCAAGCCAGCCGAAGTGGCGGAATTGGCAGACGCGCTAGGTTCAGGGCTTAGTGGCCGCAAGGCCGTGAGGGTTCAAGTCCCTCCTTCGGCATTTTGTATCGAGTTGGTCGTTATCCGCTAGGAAAGGCGGGTTCTCTTAATCATTCATGGCCACGGCCCACCAGTCCCGGGTTCTCAGAATAATAGAGATCGTCCTGTTTGTTGGTCTGCTCGCGGGGTTTTTTGTTTACGTTCCATTCCAGAGAGTTTTCGAGGCGGTCAGAGGGACCATCCCCTCTTATTTTTGGATTTCCATTTTACTGGCTTTGCCGTCAACCTATTTGGATTCCATCCAGTTATTGATCCTCGTCCGCCGTCAGGGGATTCGGACGCCCCTGGTTAAGTTGTTCGAGATCAATTGTGTAATCCGGTTCTATTCATTCTTCTCTCCTGTTTCCACAATTGGAAGCGTGATGCGCTGGTATAAACTGTCCGGGGAAGGAAAGTCGACGGAGGCGCTCACTGCGCTGGCGGTTAATCGTTTGTTCGATACGTTCATCGCGGTGGCATTCGGAGTATTTTGGCTCGTGGGTGATTTGAAACATTCCCTGATTCGTCCTGCCGCGTTCATCGTTTTGCTTTTGATCATTTTCGTTGCATGGTTGATCGCTACGCGTTTTTCGCCGCCTGTGCTAGGCTCGCTCAAAACGGTCAGCGATTCACGCTTTCCGATGTTGAAGAAAGCTGCGAATTATTTGGACAAGCTTTCTGCCACGTTGAAGGTCTATTCTCGATTTTCACCATTGGAATTATTGGTGCTGGTAACTGTAGGACTTAGCGGCGAGCTGTTGAATCTGTTAGCGTATTATCTGCTCATACAATCTCTTAAGATCCCAGTTCCATTTACAGAGCTTGGCTGGATGCGCTCTGTATTCTTTCTGGCGTCTCTCATTCCATTCACCTTGGCGGGCGGCTTGGGTTTGCGGGAAGTCAGTGTGGTTGTGCTAATGTCCGCATTTGGAATACAGGCGGATCTCGCCGGCGCCTTCGCGTTCTTGCTTTATGTTCGTTCGGTCATTGTAAGCCTGAGTGGCGGCGTGCTCGAATTGATTTCTTTCCTTCCGGCGAAACGATTAACCTGATGCGAATTTGTTTGATCTGTGTCGAGATTTTTGCATGGGGAAAGTATGGAGGTTATGGCCGTTCGACGCGCATGATCGGAAGAGAACTTGCTCGCCGTGGCATCGAAGTAACCGCGGTTGTGCCGCGTCGGGCGCGGCAAAGAGCGGTGGAAATGCTTGACGGTATTCGTGTCCTCGGATTCGATCCTGGCCGACCGTTCTCGGCCGTTGAACTGTTCCGTCAAGCCGACGCGGATATTTATCACTCGCAAGAGCCATCCTTTGGAACGTATCTGGCCCAGCTTGCGATGCCGAAACGAAAGCACCTGATCACCTTTCGCGATACGCATAATTTAAGCGATTGGTGGATTGAATTCATGTATCCATCGCGCAGCAAATCACAGGTATTTTCTAATTTTCTCTATGAGGACAACTTTTTGGTTCACCAGGCGGTCCGCGAGGCCGATCGATGGCTGGCGACCGCGAAAATGTTGATTCCCAAGGCGCGTAAGAAATATCGCTTGTCCGCCGATCCGCTTTTTATGCCGTCACCAGTCCCGTTGGCGGAATCCATCCAAAAGTCGGAGCGACCGGTGGTTTGTTTCGTCGCGCGGTTGGATCGCCGCAAGCGCCCGCAAATTTTTCTGGAACTGGCGGATCAGTTTCCCGAGGTTCAATTCGAAGTCGCTGGAATGGGCCAGGATCAGTTGCTGGATCAGAATCTGCGAAACAAATATGGCCACACGCCCAATCTGAAATTTCACGGCTTTGTAGATCAATTCAACGGCAATGCCCTTACGGATTTGCTGTCAAGAAGTTGGATCTTGATCAACACGTCGGCGCGCGAAAGCCTGCCGACTACGTTCATCGAAGCCGCAGGTCATGGATGTGCGATCTTAAGTGAGGCTGACCCAGACGGATTCGCCTCGAATTTCGGATATCATGTTAAAGATGGCAACTACTCGAGCGGATTACAGACCTTATTGAGCGCCGGACAATGGAACAAACAGGGCCGGTTGGGCTATGATTATGTTCGATCCACGTACACGGTAGAACGGGCGATGCAGTTGCACACTACGATGTATGAAGAGGTGATGGCCGG
The DNA here is from genome assembly GCA_035516425.1 of Anaerolineales bacterium. Lineage (GTDB taxonomy): Bacteria > Chloroflexota > Anaerolineae > Anaerolineales > Villigracilaceae > Fen-1038. Next base: position 13,378 of record DATJAH010000035.1, read on the forward strand.
CTGAGGCTCTTGGACGAAGGAGGTGAGCTCTTTGAAAAAAATACGTATCTTGGCTTATGACGATTCCAATAATGGAAGTTGCCTGATAAGCTGGGCAGTCAGTCAGCTGCTTGCCCATTCCTTTTCAGACTATGATGTGAAGCTGCTGGATTATGCGCCGTTCAATCGCCGGTTATCGGAACTGCTGAGAACTTTGAAACCTCATAGGGGCAATCCATTCTTCAATTGGAACCGCAATGCGGTTCTATCGCGATGGATCAAGACGACGCTTTCGATGGAGTCGCATGTTTCACTTTCAATCAATAAGTATCTGGGCGATCAGAAGTTTGACGTGGTCGTTGTCTGCAAGCCGTCGTGGGATATTACGGATCACTGGGCCTTGAGAGGCTTTCCCACTCCGTTCTGGCTTCCACAAGACTTGCCCTCCAAAAAAGTTGCGTTTGGCGTTTCAGCTCATCGGTCAATCCCAGACCTGGTTCACAAACATCGCGCCGAGATTCGCGCCATGCTGGACACCTTTTCTTTGATAGGAGTTCGAGATGATTGGACGTATGAAATTGTTTCATCGTCCGGAACGCATGCACCCTTGTGGAAGGTACCCGATCCTGTTTTCATGTACGAATTTATTGATACGGGTATCGCTTCCCTTCTCGAGGAAGAAGGCGTTGATTTGAACCGGCCCATGATTGCCTTTGCGGGATATGGGAAGGACGGGGTGTTCAGAGAACTTGCAAGTCATTTTCGGAAAAACGGTTATCAGATTTTGGGGTTAAGCATGTTTAATCCGCACGTCGATTTGAATTTGGGTGATGTTCTCGATCCGTTCCAATGGGCAGATGTATATCGACATTTATCCTTTTGCGTCACGGATCGTTACCACGGCACGATCATGTCATTGTTGGCGGATGTGCCTTTTGTCAGCATGGAGCCCTATTATGCCGCCGATAGGCGTAATAGCAAGATTCATGATCTATTGAAAAATGTCGCTCGCCTAGATTGCTATGCGGATATTTATAACAAGAATTTCCGCGTCGCTGAGCTTATTGAGAAGATTGAATCGCTGCGGAAACATTGGAAGGAAAGCCATTCGGTTTCAGTTGATAATTTGATTCATGAAAAAAGATCGGAGCTAAAACACTTTATTGATGAAATGCAGACGGCAATCCACTGAGTGTCATTCCTGCTGATTTTGAAAGACTTCACGAAATAGCTGGCATCCATACCAAGCCAGAGTATTTCAAAGAAGTTATTCATGAAGATTCTTATCCTGATTCATGAATTTCCTCCAGTGGGCGGCGGCGGCGGAAAGATCGCCTTGGATATTGCGCGGGCTTTAGCGCGACGTGGGCATGCGGTGCATGTGATCACTCCTTATTTTAAAGGTCTGCCACTACATAGCATGCTGGACGATGTACGAATAACGCGCCTGCCCTCCTTCCGCAGGGAACTGTACATGGCAGATCTGCTTGCGATGTCCAGTTATTTGGTCATTGGATTCCTAGCGGGTTTGTGGCGAATCTGGCGCGATCGTCCTGATCTAATTCATGTTCATTTTGCTGTACCGGCCGGCGCTTTGGCATGGCTGCTCTCCAGGCTCACGGGCGTCCCTTATGTATTGACAACCCATCTGGGCGACGTCCCAGGCGGCGTACCGGAAAAGACGGATCGCTGGTTTCAATGGATTTATCCTCTTACTCCTCGCATTTGGCATGACGCTGCGCGCGTCACTGCTGTGAGTGAGTCGACACAGCAGCTTGCGTTAACCAATTATCTTGTGGACATTCAAGTAATCCCCAATGGGATAAATCTACGAGATATTCCCCGTCAAAATGTTTGGAGCCATCAGCCTCCTCGGATCGCTTTTGCGGGCCGGCTTGTCCCTCAAAAAAATCCGATTGGGATCATTCGAATTCTCTCTGGCCTAAAGGACCTGGAATGGACTTGCATCCTGATGGGGGCTGGTCCTCTCGAATACGAAGTCCGGGAGGAGATAGCGGCTCGGGGGCTTGGGCCCCGCATCTCGATGACCGGCTGGCTTGAGACCCCTGAGGTCATCAAAAGACTGGCGGAGAGTGATATTCTATTCATGCCATCGCGGTCCGAAGGTCTGCCGATGGTCGGCTTGCAATCCTTGGCGGTCGGGCTGGCATTAGTGGTCAGCCGCGTCGGAGGCCTGGCGAATCTTGTGGAAGAGGGGAGGAACGGGTTCTTGTGCGCGCCTGCTGATTATTACGGCTTCGCAGCCCGCCTCCGCAGACTGCTGTCGGAACCCGAGATGCTGCAAACGATGCGGCGAGCGAGCTTGAAAAAATCAAAGCAGTTTGATTTAGATAAAGTGGTGGACCAATACATTCAAGTTTTTGAACAGGCAATCCTGCCGGAGTAGTTTGTTAATGTTGGAGTATAATTAGTCCATCCGGAGCGTGAACTTCACCTAATCCAAGACACGAAGTCAAAGAACAGCCTTCGTGTCTTTTTGTGCCTGATTGCTAAGAACTATGGACATTGGAAGCATCCAGCAAGTCGATATTGACGCCCAGATGCGCTCGGCTTACCTCGATTACGCCATGAGCGTGATCGTGGCGCGCGCCCTGCCCGATGCCCGCGATGGCTTGAAGCCGGTCCACCGCCGCATTTTATACGCTATGCAGGATATGGGAATCCGTTCCAATTCCGGGTATAAGAAGTCGGCCCGTATTGTGGGCGAAGTACTCGGCAAATACCACCCACACGGCGACGCGGCGGTGTATGAAAGCATGGCGCGCATGGCCCAGGATTTTTCGATGCGCTATTTGCTGGTGGATGGTCAGGGCAACTTCGGCTCGATTGACGGCGATGCGCCCGCCGCCATGCGCTATACGGAAGCCCGCCTCCATCGACTGGCGGAGGAATTGCTGGCCGATATCGACAAAGATACCGTTGATTTCGGTCCGAATTTCGATGACTCGCTCGAAGAACCTCTGGTTTTGCCGGCTCGCATCCCCAATCTTTTGATGAATGGCGCGGCCGGCATCGCGGTGGGTATGGCGACCAACATCCCGCCGCATAATCTGCGTGAGCTGATCGACGCGATCGTCTACCTGATTGATAAATATGACGAGATGGATGACATCTCAGTCGAAGACTTGATGAAATATGTGCCCGGCCCGGACTTTCCTACGGGCGGTATCATCGTGGGACGCGAGGGGATCTTATCTGCTTATAGCACGGGACATGGTCGCATCGTGGTGCGCGGCACGGCGCATATCGAAGAAGCCAAAAGCGGGAAGCATGAGATCATCATCACGGAAATTCCGTACCAGATCAATAAGACCACGCTGATCGAACGCATCGCGGAATTGGTGCGCGAGGACAAGATTGATCAGATTGCCGACTTGCGCGACGAATCCGATCAGCGCGGCATGAGCATCGTGATCGAGCTCAAACGCGGCGCGCAGCCGAAGAAAGTCTTGAACCAGCTGTATAAGTTCACGGCGCTGCAGTCCACCTTCGGAGTGCAGATGCTGGCGCTGGTGGATGGCGAGCCGCGCACCCTGCCGCTTAAACGCGCTCTGCAGATTTTCGTCGAGCATCGTCAGACCGTGATCGTCAGGCGTTCCAATTTTGACCTTGCGAAGGCCAGAGCACGTCTGCACATCCTGGACGGTTACTTGATCGCATTGGCGAATCTCGATGCGGTGATCAAGACGATCAAGGAATCAAAAGACGCGGATGTTGCCAAAACCAATTTGATGAAGCGTTTCAAGCTGAGCGATCTTCAAGCGCAGGCTATTTTGGATATGCAACTTCGGCGTCTGGCCGCCCTCGAGCGGCAAAAGATCGAAGACGAACATAAGCAGGTTGCCGAGCAGATCGCCTACCTGGAGGATCTGCTTGCTCATCCGAAAAAAATCCAGACGTTGATTCAAACCGATTTGAAGGAAGTTGCCGAGAAATATGGCGATGACCGCCGCACGCGCATTGCTTCGGATGCAAAGGAAGAGCTTACCGAAGAGGACCTCGTTCAGGATGAAGCGGTTTTGATCAGCCTGACCGAACGCGGCTATGTCAAGCGCGTCGCCGCTTCGGCGTTTCGTTTGCAGGGGCGCGGCGGGCGCGGCGTGATGGGTCACACGACCAAAGAGGAAGATGAAGTCGTGATGCTGATCCCCGCTCGCAGCCTCGATTCGATGCTGTTCTTCTCCGATAAAGGCAAAGTCTACAGCGAAAAGGTCTATCAAATTCCCGATGCGGATCGTGCCGCCAAGGGGATACCGCTCGTCAATGTTTTGAGTCTCGACACCGATGAACGTGTCACCGCGGCCATTGCGGTTTCGGATTTTTCGGCACACGGATACTGCGTGCTCGCAACCGCGCGTGGCAAAGCCAAGCGCGTGAACATGGAGGAATTCGACTCTGTGCGTCCTTCCGGCTTGATCGCCATGAACCTGGAGGCTGGCGACATCCTCGGCTGGGCGCGTCCGACCTCCGGCAGCGACGAGGTGATCTTCGTTACAGAGCAGGGACGGGCCTTGCGTTTCGGCGAGGCGAAGATCCGCGCCATGGGCAGGCAGGCCGCTGGCGTGCAAGGTATTCGACTCGCGGAGGGCGATCTGGTCACCAGCATGGATGTGGTGGATAAGGATGGTTCGCTGTTGATCGTGACCAAAGGCGGCTTTGGCAAACAGACCCCGTTAAAGAATTATGCTCCAAAAGGACGTGCCACCCACGGAATTGCCACCATTGATCAGAAAGCCATGGCTGAGATCGGCAAGATTGCGTCCGCACGTGTTGTGCATGACGATGACGAGTTAACCATCATCACTGCCAATGGGATTGTGTTGCGTCTGAAAGTGAAAAATGTGAAGCAGGCCGGACGCGCCACCAAAGGCGTTCATCTGATCAAACCGCAGGAAGGCGATTACGTCGCCTCGGTCGCCCGCATCGCCTCGGAGGATTTGAAGCGTGCCGGTGCGCAACTCAACGGGGAAAGCGAAAAAGACGAGCAACTGCAAGTGACATAGAAATTCTGGTCAATTCAAATTCCCGCCAGATTCTGAATGAATATTCGCCCGACTTCATGGTGGTATCGCCGGTCGAACGCTTCCTGACCCCAATTGATTTCCGTTGATCCGGCCGAGGGTGTAATTCACCACATCGCTCCACGATGCGCCGAGCATTTCTTTCTTGCTCATGCGGTCGAATGCAACCATCTGCAACATCTGAACCGTGACTGGAAGGTCGTTGGATATCTTCGCGATGATTTTGTCGTGCAGCCGGAAGGCGCGCATCAGAACGACGAAGGTTCCCTCCGGGGTGCAACTGTCATTGAAGACCCGCTCACAGTCCACATCAATACGAAGCGTCGCAGCCCGATTTGTAATCTGATCGGAAATCAGCTGCGCATCGAGTACGGTGAATCTGGCTTCGATCGTTTGCTCCAGCGAATCCGCGCCGGTCATGGCGTCATTCAGGGTGTCCACGACTCCTAAAATATCGGGCACCGGAGTGGCTGAAGGGTTGGGCGCCAGACCGTCGCGGTGAGGCTCTGGATGGCTGCCTGTTGAATCTCCGGATCTGATACGTCCGGCGCACAGGCCATCAAGAAGATCAAAAGCAGGAATGGTAATAGGAGTCTGCGCATGGCCGCCTCCCGGTCGCCACCCTATTTTGCACCACTTGAGTGGAGTGTGTCAACGACGTTTACTATACTTTTCGGCTGCAAGGAGCCTGTGCATGGAAAAATCCAGACACATTCCCCGCATTGTATGTGTATTTCATAACCTCAGCAAGAAATCAACAGCTGGCCGTTTTGGTCGCGCCGACTTCTATCTACAGCCCAAATTTACCGGTTACCACCAGGAACATTGCTCCTATCAAACAAACCATCATCATCAGCATCAGTGAAATGATAAAACGCTGCTGGGGCGTCATGCCTAAGAACCGAGTCGAGGTATGGAATGTGGCAGGACTGGGTTCCTCCACAGATTGAAATTGAGCCTCCCCCTCGTAAAATGGGGTTGAGTTTGCCTGTTCACGCAAATTATCAAACATGGTCGTCTCTCTTTATTTAATTTTATCACAGCGCGGCACGTAAGTGAATCTCACCTATCTGTACTGTAAGGATTTTATCATTGACCATTAACCGCAGGCCTCCATTTGATTCCAAGCCGAGCAGTCTGCCTTTCAGCGGCGCTTGATTATCCTTGATCAGCTGGATTTCTGCGCCGCGAAATGCCAGCGATGATTCCCATGCCTTGACAAATTCATCGGATCCGAGGCGGGAACGCCAGTCCAGCGTTGAGAATAAAATATGATGCAGTAGCTGGGTGCGGTCAATCGTCCGGCCCAGTTCGGTTTCGAGGCTAGTCGCTGGAAACAATACTTGGTCAGGGGCCGGCACGGACGGAACCAGCACATTGATGCCCAGTCCTAAGACGAAAGCATCGGGTTTGTCGCTGGTCCAAGTCGACTCGACCAGAATCCCGGCTGTTTTTTTCCCATCGAGCAAGACATCGTTGGGCCATTTGATTTGAGCGTGTAGTCCAAGTCTTGAGATGGAGTCGGTCATGGCCAGCGCACCCAAGCCGGTAACACGCCCGGGATATTTTGTTTCTTCAGGGGTGGGGCGCAGGATCAAGCTGAAGGCGAGGGAGGCACGAGGGGATGTAATCCATTTCCGTCCGAGTCGGCCGCGCCCGCCGGTTTGTTCATCCGCGATGACGATGGAAAGATCGTTCGCGCCTTGCGATGCCCAGCTTAGCGCCTCGTCGTTTGTGGAACCGATGCTCTCGAAAAAACGGAAGCCGCCCAGCGGTAGGTCCCGAAGAGCGGCTTGAAGTTCGCGATTATTCATTATTGAGGAAGGAAATCCCAAGGGTCTTTATTGCCGCCCCCGTATCGCACTTCAAAGTGAAGGTGCGGACCCGTCGCATTGCCCGTTGCACCCGCCGCGCCGATTGGTTCACCTGCGCTGACTCCTTGGCAGACTTTGACACTAATGGCGCTAAGGTGGGCATACAATGTATCGTAACCGTTCCCATGGTCAATCTCAACAAAATTGCCATAGCCATAATTATCGGCGTCAAATGTGCCCATGTACGCGGCGATGACCACCACACCATTGCCCGCCGCGACAATTGTATCGCCTGTGTGGGCCAGAAGGTCTACCCCCAAGTGAGTTGGCATGTAATTGTTTCCACCAGGGGAAAGAACGTGCGACTCACCTGCAACTGGCCAAACTGAGACCGGGCCCGCCGGACCCGCTCCGCATTGCGTGGTGCCGATATTGGATGTGCCGGTGCCGGCTCCGGTACCTCCGCGTGAAATAGTTGGAATGAATTGCGTCCAATCGATCAATGGTCGATAACCGCCGGGAATCATGATCATAGTGCCCGGCGTGATCTGCGGATTGGTCAAATCCAGATCGTTGCCGGGCCAATTCAAGATGTCATCCGCCTTGGCTTTGAATTCGTCCGCAACCTTTTGGAGCGTATCGCCTTGTTTCCAAGTGTAAAGGATGCCGTCCACTGGAGGAATGGTCAAGGTCATTCCCGGCTTGAGGTTTTCAGGATTATCGTTGAGGCTGGCTTTGTTGCTGTATAAAATGGTTTCGGGCTTGATGTTATATTGCTTGGCAATGGCGAAGAGCGAATCGCCCATCACCACTTGATATTGGACCACGCTGGTACTCGTTTGGCCGGATAGGTTTGTCTTGAGTTCAAGATCACGCCCAATCGAAAGATTAGAGGTATTCGTGTTCGCGGTGGAGGTGGGCAACGCTGGGGATGGCTGGCTGCTGTTGCTGGGCGCGTCGGCCTGCTCAGGCTGCGAAGGGGAGGCGGCGGAGCCGATTTGAGTCCACCACAATCCAAATCCTGCCAGTGCCGCAACAATGAGCGCCGTCACGCCCCATGAGATTAAATTGAATTGATTGTTTCTTAGGAAGTCCGTGAAATTTCCAGGAGTTTTTTTCTTTTCCATGTTTTGAAGTTGCTATACTTCCTCGGTCAGGGTTTCGAGGAAGTGCTGGTTGTTCTTCGAGCGTTCGATGCGCTGCAGGATCGCTTCGGTCGCGACCGTTTGGTCCATGCCCGCGCCTCCGGGCGGAGGCGTGACCATTTGGGAGTACATGCGTCGCATCAACCAGACGCGCTGCATAATATCGGGACCGAGCAACAGATCTTCGCGGCGCGTGGAGGAACGTTCGATGTCCACGGCGGGGAAGATGCGGCGCTCCTGCAATTTGCGGGTTAACAGCAATTCCATATTGCCGGTGCCCTTGAACTCTTCATAGACCACATCATCCAGACGCGACCCCGTTTCCACGAGGCAGGTTGCGATGATGGTCAAGGATCCGCCTTCTTCGATGTTGCGCGCCGCGCCGAAGAATCGTTTCGGCGGATATAACGCGGATGGATCCATGCCGCCGGAAAGCGTGCGTCCTGACGGATTGACCACGAGGTTGTAAGCACGCGCCAGGCGTGTGATCGAGTCCATTAAGATTACCACATGGCGTCCGATCTCCACCATTCTCTTAGCTCGGTCTAAGGCGATTTCCGCGGTACGGACATGCGATGTGACTGGTTCATCGAACGTGGAGGCGACTACCTCTGCGTCCACGGAGCGGTCCATGTCTGTGACCTCTTCGGGCCGTTCACCGATCAGCGCTACCATCAAATGGACATCGGGATATTTGGTTGAAATGGAATTTGCAATTTGCTTGAGGATGGTTGTTTTTCCCGCTTTGGGTGGCGAGACGATCAGCCCGCGCTGGCCCCGGCCAATCGGCGTCACGAGGTTGATGAGGCGCGTAGCGAGCGTATCGTGATCGATTTCCAAATCGAAACGTTTGTCGGGAAAGATCGGGGTGAGATTCTCAAAGACGGGTCGGCGCGGCGCCTCTTCCGGATCGATGCCGTTGACCGTTTCCACCTTGAGCAATCCATAGTGTCTTTCTGATTCACGCGGAGGACGCACATGACCGATCACCAGATCCCCCGAACGCAGATCGTACCGGCGGAGCTGGGCTTGCGAAACATATACATCTTGGTCGGTGATGCGATAATTGGAGGCCCGCAAAAAGCCGATGCCTTCGCTCATGATCTCCAGAATTCCGCCGCGCAGTTCGATGCCTTCTTTCTGAGCCTCTGCCTGACGGATCTGGAGGATGAGCGATTCTTTTTTCAGCCGGTTGAAATTCGGCACGTTCACTTCTTTGGCAAACTTTCGCAGTTTATCCAGGGGTTCATTTTCAAGCTCAAGTATTTTCATGTGAATTCAACGCCTTTTGATTTGGAATGAAATGTGTGCAGAGCCAGCGCCCCCATGGGTGCGGGCTGATTCATGATAATTTGGTTTGGGTGAAATTTTCTTTCAAGGTGAATTATGGATCCGATGAGCCCAAGCGAACGGAAGTAGGGATCTTTAAAAATGGGTTGTCATGACGGGGGAAGGTTTAATGCATTATAGCACGCTCGTTCGAGAGACGCAAGCAATTTACTGAAAGTTTCCAGCTGGATTTCCGGCTCTGTCAACGGCGGAATTCGGGCGGTGTACGGTTTGGACAGCGTGCCGCGCTGGACGCCCTCAGCGGCTCGGCGGTCATTTGATCTTGTCTGGCGTTCTCAAAAAGATTAATTCTTCTCATGAAATCAACACATTCTTTATACCTGTGGTGAGATGGCACTTGATATACTGCGCGACCATGACCAATAAGGAGATTGAATGAAAAAAGTGGTTGCAATTACAGTTCTGAGTATTTTCGTGTTGGCGCTGACCGCGTGCGGAGCCGCAGCAAACCCACCCCAGCCCTCTTCAAGCAGTGGCTCGACCGCGTTGAACGGAAGTTCCTCGAATTTATCAACTTCAACACCGATGAGCGGTACGTCCGGCGGAGCATATGCCTCGAATGGAAGTTCTTCAAGTTCTGCGCCCATCAGCGGCACTCCGACCAGCGGTCTCTCTGCCTTACAGCTTGCAGCCGGGATGCTGAAGCTGGCGGGAACCTCCAACGCAGTCACCTCGCAGGAGGCGACACAGCTTCTACCACTCTGGCAATCATTACAGCAGATTGAAGGTGCCACGCTGCCCCAGGGCGGCCCGCGGCCGCAGGGAACACCCGGTGCGCCACAGCCTAATCCCACGATGATGGCCATGAGACAACAGGCCGCCGTGCAGATCGGAGTGATTGAGAACGCGATGCCGCCTGCACAGATTCAGGCGATCACCAGCATGAATTTAACCGGACAGGATATTTTTGCGGCTTTCCAGCAGGCCGGAATCACGATGGGAGGACCCGGTCGTATTGGTTCCAACGGAACCTTTACGCCTCCACAACGCACGCCACCCGTTTCCGGTACGCCCGGTGCGTTTCGAGGCGGCTTGGGACAAGGGGCGGGGCGTATGGGAATGGGTACCTTCCTACCGCCGACTGTGGTTACCGGGATTATTCAGTTTCTGCAAAAGACAGCCGGGTCTTGAACCAGGCGGATGGCTCATTCCGGTGCTGCATATGCCCCTGACGCGCCGGAAATTTTCAAGCGGGTTAAGCTTCCACCAGCATTCTGTTTTGCAGACTCCACAGGCGATGATAAAACCCATGGCGGTCTAGCAGCGATTGGTGAATTCCGCGCTCAACAATTTGACCGCGATTCAGCACGAGGATCTCATCCACGTTTTCAAGCCCAACCAGGCGATGCGTAATGAGCAGGGAAGTCTTTCGTTGCATCAGAGTAAACAGTGTTTTCAATACTTCTTTTTCGGTCAGCACATCCAGATTGGCGGTGGGTTCATCCATGATCAGGATCGGCGCGTCTTTGATGAGGGCGCGTGCAATCGCCAGCCGTTGGCGTTCGCCGCCGCTCAAGCGCAACCCCTGTTCACCGACCAAGGTATCGTAGCCTTTGGGCAGTCCCATGATAAAGCCATGAATTTGCGCAGCGCGTGCCGCTGATTCAACTTCCTCTCTTGTAACATGCCGGCGCGCCATGCGAAGGTTTTCATAGATGGTCGTATTGAAGAAATAGGCGTTTTGTGAGACGTAGGCGATTCTCGCCCGGACTTCATCAGGCGCGTACGCTTTGAGCGATTCTCCGCCAAGCGTTATCTCTCCCAATTCGTAGTCCCAGAATCGTAGCAACAAATTGGCAATCGTACTTTTCCCCGCGCCGCTTGGACCAACAATGGCGATGGATGTTTCAGGTTGAAGGTTGAAGGTGATGTGTTCTAGTGCGGGTTCGTTATTTCCAGGATAAGTGAAGGACAGATTCGATAATTCAATATTCGATATCTGATTGTCGAGTTTCGAATATCGAATATCTTCCTTTACTGCCGGTTCGGAATCTACGACTTCAAATAATCTTCTCGCCGCCTCACGCGAGCTGATCCACATTTGCGCGGCGAGAGGTAAAGGCGTGACCGCTTCAAACGATGAGAGTGTGATCAAAGCCAGAGCCGCCAGCATGGTGCCGGCCAGCTGTCCTGCAGTGACCCGTGGGATGGATACGAAGAGCACAACGCATAACGCAAAATTGCTCACAAAGACGGATATGCCGGAATGAATACCATTGATTCCTGCCAACCGCTTTTGTGAGTCGCCGTAAGATTTTCCAGTTGAAGTTATTTTTGATAAATGCGCTTGCGCCTGACCGAAGGCGAGGAGATCCGCCATGCCTTGAATGCCATCCACGACCTGGATATTCAAGCCCGCGCGTTGGGTGATGAGATTCAGGCCGGGGCGCTGACTCATCGTCTGCGCAAGCATGGGCAGGATCAAGCCGAGGAACAGGAAAAAGCTGATTAGCAGCGCCGCCAGCTGGGGGTCGAACGAAGCGAGAAAGATGGATACGCCGATCATCACCAGGACGGCAGTCAACGGCGGTGCGATCACGCGCACGTAAAAGTTTTCCAGCGTGCTCACATCGCTGATGATGCGCGCCAGCAAATCTCCGGCGCGAAATTCCATCAAGCGCGCGGGGGCAAGCGGCTCGAGTTTTTCATAGAACCAAACACGCAGGCGGCTCAGCAATCGGAACGTCACGTTGTGCGAAACGAGCCGTTCGAGATAACGGCCAACGGCACGTGCGATGCCGAAAAACCGCACGCCCACAATGGCAACGGAGATGACTGCAATCGAGGGACGGAGTGCCGCTTCGGAGATCAACCATGCCGATGTGCCCATCAGTGCCACGCTGGCTCCGATGGTAAGACTGCCCAGCAAGACCGAGAGCGCCACCCAGCCCCATGATCCATTTAGGAAAGCGGTCAGACGAGAGAAGATCGACGATTTTTGATCTGCGATTTTGGATTGCTGATCGATGTAGGAGGTATTGAGAATTGAAGATTGAGGCTGTTGGCTGTAGGAATTGACTTGCCGCGCTGAGCTTTCCATTTGAAACCCAGCGTTGGCTTTGACCATCTTGGCATACACGCCATTCTTAGAAATCAAATCATGATGTGTTCCGGTTTCAGCGATGCGACCCTGATCGAGCACCACGATTTGATCGGCATTGAAAATGGTGTTCAAGCGATGCGCAATCGTGATGACCGTCCGCCCTTGCATTAATCGGCGCGTGGACTCTTCCAGCGCGGATTCTGTCTCGGGATCCAGACTTGAAGTTGGCTCATCCAGAATCAAGATCGGCGCGTTTTTGAGAAAAGCGCGTGCCAGTGCCAGGCGTTGTGCCTGTCCGCTGGAGAGGCGCGCTCCGCCTTCGCCCACGATCGTCTCGTATTTTTCCGGGAGTGATTCGATAAAGTCGCCCAGGTACGCCGCGCACGCTGCCGAAGCAACCTCATCCTCGGTTGCGTCGGTTTTTCCCAGGCGAATATTGGCAGCGATCGTGTCGTGGAAGAGATGCGGTTTTTGCGGAACCCAAGCGATGGCGGAGCGCCAGGCCTCGGAGGAAATATTGCTTAACGGTTCATGATCGATATCAATGGTGCCCGTGGTCGGTTCCATGAAACGCAAGAGCAGGTTCGCCAGCGTGCTTTTTCCTGCGCCCGTTGGGCCGATGAGCGCGATGTGTTGGCCGCCGGCAATATTCAGGTTGATACTTTGCAGAGCAGGCTTATCTTCAGATGGGTAAGTAAAGGAGGCATTTTCAAAAGTGATGGATGATATTTCTGGGAATGACTGCTTAGGGCCCCCCGGCAACGGATTGCCGGCAATCGGAGTATCAAGAATTTGGAATATTCTTCCCGCCGCCGCTGTCCCCGCCATGCCGGCATGGAAGCGCAATCCCAACATGCGGAGCGGCAAATAGAATTCCGGGGCGAGGATCAGCAGAAAGAGCGCTTCCTGAAACTGCATCTGTCCATAAAGCAGGCGCAGGCCGACCTCGACCGCGATGATGGCCGTGCTGATGGTCGCGAGCAATTCCAATGCGAAGGCGGAAAGGAACGTGACTTGCAAAACCCTTAAGGTCGTGTCGCGGAACTGGTCACTGACTTCGGCGATATTCTGTGCCTGTGCTTTGGATTGGCCGAACAGTTTTAACGTGGTCAAGCCTTGCAAGCTGTCGAGAAAATGCGCGGAGAGTCGGCTCAGGGTTTCGTATTGGCGTTTGGTGACACCTTCTGCGCCGCGCCCGATCATGTACATGAAGAATGGGATCAACGGCGCCGTCAATAAAAGAACGGTGCCAGATAATGGATCGAGCGGAAATACGAGAATTAGAACCGTGATGGGAACGAGCGTACTGATGACAAGCTGCGGAAGATACTGGCTGAAATAGGCATCCAGCGCCTCGATTCCCTCGACCGCGGCTGTGGTCAACTCGCCGGTGCGCTGGCACCGGCTGAAGGCGGGTCCAAGCCTGAGGAGGTGGGCGAAGAGCCGTTCGCGTAAATTCGATTTTACGCGCACGGCGACAGCGTTCGCCGTAACCTCGTTGAGCCAGGACAATAACCCGCGCAGGGCGATAACGATAAATAATAATTGCATCCAATGCGACACCTGCAGCGGCGTTTGTTTTTGGAGAAAGACGTCATTGACAGTCACGCTGACCAGATAGGCCTGAGCGATCGCCAGCAGTCCGAGGAAAAGCCCGGAGAGAATCGTCAAGGTCAGAGCCACGCGTGCGTCGCGGGCGAGGAGGAGGAGTCTGCGATGCATGAGTTGTATTATAAAGGGAAGGGGACGGCCGAAGCGCCGTCCCCGCTTTGCGATGCGGATCGAGAATTAGTACACAAGCGATTTTTTCTTGGTTGCGATGCGCTTGCGGAACATATAATAGGTCCAGCCTTGATAGATGAGCACAATCGGTACGAAGATCGATGCCACAATGCTCATCACGCTCAGCGTATACGCAGAGGCTGAGGCGTTATAGATCGTAAGGCTGTAGCTCGGATCCGTGCTGGAGATCATCACGCGTGGGAAGAGGATCATGAAGAACGTGATCAGCGTGAAGACAATATTGACTGCGACCATGATGAAAGCCCAGCCTTCATGCCGACGGTTGATGAAATAACCGCTGACGAACAGGGCCGCCAACCCGGCGACGGGAATAATACCGGGGTTCAATCCGAGGTGGGCATAGATGTCGGTGAAAATGTACGTTGTGACCAATAGGATCAAGCTTAGTGCGATCGCCGCGAAATACAGTTTCTTTGCAAATTCATTTACACGCTCGCGCAGTTCGCCCTCCAGTTTCAGACCGAGGAAGTTCGCGCCGTGAAGCAGGAAGACCGACACTGTGGTTAGTCCGCCAATCAAACCGTAGGGATTGAGAAGCGTGAACAAGTTGCCGGTGAACATCATCTTGGCATTGATCGGCACGCCTTCTGCCAGATTGGCAAACGCGACGCCCAGTAGAAGCGCGGCGAGAAACGAGCCCACTGCGATCATCCAGTCAAACGTCGTGCGCCATTTCGGGTTGGCATCTTTTGAACGATATTCAAAGGCAATACCGCGGATGATGAGAGCCACTAATAGGAGGAACAGTGCAAGATAGAAGCCGCTGAACATGGTGGCATACCATTGAGGGAATGCCGCGAACGTCGCGCCGCCGGCAGTCAGCAGCCAGACTTCGTTCCCGTCCCAGGTTGCGCCAATGGCGTTGATGATGGCTCGTCGTTCCATATCTTTTTTGCCGAGGAACGGCAGGAGCATTCCTACGCCGAAGTCAAAGCCTTCGAGAAAGTAAAAACCCACCCATAGAATTGCGATCAGGATGAACCAAAGAACTTGAAGAAATTCGTGAGACATGGTGAACCTCCGTCGTCAATCCTGCGCGCCAATCACTGCAGGCGCGGCATCCACTGATTCTTGCATCGCCGCATCTGGGCCGAGGATGGCGTACTTCTTCATCAGATAGAAATCCGCAACGATCAGCGCTCCATACACGAGCAGGTAGCCGATCAATGAGATCAGCAAGTCAACCGTTGTCAGATTCGGCGAGACCGCATCCTGCACCTTGAGCAGACCCTGAACGATCCATGGCTGACGCCCCATCTCGGTGACAATCCATCCGGACGTAGTGGCGACGTACGGCAGGACAATGACCCACGGCACCCACTTCATCCATTTGGCTTTTGTGATGTCCTTGCGCATCGCAAACAGGAATAATATCGCTAGCAGCGCCATCAAGAATCCGACACCCACCATGAGGCGGAAGCCCCAGTATACGAAAACCATCAGCGGAATGTAATCGCCCGGTCCATATTTCTGCTGATATTGGGCTTGGATAGCATATACCCCCTGCACCGCGCAGCTGAAATTGTTGCAGGCAAGCAAGCTGGTGATGTCAGGTACTGTGAGCGCCCACACCTCTTTTTTGCCGCTCAAATCTCCAATGGTTAAGACAGAGAATGAGGCAGGTTGTTCCGTGTTCCACAGCGCCTCGATGGATGCCATCTTCATTGGCTGAGTCTCATAAACATATTTCCCTTGCGAGTCTCCGTCGATGATCACGAGCACCGCGGCAACCAACCCCACAATCGCGGCCATTTGGAAAGAGCGCTTGAACACCTCGAGGCTGCGCTTGCGGGCAATATGATAGGCGCTCACGCCCAGGATCAGGAAGCTGGCCATGGCCAAACCGGCCACCAGGGTATGCGCAAAGAATAACCAGCCTTTCGGATTGGTCGCCAACGCGAAGAAATCGTTCAGCATCGGGTGACCCGTTGTCGGGTCAATTACATAGCCGACCGGATGTTGCATCCAGCCATTGGCAAGCAGAATCCACAGCGCGGAGAGATTCGATCCGATCGCGACCAACCAGATCGCCGCCAGGTGAACTCTCTCCGGAACCTTTCCTTCACCGAAAATCCAAATGCCAAGGAAGGTCGATTCCATGAAGAAGGCCAGAAGCGCTTCAATGGCCAGCGGCGCTCCGAAGATGTCGCCCACAAAACGGCTGTACTCCGACCAATTCATGCCAAACTGGAATTCCTGAACGATGCCGGTCACCACGCCAATCGCAAAGTTGATCAGGAACAATTTGCCCCAAAACTTCGCCATCTTGTGGAACGTCTCATCCCTGGTCTGGTAATAACGGGTTTGCATAAATGCCACAAACCATCCCAGACCAAGCGTGAGTGGGACGAACAAAAAATGATAGACAGTCGTAAGGGCGAACTGCCATCGCGAAAGAATAAGTGGGTCCATACCATCTCCTTCTAATTTGGTTTTCGTACGCGCCTGGCGCGCACGAGGTCATTGGCTATAGCTAAGGATCGGCAGTGAAATAGTTTCGGCTTCTAAAGCATCTTGGCCAAGTTCATCAAAAGTAATGGCTTCCAATTCATGAATGATCATGGCTTGAAGTTTTCCCCAGCGGCGTCGTACGGGACATTTGGAATCGAATGGACATTGCGTCCGCCCCGAGATGCAGTCTGAAATGGTGATCGGTCCCTCGAAATATTCCACCAGTTCGCGCAGGTTGATTTGATCGGCGGGGCGGGCGAGCTCGAGGCCCCCGTCCCGGGAATGTCAGGATAAATCCGCCGCGCGACAATTCCGCCACGATGCGCGGCGAGAACGCGGGGGGAATTAACATTTCCTGTTGAATCTCAGTGGTGGAAATTCGTTTTCGTTCCGGATGCTTGGCCAGTGCCAGCACCACTCGAATCGCGTAATCTGTTTGCCGGTTGATGCGGATCATGGTCTCTCAGCTGCATGCCTTTTGAAGATTACCTTAACTGTAAAGGTTTGCAGGGCGGCGATAAAGTAGAAAATGTCACAATCAGAATATTACAAATCTCATCAGGGTTTCCGGGAAAGAAATGTTCCATTGAGGATGTATTATTTGGAATCGGGTCGGTTTTGCGGATACGAACTTTCCCCGGCTTGAGCCGCAAGATCTCTGGGGTGTCCCAAGTATTAAGGTTTGCAAACTTTGACAATCGCTTCATCCCATGTTAAACTCTGCACGCTTTCATCATCCTTGGCGTGGCGCTTAGCGCCACGCCTTTTCCTGTGCCATGCGAACTGTTTACTGGGAAGACAACTGTGTCAAGATGATCGATCAGCGCCGTTTGCCTAATGCGCTGGAGATGGTCGCGTATCGATCGCATGGAGAAGTTGCGCAAGCGATCAAGGACATGGTGGTGCGCGGTGCACCCGCCATCGGCGCGGCGGCTGGATTTGGGCTGGCGCTGGCCGCGCGCGAATCCGCCTCCACCTCGGCCCCTGAGCTGCTGATCAGCCTCCAGAGCGCGGCGGCCGTTTTGCGCTCCGCCCGACCGACTGCTGTGAATCTGGCCTGGGCCCTCGATCGAATCCTGAAAAGAGTTTCCGGCTTTGGCGGTACGGCCGAAGAGCTGCGCGGAATCGTTCTGGAGGAAGCGCAGCACATCGCGGATGAAGATGTGGAGATCAACAAGCGCATGGCGGCACATGGTGCGAATCTGATCAAGGATGGCGATACCATCATTCATCACTGCAACACGGGTGCGTTGGCGACGGTGGACTGGGGTACAGCCTTGGGCGTGATTCGCACGGCGCATGAGCAGGGTAAACACGTCCGAGTTTTGGTGGACGAAACTCGTCCGCGTCTGCAGGGTGCGCGCTTGACCGCCTGGGAATTGGGACAATATCATATTCCCTATGAAATCATCAGTGACAACATGTCCGGTTATTTCCTACGAACCGGCAAGGCGCAAAAGGTCTTCTTCGGTGCCGACCGCGTTGCCGCGAACGGCGATGTAGCCAATAAAATTGGTACGTATATGTTGGCGTTGGCGGCGCACGATAATGGCGTACCCGTTTACTCGGTGGTGCCGACCTCGACGGTCGATTTGTCGCTTGAAAGTGGCGACCTGATCCCCATTGAAGAGCGCAACGCAGAGGAAGTGCTTGGCATCGAGTTTCATGGTGAGCGCGTGACGCCCCAAGATGCAAAGGCCTTCAACCCGGCATTTGATATCACGCCGCATCGTTTGATTACGGCGATTGTCACGGAGAACGGCGTTGTTTATCCGCCGTTCGACAAAAATTTGAGAAAGGTGGTCATGGCACACGTCGTTAATGCCTAGGGTGTTTATGAATATTCTGATTAGTGGCTCTGTTGCCTATGATTATTTGATGACCTTCCCGGGTCTGTTCAAGGAACAGATTCTCCCTGAACGCTTAGCCTCCATTAGCTTGTCCTTCCTGGTCGATTCGATGTCGAAGCAACGCGGCGGCATTGCACCGAATATTGCGTACACGATGGCCCTGCTCGGTGAGAGGCCCCGCGTGATGGCGACTGTCGGCGATGACTTTTCGGATTATCGGGCGTGGCTCGACTCGAAGGGCGTGGATACCAGCCTGATGAAAGTTGTCCCCGGCGAATTCACCGCCTCTTTCTTTGCAACTACGGATCGCGCCTCCGCTCAAATTGCCTCGTTCTACCCCGGGGCCATGGGGCATGCAGCCATCCAGTCCTTGAAGGATTTGTCTGAGAAGCCTGATCTGGTGGTCGTCTCACCCAATTCGCCGGATGCGATGATGAAGTTTCCGGAGGAATGTCGTGAGCTTGGCATCAAATATCTCTATGATCCGAGCCAGCAGGTCCTGCGTCTCGAAGGAAGCGAATTGGCGCGCGACATGGAAGGCGCGTATTTCCTGTTCTGCAACGATTATGAATTTGGGTTGATCTCGAAGAAAACCGGCTGGAATCTAAAGCAAATCTTGAAGCATGTAAAGATCGTGGTGGTCACGCGCGGCAAGGACGGGGCGTCGCTTTACACAGACGGTCAGGAACATACCATTTCGACCGTGCCGGAGCGTGAGATCGTTGATCCGACCGGAGTCGGCGATGCGTTTCGTGGCGGCTTCCTGACCGGTTATGCCCACGGCTGGAATTGGGTGTTATGCGGTGAAGTGGGTTCCCTGGCGGCTGTTTATTGTCTGGAATGCCGGGGGCCGCAAAGTCACAGCTATACAAAAAAAGAATTTGTCGAGCGATTCAGACAGCAGTTCGACGATCAGAAAAAATTGGATGAGTTATTAAAATGACGAAGGAGACCCTATGAGCGATAATTATGATATCAAAGACATCAATCAAGCCGAAGGCGGACGCCGTCGTATTGACTGGGCGGAACGGGAAATGCCCGTCCTGCGTCAGATCCGCGAGAGGTTCGCCAAGGAGAAACCGCTGAAGGGCGTCCGTCTTTCAGCCTGTCTGCATGTGACCACGGAAACGGCCAATCTGGCACGGACACTGCATGATGGCGGCGCGGACCTGGTGCTGACCGCCTCAAATCCGCTATCCACTCAGGATGATGTTGCCGCGGCTCTGGTCAATATGTACGAGATTCCCACCTATGCCATCAAGGGCGAAGATAATGTGACGTACTACAAGCACATCGGCGCGGCGCTCGACCACAAGCCGCACATGACCATGGACGACGGGGCGGATCTCGTATCGACGATACACAAGGACCGCCGCGAGCTGCTGCCGGAGATTATCGGCGGCACGGAAGAAACGACCACCGGTGTCATCCGTCTGCGCGCCATGGCGGCCGACAAGATGCTCAACTTCCCGGTGATTGCGGTCAACGACGCGATGACCAAACATTTCTTCGACAACCGTTACGGCACGGGTCAATCCACCGTGGACGGCATTGTCCGCGCCACGAATGTTTTGCTGGCGGGCAAGCACTTTGTGGTAGCCGGCTACGGCTGGTGCGGACGCGGTCTGGCGTCACGCGTACGCGGCATGGGCGCGATTGTGATCGTCACGGAAGTGGATCCGCTGAAGGCACTCGAAGCGGTGATGGATGGTTTCGAGGTCATGCCGATGGAGGCAGCGGCAAAGGTCGGCGACATCTTTTGCACATTAACCGGCGATATTAACGTGGTGGACAAGCGCCACTTTGAGCTGATGAAGGATGGCGCCATCGTTGCCAACTCCGGTCACTTCAATGTGGAGATCAATATCCCGGCGCTGGAAAAGATGTCGCCCGGCAAGCCGAATCTGGTACGTCCATTTGTTGAACAATACACCACCAAAGATGGACGCAAGATCAATATCCTGGGCGAGGGACGCTTGATCAATCTTGCATCGGCCGAAGGGCATCCGGCCTCCGTGATGGACATGTCCTTTGCCAATCAGGCCCTGGCCGCGGAATACATGGTGAAGAATGCCAGCACGTTGGAAAAGAAAGTGTATTCCGTGCCGGCTGAAATTGACGCCGAGATCGCCCGCATCAAACTGGAGGCGATGGGTGTCCAGATCGATAAACTTACGGATGAGCAGTTGAAGTACCTCAGTTCCTGGCGAGAAGGAACATAATTCACCAGAATCAATAAGACCTCGAAACGGAATGGCTTCGAGGTCTTTGTTTTCTATCAAGGCCTTGTCTTATAATCAATTGTCCCATGAACAGGAAAAGGCTGTTATTTCTCATTGTTGGAATCATTTTGCTTGTGGCCCTGGTGCCGGTCGCTGGGAAGCGGATTGGAGCCTCTATCCGCTCCGGCGGTAACGTTGCGGCGGCGGCTGGTACGCCGGTCTCCACTCCCGTTGATTTTTTTTCGCAGGAATTTTCCTCCTCCACGGATATTGTGCCTGTTGGCGGACTCGCGGCCGGTGGATTGGGCGATGCCCTGCTCAAATCAAGTGTGTGGAATACGCTGCTGGACTACGAACGAAAGCAAAATTGTGTTGATGTGACCAGCAAAGCCATCCGTGTCGAGCAGATCAACGAAGCGGACTCATTTTGGGTGGAGGACTGGATGGTGGTCGCCTGCAGTAAAACAGAAATATTCAAGGTCAAATTCACACCCGATCAAGTAGGTGGGACGATCTATACCATTGCCCACTGAGAGTTTGCTAATGGCCACTGAGTTTGACTCTTCTCCCTATCCCTGCTATTATCCTTGGATATGAACGAACAAAAAACAACTCTTCGCCGGCGTTTCTGGCAGTGGGTGCAGGGCGTGGCGCGCTGGTTCAAGCCCGGCCTCGGCATCAAGCGCTGGATGCTCGTGATTTTAGCAGGCATCACGCTGTTGGGCGTGGGCCTCGGAATCCTCTTGCTGGATGTGTATCGCACCAATACGAATGACTCAGCCATCCTTACTTTTCTTTCTGTCGCCAGTTTGAGGTTTTTGCCCCGTCTGGTGCGCGTGCTGATCTTCGGCGGGGCAGGCATTGGCCTGCTGATTTATGGGATATGGGGGCTCAACCGATCCCTTCTGCGGCCGTTCCTGAAGCCGGGCCGTACGGTAATCGATCAGCTTTCGGATTTTCGCCGACTTGGCCGCGGCCCGCGCGTGGTGGCCATTGGCGGCGGGCATGGATTGTCCACTTTGTTGCGCGGGCTCAAGGCGCACACCCGCAACCTCACCGCGATTGTCACGGTGGCGGATGACGGCGGTTCCTCGGGCCGCCTGCGCGAAAGCTTCGGAATTCTTCCTCCCGGTGACATTCGCAACTGTCTGGCGGCTTTATCCAATGATGAGGCGCTGTTGACACAACTCTTTCAATATCGCTTTAGCGGCGCACCCGAACTAGAAGGGCATTCCTTTGGGAATCTGTTTATCACTGCCCTGACTGACATCACGGGCAGCTTTGAAGAGGCCATCGCTGAATCCGGACGCGCCCTCTCCGTGAGCGGGCGCGTCCTGCCCTCGACTTTGCACGACGTCCGTTTGGTGGCGGATGTGCGTCTGCCGCATGTGGTCAATGAAGTCAGGGTGGAGGGTGAGAGTAAGATCCCCGAGATGGCGGGGCGCGTTCGCCGGCTCTGGCTGGAGCCGAGCAATCCGCCTGCGTTTCCGCCAGCGTTACAAGCCGTCCTCAGTGCGGATCTGATCGTGATCGGCCCGGGCAGTCTTTATACGAGTCTGTTGCCGAATTTGCTGGTTCCTGATCTGCTGGCGGCGATTCATGCCAGCCGGGCGGTCAAAGTTTACGTTTGCAATATCGCCACGCAGGCTGGCGAGACGGATTTATATACCTGTTTTGACCACGCACGCACCTTGGAAGAGCTGGTGGGCGAAAACTTCTTCGATGTGGTGCTGTGCAACGAAAATTGTGAAGGCGATCCGGGGCCGGCTTCGCAATGGGTGCGTGCCGATGAAAGGTCCCGAGCCGATTCTCGACTGTATTGCGCCGATTTGATCGACGAGGATCATCCCTGGCGCCATGATTCCATCAAACTTTCGCAGACGCTGATGGATTTGTTTTATGAACGGACTGGGCCATTGAGCGACCGCCTGGGGTGACAAACAGCAGTAGCCAAAGCCGCTCATTTGCATTAGAATTCACAAACAAATAAAAAATCCGCCCGTGCCTGAAAACGGCATGGTGCTAAATCTATTTGGAGGTCAATATGACAGTTAAAGTTGGTATTAATGGCTTTGGGCGAATAGGTCGTCAGGTCCTGAAAGCGATCCGCGATTATTATCCCAAGGAACTTGAGGTGGTGGCGTTCAACGATATCGGCGACACCAAGACCATGGCGCACCTACTCAAGTACGATTCAACCTACGGTCGCTTCAACGGTACCGTTGAAGTGAACGATGATGGCTTGACTATCGATGGCAAGAAGGTGAAGGTCTATAAGGAGACGGATCCTTCCGTGATTCCGTGGGGTAGTTTGGGAATTGGCATTGTGATCGAGTCGACAGGTTTATTTACCATCAAGGAAGATGGCGTCAACAAGAAAGGCAAGACGGTCAAGGGCGCGGTCAATCACATCACCAAGGGCGGCGCCAAGAAGGTTATCATCACTGCTCCCGCTGAAGGCGAAGACCTGACCGTGGTGCTGGGCGTCAATGAAGACAAGTATGATCC
>DATJAH010000036.1:0-5747 GCA_035516425.1 Anaerolineales bacterium
CGTCACTAGTGATTCGAGTGCCGAGGGTGAGATTTGAACTCACGACCAAGGGCTTATGAGTCCCCTGCTCTACCACTGAGCTACCTCGGCTGGGCAAAGAGCGCCGCGAATATTACTATGGGATAAGGCATTTGTCAACACGGGGTATAATTCATGCGCGGAGACTCCATGAAAGCGCTGATTCTAGAACAGAATGTGAAGGAACGTTCTTTGATCCAGCATGTGCTGGAGAAAAGTGGCCACGAAGCCATCCTCGGCGGCGATATGGAACAGGCCTGGCAGATGATCGAAAAACGCGAGACCCGCTTCATTATCGCGGACGGAGACGCGGAGGATTTCAAAAAGTCGAATATCATCAGACGCGCCCGTGCCGCCAAAATCATTCCCATTTATTTTCTGATCCTGACCGCCGGTGAAGCAGATAACGCCGACGCCGATGATAACCTGCATAAACCGCTGTTTGCCTCCGAACTGAAGGCACGCATCATGATCGGACAGCGCTTCCTTGCGCTCGGGGAAAGCCTGTCGAAGGCGCGCCATCAGCTCGAGAACCTGGCGATCTATGATTCCCTGACCGGCTTGATGAATCGAATCGCGTTCTTTCGAAGCGCGCAGGGCGAATTGGAACGCGCCCGCCGTTCCTCATCACCGCTGAGTATGATCGCGCTCGACATCGACCGATTCAAAAGCCTCAACGCCAAACACGGAGTGGAGATGGGAGATGAGGTACTGAAAATTGTGGGCCAGACCATCCGCGAAAAGAGCCGTCCCTATGATTGCATCGGTCGCTGGACCGGCGACGAGTTCGTGATCGCGCTGCCGGGTGTCATCGGCGCGGACGCGGAAAAGATCGCAGAGCGTATCATCAAAGGCATCGACTCGACCAGCGTCACTTTGAAGGACGATTCGGTGGTGGTCGGCGTCAGCGCAGGCATAGTTTCGGCCTCGCGCATCAGCGCCTCGACGGAGGCCGAACCATTGATCGAGCAGGCGCGTCAAGCCATGATGCGCGCCAAGGAAGCCGGCGGCGATCAGGTTTATCTCACGTACATCTAGACTCTATTGCGCAGGCACTTGCGCGCAGGTGTCATCACTATATTTCTCACGTTGACAGGATAACAAGGACTTAACTTAAATGGAAGAAGAGTTAAGAGTGGACGACGGCCAAGTGGTTGCGATCCACTATACTTTACGCATCGATGGTCAGGTCATTGACTCATCCCAGGGCCGGGAGCCGCTGCAATTCATCCAGGGCATGGGGCACATCGTGCGGGGACTGGAACAACAACTCTATGACATGAAGATTGGCGAGAGCAAGGAAGTGGTCGTCGCCGCGAAAGATGGATATGGCGAAAGCGATCCGACCGCATTCATGGATGTGCCGAGCGAATCATTTCCACCCAATGTACCACTGAAGATCGGAACAGAATTGGAGTTGCGCGATCAAGGCGACCATCCTGTTTATGCGCGCATTCACGAAGTTACAGACAAGAATGTCCGCTTGAATATGAACCATCCTCTGGCAGGCAAGGAATTGCATTTCTCAGTTCAAATCGCAAACCTGCGCCCTGCGACGGGCGACGAAGTTTCACACGGTCACGTGCATGGCGACGGTCATCCTCATTAGTCGGGATACGGAAGAAAAGTGCGCGCCGCAAGAATTATCACCTAAAATCAGTTAAGATTGTTGCGCAAGGTGTCTTAGACGATTACACCATGCGACGCGGAGAATATCCGCCCTCCCCTCGGGAGGACTTTGAACCGTGGAATAGGTGAGCAGACTATTACGAGACTAACGAGGTTGATCCTGAAATCAAGCCTGGGTAAAAGAAACGATCTTGGGCTTCGATCTATATGCGGAGCCTCTTTATGTCGAACAGAGTGACCACCGGATGTAAGGATTTCCAGAATTTTTGGGGGAATATCCCGATCAATCCTGACAGTAATTACTTTAGGAAAATGAATTGCAAAATTAGTAACGCGATCATCCCCGCCACAATCGTCAACAGTGTATTTTTTGTCCGCCACGCAACGAGGATCGCAACAAAGCCTGCCATCAAACGATAATTGCTCCAGCTCAAATCCAGCGTGTTGTTCGGCATGAACAAAGCCGGTGCAATGATCGCCGATAGCACCGCAGGCGGAACGAAACGGAGCGCCTGCTTTACCAGCGCGGGAATTTCAAACCGCCCGAACAAATAAATGAAGGACATGCGCATCCCGAACGTCAGCGCGCCGCCCAAGAGAATCACCAGCCAGATATTATTCACTTGCGATTCTCCAGATATGTGCCGATGACGATCCCGACCAATGCCGCCAGGATGAGACCGAGTTTGAATGGAAGATTGAAAGCGAGCAGCGCAACGAGTCCCGCCGAAAGCGCCGAGGCCACAACCGGTTTGTCTCTACACACCGGCACGACCAGCGCAATGAACGTCAGCGGCGCGGCGAAGTCCAACGGCCATGAAGACGGAATCACCTTACGTAGAAAAATTCCCAGCGCACTGCTGACCTGCCAAGTGGTCCATAGTGATAATCCCGCGCCGAGAAAGAACCAATGACTGGTCGGCGTGAAGCCCTCTTCTTCATAATGAATGATGGTGGCCGCATAGGCTTCGTCTGTCAGCAAATAAGCCAATAAGATCTTCCAACGCTGCGGCAGGTGTTCGATATACGGTGCGACCGAGGCGCTGTACAGCATGTGCCGCAGGTTGACCACGGCAATCGTCAGCACGATGACAAGCCCCGGCGCGTCATCGTGGATTAATTGCGCAGCGACGAATTGCGATGACCCTGCGAAGACGATAGATGACATCATCTGAGCCGCCGCAGCCGAAAGTCCCGCGGCGAGTGCCAAGGCACCGTAGATCAACCCGAATGGAAATACTCCGACCAGGAGCGGGGATTCGGCGCGAACTCCCGCCAAAAAAGATTTCAATTTTGGATTCATGAACTCCCAGAGTCAATATCAATGCGGCAAAGGAATTCCCGCGTAGCCTTGAAGTGTCATCTCGATTACCATCCCGCGAATAATGGACTCAAGTACGCTCTTAATACGCACGACTTCATTGGCGGGATTGTTTTTTGGATTAAAAGAAATCGGCTTGCCCACTTTCACCTTGCGCGAACCCGGATGAACGGCCAGAGGATAGAACTTTAAGATTTTCTGCGTCCGCTCGAAATACAATTCGCCGAGCCGGGCGAAGCCCTTCATGAATGGCCTCATCTTGCATTGCTCATCCATTGGCAGGTTCGGGTCTTCAGGAAAAATCAGCAAATTCTGTTCTTCTACCAAGCGATCCAGACTGATGCGATACGTTCCGCGGACCTGCTCACCGTGCCAAACCGGGATACTCCCCACGCCGCGCAGAAGTCGCACCGAAGCCTGTGAGATCAAGCGCGCCAGCGGCATACTGAGCGGCGCAGGGATATGCAACTGCGGCTCGACGAAATCCATATTCAAATACGCGGCGGCCTTCTTCCTATCCAGCATGTCGCTGACCACCCACGGATAGATGCGGAGCGGCAATGAGGCGGCAACGGCAATCGGTCCCAACGCTAGCGCATGGTTGGAAACATACACCGCCGGCCCATCTGCGGACAGGTTTTCACTCCCGGTCAGCTCCCCGCCCCAGATAAAGGCATCGAACATATGAGACATGAGCCAGTACAGTGCATCGCCTTTCATGACATCTCCTCATCTTAATAACACAGGGAGCGACTTAAGACGCGCAGAGGTTCCTGATCAGACCAATTCAACCTTCACCGATATTGTATCACCGCCGCCGAAGGTGTTCAATTCAGCTCATGCCGGCGCGGTTGAGAAGCTTGTGACTATGAGCACGAATGTAATCCACGCGAGGATGGGAATAACAAGCTAGATGTGGCGGTCGAGGTCCAGCGGCTGAAGCCGTTCTAAGGGTTGAAAATCTGAGCACAGTTAGCAAGGATGCACTTGCAGAGTTAGGGGCTGAGTACAGGCTTCTTTCAAATATTCATCAAATGGCGAAAACGTCGAACACAAGCACACGACAGCAGCTTTATTCCACAGTCACGATTCATAACGATGGCTCATACGAATCTCTTTGATTGCATTTTCAACTTCAACCACATCCCAGCCCAACCATACACAGGCCGTCGATAGGCTATTGAACACGATTGGAGTAACCGATAGGGATTTAAGGAGAGCTTCTGCCCGCTTTGGTGTTTCCCAGTCATTTCCTGCGACGATTGCAATTTTCTTTCCCCCAAGCGTTCCAAGCTGATTCTGCATGTATTTGACCACGCGTCCTATCTCTGCCTCCGTAAGGTATGGCTTGACAGAGGCATCACGAAGATCCGCAAGTTGATATTGTACTAAAGGGTATTCGGGACCATCAAGAAAGCGACGCACATGCTCCCCGCCATTGGTCAAAGTTGACTTCTCCATCCCAAACAACGACCATCAAATGTTTTTCTGTTCTGTACGTATACCGGATACCCATAAGATGCCCTTCCATCAATGGGCGCAGCAGAAAGCAGCGCGCCCAATAATCTCTAAATACTCTTCACATAGGCTTGAACACGTGTCCAGCGATTAAAAGGTCTGGTACTACTGACGCACAAGTTCAGCGCGGGCGTTCAGCCCATTACGCGCTCTCACTCATACTTCTGATTCCCAGAAGAACAAAAACCACGGCGCCCACCATACTTGCTCCACCCCAAAGAAAATCTTTTCCTGCCAAGTGAAAGATCCCAATTACCAGCCAAATGCCGGCTACAACAAAGCACATTATGGCGATAGCCTTCCTGTTCTTCATGATCTGCATCTCCTTAACAGTAAAACTGTGTCTTGGAATATTCAAGAAGCTTCTCGTGCAAACCTGAACCAACCACGCCTCGCGGCCAGGGGCACAAATCCTGTCGAAACACATTTGAAATTCTTGCCAGAGTTCTACTACCCGATAAGTGTTTCAAATCCTTTTCACGTCAAGGATAATAAGAACATTTCGATACATGCCCAAGGCAACGTTGGGCCATATGCATAAACTCTGATAATGGGAAATGATTTCCCTCAAATGTCCCGCGAACACGGGGACGTCCGCGCACTTGATATGGATAAATGATGGGGAACGGCCAGAATCAATCCGACGATCTAACTCTTCTCTTATGCTCATACCAGTAATTCCTTATGATATGTACAAACGGATAACAGATTGACGGAATACTATACACCCATAGCAATATCCTGCCATTAGAAGGAGATTAGAGATTGAATTGCCCTATCCCTCTCCCCATAAATTCAGGCATGGACACATTCACTATGGTTCAGAGCGTGCAAGAATAATGGAGGACTTGAAAGCGATCGGCCTGAGGGTGATGCACGCGAACATAAGAATAACGGACAAGACTTACAGCAGGCCTTCAGATGCTGAAGTTCATCTGAGGGTTGAAAATCTAAGCAAAGTCGGCAAGGCTGAGCAAGAGCATTTAGAGGCTGCTTTCAGGCTCTTTGAACAACCCTCCGGATTCACTGTGCGACATGCGCCGGATTCGGTGTGCGGCTTGTTCCGGATTCACTGTGCGACATGTGCCGGATCATGCAGTTTTCTTGGGTTTCAAACCTGCGTTGATCATTTTATATTTTGCCTTTGATCAATTCGATTATCGCGCAGAATCCACACAAAAGTTAATTGGGGTTGTAATACATATAATCCACCAATGTTTGCCGCCTTCATTTTGCCTTTTTACTGATCTTGGCTTTACGC
>DATJAH010000037.1:0-24598 GCA_035516425.1 Anaerolineales bacterium
CGGACGCATCGGATGAAGGATGTCCAACAAAGGACAAATGCCCTGCCGACAGTATCTCGCCAGAGCAAGCGGAATACAACGTGCTCAGAGTCTTCTTCGATGGAACACCTGCCGCCGATTCGTTCGGTGGAACACCCGGCACGGTGCCGCTCAACTACTTGCAGGTATTCTATGAAGATGTTCAATACTCAACGACGCACTCCAACGATCCCGTACAAATCGTGCAGAGCAGTGGCCAGAGCGTTTCGCTGACCGCGCAGGCCATGCTGAACCTCACAAGCCAAAAACTGCTGCAAATCGCCGAGGACAGGTAGAAACCATGAAGCGGGCGTGCAGGGACGACACACCCATCGATCAGGAAATCTGATAACATCGGGTCAGCCCGAAGGAGAAGACAAATGATGGAATCATCTAAATCAAAACGGCCGGATAACTATTCCTTGGAGATGATCATCGTGCTGGCGATCATCACCCTTCATGATTTTCTGCTATCGAGCACTCTTTCCATACCGGCGGCATTAGGACGCATTGCCCTGGCAAGATTGATATCCCTGGATCGGATCGAGTCGAGCTTGGAATTTATCGTACCCATGGGCGTCCTTGCGGCAATGCTGATGCTCTGGTTGACCGAGCGGGATCAATGGGTACATACGCTTGCCATCGTTTATCTCGCATGGGTTACTATCCGGTTGACCGCAAAAGTGGTTTTGGTTTCCTACATCATCGCCTCGCGCCCGCAGCTTGGGGTTGGCGTTCTGCTGAAGGATGTCATCGTATTATGGATTGCAAATATCCTTCTTTTCGGGGCGTGGTATTGGATCATTGATGCCGGCGGTCCGCGCGTGCGGCGTGAGGGACCCGCTCAGCGATTCGATTTTGCATTTCCGCAACGCGTGGCCTCCCTGCCTGGCTGGCAAGGCTGGCAGCCCGGCTTCTGGGATTATGTCTTCCTGGGTTTCTGCGGCAGCACTCAATTCGGCCTGGCCGACACCCTGGTGCTGTCTTTGCGCGCCAAACTTCTATTGATGCTGCAAGCCGCTCTTTCTGTGACCGTGATCGTCTTCATCGCATCGATTGCGATTTCGGTGCTTCGCTGAACCTTGGTGTGCCGGCCGAAATGAGTGTAGAATTCATGACTAAAAATTGGAGAACCTATGTTTCGACGCAATAGACCTGTCATGCAAAACAATGTGCTGAGCGCTTCACAAATCGAGGTGCTGGCAAGGGCCAATCAGATGGTCGCCACCAATAATCCTGCGGGCGCCGCGCCGCTCTACACAGAACTGGCGCGTGAACTCGATGGCAACCGTCCCCGCCCCGCCGCGAACCTGCATGCGCGGGCGGCTCACGCGTATGCGGACTCGGGCAACGAGCAGCTCGCGCTGGCGCAAGCCCGCACCGCCCTGACCATGTTCATCCAATATCGAATGATCAACCGTACGCCGGTATTCTTTGCCAATATCACGCGCAAACTCAACAACAAGGGAATGAAGAATTCGGCAAGCGCGCTGCAGAACGAATTCGGGAATCGGGTGGGGCCGATGCCGCCCCCGCCCGCCCAAGGTCCCGCGCGGCGAGGCGCTCTGCCGACGAACTGTCCGAAATGTGGCGCGCCCATCCACAGCGATGAAGCGACCTGGATTGACAATCAGACCGCCGAATGTGATTATTGCGGCGCATCGATCCGGACCACCAACTGATCACCAGAGCCTGACCTGCGATGTCAGGCTCTGGTTTTTAGGTCATTCCTACCAATGGACTATTCAGATTCCACCGTGCTTATGTTTTAATACGGCAAACAAAACTCCAAGGAGTGCAGCATGGTACAGCCAGCACAAAATGAAGCAGTCGAACGCTTAAAATGCAATTGGTGTCAGGGCATGAATCTCAAGACCGCGCTGTCGTGCCAGTTCTGCGGTGCGCCGCTTGATTTGAAGGATGTGGTCAGCGAATCAGGCTGGCGCGAGGCCCCGCGCCTGAAAGACATGACCGAATTCCATTTCTTTAACAGCACCTGCCAGGTCGAAGGCGAGATCGTGCCTGTTGCCGAAATCAACCTGGGACAAGCCGACGGCGTTTACTTCGAGCACCACGTCATGCTTTGGAAGGATCCGACCGTTCCGATGTCGGTGCTGCAACTACCGGGCGGCATGAAACGAGTGCTGGCCGGAATGCCCTTTATCATCAGCGTGGCGCAGGGACCCGGCCGGGTTGCCTTCTCGCGTGATGCCACCGGCGAGCTGGTCGTTCTTCCGCTTCATCCTGGAATGGAATTGGATGTGCGCGAACATGCTTTTCTCCTCGCCTCAGCCAACATCAATTATTCCTTTGAGCGCATCAAGGGCTTGCGCAATATCTTGTTTGGCGGACAAGGCATGTACATGGATCGTTTCGTAACCACCAACCAATCCGGCTTGCTGCTCCTACATGGATACGGCAACGTCTTCGAGCGGACCTTAAAAGCGGGCGAATCGATCCTGGTTGAGCCGGGCGCTTTCCTTTACAAAGACTCCAGCGTTCAGATGAACGTTCAGATGCAGCAGTTGAGCACCGGTCTGTTCGGCGGAAGCGCGATGAGTCTGGCGCAAATGATCGGACCCGGGCGCGTCGGCATTCAATCCATGTATGTTCATCACCACACGGACTAAGGGGCAGATATGGCGACCACTTCTGCTAGAAGTTACACCTGCCACTGGTGCGGCAGCGTTTCGGACGGCACCTCATTAAGTTGTCCGGCATGCGGCGCGACGATCAATGTTCAGGAAATCGTCACGCCCACCGGCTGGATCGAAATGCCGGGCCGCAAGGATATGGCGAAACTGCAGATCGGGAAATCCTCGTGCCAGATCGAAGGGTTGTATGTCCCGGTCGCGGACTTCGACCTCGCGCCGGAAGACGGCGTTTACTTCGCCCACCACGTTCTATTGTGGAAAGAGAATTCGGTGAATATCAGCATGATGTCCATGAAAGGCGCGTGGAAGCGTGCCTTCGCGGGCATGCCGATTTTCATGACACAAGCCAAAGGTCCGGGACATATTGCCTTTTCGCGCGATCTTCCGGGTGAGCTGCTGGCCCTGCCGCTGCAACCCGGTCAAGCCGTGGATGTGCGCGAACACTTCCTGCTGGCCTCTACCGACCAAGTGGATTATAGCTGGACGAACAGCAACATCTGGTTCACCACACGCCATCAACATGGAGATGAAACAGAGTATGAAACGCATTACCCGCTCGGCATGTCCCTCGATCGCTTTTCCGCAACCAAGACACCCGGCTTGTTGTTGCTGCACGCATCCGGCAACGTCTTCGTGCGCCAGCTTGCTCCGGGACAATCCATCTATATCAAACCCACCGCGTTGATCTTCAAAGATCCGACCGTCAGCATGCAATTGCATTTCGAGAATCCCCACAGCCAATGGAGCTTATGGATGTCCTATAATCAGCGCTACTTGTGGTTGCGCCTCACTGGCCCCGGACGGATCGCCATTCAATCCGCGTTCGAGCCAGTGGAGGATGATGGGCAGACCATCACCAAGCACTCGCCTGCGACACAGCAACAGTGGTGATCACGAGCAGGTCACTGCAAGGAGCGGCGTATCAGGGCCAACATCTCTGCGGACAGACACGATCTGTCCGCAGACTATTTTGGTTATAATCCCCTCAATGCGACGCCTCCTGCAATCTCCAAAATGGATACCAGTATTTTTTGTAGTCGTCACGATCGTGGCGTACGGGCTTCTGCTGCCCCTCACTGGTTTTTATTGGGATGATTGGCCCTTCGCCTGGGCGGCGAAATTTCTCGGTCCCGCCCAATTCATCCCGTCCTTTGCAGGCTTCCGGCCATTTCTCGGGCCGATTTTCTTCGTCACCACCAGTTTGATCCCGCCCAATCCGATCCTGTGGCAGATCTTTGCTCTCATCATTCGCTGCCTGGCGGCGCTGTCCGCCTGGTTCGCGATGGGTCAAATATGGCCGCGCTTCAAATTCGAAACGCTGATCGTCGCACTGCTCTTTCTTATCTTCCCCGGATACAGCCAGCAATGGGTCGCGTTCACCCACGTCAACCAGGAATGGATTCCCTTCATTTTTTATTTGCTTTCCTTTGGCTTCACGGCTCGCGCACTTCGCGAATCAAATAGGAGATTCCTCAATTCGACTATTGCCTTGCTCTTGCTCGTGGCCGGAGTCTTTCCCACGGAATACTTCATCGGGCTTGAGCCTCTGCGATTCCTGTTCATCTGGGTCATCCTTGCTGAAGAGAACCAGGGCTTTTGGCCGCGCTTCCTTCAAACCGTCAGACGCTGGTGGCCGTACTTTCTCGTCTGGGCTGTAGATGCGCTTTGGCTGGCATACTACTACAAGTCAGGTGTATACGTTTCTTACGGCGTGACCGCTGCACAACATGTGCTTTCCGTCAAAGCCTTACTGCCCGCCTTCGGTGACGCATTCTGGAAAGCCGGATTCTATGTTTGGATACAGGTGCTGGTATTGGCAGCACAATCCATCGCAGCACCGACCACGATCCTTACGGCCCTTTTGATCGTTTTCTCTTTTGCCGCCTTGGTGTTTTATCTTCCGAACCGGCAGTTCAAACAAGGTGAAAGCAGGGCCTTTGCCATCTCCGCCATCACCATCGGATTGGTTGGCATCCTGCTTGGGCGCGTTCCATCGTTCGCCGCCGGGCTGCCGCTCACCCTCCAGTCATCCTATGATCGCTTCATGATCTCGATGATGCTCGGTGCGAGTTTGTTCGTGACCGGATTGATCGATTTGCTGATCAAGAACAATCCTGTGAAAAACTGTGCGTTCGCGCTGCTGATTGCACTGGGCATCGGTCAGCAATTCTACAATGCCAATATCTTCCGCCGCGATTGGTCGCGCCAACAAGAGATTTACTGGCAATTGGCCTGGCGCATCCCGGCTTTGAAACCGAACACTGCGATCCTAACGGATTTTGTGCCAATCGATTATGAGACCGATTTATCCTTCACGGCACCGCTCAACTGGATGTACGCCCCAAGCTTTCACGGCGGCGACCTGCCCTATGCCATGCTCTACGTCAATAAGCGCCTTGGCGGCACATCGCTTTCCGACCTCCAGCCGGACGCGTCGATCGAATTGCCGTACCGCACGGTGACGTTCCGCGGCTCCACCTCGCAGGTGATCGTGATCTACGCGCCGCAGAACGGATGTCTGCGCGTGCTCGACCCCCTTTATGCCAACATACAAACGTATGGTAAATTTCCTTCCCTAACACCTTTGATTCCTTTATCCGATCCTTCGCGCATTATTACCAACGCTCCACCTCCCAATGTACCCAATCCACCCTTTCCCAGCCAACCGCCACATACCTGGTGTTACTTTTATGAGCGGGCCGAGTTGGCTCGTCAAGTTGGCGACTGGGGTACAGTCGCAGATTTGGGGCGTGAGGCCGCGCAGCAGGGCTTTGTTCCCCAGGATGATTTCGAATGGCTTCCCTTTATCGAAGCAGATGCCCGCACGGGCGGTTTGAATTCCGCGGAACAGATCACGCATCAGGCGTGGAAGGCTGATGGGAAGCTTCATCAGGGGTTGTGCGCGCTTTGGCAGCGAATACAAGCGGATGGATCACAAGAGGCGAAATTCGCAGCATCGAACTTGGTAACGGAGCTGGGATGCCGATGATGGCTCAATTGGAAGGGCTCGCGGCTTGACGCTTTAAACAGGTTATGCTACCATGTTTTCTTAGCATTCGTTACAAGGAGATATCATATGGTCAACAAGAAAATTGGCCTGAGGTTAATAGTCCTGCTCTTACTGGGAACCATACTGGCAACCGCCTGCACGCAGTCCTATTCTCAGGCGCCCGCCGCGACACCAACGCTCATTCCCCCAGGTTTGTTTGTGTCGCCCTTGCCGACCGGGGTGGATGCGATGCAACTGGTGGCGGATTTTGGAACGCAAACCGCTGAAGCGCTCAATGGAACCACAGCGACCCCGGAAGCAGTAACTGCCACAGCCGGCACGGCCTCCGCCGCGACCGATACTCCCACGCTGCAAAGTGGAACGTTCATCACACCTTTGAGCGGCTCGAGCACGCCAGCGGTTGCTGTGACTTTCACGCCCGCACCACTTACCGCCGTGCCGCTTACATCGACACCAGTCGGGACCGTGATTGTGCCCACGGTTTCCGCCGGCGTTCCCGCAACCTACACATTGCAACAGGGCGAATTCCCTTATTGCATCGCGCGCCGCTACAACGTTGACCCCAATGAATTGAAATCGTTAAATGGATTAAGAGACTGGGAGATCGTTCAACCGGGCTTGGTTCTGCAGATGCCGCAGACCGGCAATCCGTTCCCAGGAGTGCGGGCTTTGCATAATCATCCCGACACTTATACCGTCACTGGCAACGGCGATACAACAGTTTATGGTGTCGCTTGTTATTATGGCGATGTCTTCCCCGAAACCATTGCCCAGGCAAACAACCTGCCACTATCAACGGTATTGACGGCAGGACAGCAACTGACCATTCCGTAACAGCAGATCATTTCGATGAACGATAAGCCCAGACAATTCCTTGTCTGGGCTTATTTCTAGGAGGCGAATCATGCCATTTGAATTCTTGAGATCCGAACCAGTATTTCAAGGGCGCGCTTTTAAGATCCGCCGCGACTACCTGAAGACACCCGACGGCCGAGAAACAAATTATGAAATCGTGGAACATGTTGGTTCCGTGGTCATCATTCCCATAGACGGGCGGGGCAATCTATTATTCGTACGTCAATACCGCCAGGCGGCGGGCACGGACCTGCTGGAACTGCCAGCGGGAACGCGGGATGGGAGTGAGCCGTATGAGGTCTGCGCGGCGCGCGAGATTCGCGAAGAAACGGGCATGGCGGCCGGCAATCTCAAGCACATTGGCGACTTCTATCTTGCCCCCGGCTATTCGACCGAGTTCATGGCTGTCTTTCTTGCCACAGACTTGACTCATAATCCGCTCAATCCGGACGAAGATGAATTCCTGCAAGTGGAAGAGATTCCGGTCCACAAAGCCATCGAGATGGCCGAAGCGGGCGCAATGCCCGATGCAAAAACATTGGCGGCGCTGTTTATGGCAAGGGCCTTTTTGGAAGATTCTCCCGATGCATGGCACCGATGAAGATCAAATTTCATCCAGGCAATTCTAATTCTACCCATCCTTGTCCGAAATATGACAACCCGCACAGGGAATTAAGTCATATATAACTAACGCCCTGCCCTATTGGGGGATACACTTGGGTACTTGGAACGATATTTAAGGGTGTAGACCCGTTTTCAAAGGAGCTAGTAATGAAACATCCCGTAGTAACCATTGACGGCAATGAAGCCACCGCTTCGGTTGCCCATCGTTTGAATGAAGTGATCGCGATCTATCCGATCACACCCTCCTCGCCCATGGGCGAGTTTGCCGATGCGTGGTCAGCCAAACATCAGCCCAATTTATGGGGCACCGTTCCGCTCGTGGTCGAGATGCAATCCGAAGGAGGTGCCTCAGGCGCCGTGCATGGTGCGCTCCAAGCCGGCGCGCTGACAACCACATTCACATCATCGCAAGGCTTGCTA
The DNA here is from genome assembly GCA_035516425.1 of Anaerolineales bacterium. Lineage (GTDB taxonomy): Bacteria > Chloroflexota > Anaerolineae > Anaerolineales > Villigracilaceae > Fen-1038. The sequence goes on from DATJAH010000037.1 coordinate 7,582, forward strand.
TTGATGATCCCGAATATGTACAAGATCGCAGGCGAACTGACCAGCACGGTTTTCAATGTTGCCGCTCGGTCCATCGCCTCGCAGGCGCTCTCGATCTTCGGGGATCATCAAGATGTGATGGCGGTTCGCCAAACCGGCTTTGCCTTGCTTTCCTCTGGTTCGGTGCAGGAAGCTCACGATTTCACCGCCATCGCTCAAGCCGCGACCCTGAAAGCGCGTGTGCCGTTCCTGCATTTCTTCGATGGCTTCCGCACCTCGCATGAAGTCGCCAAGATTTTCCAACTTACAGATGAAGAACTTCGTTCACTCATGGATGATGAATCGATCCGTGCCCATCGAGCGCGCGCCATGTCTCCGGATCATCCTGTGATACGCGGCACGGCGCAGAATCCCGATGTCTATTTCCAAGGACGCGAGACCGTCAACCCGTATTATCTTGCCGCGCCTGCCATCGTGCAGGAAGCCATGGATAAGTTTGCGAAGATCACCGGGCGGAAATATCATCTCTTCGATTATTCCGGTCATCCCGAGGCGGAACGTGTTGTGATTATTATGGGCTCCGGCGGCGAAACAGCCGAAGCCACTGCAAAATATCTGGTGGAAAAAGGCGAGAAGGTCGGCGTCATCCGCGTTCGCTTATATCGCCCGTTCTCGATCGAGCATTTCGTCAAGTCTTTGCCCAAGACCGTCAAATCCATCGCGGTACTCGACCGCACGAAAGAGCCGGGCGCGTCCGGTGAGCCGCTGTATCTCGACGTGGTCAACGCATTGGCGGAAAGCAATCACTCGAATATCAAAGTGGTCGGCGGACGCTATGGACTTTCATCGAAGGAATTCACTCCGGCGATGGTCAAAGCGGCCTTGGATGAGCTCAAGAAGCCCGCGCCGAAGAATCACTTCACGGTTGGCATCACGGATGATGTGACTCACACCAGCCTGGATGTTGACACTTCCTTCTCCATTGAACCAGCAGAGACGGTGCGCTGCATGTTCTTCGGTCTGGGTTCGGATGGCACGGTCGGTGCCAACAAGAACTCGATCAAGATCATCGGTGAAGAGACGGATAACTTTGCGCAAGGCTACTTTGTTTACGACTCGAAGAAAGCTGGGACGGTAACTACCTCGCATTTGCGCTTTGGGCCCAAACCAATTCCGTCGCCCTACCTGATCGAAGTAAATCAAGCCAACTTCGTGGCTTGTCATCAGTTCGTCTTCCTGGAAAAATTCGAGATGCTGAAGTATGCCAAACCGGGCGGCGTTTTCCTGTTGAACAGCCTGTATGGCAAAGAGGAAGTCTGGGACCAGCTTCCGATTGAGGTCCAGAAAGAGATCATCGAGAAGAAGCTCAAGTTCTATGTCATCAACGGCTATGATGTCGCTGAGCGGACCGGCATGGGCAACCGCGTCAACACCATCATGCAGACGGCGTTCTTTGCCATCAGCGGCATCCTGCCGCGCGATGAGGCGATCAAACAAATCAAACATGCCATCGAAAAGACCTATGGAAAGCGCGGCGAAGAAGTTGTCAAGAAGAACTTCGATGCCGTGGATCAAACTCTGGAGAACCTTTTTGAGGTGAAAGTTCCGGCAAAGGCAACATCGAAGATCACGCGTCGCGCGGTCGTCCCGGAGGAAGCGCCTGAATTCGTGAAGAACGTATTGGCGCCCATGCTGGCCTTCGATGGAAATGACGTGCCTGTCAGCTCGATGCCCGTGGACGGCACATTCCCGTCCGGTACGACTCAATGGGAGAAGCGCAACATCGCGCTGGAAATCCCCGAATGGGTTCCGGAATTGTGCATCCAATGCGGCAAGTGCATTATGGTCTGCCCGCATGCCGCGATCCGACAAAAGATTTTCGATAACAAGTTCCTGGCGGAGGCGCCTGCCACATTCAAACACATGCCATCGAAATTCAAGGAGTTTTCCAATGGCATGACCTATTCCATTCAGGTCGCGCCAGAAGACTGCACGGGTTGTACGTTGTGCGTGGATATTTGCCCGGCGAAGGATAAAAAGCAACCCGAACGCAAATCCTTGAACATGACACCGCAACCGCCTGTGCGCCAACAGGAAGCGAAGAATTGGGAATTCTTCATGAAGTTACCGGACCTTGATCGCAAGCTCATCAATCCTTCCACCATTAAGAATTCGCAACTGCTTCGACCGTTGTTTGAGTTCAGCGGAGCCTGCTCGGGCTGCGGCGAGACACCCTACGTCAAACTCGTTTCGCAACTCTTCGGCGACCGGGCAATTGTCGCCAACGCAACCGGCTGCTCCTCCATCTACGGCGGCAACCTGCCGACCACACCGTGGTCACATGATAGCTTCGGGCGCGGTCCAGCCTGGTCGAACTCATTGTTTGAAGATAATGCCGAGTTTGGTCTGGGTATGCGCTTGACGCTCGACAAGCAAAATGAGTATGCGCGTGAACTGGTGGAGAATTTCCGCAAAGAACTCGGTTCTGAATTTGTGGACGCGATCCTCCATGCGGATCAAACCAATGAAGCCGGCATTGACGCACAACGCGGACGCGTTGCAGAGCTAAAGCAGAAACTTGCCGCCTCGGCGGACACGCGCGCCAAGGATTTGATCAGCGTGGCCGACTCGCTTGTAAAGAAATCCGTGTGGATCATCGGCGGCGATGGCTGGGCATACGATATTGGTTACGGTGGTTTGGACCACGTGCTGGCCAGCGGACGCAACGTCAACGTGTTGGTGCTCGATACCGAAGTCTATTCCAACACCGGCGGTCAGGCATCGAAGTCCACGCCGCGCGCTGCCGTGGCGAAGTTTGCGATGAGCGGCAAAGGCTTGCCGAAGAAGGACCTCGGTCTGATCGCCATGGCTTACGGCTACGTTTATGTGGCGCGCGTCGCCATGGGCTACAACGATCAGCAAACCTTGAAAGCCTTCCTCGACGCGGAATCGTATGATGGCCCGTCCATCATCATCGCTTACAGTCACTGCATCGAACAAGGCATCGACACAAAATACGGCCTCGAACAGCAGAAACTCGCCGTGCAATCGGGTGCGTGGCCCGTGTATCGCTACGACCCGCGCCTCGCACATGCCGGCAAGAATCCACTGACCATCGAATCAAAGGAACCGAGCATTCCGTTCTCGGAATATGCTTACAAAGAGAATCGCTACAAGATGCTCACGCAGTCGGATGAAGCTCGTGCCGAACAGTTGATGAAGGAGGCGCAGCGCGACGCCAAGTCACGCTGGACGCTCTATCAGCAGATGGCAGCCATGCATTACGACGCAGACAGCAACGGTGATGGGGAGAACAAGAACTAGAAACAGAGATTCGAGAGTAGTGAGCCTACTCTCGAATCATTTATTCAGCGAAAATGATTGACCTTTCCACGACTTATCTTGGTTTGAAATTAAAGAATCCGCTCGTGGCTTCTGCCTCGCCGCTTTCGAAAGAAGTGGAACAGGTCAAACGCCTGGAAGGGGCGGGCATCGCCGCAGTGGTGATGCATTCGTTGTTCGAGGAACAGATCATCCGCGAGAGTCGTGAGGTCGATTACTATCTGGCGCGCGGCACCGAATCCTTGGCCGAAGCCCTAACCTATCTTCCCGATGCCGGCACGTATAGCTTGTTGCCGGATCGGTACGTCACCAATGTTGAGAAGCTGAAGAAGTCGGTCAATATTCCGGTGATCGGCAGCTTGAATGGTGTCTCCGCGGGCGGCTGGACACGCTATGCTCACCTCATTCAAGAGGCAGGGGCGGATGCGCTCGAACTGAATCTCTATTACATCTCAACGGACCCCGCCGTTTCAGCGAAGGAGCTTGAAGACGTACAGGTGGACCTCGTGGCCGAAATAAAGTCTTCGATCCAAATCCCACTGGCCGTGAAATTGAGCCCCTTCTACACTTCGTTCCCTCATTTTGCAAAACGGCTTGTAACCGCAGGGGCCGACGGCTTGGTGCTCTTCAACCGGTTCTATCAGCCCGAATTTGACATTGAAGAACTGAACATCTCTCACGCTCTCGACCTCAGCTCGCCGTCGGATTTGAGGCTGCCTTTGTGCTGGATCGCCATTTTATATGGTCTCCTGGATGCTGATTTCGCCTTGACCAGCGGGGTGCATTCTGCCAAAGACGTTCTTAAATCCATGATGGCGGGTGCCAAAGTTGCCATGATGGCTTCCAAGCTGCTTTACGGCGGTGTGGACTGTGTTTCCGGCATTCTGGAGGAGCTGCAATCCTGGCTGGAGGAACACGAATACACGTCCATCCATCAGATACAAGGCAGCATGAGCCAGAAATCCGTGGCCGAGCCTTCCGCCTTCGAACGGGCCAATTATATGAAAGTGTTAAGTTCGTTCAGAGAATTAGCTTGATGGAATGGAGGGTTGGTAAAATAAATAGTCCTTCGCGATGCGAAGGACTATTTTGATCCTCTCAAAGGCGGGATGGCTATTCCTCAACCGGAGCGGGGGTGTTCTTGCGCTGACGGAACGTGATGCGGCCGCGCGTCAAATCGTACGGCGACATTTCCACTGCCACATGATCCCCAAGCAAGATACGGATGTAATACTTGCGCATCTTGCCTGAAAGATACGCCAGCACTTCGTGACCGTTGTCCAACCGCACGCGGAACTGCGTCCCAGGCAAAGCCTCGACCACGACCCCTTCCGCCCGAATTTTATCGTCCTCTTTCGCCATACATGCCTCCCGCAATTTACTCGATTTCCTTGGTAAAGGAGCGCCGCTTAATGCGGCGAGCGGCCTTTTTCTTTTCCATGCGGCGCTGTTCGCTCTTGGAAACATACCAGCGCTTGCGGCGCACGGTGCTGAGCACGCCGCTCTTGACAACTTTTTTGCGAAAACGCTTCAACAACGAATCCTGCGACTCGCCACTGCGCAAAACGACCAAAGCCATATTTGATTCACCTCCTTTACCAAGTAGAATGGGCCAAGAAAAAACCCTCAGCCATAGGCAGACTCGGCTGAGGGTCGTGTATGAATCGAAACGATAAGCTGACCATACGATCAATAAGCGCTTCACACTCCTCGTATTATCACGCCTGCACATTCCTGTGCAAGTGCTGTGAGAGACCTGCGTCCCTCAACCGAACCAACAAGCAAGATTATACTATAACCATCGTCCGGATGAAAGAGGCAAAGAATCGCCGTTTTTATATTGACCACCTGCATAACATCCCTTACAATCCGCCTTCGTAAAATAATCCACTGACTCAAGGGCAAAATGGCAAAATATCGTATCACGTATTGGAAACACATCCCCACTTCTTTCATGGTCGAGGGGGATGGGCGCACGATTAAAAAACAGCTTTCGCAGAAGATTCAGAACGCGATCGATGCCTACGCGATGGCGACCGGTTTGACCTCGAGGGAGGCGTACGCCAGGCAATATAAACGCGGCGATTGGTTCGAGCGTGAAGGCGCGCCGGAAGTGGTTGCAGACGCACTTCTTTCGGAGCTCGAAGCCGAGTTCGCCAAAATTGAGATCCCCAGCAGGAATGGCGGTTCCGTTAAATGACCGGCGCACACACCGTGATCCTACAACCCTCAGGCCGCCGCGGACCCGTAGAGGAAGGCAAGTCCGTGCGCGAAGCCGCGCGTGAACTGGGAGTGGAAATCGAATCCATCTGCGCGGAAAACGCCACCTGTGGCAAATGTCTTGTATTAATTGAGGAAGGTCGTTTCGAACGATACGGCATCGAATCCAAGCGGGAGAATTTATCCCCGGTGGGCGCGGCCGAAAAGGCATACTTTGACCGCCGCCCGAATCTGCTCAAAAGCAAGGGCTGGGAGGTCGGGCGCGTGCGGCTGTCCTGCCAATGCAAGGTCCTGGGCGACGTACTGATCAATGTCCCGGAAGAAAGCCGCGGCAATAAACAAATCGTCCGCAAGAGCGCGCGCCAACGCGAGATCGAGATCAAACCATCCATCCGGAAATATCTTGTGACCATGACGCCGCCCAACCTCGAACGTCCCATCGCCGATTGGGAACGACTCGCCAAAGGCCTCGAAACTTCGATGAGCCTCGTCCGACGCGGCGAAGAGAATTTGCCGAAATGGTCCGACTTGAAGATTGATTATCAGTGCCTGCGGACCTTATCGCAGACCCTGCGCGAAGCAAATTGGGAAGTGACCGTCTCCGTGTGGCAGGACAAAGAAATTGTGCAGGTCCAGCCGGGTTTGGTGGAGGAGAGCTACGGCGCGGCCGTGGACATCGGCTCGACCACCATCGCTTTGTATCTCTGTAATCTTCGCACCGGCGAAATCCTGGCGGCAGAATCGGAAATGAATCCGCAGATCGTATACGGCGAAGACATCATGTCACGCATTCAATATACGATTGAGCACAAAGACGGATTGGAGAAATTGAACAAGGCGGTCATCGACGTGCTTAACAAGTTGTTGAAGCTCGCCGCCAGAAGGGCCAAGATAAGAACTGAAAATATTTTGGAAATGGTGTTGGTCGGGAATTCAACCATGCATCATCTCGTATTGAATCTTCCGCCGAAGGATCTGGGGCGTGCGCCGTTCGTTCCGGCCATTCACCATTCGGTGGATATCAAGGCGCGAGAACTCGGCTTGCATATCAACCTATCCGGCAATATCCATGTTTTGCCGACCATAGCCTCCTTCATCGGCGCCGACACCAGCGGAGTGATCCTAGCCGAAGAGCCCCATAAGCAGGACGAGAATTGGCTGATCATTGATGTCGGCACCAATGCGGAATTGGTATTGGGTAATCGCCATCGTCTGGTCTGTACCTCCACTCCCACCGGACCCGCGCTCGAAGGGGCCCATGTCGAATATGGAATGCGCGCCGCGCCGGGCGCCATGGAGCGTGTCCACATTGACGAGAAAACACTGGAACCGAAGTACAAGGTCATTGGCGTCAAGGGTTGGAACACCGATCACGCGGTTTTCAAAGGCCACGTCAAAGGGATTTGCGGCTCGGCGATCATCGACGCGGTGGCGGAAATCTACCGGGTAGGTATCATCGATTCGCGCGGCAGATTCAAGCGCGGGCTTGAGTCCAAGCGAATCCGCGAAGGCGCGAACGGTCTGGAGTATGTCATTGCCTGGGCGGATGAAACCTCGATCGGAAGAGACATCCCCATCACACAACAGGATGTGAGACAAATCCAACTGGCGAAGGCCGCCTTGTTCACGGCGGCGCGCACGCTGCTCAAACGCAGTAATTTGCAATCCCCTGATAAAATCATCCTGGCTGGCGGCTTTGGAAGTTACATCGATAAAGAAATGGCGATGTTGATCGGCTTGATCCCCGATTGCCCGCTGGAGCATGTGTATGCCGTGGGGAACGCGGCCGGGGATGGAGCACGCATTGCGTTGTTGAACATCGAGAAACGCAAAGAGATCGAGACGGTTACACGGCGCGTGGAACGCTTCGAATTGCCAACCGACCCGGAATTCCAGAATCAATTCATGCTGGCCACGAGCCTTCCGCATATGAGCGAGCCGTTCCCCCATATTGCGCATCTGATTCCAAATCGGGTCGCGGATCCGTTGGCCGAGAAATTTTCAGGAGTGAAAAAGTGAATAGATTCCTTGACCGTTTGAAGACAGGAGAAACGCTGGTCGCGGATGGAGCAACCGGGACCAACCTGCAGAAGATGGGCTTAAAACCAGGCAAAGCGCCGGAAGATCTGGTCATTGAGCAGCCCGACCTTTTGCTCCAACTCGAAAGATCATTCGTCGAAGCCGGTTCGGACATCCTCTTGACCTGCACCTTCGGCGGCACGCGCCTGCGCATGAAGGACTCAAAATATCAAGACCGCGCTCCCGAGGTGAACAGGCGTGCGGCAGAATTGGCGCGTACCGCCGCCTCCGCGCGGGACGGCGTGCTGATTGCCGGCTCCATGGGTCCCACCGGCCAAGTCATGAAACCATACGGTCCGATGACTCCTGAGCAGGCTCTTGAAACCTATGCCGAACAGGCCAAAGCGCTGGCAGAGGGAGGAGTGGATCTGTTGTTGATCGAGACGATGTTCGCGCTGGAAGAAGCCGATGCCGCATTCAACAGCGCGCGCTCCGTGACCGATTTGCCTATCGTGGTTTCGTTCTCCTATGACCGCGGTACGCGGACCATGATGGGCGTCAAGCCAAAGGATGTGGCGAAGAAATACAAGGGGATGGGCGCGGCCCTCATCGGCGCGAATTGCGGCACAACGCTCGAAAACATGGAGGCCGTTCTTAAAGAATATAACGAGACGATTCCAGGCTTTGGCCTATGGGCCAAGCCGAACGCAGGCGTTCCACACATGGATGTGAAAACAGAACAGGGCGTTTACGACATGACGCCGGAGGATATGTCGCTCCATGCCCAAAAATATGTTGCGATGGGAGCGCGCGTGGTCGGCGGATGCTGCGGTTCGACCGCGGATCATGTGGCCGCCATTGCAAAAGCAGTAAAGCATTGACTTTCATCCGGTCATAGCGAAATGAGATCGTCCCATCGGCCTTCTGCCTCATGAGCCAACGTCAAGAGATTCTTGATTTATTGTCCGGTCAAAGGATTTCAAGCAAACCGGCCTTCAGCGGTTTGATTCATGTCACGTCGGCCGGCCTCGAGAGCGAGGGACTGGTGTTTCCTGCAGTCCATAAAGACGCCATGAAGATGGCAAAGGCGGCGGCCAGCACTCATAAGTTGACCGGATTACCGTCCGCAGTTGTTCCGCTTGACCTGTATATTGAAGCGGAAGCATTGGGTGCGGAGATCGATTACCGGGAGAATCGAGAGTTCGAATTTCCAAGCGTCAAGAAGGCTCTACTTCAATCCACCAGGGAAATCATAGTCGAGGGTGTTGATGTCGCGAAGCGGGGACGTATCCCATTGGTGTGCGAGGCCATTCGATTGTTGAAAGAGCATATTGGTGACGAAGCCCTGATTGGCGCATGGACTCCGGGGCCCTTTACATTAATGACACTGCTGGTCGAGCCTGCCAAATTGTTCTTCGAGATGAAACGCGAGCCAGAACTTGTTCGCAGTTCATTAAAACGACTATCCAGCCTGCTTTCCAAGGTTGGCCTTGCCTATCGTAAGGCCGGCGCGGACTTCATAACCGTCCATGATATGGGCGGTTCGCCAGCCTTTACCGGTCCTGTACGTTTTGAGCAGTTTGTCTTACCCGCCTTGAAGGAATTGCTGGCTGAGCTTCCAAAGCCGCGTGTTTTGTCCATATGTGGAAAGACCAATGCTTCGATGCCTCTTATTGCACAGGCCGGCGCGGAGGCAATCTCCGTGGATCAAACCAATGAACTGGCGGCGTCACGGCAGGTTCTCGGCGACAAAATACTTTTATTCGGGAATATCGATCCGGTTGCGACGATCAGCTTGGGTTCAGAGTCGGATGTACAGCGGGCGGCAGCCAAGGCAAGGGCTGGAGGCGCAGATGCCATCTGGCCCGGCTGTGATCTGGTTCTACAGACGCCGATTCAAAACCTGCGCGCACTGCGTGGATGAGTCGGGATTAGCTAACCCGGCGGCACCGGCAGAGTTTGCATCGTCCAGGTGGTCGTATAAGCGCCTTTCATATAAGCTGTCCATTTGAATAAAGAAACGTAGCCTGTCATTCCAGTGGCGGGATCGGTCACCTGGCCAAAGGTGAGTCTTTGCGTCGGGGAGTAATCAGTCAAGGTCAGGTGTGCCCCCGTCACCACCGTTTCCACGGTTGTCGAGTTTTTGGAATCAGGGCTCGATGTAATGTTCAACACACCCGCCGTCACGGTAATATCCATTGGCAGGGCAGGAAAGGCTTCCACGTTACTATCCCCCAGCCATAAATCTCCATGCTGGCTGATGATGGGAACGTAGATGTTGCCATCGCTGTTTGGCGCCGGATAGACCAAATTCGGCGTCGAATAATTCATTCCCGTTTGCAGCCCAAGCTGATACGCCGGCAGATGCGGCAAATCGAGCGCGGCCGCCGAGTAAAGATCCGAGTAAATAAAGGACGAGATCGAGTCCCAGCATGCGCCTCGGCGATAGCGCCGACCGGTAACGAGCAGAACGTTACCCGGGAAGGTATCGACGCCCAATTTGTTCCCGTTGAAGAATGTCCCATCGGAGGCGTTATGCAAATAGTTCCACCCTGATCCGTTCAGATTCGCCATCGCATTCATCCAATCGCCGGTGAGATTGATGTACTCGGTGTCCGTCGTCCAAGCAGACGAATTGAGGATGTATTGAAGGAACAAAGTGGCCGGATAGTCGTACGGCCGCTGCCAGGTCGGATAATTGGGAATGTAGATCTCCCAATTATGAGATCCAACCGCGAACGGTTTTACCCGCACATAATACGGCCCACTGAACGGGCAGGAAGACCCGACCGTAGCAGTAACTGCTACGGCAGGCGAGGCAGACGGACTCGGGCTGGCAAGGGATGCGGGAGAGGGAGTCTGAGTGGGCGACCGGGATATCGCCGTCTGCGTGGAGGCGGCCGCAGCGGTCTGCACCACGATGGTATTGACCGCCCCCGGTACCGGCGTTGGGATATGAACCGATTCCATTTCCTTCAGGGCCGAACAGGCCGAAAGTAAAATCCCCAGGACGACAAGATATTTCTTCATCACGCAACCATTATACCTAACGCACCACGTCTCTCCCTCGCGACTCATCGAGCAAGGAGTTGAAAGAACAAATCCACCTTTTCAGGTGCGCCGTTTGAAATAAAAGAAAAGCCCCTTGGCGCGAGCTTTACAATACCTCCTACCGACTGTCTCATAATCTGCTTTACTTTTTGGATGTGCCAGAACGAGGGCATGTCTGGGGAGAAGTATCGCTCTGCGAACTGGAAAGAAAGCCGGCGCTTGCTTGCCCAGGAATTGAAAAAGGCTGGCTGGAAACAAGAAGATATTCCGATGGCGTCGAATGTGAGTGCAGCAGCGGTCAGTCAGCGGATGAGGGGGGCAGAAGCTTGCGAGCCTGGCCCAAAAGCGACTGATTCCGGATCTCTGGTCGCACGGAGCGCAGGCGTACGGATTGCGCGGCGCGGTGAGACCCTCGCAGGGTGAAGCAGGTGATCCAACAGGAGTTTGGTGTTCCGTGTCACCGCACCATTCGCATGCGGCACGCCTTTTGAAAGAGTTGCCCTGGACGCCACCACAGCCGATCGATGGCTCAAACCAGCGCGATGAAGCCAAGGTTATTCGTGAGCGTACTCCAACCTGCTCGAGACCAAGGAAAGGCTATTGGAGCATCGCATCCTGATTTTTGTGGACGAATCCCCTTTCTATCTTCTGCCGGCTCTGATCCGGCCCTATGTCCCAGTCGGAAAAACTGCGGTCTTGAAAGCCCGGGACACCTGCGACCATCTTTCGATGATGAGCGAAATCACCCTCAAGTTCAGTTGTTCACTCGGTCGAGCCATGAAACCTTGGCGAAGACCCACGGGGGTCCGACATAGGAGGGGCCATTGATCCAAGGGAGAGAATAATTGGATTTGCCATGCGTGTAATTTCTATAGTTCACATGCCAGCAGCGGAATTTCCATTTCCTGCGGAGTCAATCCGCCGTGATGACCATAGAATTTCTGCTCGAACTTTTCTTTTTCGTACCACCAAACCGACTGGTAACGATATGGCAAGATAACTAGATTTCCGACGCGTTCGCGGAAAACCTTTGAAACGTTTGGGCCGAAATACCCTTGTGCAATCAATTCCTCTGTTTTGATAACATCGGCCTTGCCGTCAAGTTTCTTGATAAGCGTCGACTGTGCTTCATCGAGCATTTCCTCCTTTATATATAGGAACATGTCGCGAGGCGAACCGCCAGGGACGAGCAATTCACCTCGTCGATTTTTTCGGATGTATTTTTTGATCTGAGGCAGAACTTTGTTAAGATACACTGTCGTTGCCGGATCAACTTCTACTTGACCATGGTCGGCGGTCAACAAGAAAAGAGTTTTCCCTTTTTTGACAGAAACCAATTGCCGTTCCATTGTGGTTAGAAACATATCTATTTCGGCTTCCACCTGCGGCGACAGCGGGCCGTACTCATGGCATATGCTGTCGATCTTATCGTAATATAGAAAGAAGTAATTTTTTCCTTTGACCCCGTCCAGCGCGGATCGTAGATTGGTCAGTGTTTCGGGCAGGGTTCTATAGCCGCGCACCTCGGCACCGCGGAAAAGAATATCAGAGTAAGTAGATGGCGTATATTCGCGGTGCTGGAAGATCATCGAGTTGACGCCCAGCCTTTTTAATTCGTGGTACAAAGTGTGGGTTGGATAAAGTTTCTTTGCGTCAATGCCGGTTTTCTTAAGTTCGTCGCGTTCCATGGTCCCGGAGAAAGAAAAGAGCAGGGGAACGATGATCGAATCCAATTTTGGCTCGTAGTAATTCCATTCAAAGATCCCGCTCTGACCGACGTTCAATCCGCTGTGGATACAGGTTGTGTGTGCCGACGTTGTTGAGGGAAACTGCGAAGTCAATTTAACGACGTGCCCCTCGCGAGTGAAACGATTCAAATATGGATGTGAGGCAAACCTCTCGAAGAAGCGCCATCCAAAGGCATCCACAAAGAATAGAATCACATTGTCATAGCGCTTTTCAAGATCAGGCACAGGCAGCGGATAGGCATCCCCGCCGTAAAGGCTCTTGATGGCTCGTGGGATTCCCGCAAAGCCGCCGGAGTCATAATTAGGCTTTACAAAATCTGGGTGCATTGGCAAATTATAGCGCAGGAAACAGTAAATCCCAGTTCGAAACGCGTAATCATTCCGCCATACCATTCCCCGGAATGGATTTATGGATTATATTAACCGGGTCTTTTCAATATCTTAACGCCAATTTAATTTCTGGTCCCGCCAAAGAGAGATAATAGGTTTAATGGTCGCGTCAAGAAGCACCCGCCGCTCGCATCATATTGATTGGACTGCTTATCTTTATATCCTGCCTGCCTTTGTGATTCTGGGGCTATTCCATATTTTTCCCGTCTTTTACGCAATTGATATCAGCCTGAATACCGGACCGATCAACAAGTTCAAATTTGTCGGCTTGCAGAATTATTTGCGCGCTCTTGCGACTCCGGATTTCTGGACCGCGTTAAGCAATACATTTTCATTTGCCCTAATGACGATTGTCTCGGCCATTGGGCTTGGATTGTTGTTTGCCTATCTGCTTTATCAAGGTGTGCGCGGGCAATCGTTCTATCGCACGGTCTATTTCCTGCCCTATGTTCTTTCAACGGTTGGTTCGTCCATTGTTTGGGCTTGGGTGTTCGATCCCAGCAGTGGATTGGCGAATCTGGCGTTGAAGACGGTGGGCGTGCCGCCTCTGCGATGGCTGATCGAACCGATGGGCGTGTTCCAATTAATCGGCAGACAGTTCAACATATCCGTTCCGGTATGGATGCACGGACCAAGCCTGGCTTTGGTCGCGATTGCCATTTTCACCGTTTGGCAGACTGTGGGTTACAACATCGTTATTTTTATGGCGGGACTGACCAACATTCCGGGTGAGATTTACGAAGCGGCGCGTCTTGATGGGGCGGACAGCTTTCAATTGTTTCGCTTCATGACGTTTCCCCTGCTTTCACCAACGCTGTTCTTCGTTTTGGTTATCTCGGTGATCGGATCATTTCAATCCTTCAACCAGATCTATTCGATGAACGTCGCGGCTGCCCAGACTTTGGGCGGTCCGCTGGGAACGACGTACACGATGACGGTTTATATGTTCGATCAGTTATATACCTATTCAAATTACGGCTACGCCTCCGCCATCGCGGTTTTGCTCTCAGGGTTGATTCTGATCCTGACGCTGGTCAACTTCCGCCTGGTTGGCTCACGGACGGAGGCGATTGAATGACCGTTGCATTCCGCAGGGATCGTCTGATCCATATTCTCAAGCGTCTTCTGCTTCATTTGGTGTTATTGATCGGCGCCTTCTTCGCGCTTTTCCCGTTCATCTGGATGGTCTTGACTTCGCTCAAAAGTTATATCGAAGCCTCTGCCGCGCAAAGTTTGCTTCCAACGAACTGGCTGTTTTCCAACTACCTGCAAGCTTGGAATCAAGTGGGATTATTCCCGCGCTATTTTGAAAACACGATCTTCATGGCGGTGACCACCACGCTGGGAGTCTTGATCACGTCTTCGCTGGCAGGTTACGCTTTCGCTTGCATGCGTTTCCCCGGACGCGAGGCGTTATTTATCATTCTATTATCAACCATGATGGTGCCATTTGAAGTGACTTTGATTCCCAATTTCATCCTGATGCGAGACCTACATTGGATAGACCGATACGAGGCCCTCATTATTCCATGGACCGCCAGTGCCTTCAGTATTTTTCTCCTGCGACAATTCTTCAAAGCGATTCCATCGGAACTGTTTGATGCTGCCGTTCTGGACGGTTGCACCCACTTTCAGTTCTTGTGGAACATCGTTTTGCCGCTTTCCAAGCCGGCGCTTATTGCCAGCGCTCTGTTTACATTTTTGGGAAGCTGGAATTCCTTGATGTGGCCGTTATTAGTGACAAACAATCCCGTGATGCGTCCACTGCAAGTCGGCATCACTTCATTCATCACCGATGCGGGCACGGAAGTGCAGTATCTATTAGCCGCTGTCACGATCAGCATCATCCCGGTTATTTTGATCTATTTCTTTTTGCAACGTTGGTTCATCGAGGGGGTTGCGAGAGTTGGAATCCGCGGCTGAAGAAGGAGGTGTCGTTTCCATATCATAGTTAAATCACGAATCTGGTTTATTGAGCTGACCGAACACACTTGATCTTATGAATAAGGAGAGAGAACATGAAACGGAACATTTTCCTAACGCTTGTAGTGGCATTCGTCTTGATGCTTGCGGCTTGCGGACCCGCCGCGACTCCGACCGCTCCTGCCGCAACACAAGCTCCGGCAGCTACTGCCACAACGGCAGCAACGGAAGCACCTGCAGCCACAAGTATTCCACCCACTGCCGCGGCAACGGCGACCGCCGCTCCTCCGCCAACGATTACGCCGGCCGCCAATGCAATTCAAATCCAATTCTGGCATGGACAGAGCGGCATGCAGGGACAGGTGTTGAATAACCTGGTCAACCAGTTCAATTCAACGCATCCCGATATCTTCGTCACGGCTACTTTCCAAGGGACGTATTCCGACCTTTACAAAAAGGTCACCGCCGCGATCGCCGGCGGAACGCCGCCGGATTTGGCTGTGGCTTATCAGAATGATGTTTCCAATTATATTGCCAGCGGCGCGGTCATCCCGCTGGATAATCTGATGGGCGATCCGCAAATTGGATTTAGTGCGGATGATATGAAGGATATTTATCCTTCGTTTATTGACCACTATCCTCAATCGAATAACCAGGTATATAGTCTAGCTTTTATGCGCAGTATGGAAGTGATGTATTACAACGCCGATATGCTTCAAGCGGCTGGTTTTTCCGGGCCGCCAACCACATGGGATGACTTCATGAAAGTCTGCGCGGCGGTCAGCAAGACGCCCGGGGTGCCTTGCTATGAGATGAACACCGACGCTTCGCGCTTCGCGAACTGGGTCTGGAGTCGCGGCGGCGATATGCTCAGCTCTGACAGCAAGACGGTTGCCTTCAACTCGCAAGCGGGCTTGGATACGTTGACCTTCCTCAATCAATTGTTCCAACAAAAGTATGCAACGGTGATCGCCAAGTCCTTCCAAGACCAGACCGACTTCTCGCTGGGCAAAATTACCTTTGCCTTCGGTTCGACCGCTGGCTTACCTTATTACCAGCAGGCGATCGATCAAGCGGGTGTCGTCAAGAATTGGGGCATCGCTCCCAGCCCGCACACCACGCCCAATCCAGTAGTGGATGCTTACGGTCCAAGCGTGACCATCTTTAAGACCACTACAGATAAGGAACGCGCCGCGTTCACGTTCCTGAAATGGTTGATGAGCACCGATACCAATGCGACTTGGGCGAAAGCAACTTTCTATTTCCCTGCACGCCAATCTACCAAGGCCGCCTTATCCGATTTCATCGCCGGCAATCCGCTATACGGCCAGGCTTTTGACTGGCTCCAATATGGCAAGCAGGAGCCGACCGTCGCCGCGTGGAATCCAATCCGTGGTTTCATCGCTGATGCACTGACAGCGATTGCCAACGGCGCAGCGAGCCCGCAAGACGCGTTGAATACTGCCGCAACGAAATCCAATGCTGCGTTGGCAGGACAATAATTGCTCTAAATGAGCAAGATACTCTTCTCCGCCGGCCAAGGCAGCGGGATCGCGTATGGCCTTCCATTCCCGGCCTTCCGCCAACCTCCAGACGGATGGTTGCAAAGTACTTCTCCCGGCGTTGGCCGAAGCAGGGCTGAAAGTTCTCCAGTTACCGGCGCGCTGTAGCGGACAGACCTGCAATTCGCTTGGGCATGGCCCACCTCGAGTAAGATTCTCTTAATCAAGCCGACGTGTGCCATGCCCTTCCACGGTGATGCCGAGCATGGAGTTTGCAATTGGAATCAATCCGCAGGAAGATCATTGTGGGAATCAAAAGAGCCGCGTGCGCGGCTCTCTCTCAAAAGCTCCTCTCGCGAGGAGCCTTGAAAAATTCCCTTGGCAATGACCTACTCTCCCGGGAGGTCGCCCTCCAAGTACCATCGGCGCTGACGAGCTTAACTTCCGGGTTCGGGATGGGACCGGGTGTACCCTCGCCGCTCAAATCACCAAGGGACGTTTTCACTATGTTGGACTGAATAGCATGTTAAATGATGTAGTTTTCGAAAAGTACCAAGTTCTCCGCACCACGGGATTAAGCCCTCGACCATTAGTACAGTTTAGCTTAACACATTACTGCGCTTACACTTACTGCCTATATAGCAGGTAGTCTACCTGCGGTCTTACTCCCTTGCGGGAATACAGGGATCTAATCTTAGGGCGAGTTTCCCACTTAGATGCTTTCAGCGGTTATCTCTGCCAGACATGGCTACCCAGCAATGCTCCTGGCGGAACAACTGGCACACTAGAGGTCTGTCCACTCCGGTCCTCTCGTACTAGGAGCAGCTCCCTTCAAATCCCTTA
>DATJAH010000038.1:0-63692 GCA_035516425.1 Anaerolineales bacterium
CACCAAAAGGAGAAGCACATGACCTACCGCGAAGATTTTACCTTACCTGCTGAGTTATTGGAGCAGGTGCAGGAACAAGGCCTGGATGTTCTGCCGGAATTGATCCGGGTCGTCATCAACACCGCCATGCAGGCCGAGCGAAGTGCGCATTTGAATGCCGAACTTTATCAACATAATCCAGAACGTATCGGTCATGCCAATGGCTACAAAGCCAAGACCCTGCGGACCCGAGTGGGAGATATCGCCTTTGCGATCCCGCAAGTTCGAGAAGGTGGGTTCTATCCGCAGGCACTGGAGAAGGGACTGCGAAGTGAACGTGCACTGACCTTGGCTTTGGCCGAGATGTATGTCCAGGGAGTGTCCACGAGAAAGGTCAAGGCGATCACCGAGCAGTTGTGTGGTGTGGATGTTTCGTCATCGATGGTGAGTCAGGCGGCGGCTCAGATGGATGCGGAACTGGAGAAGTGGCGGGAACGGCCTTTGGGTAATTATCCCTATCTCTTCCTGGACGCATACTACGAGCAAGTTCGAGAAGATGGACAGGTGCGTCATCTGGCGGTTTTGGTGGCCGTAGGTGTCAATCCACAAGGGAAACGCGAGATCTTGGGCGTTTCTGTGTCGCTCAGCGAGCACGAAGTCCATTGGCGCACCTTCCTCGAAAGCCTGAAGAAACGCGGACTCGGTGGCGTGGAGCTCATCACCAGCGATGACCATGCGGGATTGCGAGTGGCACGCCTGGCAGTCTTTGGTGGCATTCCCTGGCAGCGATGTCAGTTCCATCTGCAACAAAATGCGCAGGCTTTCGTGCCGCACAAAGATATGCAGACCGAAGTGGCTGAGGATATCCGTACCGTCTTCAATGCTCCGGATCGTGTTACCGCCGAAGCGTATCTGGCCAAGGCTGTGAGCAAATACGAGAAGAGTGCTTCGCGTTTGTCCGAGTGGATGGCCACCAATGTCCCGGAAGGCTTAACGGTTTTTTCCTTTCCGGGTGCTTTTCGAAAATTGTTGCGCACGACCAATGGCGTGGAAAGGTTGCACCGCGAAGTAAGACGCCGAGCGCGGGTCGTCTCGATCTTTCCGAATCAGGCTTCGTGCCTCCGTTTGGTCTCAGCGGTGTTGAATGAGATCAGCGAGGAGTGGTTGACTGGGAGAACATATATCGTTTTTGAAAGTTCAATTTGATCGCAATATAAAATTGCGAGGACACACTTGATCGAAATTACAGAAAAAACCTTGCACTATCTGGAACCTATTTATTGTCTGCAAGAAAAGAGCATCAGATTCCGAATCATAGATAGAGCAGTAACCCATTCGTCGTGTCCCGTCCTATATACTTTTACTAACCCAGCAAATGCTAAAATATTAATAATAGTGCTAGCCCCCACTTTCAGGAATGGTGGGTAATCGTTTTTAGCGTTCCTTTTTTACCAACCATTTCAATCATTTTTATATGAAGATCAGCGCGTCGGATACCGCGTTTAGATCTAATAACCTTTACCACTTGCTCAAAGAAACTGTTGCCGCCAGCAATTTCTTTCCAGCACGTAGAAAGTTCTTGTTCGTCTCCCAATTCCATCGCTTTCAACAACCTCGTACCAACAGCAGTTAATCTACGTCCTGTTTTATTTGAATCTCTAAGGTACCTTTTTCAATGACATGTAGATCTTCAAGAAATTTATGGTCTATCGATATTTCATCATGCCCTATGCCGGAGACTTTAGAAATGCGTCATCAGCCGAAATGAATTCGCGGGCAGTACCATGGGCCCTTATAATTCTAACCAGCTCATCATAACTGTGGTTTGGTAGGTGAAAAACAGCTTCGACCATATTTCCTCTTAACCTTATATATTTGAGATTTTCGGAAATATAAACTATGTTCGGCTCGTTCCCAGCATCTCCTCGCTGACTTCATCCAACTTCAAACTAATGATTTGACTCGCCGAGTCGCGACCCATCGTCACGCCGTAGATCACGTCCGCGGCTTGGACCGTGTTGCGGTTATGCGTGATGACGATGAACTGCGTATCCTTGCTCAAGTCAACCAGCAGATCGCGGAAGCGACCCACGTTGGCTTCATCCAGCATGGCATCCACTTCGTCCATCACGCAGACCGGCGTCGGCGAAACTTTGAGCAACGCAAAGACCAGCGCGATCGCGGTCAGACTGCGTTCACCGCCGGAGAGCAACGACAAGCCTTGTTCGCGTCGTCCGGGCAAACGCGCTTCGATTTCGATTCCGGTGTTGACCAAATCATTCGGATCCGTCAATGAAAGATGCGCCGATCCGCCGCCGAACAAACGTGTGAAGATGGCGCGGAATTGTTTATCCACGGCTTCAAAGGTGCGCTCAAATTCCTTGCGCGTCAATTCGTCCAGCTCGCTGATGACTTGGCGCAAATCCTCTTCGGCTTGATGCAAATCCTGGACCTGGGTTGACATGAACGAGTATCTTTCAGATTCCGTATCGTATTCTTTTTTTGCATCGGGATTGATGGCGCCCATGCGACGCAATTGTGCACGTTGCTGCGTCATGTGTTGTTCGAGATCCGGCGGCAATTCCGTAACCACCGGAAGTTGTTCCACCAAACCTTCAAACGGCAGCGGCACCGGGCCTTCGATGTTCGCGGCATATTCAAACGAGACCAGTCCGAAGTCGTCCACGATTTTCTGGCGTAGATTATCCAGGCCCTCTTCGCGTCGCACCAAATCCAATTGGATCTGTCCCAACGTGCGTTCCGCCGAAGCGTGATTCTGTTGTGCGCTCGTTTCGACTCCCTGCAAGTGCATTTCTTCCTGTTCGGCGGTTTCCAAATCTTTTTCAGCGGGCTCGATTTGAACGCGCAGTTCTTCTGCCTGCTTGTGCATCACGCCTTCGCGCTCGCGCAAAATGGTCTTCTCTTCGTCCAATTCTTTCAGCTGATGATCGGTCTCGCCCAATTTCGCTTGCACCTCCTGCTGTTGCGAAAGGAAACGATCCACGATTTGCCGGCTTTCCGATTTTCGCAATTGCAAACCATTCACCGATTGTTGAATCACGGCGAGCCGCGTGTTCCAATAGGCAACCTGTTCCTGCGCTTCATCGAGATTGAGTTCATTTAATTGACTTGATAGAAGTCGAATCGACTCTTGCGCCTGTGCGACTTTCGCTTCATTCTCGGATGCCAACGCGGATAACCGCTCCCGATCCAACTCCGCCTCTGCTATTTCTTTCTGCAATTCATCCAATTGAGATTTCTGCCAATCCCATTGACGGCGCGCGGTTTCGACGTCCGCTTCGGCTTCATGTTCCGCCGATTGCGCTCGATCGAAGTCGGCGTGCGCTTGCCGCAACTCTTCTTCACCTGTGCCGAGTTGACTTTGCGCAACCGTCAAGTCTTCCGAAAGTCTTGTGATGGAAGCATTCAAGGCTTCGAGTCGAGTCGTTAGATCGGATAACACTTCGATCAACTCGCGTTTTTGTCTCGGCCGACTTAAAGTCGAAGCAGTTGCAGATTTTCCGGCCACGATCAGTCCATCGCCGCGGAAAACTTCGCCGCGTAATGTCACGATGCGCGCATGAGCGGGAATCTGATCCAACAATCGGCGCGCTGCGCTCCGGTCGCGGACGATAAGCGTATTGCCGAGCAACAGGTGAACTGCGGCGCGCAGATCATCTGGAGCATTGACCAATGATGACGCAATGCCCAGACAATCCGAATCGTTCGGTTGATTCAAAGAGTGTTTTACAGCGCCATTCAGCGGCAACAACGCCGCACGTCCGGCCTCATCCGATTCGAGCAATTGAAGTGCCTCTTCGATTTGATCCGCTTCAAGCAAGACCGCATCCAGCGTATCGCCGAGTGCGGATGCGATCGCGGTTTCCAATTCGGCAGGAACATCCAGTGCCGCGCTGAGCGCGCCGCGTGCGTTGAGCCGCGACCGACGCGCAGCGTCCAGCAAGAAGCGCGCGCCTTCGGCATAGCCCGCCAGCGACTGTTCCGCTTGAGTCAAAATATCGAGTTGCGCCTGTGCGCGCGAATACGAGGCCTGGCGTGCGAACCGCTCCTCCAATTTCGCGCGCCGTTCATTTTCCAACCTCTCGACCTCGCGGCGTCTATTTTCTACATCTGCAATGGTCCTTTGAACGGCTTCAGCGGCCTGAACGCGTTGTGCCCTAGTAGCATCATGAACCTGTTCGGCTTTACTTGTTCCCGCTTCTGCAGATCGAATCGTCAATTGAATCGCATCCCGTTTTTGCTTTTGTGATTCCAAGCGCACCGCAAGTTCATCAAGACGCGCCTGGGTTTCCGCCCGTTGGGCATGGATGGAGGCAATCGTCTCACGCGCGATTTGCAGATTCTGGTCCGCCGAAGCTCGTTCCGTTTGACGCGTTTGCAAGGATTCTTGGGCGCGCCTCAATTGACTCCTTGCTTCATCGAATTCACTTTGCAAACCCGCTGTTTCCTGATCGATTTCGGAGAAATGTGCTTGTGCCAATTTCTCTTCATTGATGGAGCGCTCCAATTCCGATTGAAGGGCATCTTGCGAAGCGACCAGCGCGCGCCGGCGTTCCTCGAGAACTGCCAGATCTCGACTCACAGATTCGCGCTGGCTGTGCAATTCAGAGGATTGGCGGTGCCAGACATTCAGTTGCGCGCGCATTCCGCTCAGCCGTTCACGGAACCTTGCGTATTCGGCCTGGGTTTTCGCGTGAACTGCGCGCGCTTCATTGGAATGAGCTTCCTGCACACGCATGAGCGCACGCGTTTCATTCAATTCGATTTGCGCATGATTCCAGTGATATCCATACCAATCGAGAAGCAGAACGCGCAAATCGTTCTGCACGCGCGAGTATTCGATGGCACGTTTGGCTTGACGTTCAAGGCTCCGGATGCGCGGTTCCAATTCCGCCATGATGTCCTGGACGCGCTCCAGATTATGCTGAGTTTCCTCCAGGCGTTTCAACGCCTCTTCGCGCCGCACGCGATAAAGTCCAACGCCCGCGGCTTCTTCAAAGAGACGCCGGCGCTCATCCGCTTTCAGGGCGAGGGAGGCGTCCACCAGGCCCTGACCGAGAATCGTGTACGTGCGCTCGCTCAATCCCGAGGCGGCCAGCAACTCGTTCATGTCGCGCAAACGCACAGACTGACCATTCAACAAATAATCGTTGTGCCCATCGCGATAGGCACGGCGCGCCATGCTGACTTCGGAAAAATCAACCGGCAGCCAATTCGCGCTGTTATCGAACAGAATTTCCGCCGAAGCCATGCTCATGCGCGGGCGGTGCTCCGAGCCGGAAAAGATCATGTCTTCGGTCTTCTTGCCGCGCAGCAACAAATACGATTGTTCACCCAACACCCAGCGCAGGGAATCGGCAATGTTCGATTTGCCCGAGCCGTTCGGCCCGACGATCGCGGTGATGCCGCTCGCAAATTCAAAAACAGTGCGTGCGGCAAAGGTTTTATATCCGTGCAGTTCGAGGGATTTAAGGCGAAGAGGCATCTGTTAATGAAAACCCGGGTTTCTCTTTTTGAAACAGCAGCATGAAGAATAATCTTAATACTTGGAAAGTCCCAGTGATTCCAAAGTGGTCTGCGCCGCGATCTGCTCGGCAACTTGTTTGCTCGGACCTCTGCCCCTGCCATACGCCGCGCCCTTGATGCGGACCTCGATCTCAAACACCTTGGCGTGGTCGGGGCCACTGGAGGAAACGGTTATGTATTGCGGGGTGCCCAATTTTTCAGCCTGTGCCCATTCCTGCAAACGGCTCTTCGGGTCGCAAATTTCGGCCCTCTGAATGATGCGCTCCTTGGCACTATCCAGCAACGGCTCCATAAATCGTTCGACCGCAGTCACTCCTTGATCAAGATATATTGCGCCGATCACTGCCTCAAAAGTCGAACCGAGCAGGTTATCGCGGTTGCGTCCGCCCGAAGTAGTCTCGCCGCGTCCCATCCGCATCGCCCGCCCCAAGTCAAGGCGGCGCGCGAATTCGGCAAGCTGTTCATTCCGCACCAAGGCAGAACGCGAACGCGTCAGGTCGCCCTCGCGCATCTCCGGGCAATGGTGATAGACCCAAGCTCCTACCACAAACCCCAAAACTGCATCGCCGAGGAATTCCAGCCGCTCATTATCCTCAAGCGCATCGGAGTTCTCGTTGAGATACGAACGGTGAGTCAACGCTCTGGTCAACAAGGACAGGTTCGTAAACGCCAGCCTCAACCGCGCGGCAAATTCCTCCGACGATTCGGACCATCCAGCTGAATTCGAGGCCACATTTTCCTCTCTGAACTCAGGGAGCGCCAAACCCCACCCGCGGACGGGAAGGGCCTCGCGGCCCATTAGTTCCACATGGTTTTCGCACTGGATTGTAACCCGAATCAGAAAGGCTGACCACAATAGAACAATATTTTAAGATACAATCATCACAAGACCTAGGAGGGCAGCTTGGATAACGCAGCCAGCAACGAAACTCGGTTTTTACACGCCATTGAAATGGGATTGGGAGCGTGGCAATGGGGGGATCGCTTTGTATGGCAATATGGACGCGGCTATAACGATGACGACATCCACCAGGCATTCCTAAACTCGATAGCCGAGGGCATCCGCTTCATAGACACCGCTGAAGTATATGGTTCCGGGCGTTCTGAACGTTTGATCGGAAAATTCCTGAAGGAAATTGATCAACCCATTTTGGTCGCGACCAAATTCTTCCCACTGCCATGGCGGTTGGCAAGAAATTCCGTTCCCGCAGCCCTCAGAGCCAGCCTGGGGCGCCTCCAACTCGAGATTGTGGACCTTTACCAAATCCATTGGCCGACTCCGCTCCTGAGCGTTGAAACCCTGATGGAGGGCATGGTCGAATGCATCAACCGGGGCTGGGCGCGGACGGTCGGGGTATCGAACTTCAACCAAGCGCAAATGATCCGCGCGTACTCCACCCTTGAGCGCAACGGCATTTCTCTGGCATCGAATCAGGTCCACTACAGTTTGCTCAATCGGGGAGTGGAAAAGAGTGGCCTGCTAGCTCGTTGCCAAGAACTGGGCGTACGGCTGATTGCATACAGTCCGCTGGAAATGGGGTTGCTCACCGGCAAATACACTTCCAAAAATCCCCCGCCCGGCAACCGCGGCGGCCGTTATGCAAACCTCCTGAACAAGATCGAACCGTTGCTCAAACTGATGACCGCAATCGGCCAAGATCGCGGCGGCAAGTCGAACTCGCAAGTGGCACTGAATTGGGTCATGATCAAAGGTGCGCTACCCATCCCCGGTGCGAAGAATGCCGCGCAGGCGCTGCAGAATGTAGGCGCCCTCGGATGGAAATTGACCGACGAGGAAGTCGCCAAACTCGATGAGGCCAGCGACAAAGCTGTTCAATGACATAAGCCCAATTTTTGCCACTTCAGAATTCTTTATGCTATAATAGCGCCACCATGAACAGCAACCTCAACTTTGCCAACAACAATCATAATGACAATGACGACAATCCTCGTGTCGTTGGGCGAAGCATTGCTGACTGATAGATTGCTCACGTGAAACCAATCGCCCGACGCACATGCGAAGGGCGATTTATTTTGTATAAGTCTCACCACAAAGGCATAAAGAAAAAGGCTCTGTGCAGTCCTTTCCCTGGTGGTGAATCGGATGGAGGCATATCATGTACAAAACTCACACATGCGGGGAACTGCGGGCATCTCATGCCAGCCAGAATGTGACTCTGGCTGGTTGGGTGCATCGTCGCCGCGATCACGGCGGGGTGATCTTCCTTGATCTACGCGACCGTTTTGGAGTTGTTCAAATCACGATCAATCCAAATTTGTCGAAAGAAACGCTGGATGCAGTAGCGGACGTTCGTTTTGAATGGGTCCTGCAAGTGGTCGGCACGGTGCAGAAGCGCCCGCAAGGCATGGAAAATCCAAACATGGCAACCGGTGAAATCGAAGTCATTGCAAACGAGATCAACATACTCAATCCAGCCAAGACTCTGCCCTTCATGGTGAACAACGGCGATACCAACGAAGCCGACGAAAATACGCGCCTCAAATATCGTTATCTCGATCTGCGCCGCCAGCGGATGAAGAATAACATCATCCTGCGTCATCGCGTCGTCAAATTCATGCGCGACTATCTTGACCGGCAAGGCTTCATTGAAATCGAAACCCCGATTCTTTTCAAAGCCACCCCCGAAGGCGCGCGCGACTACCTGGTGCCTTCCCGCCTCTATCCTGGACAGTTCTATGCCCTGCCCCAATCCCCTCAGCAGCTAAAACAATTATTGATGGTGGCGGGTATGGATCGCTATTTTCAGATTGCGCGTTGTTTCCGCGACGAAGATCAGCGCGGCGACCGTCAGCCCGAGTTTACACAACTCGATCTCGAAATGTCCTTCGTGCAACGCGACGATGTGCTGAGGATGGTCGAAGGCCTTTATACGGCCCTGATTCCCGCAGTTACACCGCACAAGCGAATTCTTTCATCGCCGTGGCCCAAACTTTCCTACACGGAGGCGGTCGAGACATATGGATCGGATAAACCGGATTTGAGATTCGGAATGCAATTGATCGATGTCAGCGACATTTTTGCGAAGAGCGACTTCCGCGTCTTTCAATCCGCTTTGGAGGCAGGCGGCATAATCAAATGCATCGTCGCGCCGGACAGCGCAGACGCCCCGCGGCGTGCTGTGGACGAGCTCACCGAGTTGGCGAAGTCTTTTGGAGCGAAGGGCCTGGTCACTCTGGCCCTAACCGCTGAAGGTCCGAAGGGAAGTGGCGCGAAATTTGTTAAGGCGGAAGAAGCGGAAGCGGTCAAATCAAAGGTCAATGCAAAGCAAGGTGACTTGATCCTATTCGCTGCTGATCAACGTGCCGTCGCAAACAAAGTCCTCGGTGGATTGCGATTAGCATTCCGCGATAAGTTGAATCTCGCCGATAAGAATGTGATGGCGTTTGCATGGGTCGTGGACTTCCCAATGTTCGAATGGAATGCGGAAGAAAAGAAATGGGATGCCGCGCACCATCCGTTCACGATGCCAAAGATGGAAGATTTGCCGAAATTCGAAACCAACCCCGGCGAGATATTTTCGGAGGCGTACGATATGGTGTGCAATGGTTATGAAATGGCGTCGGGTTCGATCCGCATCCATCGCCGCGATATTCAGACCAAAATCTTCCAGCTGCTTGGTTTGAAGGATGAAGAAATCCAGGCCAAGTTTGGTCACATGCTGGAAGCGTTCGAATACGGCGCGCCGCCGCATGGGGGCGTGGCGCCGGGCATCGACCGGCTGGTGATGTTGCTGGCAGACGAACAAAATATCCGCGAGGTGATCGCCTTCCCGAAGAATCAAGCCGCGCGCGATGTAATGGCGGATGCGCCGTCGTCCGTGGAGCCGAAGCAGTTGAAGGAATTGCATATAAAGATCATCGAATAATTTTTGTGGGGGCGCAATAAATTGCGCCCCTCAAGGAGATGGTATGTCTGAAATCATTCGGGCTGATGAAATTTCAAAATATGATGGACAAGAAGTCACGATTCAGGGTTGGGTCTATAACCGCACCGACAAGGGCAAGCTGGTCTTTTTGCTCGTGCGTGATGGATATGGCTTTGTTCAATGTGTGGCGTTCAAGGGCGACCTCGATGAAGAAGTTTTCGATCAATTGATGCGATTGCCGCAAGAATCGGCTGTCATCATTACCGGTCCGGTTCGCGCCGACCAACGGGCGCCCGGCGTCCCCGGCGGATATGAAATCGGTGCAAAGAAAATCGAGATCATACAGACCGCCGAAGCCGATTATCCGATGTCGCTCAAAGATCACGGCGTGGACTTCGCGCTCGACAATCGTCACTTGTGGATTCGCATGCCAAGCCAATGGGCGATTCTGCGCGTCCGCTCGACGGTGATGGCGGCGACGCGTGAATGGCTCGACAACAACGGCTTCATCGCCATGGATACACCGATTCTGACCCCGGCGGCAGCCGAAGGCACGACGACACTTTTCGAGACCGAATATTTTGACGAGGGCAAAGCCTATCTGGCACAGACCGGCCAGCTCTACAACGAAGCGAATATTTTTGCGTTCGGAAAGGTCTATTGCTTCGGTCCAACCTTCCGCGCCGAGAAATCAAAGACGCGACGTCATCTGACCGAATTCTGGATGCTCGAACCGGAAATGGCCTTCTGCGATCTCGACTGCTTGATGGAGGTCGAGGAGCAGATGGTCACGCACATTGTCCAGCGCGTGCTGCGCGATCGCAAACCGGAATTGCTATCGCTCGGACGCGACCTTTCCAAACTCGAAAAAATCAAGGCGCCGTTCCCGCGCATTTCTTATGACGATGCCGCCAAAATGTTAAAGGATTATTACGAGAAAGAGACTGATCCCGAAAAGAAGGATTTGCTCAAATTCGATTGGGGCATCGACTTCGGCGCGCCACATGAAACCGCGATCACGAATCAATTTGATAAGCCGGTGTTTTGTTATGGTTATCCAACCGCGGTCAAAGCATTTTATATGGAGCCCTGGCCGGGCCGTCCCGAAGTCTGCAAGTCGGTGGATTTGCTTGCGCCGGAAGGTTACGGAGAAATCTGCGGCGGCTCAGAGCGCATCAGCGACCATGATTTATTATTGAAAAGGATTCGCGAACAGAAACTTCCGGAAGCCGCGTTCAAGTGGTATCTCGAGCTGCGGAAGTATGGCTCGATCCCGCATTCAGGATTCGGCATGGGCGTGGAACGCGTCACAGCCTGGATGTGCGGCATCGAACATATCCGCGAGGCCATCGCATTTCCGAGGACGATCAAGCGGGTCTATCCGTGAGCAAAAAGCTCCTGGACTTTGGCTCTTTTCCCGGGGTAGTTGAAAAATAGAAGCCTCTTGAGTAAAGCGTGTTTGCGCACATATACGGAAACTCAGGATGCTTCTACTATGAAGGATAGCACATGGGCAGAGGAAACACCACCGTTGATCCGAGCGTTGCTGGAATTGTTGGAAGTGCACCGGAAGGCCTTTCCTCAAGAGCGGCCGTATCAGCGGTCGGTAGGGTTGCTGTTTGGGGAGCTATTCAATTTTGGGCGGCAGACGGTGAGGCAGGAACTGATGGCACTGGGGCTGGTGGGGAAGACTGGAGCGCCTGGGATCGGTTGTTCAGCCGGAAACGGTTTGAGGAAGACGCATGTGCTATCAGCTTTTTCGGACCGTTCGTGCGCGAAGGCATTCCGGAACGACCCGCGTTCCTGATCATCTCCAAGGGCCTGGATCGCCGATTGCCCCAACCCGGCAACCACTGCCAGCACCGCAAACCTTCGTTCTTCTTGGTTTCGGCTGTCCAGCAGAATGGCTGCTGGCAGTTGCCCTTCTCCATCAAAACCCTGCTCACCTGGCTCTGGCAACGCTGGGAGATCGACGTCGCTCATCGCGAAATGAAATCCGGCCTGGGACTCGGAGAAAAACAATGCTGGAACAGACCCGCCGCAATCCTCTCCGTCCAGTGGAGCGTATGGACCTATGCCATCCTAATCCTGGCTGCCTATCGCACTTGGGGAATTTGCAGCGGCCCTCCGACCCCCCGCACGTTGGTGGCCCGGCGCCAAACGCTGGTCCTTCCAAACTCCCTGGCGCTCCTACCACACAGCTCTCTCGGGAAATTCCGAATTTCGGGCCAGTTGGTCTGCATCCTCCAACAACTGGCTCAAAAAAGATGCTTAGCTGACCGCCTTAGGCAATTCCTCCCTGGCTTCTGCCAGAATCTAAAGCGGGAGACCCATCTCTGGCGTCTCCCGCTTCACTTTTTCACCTCAACTCTTGCTCCTAAGAGCCAAAGTTCAGGAGCATTTCTCTAGGGTATTATCAACACCTGCCCCACTTGAATCAAATTGGGGTTGATGAGGTCATTGGCTGCCGCAATCGCCTGCACGGTCGTTCCATACCTGACCGCGATGGCATACAGGGTGTCACCGGGTTTGACAGTGTAGGTCCTTGTGCTCGGAGCCGGCGCCGGAGGAGTTGCCGGGGGCGCTGCAGGAGGCGGCGGAGCCGGCTGGGGGGCTGGAGATGGGGTTGTTGCCGGTGCAGTCCCGGACGCGAAGGCCGTCAGATCGTTGATGGAACCATTGAAATAATTGAAATCCACAAGTTGGGAAGGTGGGAAGGCAGCCAGTTGTCCCTTGGAGGAATATTGCCAGAACGTCCAAGGCAGAAAACTCGCGGGTTGTTGAGGCAGCCCGGACGTCGGGGTCGGCATCGTTTGCGGATTATTATATTCGCTGTTTGTGCCCGGCACATAAGGATACTGCGCCACCCACAACGGATAGTTGATCAACCAAGACGCATTCACAGCGTGCTGATTCAAGAAATAAGCGCTGGCGTAAATCATCGGCTTGCGGCCAAACGCGGCCTCCACAGGATCGAGCCATTGCTTGATAACCGTAAGCATCGCATTGCCCGTCGGGAGCGAAATCGGGTTTCCGTTCACGTAAACCTGTTCCAAATCCAAGACCGGAGGCAGTTCGCCCTTATCGGCCCCCACCGACTGGATGAACGCATTCGCCTGTTGAGCTGAATTATTCGTTTCCGGGTGAAAGAAATGATAGGCGCCTCTCAGCATCCCCACGCTTTTGCTGCCCTGCCAATGTTGCGAAAACTTCGAATCGGGAAATGTGTTCTCGGAAGCCTTGACGAAAACAAACTTTACGCCCTGGTTGCTGACCGCATTCCAGTCCGGAGGTGCAACCCATCCGGAAACATCAATCCCAAAAACAGGTGTCATCCTTCGCCTCCTTGGACATTTGTGCACACCACTATCAAAGCCATAACTGATTAAGCTTAGCATAGAATTTGCACAAAAGCAATGTCAGCCTAGTTAAGCTTTCTCTCCCCACCTCCCCGTGATTATGGTATAAGAATCTTGCCCTGCTGTGTTCGTGATGTTGCATTCTCGGTTTTGAGCCAACACCAATTCCATCGGGCTTCAGTCTCACAGAAATAACGCGATAGGCCTGAGCCAAGGCGGCGTTTCTGAGTCGGGGCCCACCTGCGAGAGCAGGTTCAAAACTCCGCAACACACGGCATGGGCGGGGCATTTTCATATCTTGACGGTTTGTTTGGTGCCCGTGTAAAATCGCGCTCAAGTGAATTGAATATCGGAGAATTAGCGGCTGGGTCTCGACGCGAATCGAGATCACGAGGTGGAGGTTCCGTCCCGCGAGGGATGCGCTAATCCCTGCAAACAGGGAAAAAATCGGATTGATCAGCGGATGCCTCTGGAGCCTGTCACAGACTCCCTTCTCCCTTCCAGAAAAGCGCAAGGAGTAGAGTTCTAAGAAATCTACTGCCCGTCATCGAAAAACATGCAGCGATGTATGATATAAGATGGGCGCGGTGATACCGGCATTTTCGGATGCTTGTTTGGTCATGGAAGGGCTTTCTTCTTAATTGCAGAGGTTGCATTTAACAGGTATGCCCACGCATACCTGTTTTGTTTACACAGCAGCGCGTAGCTACCTAAAGTTTTAGCCTTCTCAGGCACGTCAAAGACTTTGCCGGAGCATGGGACCGGTGATAAAGCAAGAATCGGGTATGCGGACGACAGAGATGTTCTTACAATTCGAGCAATATTCCAAAGGAGAAACCATGAACAACTCTCTCGCCGATTACAGACAGCTTTCCGAAGATTACCTGCGTATCGAGCAGGCGATCCAGTACCTTGAAAACCATTATAAAGATCAGCCAAACCTGGATGAGCTGGCGGCCAACATCGGATTGAGCGAATATCACTTCCAGCGGATGTTCACGCGCTGGGCGGGCGTCAGCCCGAAGCGGTTCTTGCAGTACCTGACCAAGGAAGGCGCCAAGGAATTGCTGAATCATTCCGAAAACCTGCTGGACACGACGTATCAAATCGGACTTTCGAGCTTAGGACGCCTCCACGATCTTTTCGTCACCACGGAGGCCATCACGCCCGGCCAATACAAATCGCGCGGCCTCGGCTTAACCATTCGTTATGGCATCCACCCGACCCCGTTCGGAAAATGTTTGATCGGAATCACCGAGCGCGGCATCTGCCATCTCAGTTTTGTGCAAGGCAGCGAAGGCCGGGCGATTGACGGGCTGGTGGCAGACTGGAACCGGGCCAGCATGATCGAAGATCACCGAAGCACGGCCCCCCTGATCGCGCCCATCTTCGATTTGCGCCAGCGCGAGAAAGCCTCCTTGCACTTGCATTTGAGCGGAACCAACTTTCAGCTCAAAGTCTGGGAAGCACTGCTCAATATTCCGGTTGGTGCCGTGACCACCTACGAACACATCGCGCTGGAAGTCGGGAACTCGAAAGCGACGCGTGCAGTCGGCACGGCAGTCGGACATAATCCAATCGCCGTGCTGATCCCGTGTCATCGCGTAATCTGCAAGATCGGCGGGTTCGGCAATTACCGGTACGGCGTGCCTTTGAAGATGGCGCTGCTTGGCTGGGAGGCGACAAGAACGCAAATTTGATTACGATCACGGCGGGACGAGCAGATAGCCGGGCTTCGCTGGCAAGAACATCTATGGAGACGAATGAAAACAAAGATTTGGACAGCGTTGATTGCGTTATATATTGTCTGGGGGTCAACATACTTGGCGATTCGATTCGCGGTGGACACGATTCCACCGTTCATGATGGCCGGCCTGCGATTTCTGATTTCGGGAATCGTCTTGTTTACGTGGCGGCGCGCGGCAGGCGATCCGATGCCGACCAAGCCGCAATGGGTTTCAACCGCCATTGTGGGTATCGCGTTATTGCTGGGCGGCAACGGACTGGTCTCATGGGCGGAACAACGGGTGCCATCCGGCATCGCGGCATTGATGGTCAGCACCATCCCCTTGTGGATGGTTTTATTTGAATCGTTTAGGCCGGGCGGCGTCAAACCGGGTTGGCGCGGAATCATCGGCCTGCTGATTGGATTCGCTGGAATATTCTTGTTGATCGGTCCCAGTGAATTCAGCGGCAAATCCGGAACCCAGTTCGATACCCTCGGAACCATTGCCCTGCTTTTCGCCGCATTGATCTGGTCGCTCGGCTCAATCTACAGCAAGCATGGAGACATGCCGAAGTCATCGCTAATGGGCACCGCCGCGGAAATGCTCGCAGGCGCGCTGGCGTTGTTCATCGTCAGCGCAGGAAGTGGCGAACTTAACGGATTCCACGTTGCCTCTGTCTCAACGCATTCGTGGTTCGGACTCATTTATCTGATCGGATTCGGATCGCTCATCGGGTTCGTGTCCTATGGCTGGCTGTTGCAGAACGCTCCCATCTCTTTGGTGTCCACATATGCGTATGTCAACCCGGTGATCGCAGTCCTGCTCGGAAACCTGCTGGCCAGCGAGCTGTTGACGCCGCGCATCCTTGTCGCGGCGATGATCATCATTGGGTCGGTCGTCTTTATTAATAGCGGGCACAAATCGACTTCCACTACGGAAACAGACCAGGAGGCAGAAGAACCAATCAGAGTTCAATAATCATCACTCGACTCAGTCATTATTCATCAATCGAAAGGAAAAAGGATATGGACGCCAAAGAACTGATCGCACGTGTGAAGGAAGATAAAGTCAAGTTCATCTCATTGCAATTCTCCGACGTAACCGGAGCCGTCAAGAGCGTGGACATGCCGGTTGCCGGATTGGAAGGCGCGCTCGAGGATGGCATTTGGTTCGACGGATCGTCGGTGGAAGGTTTTGCCCGCATTCAGGAAAGTGACATGCTCCTGCGGCTCGATCCGGATACGTATGCGGTCCTGCCATGGACGCAGGTTGAGCTGCGGCGCGCCCGCGTATTCTGCGATATTTTTACGCCGGAGGAAAAACCGTTTGAAGGCGATCCACGCGGGGTCTTGAAGCGGATGCTAGCCAAGCTGGAGGGGCGGGGTTGGGTCTATAACGTCGGTCCCGAGCCTGAATTCTTCTTGTTCAAGGGTACAGATGGCAATGGTGTGCACCCTGTTCCGCACGATACCGGCAGTTACTTTGACTTCTCCGCATTCGATGAAGCGGCAGCCGTTCGCAACGCGTTGATGGACGCGCTGGATAGGATGGGCCTCGAAGTGGAAGTTGGTCACCACGAAGTGGCGCTTGGCCAGCATGAAATTGACTTCCGCTTCGCCAACGCCCTCAAAACCGCCGACAATGTTCTCACCTTGAAATACACCGTGAAAGCCATCGCGGTACAGCACGGATTGACCGCCTCATTCATGCCCAAACCCGTCTTCGGAATCAACGGTTCAGGAATGCACTGCCATCAATCCCTCTTCGATAAGAGAAGCGGCGCAAACGTATTCTTCGATCCGAACGATGAAGCGCATCTCTCCAAGACGGCTTATTCGTTCATCGCCGGGCAGCTCGCACACGCCCGCGCCTTGGCCGCCGTCGTCGCACCGACCGTGAACTCCTATAAACGGCTCGTCCCCGGCTATGAAGCACCGGTTTATATCGGTTGGGCGCAGAAGAACCGCTCGGCGCTCGTCCGCATCCCGCGCTATACCGAAGGGCGCGACAAAGCCGTGCGGGCCGAATTGCGCTTCCCCGATCCGTCCTCAAATCCGTATTTGGCATTCACCGTCATGCTCGCCGCCGCCCTGGACGGCATCGACAAAAAGTTGGAGGCACCCAAGCCGCTCAACAACATCAATCTGTATCATCTCGACGCGAAGGAACGCAAGAAGATGGGCGTCAAGGAATTGCCCGGCTCGCTGGCGGAAGCGTTGAACGAACTCGATAAAGATGAAGTCGTGAAAGCCGCGCTTGGCGAAACGATGTACGAAGCCTTCACCGCCGCCAAGTGGAAAGAATGGGATGAATACCGGCTGCGCGTCAGCGATTACGAGATCGAAAAATATTTAGAGACAGCGTAACCGCCACCTGACCTCCCCCAAACCCAAATTGGATTTGGGGGAGGTGCCGCTTTGCGGCGGAGGGGGTCGTTGATTATCAAATACCGCGCGCGTATAATCGTTTCAAAGAAAAAGGAGAACGATGAAAATTATCGTTACAGGTTCTTTGGGAAACATCGGCAAACCATTGACTAAAGAATTGATTGCAAAAGGCCATGCGGTTACGGTGATCAGCACAAAAGCTGAAAAGAAAAATGATATCGAGGCGCTGGGAGCGGCTGCTGCCATCGGCAACTTGGTAGACGTACAGTTTCTTACAAAAACTTTTGCAAGCGCAGATGCCGTGTATTGCATGGAATCCGCCTTATATTCCGGTCGCAATTTTGATTTGAGTTACATTGAACAACTCGCACGCAACTATGCGCAGGCGATTCAGCAAGCGGGCGTAAAGCGCGTGGTCAATCTCAGCAGCATCGGTGCTCACACCAACAAAGGCAACGGCGCTCTTGATTTTTATTTCGATATCGAGGCGATCTTTAAAACCTTGCCGTCCGATGTTGCCATTACGTTTATGCGCCCGGTTGGTTTCTACGGAAATTTATTTAGCTTTATTCCTGCGATCAAAACACAAGGCGTGATCGCATCCAACTATGGCGCAGACGATAAAAAGCCGTGGGTCTCGCCCATTGACATTGCATCCGCGATTGCGGAAGAAATTACGACTCCGCAAGTTGGCAGAAAAGCGCCCTATGTTGCCAGCGACGAAATTTCCTGCAACGACACCGCGCGGATTTTAGGCGAAGCCATTGGCAAGCCTGATTTGAAATGGATCATTATTCCTGACGAACAAGTTCTCAAGGGACTGATCGCCGCTGGAATGAATCCACAAGTTGCAAAAGGCTTCGTGGAAATGAACGCCAGCACGCACAGCGGAAAATTGTATGAAGACTATTACCTCCACCGACCGGCGTTAGGCAAAGTCAAGATGAAAGACTTTGCACAAGAATTTGCGACGGTCTATAAGCAAAAATAACGAAGCATTCCATTTATTGCCTGTCAAACGAGGCAGGCGTATAATCGAAAATGTGGTGGCCATACCAAAACTCATGGGTATACATACATGGCAAATGTAAAAACAGTCGTTTTGCGCTTCTTAGTATTCTTATTTGTCTTTGTCGCAACATCCTGTGTCACTGGTTTGGCTTTCTATTATTTTTCAACTATATATCCTATTCCTTTTGCTTACGAGGAACATGATGCAGGCGCCAGTATCGAAGTCTGGCTAGATGCTAATGGAAACGGAATATGGGATAATAATGAACCTGCCGTACCAAATACATGTGTTTGGGCAGGTTACCTTAATAGCTTTACTAATTGGCAAGATATTTGCAACGGCGAAGGATATAAGACAGATACACAAGGCGTTTGGGGCGACTTCTTCCCTGGCGGAACTTGTGAGGAAATCTATAACGCCGTCAACATACCTAATGGTTATTTCCCAACTACTCCAACTGTCGTCATTGGCTGTACTGCGGAATTCGGCTTAGCCCAAGAGAAACCAACCTCAACAATGCAATCAGCACAGTTTCTCAAAGACATACAAAAAATACAAGAAAATGAATACACTATCCATCGGTTGGAATTAGTTGCAGTCATGATTTTGATATTGATATTTGCAGGTTTTGTTTCGATCAAAGTCATTCGTCGTGATGTATAAGTTAAGGACAAAAGCGAAATAAAACAGCAGATATTGGAAAAGACTTCCGAAGACTTATAAACCTTCGGGGGTCTTTCTAGTCATCGCTTGCACTTCTTTTCTTAACTTGATTCAGTGTTCTCCTCTCGCCAGTACTTCAATCTCCGTGCGAGATTTATATTCATTCACCAACTTTCCGTCGCGCATCCAGCAGTTCCACATCGGGAGCCACATCAGTGAATTTGAGATGTAATGATTTCGCCATTCCTTTATTTCAACCTCCCCGCCAAAATACAAGCCTTCAGCGGAAGCTCAAAGAATTCATATTATACAGCCTTCATAAACTCCTTGGCCTCAATTCGATAACGAAAACAATCCATGCCGAAATAATTGTTTCGATCCACCAGCGATAAACCGCACTTCAATGCGACACGTTGCGAGGCGATGTTATCAGGATGAACAATGGCAATGATCGATTCAATGCCAAGCGTTTCAAATCCAAATCTCAAACTGGCGATCGTGCCTTCCGTTGTCCAGCCGCGGCCTTGGAATGTTTGACTGATCAAATATCCGACTTCAACCTCGTCCGTCTCCGGCAAATACTGCAAGCCATTCCACCCGACCAATTCAGGATGTTCAGCCGCTTCGACACCCCACCAGCCAAAGCCATGCCGCTGCCAGTGCTCAAGCTGGCTTTGAATAAACTTTCCAGCCTTTTCGCGCGTCCACGGCGCGGGGTTGGGGAAGTATTTGAAAATATCCCTTTGATTTGCAATTTGAAACAATGCGTCAACATCGTCCAATTTAAACGGACGGAGCCTGGTGCTTGTGGTTTCAAGGGTTGGAATCTTCACGTCACCACCGAATCTGAAATTTGGCTCAAGACCAGCTTCACTTTTTTCCGCAACGCGGCCGGATGAATCTTCGAAATATCGATCCGCTTCGCTTCGAGAAAATCTGCAAAACGTGCCAAGCCTTTTGCCAACGCGTTCGCAAAATCCACATCTCTTACCGGCGCGCCGTCCTCATGCCAAAATCCATTGATCCGCAATGTCATCGTCGCGCGATCCAGCTTCGGGTCAAGCCGTGCCACCAAATCATCACCATATAAAATCGGCAGGACATAGTATCCCCAACGGCGCTTGTGCACAGGAACATATACTTCCCACTTGTAATCGAAATCAAAAAGCTGCTTCGCCCTTCCGCGCGCGCTGACCACATCCAGCGATGAAAGCAAGGTCACCTCATCGAGCGTGGTGGTATCTTTTGGATTCCATCCTTTGGGGACTCTTCCTTTTTCGAGCGACTCCAACACCGGTATATCTTCCGATAAAACGAGATACGTTTCGCGTCCGCCCTCGACTTGAACCTGCCTGAACATCCCAAGCACTCTCCATCGCTCGAGCAGACTCTTCATCTGCGCGGGCGAATATTCTTCACGCATATAGTTATGCATCTCGCCGCGCATTTTTCCTTCGCTCTTCAATCCTAAGAAAGCAACGACTTTACGCGCGAAATATTTCTCCGCTTCTTCTTTGCTAGCGACGTAATCATATTCCTTCGGCGCAATGTTCTCACGGAAATCATAGACGCGATTGAATCCGTCGCGGTGATGCATCATCAGTTCGCCGCTGATCCACATATCGTAGAGCGCCAACGCTTCTTCCTTGCGTCCGCGATAATTCCAACTACCCAAAGCTTTTCCCTCAAAGTCACGATTCCCAAGCGGACCATGCTTCCTGATCTCATCACGCACAAAATCGAAAACCTCATGATGCTTGAAAACAAAATCCTCCACACGCTTGGCATGACTGCGCCGCTCCATATGTACGCGCCAGTATGGAAGTTCCGACATTGGATAGACTGCCAGCCAGCCACCATAATCAAAGAATTTGCGATCTTCATATAAAACCTGTCGAAGATAAGCGGTTTTGTAATCCAACACACGGCTGTGCAGGACAAGATCCTGGCTGCGGGCCGTGATATTCAGCGGATCGAGCTGCACCGCCTCGCAGGCATTGAGGGCATCGATGGTGCCGCGTTTCCCCTTCCACCTTCGTCCGGGCCACAAGCCTTGTTTGCCGAGAACAAAACGGCGGGCGGTTTGTTGAGAGATATGAATGGGTTGCATCAGGAAGCAACAAACGGATTGAAATCGGTGCCACGGTCGAAGTAATCTTCGGCCTCGGCTTTCTTTAACGCGTTGACCACAACGTAGGTCAACGGCGTGGCAATCGTTTCGTAAGCGGTTTTCAAGAACCACTGTGAGAGAACCGCTTGAACCAATCCGCTCGTTGGAATGATTCCCGCAAACGCTACCGTGATAAAGACCGCGGAATCTGCACCTTGACCGATCAGCGTGGAGCCAATCGTGCGGATCCAAAGAAATCTTCCAGCGGTTCTTAACTTCAGTTTTGCCAGCACAAACGAATTGAGAAACTCGCCGATCAAATATGCGATGAACGAAGCCAACAAAAGGCGCGGTGTGGCTCCCAGAATCGCTTGATACGCCCCCTGCGCGGCCTGAGGCGTATTGAAACCTCCAGCGGACCAAAACGGTGCGGCCGGCAATAATCCACCGATATAAATTGCGATCACAGCGATCAGGTTGCAAAAGAAGCCGGTCCAAATGACCTGACGCGCCCGCGCGTATCCGTAGACTTCGGTCAGCACATCGCCGAAGATATAGGCAATGGGAAATAAAATCACTGCGGCGGGCACAAACAAGCCAAACAAGCTGACCAGCTTCACCGCAATAATATTTGAAATGACCAGCGTGGTTACAAACAATGCAGTAACCAACGGAAGCCAGCGATAGCGACGATCTGCCACGTTCATTGCACCGCCTTCTTTGCGGCGGGCGTCTTCACTTTTTCTGACTCGACCGTAATTCCAATTCCGCCGCGTATGCTGAAAATCCCAATGACCTTGCAATAGTGAGGATTCAAAGCATCGACGAGATCATCCAGGATCGTATTTACGACGTGCTCATGAAAAACGCCTTCGTTGCGATACGACCACAAATATAATTTGAATGATTTCGATTCGACGATTTTCTTATCTGGCACATATTCGACTTTGATCGTGGCGAAATCGGGCTGACCCGTGGCGGGACACACGCAAGTGAATTCATCCGTTTCGAGTTTGACGAGATAATAGCGATCCGGATTGTGATTGGGAAACGCTTCCAGTTTTCTGGCGGGCTGAGACTTGTGACCCAACAACGTCAAGTTTTTCAAATCAGAGGATTTGGTGGGCATGATGCAATCTCCTTCCAAGAATAAATGAGAGCTTACAAATTACTGACCAGTGGCGCCTGATCCGCGGCCTTATCGATCAGGCGGCAGAACGAGCATAAACCAGGCGCGGAGGTCGGCTGCCCACAATTGGGACAAGGATGCAAGCGCTCCACGGCATCATTTGATTGGGCAAACAGACCGCCTTGGCGCGCCTCCAGAAAACGCAGGTAAAATGTGAGTTTGGCGCCGGGGCGATCATTCTCCAATTGATTGAGCACTTCCTTATAGTAAATCGAAGTGGAACCTTCGGCAAATGGACATTCTTCATAAATATATTCGATGCCGCGCAAAAGCGCGTAGGCGGTCATCTCGCGTTCGTAGAAGCGACAAAGCGGCTTGACCTTGCGTGCCAGACCCTCGGTCGATGGAAGGACCGGGCCCTGCCGCAATAAATATTCCACCGACCAGGACAGCGTGTTACCAAACAGCACCGCGGCCTCATCGTCAAGGTTATGACCGGTCGCCAAAACATCGTAGCCGAGATCGCGCGCCATGCGATTCATCACATGACGCTTGGTCAGTCCGCAGACCGCACACGGCCTTCCATGTCCGCGATGCGAAATTTCGGAGAGCACCGGGATCGGCTGGCCATATTCCTTTTCAATGTCCAGGACATGGAGTTTGAGGCGATGTTCGTCCGCGAATTTTTCGGCGAGGCGATGCGACTCGGCGGAGTAACCAATGCCGGCATCGATGCCGAGACCCACATAAAGACCGTCGGCGTGATAACCGAGTCGAACGAGTATGTCCCACAGTGACAGCGAATCTTTCCCGCCCGAAACCGCGACGAGAATCTGATCGTCGTGACTGAACATTTCATATTTCTTGATGAAACGTTCGGTTTGCTCGGGAACCCATTCGAGATAGTGTTGCGTGCACAGCGCCAGT
This sequence comes from Anaerolineales bacterium, assembly GCA_035516425.1. Taxonomy (GTDB): domain Bacteria; phylum Chloroflexota; class Anaerolineae; order Anaerolineales; family Villigracilaceae; genus Fen-1038. The sequence continues at coordinate 22,728 of DATJAH010000038.1, forward strand.
TTGTGCTGGCGCATGTTGACCGAGGCTTTCTCACCACATTTGCGACATTTCATGATCTACCTATATTTCCAGACACAAAGAATCAATGGGAAAAACCTTTGTGTCCGACATGTCGAATTAACCGCCTGAAATCACCGCTATCAACTTGACCACATCGCCATCTTTCAAAACTTCGTCCTCGAGGATCATCTCGTCATTGCGCGTGGCTATCACCGATTCAGGCAAAATATTCACCTTCTGCAATGACGATAGCAACGTCATGCCGGGTTTGACTTCAAATTCTTTTCCGCGCAAAACCAATTTAACCATCATCACCTGGCGAGAGGTTTCATTCTACCATAGCCGTCTTGACAGCACGCCGGCTTACTCGTACCATTTGCTCATGCGCATCGCCATGATGGCCGACGTCTATAAACCGCACGTCAGCGGAATCACGAACTACATTGATCTGAACAAGCGCTACCTCGAAAAGGCGGGGCACGAGGTCTTCGTGTTCACTTTCGGCGATCAGGATTACCACGACGAAGAACCGCGCGTCATCCGTTCACCCGGTTTGCCGCTGGTGGACACCGGTTATTATCTTTCGTTTCGTCACACCGTTGCCGCCAAGAAACTATTGCAAACTATGGACATCGTTCATGTCCACCATCCATTCCTGAGCGGACGCCTTGCCTTGCGTTACTGCGAGCCCCTGCACATTCCTACGGTATTCACCAACCACACCCGCTACGACTTGTATGCCCAAGCCTATTTCCCGATCGTGCCCGAAGAGATTAGTGACGGATTGCTTCAAGCCTATATGCCTTCCTTTTGTGAGGCAATGAGTCTGGTGGTCTCTCCTTCGGCGGGTATGGCGAATGTTTTGCGGAAGATGGGTGTGACCGTTCACATCGAGATCGTTCCGAATGGCGTAGAACTGCAGAGTTTTTATCAATCTGAATCCTTGCACCGCGCCGATTTCGGATTCAATGAGAACGATATCCTGCTGGTCTACGCCGGGCGTATCGCGACGGAAAAGAATCTTTTCTTCCTGCTTCAATCATTTGCCGGCGTGGCGCAAGCGCTCGATCACGTTTACCTTTTGATCCTTGGCGGCGGGCAAAAACAAATCGAGGAGGAGACGAAACAGCTCGCGGCGGAACTCAATCTCAATGCACGCGTTCGATTCACGGGTTTTGTTCCGTATCAAGAGCTTCCTTCGTATCTCACCATGTGCGACGCGTTCGTCACCGCATCCATAACCGAGGTTCATCCGCTGTCGGTGATCGAGGGCATGGCGGCAGGATTGCCTGTGATCGGAATCGATTCGCCGGGAGTGGCGGATACGATCGATGACGGCAGAACCGGGTTTCTCGCCACCAAAGATCTGGCATCGTTCACTGCAAAGTTGACGCGTCTTTGCCTGGACGGAAGCCTGCGCAAGCAAATGGGCGACGCGGCGCGCCAGGCCTCGACCCGTTATGCCATCGAGCGGACGACAAAGGCCATGCTGCAGCAGTATGAACGACTGGTGTACGCCTCGCGCCCGCGCCGCGAGAATTGGGAGATCCGTTTGCGCGGTTTGCTGGAAAAATTTTTGCAATAAGCCACAATCAAAAAGTGGTGCGCCGGAGCACAAGCCGCGGCGGATTTTCTGTGTGCCGAACGGCATCAGATCGTTGCGGGCGGCGTCCGGCGCCATGCGGCAAAATCGGATTAATTGCAAAAAAGGGTGGCTTCACGCTTTTGTAGAATTCAAGATGCATACCTAGGGATCGCGTCGGTCGCCGGAGATCGCCGTCATGCCGAGAAGTACAATAATACCTGTTATCCTGCGCCAAACATTGCGCCCAGGCAAACCCGATAGACCCTTGGCAGCTGGGTCTGGCCGCCCCGAAAGAAGTCAATGGCGAGCCAGAGATTGTCCATTTTGAGAGCGCCCGTTGAACAATAGCCGACTTATTGTCTGAAAGGTTCCTCCCTTTATTGCTGAATACGAAACATGCTGGCTGGTTCTTTATGGTATGCTTGGGATTAGATCGTCTAAGCGCAGTCCCTGCCTCTGGCGCTGATAATCAAGAATTCAGTGAAAGCTGCAGTACAGGCCGAGGACGTGAATTAGGAAGGAACTCGAGGTTGCCTTTTCCGCGCGAGGTTATTTTCCATGGATTCCCAAATCACCGCCGAACTAAAAGAGGTCCTTGCCCACTATGCCTTGGGTGAGTTGATCGAATATGAGCAGAACGAACGCGGTTTTGTTAACACCGCATACGAAATCTACACACTGGCCGCGGGCCAACGACATCGCTATTTTTTGCGTAAATACAAGCGCGGGATCCGCGAGCAGGAGCTTGTATTCGAGCATTCCCTGATGGATCACTTGGTGGCGGCAGGAATGCCAGCCGCCCGCATTTACAAAACACGCTCGGGGAAGTCTTACCTGCATAGATTTGAAGGGACAGATGACTCTACGGATGTGTTCTACACCATCTTTGAATATCTTTCGGGCGAGGATCGCTTCACTTGGGTAGACCCCAGGCTGAACAAAGCGCAACTCTCCTCTTCTGCGGCCGTGCTGGCACAGTTCCATATCGATGTCGGCGGATTCACTCCCCTTGGCAGGCGCAACGAACCCAAGATTCTCGATCTATTGCCTGTGATCGCCGAGACCTGGGCAACCTGTCCATCAAGATCGAAAGGGACGATCTTCGACGATCACATCCACGAATACTTGGAGCCGGTAAGCGCCAACATCGCGGCAACTTTGAACATCCTGCGCGAATGCCGCGCACGTTCCCTGCCCGAAATGGTAATCCATTGCGATTACCATCCCGGCAATCTAAAATTCTCGGGTGACCGCGTCTCCGGCGTGTTCGACTTCGACTGGTCCAAAGTGGATCTGCGTTTGTTTGATTTAGGATTGGCGCTATGGTATTTCTGCACTTCATGGCAAGGCTCAGAGGACGGTTCCATTCGCTTGGATTGGGCGGACACTTTCCTGCGCGCCTACCAGAAGACCTTGGCAAAGCATCCACGCGGCGTCCGCCTTACAGAAGATGAAACGCGATATCTGCCCGCCTTGGTAAATGCAGGAAATCTCTACGTTCTGCACTGGACCGTTTTGGATTATTTCTCGAAAGATGTGGACCCCGCCGAGTATTTGACTTTTCTGGATCATAGCCTGCATTTCTTTGAATGGTATCAGCAGTCCAAAAACTGCCAGGCACTGCAGAATATAGCTTGCGCCGTGCTCGCACAGACCCGCTGACCCAGCCTTGCTGAGATAGAGATCGTACATTTTGAGAATGTGATACGAGAACTTAGGTTAATCGAAATGCCTCAAGAACTACAAAACCTTCTTGTTACGCTGAACTTGATAATTATCTCTATGTTCGCAGTTATCGCAGTCATTATTGTGACGGCCTATTTGTATGAAATAAGAAGATCCAGAGAATACGAGCAATCGAGGAAACAACTGATAAATGACGGTAGATATGAAAGTGAGATATTAATCCTGCTTGAAAAATATTCTCTTTGGACATGGTTATTTGCATTGTTGGTTGCCGCAATTAGCAGCAGCGTTCTTTCCACAGAGGATCCAATGCGGGTAACAACTTCCGGAATTATCTTCGGAATAATTACGGTCATCCTAACTTTTACAAACATCTTTACAAAACGCTCATTAAGAAAAAAGATGATTGATGCGACCACCGACTTTAGTCAACAAGGCAAATAAACATACTCTTATATTGCTCGTCGGTCCCACTGCGGTCGGCAAAACCGAAACCGCGATTCAGCTCGCTGAGCGAATCAACGGCGAGATCATCTCAGCGGATTCGCGTCTGTTCTATCGCGGCATGGACATTGGAACGGCGAAGCCAACGCCAGCAGAACAAGCACGCGTCACGCACCACCTGATTGATGTCGCCAATCCCAATGAAGTCCTGTCACTGGCAGTCTTTCAAAAAATGGCAATGCACGTGATTGCCGATGTGCATGCGCGCGGTAAGTTGCCGTTGCTTGTCGGCGGAACGGGCCAATACGTCCGTGCGGTGACGGAAGGCTGGCTGCCACCGGAAGTAAAGCCAAATGACAAATTGAGGCGTGAGCTCGAAAAAGAGAACGCAGAAAAGGGCGGAGACTCTCTCCACAAAAAATTGCAAATGCTGGATTCGGAAGCCGCGTCGAGGATTGATCCGCGTAATCTGAGAAGAACCATCCGAGCTCTGGAAGTTATTTGGACAACCGGCAGAAAATTCTCCGAGCAGCGCCGGCAGGGCGAATCGCCATATCATTTGATTGCGATTGGATTGACCCGTCCCAGGCCCGAAATCTATGCGCGGATTGACAAGCGCATCGAGTCCATGTTTGCAAATGGATTATTGGATGAGGCCAAAGGCTTGCTGGCAAAAGGCTATTCGCCGGATTTACCAACGATGTCGGCGATTGGGTATCGGGAATGCATCAGCGTGATCGAAGGGAAATTGAGCATCGAGCAGGCCAAAGTCCAGATGCGACGCGCTACCAGAAACTTCGTGCGCCGGCAAAGCAACTGGTTTAAAGAGTCTGATCCAGATATCCACTGGGTTTGCGCTGGCGGAGAAAATATCATCGAAGAAATTGTCTCCTTCATCCATCAGACCATGCTCGAATCTGGATTTGGCCTTTAATTTCGTTTTGCTTTATACTACGTCCATTCGCAAAGGAGGACCGCCATGAACGACCGTCCGTGGATCGCACACTACGATAAAGGTGTGCCTGCAACGATTGAGTATCCAAAAGTGCCGCTGTTCCATTTTCTGGAGGAGTCGGCCCGCAAATATCCTGATCGCGCCTGCACGATTTTCAAGGGCGCGGTCATTTCATTCCAGGAGATGAACGACAGAACCGACCGCCTCGCCGCGGCGCTCGTCGATATGGGAGTTAAGAAAGGCGACCGCGTGGGAATCTTCATGCCGAACACGCCACAGTTTGTCGAGGCTTATTTCGGGATTCTGAAGGCGGGCGGAGTGGTGGTCGCAACCAATCCGCTTTATACGCCGCCGGAGATTGCCTACCAAGCGAGCGACGCGGGCATCGAAATCATGTTCGTGATGACGAATTTTTATAAAACGATCAAGGCGGCACAGCCCAATACCAAAATCAAAAAGCTGATCGTCACAAATCTCAAGGAGACCCTGCCGCCGGTTACCAGCCTGTTGTTCACGCTGGCGCGCGAGAAAAAAGGTGGTTTCAAAATCGAAGGCGGGCTGGCGGATGGCGATGTTTGGATGAAGGACCTGCTCGCCAAATATCAACCTTCGCAACGCCCCAAACTGGTCATCGCACCGGACGATACCGCTCTATTCCAATACTCCGGCGGGACCACGGGTACATCAAAAGGCGCGGTGGCCTTGCATCGCAATCTGGTTGCCAACACATTGCAAATCAGGGCGTGGTTCGTTGTGATGGAGGAAGGCAAGGAAATCCTCCTGATGGCCATCCCACTTTTCCATGTTTACGGAATGGTGGCAGGGATGCTGCATGCCATCGAACTGGGCGCCTCGATGGTGATGGTCCCGAACGCCCGCGATATCCCTGATGTTTTGGAGAACATCAGGAAATACAAGCCGACGACTTTCCCGGGTGTGCCGACGCTATATAACGCCATCAACAATCATCCTGAAGTCAGAGCCGGAAAGGTGAGCCTGCGCTCGATCAAAGCCTGCATTTCGGGTTCGGCTCCATTGATGCGCGAGACCAAGGAGAGGTTTGAAGAATTAAGCGGCGGAAAATTGTTCGAGGGCTACGGCCTGTCCGAGGCGCCGACCGCAACTCACTGCAATCCCTTATTGGGAGTAAACAAGACCGGTTCGATTGGGATGCCCTGGCCGGATGTGGACTGCAAGATCATCAGCCTGGATGACGGCGAAACGGAAATGCCGCCCGGCGAGATTGGTGAACTGGCGATCAACGCCCCACAAGTGATGAAGGGTTATCATAATATGCCGACGGAAACGGCGAATGCGTTACGTCGCTTGAAGGATGGAAGGACCTGGTTATTCACCGGTGATATTGCCCGCATGGATGAAGACGGTTATTTCTATATTGTGGATCGCAAGAAAGAGCTCATCAAGCCGGGCGGATTCCAAGTCTGGCCGCGTGAAGTGGAAGAAGCCATCGCCGCCCATCCCAAAGTTCTGGAAGTCGGCGTGGCAGGCATTCCCGATCCATATCGCGGCGAAACGGTCAAAGCCTGGATCGTTCTGAAGCCGGGTCAGGAAGCAACCGCCGACGAAATCAAAGCATGGTGCAAGGGACGCTTGGCAGCATATAAGATTCCAACGCATTACGAATTCAGGGCGGAGTTGCCCAAGACAACCGTCGGGAAAATCTTGCGCCGCGAATTGGTGAAACAGCATAAAGCAACAGAAAGCACAAAAGCATAGTCAGAACACGGCATAAACAAATTCCTCCACTAACCCGTGGAGGAATTCTTGTTTACGCTCTGCTAGGCCGGGAGCGCGGCCGGCTGCGGTGTTCCGCTCTTCTTAGGATAGGGCGGCGGGAAGATGGATTCAAATTCCTCGCGCGTGATCGTTTCCACTTCCAAAAGCTTCCTGGCGACCGCGTCCAGTTGAGCGCGATAATTGGTCAGCAAGCTTTTGGATAGCTTATACGCTTCGTTCACCAGATTGCGGACTTCATCATCAATCTTTTCAGCAACCGCTTCGGAATAATCTCGCTGCTCGGAAATTTCGCGTCCGAGGAAGATCAATTCTTCCTTTTGGCCGTAAACCATGGGGCCCAGTTCGTCGCTCATACCGAGTCGAGTGACCATGGCGCGCGCCATGCGCGTCACCTGCTCCAGATCGTTGGAAGCGCCGGAAGTAATGTCGTCGAAGACCAATTCCTCCGCCACACGTCCACCGAGCGCACCGGCCAAGGTCGCGATCATCTTCTTGCGCGAGAATAACAGACGGTCATCATCAGGACGATACCACGTCGCACCGCCGGCTTGTCCCCGCCCGACAATTGTGATCTTCTGAACCGGATCCGCTTCGGGGATGGCATTCGCAACGACCGCATGACCCGCTTCATGATAAGCAATGATGCGCTTCTCTTCATCCGAGATCAGGCGGGACTTTCGTTCCGGTCCCATCACAACGCGCTCAATGGCCTCTTCCAGTTCCGGTTGACCGATGGATTTTTTATTGCGGCGCGCCGCCAGGATCGCGCTTTCATTGACCAGGTTCTCCAAATCTGCGCCGACAAAACCCGGCGTGCCGCGCGCCAAGGAAGCGAGATCAACATTGGGCTCGAGCGGTTTGCCCTTGACATGAACTTTGAGGATCGCCTCTCGCCCTTTGACATCGGGGCGATCCAGGGTTACGCGTCGGTCAAAGCGTCCCGGGCGCAAAAGAGCTGGGTCCAAAATATCCGGCCGGTTGGTGGCAGCGATGATAATGACATTCGTATCGGTATCGAAACCATCCATCTCGACCAGCATCTGATTGAGAGTTTGCTCGCGCTCATCGTGCGAACCGCCCAGGCCCGCGCCGCGCTGTCGTCCGACCGCATCAATTTCATCCACGAAAATGATGCAGGGCGAATGACGCTTGGCTTGGTCGAAAAGATCACGCACACGGCTGGCGCCGACGCCGACGAACATCTCCACAAACTCAGAACCGGAGATGGAGAAGAACGGCACGCCCGCTTCACCCGAGACCGCCTTGGCAAGCAAGGTTTTGCCTGTGCCTGGAGGCCCGACCAGCAAAACCCCCTTGGGGATGCGTGCGCCAAGCTGGATGAATTTCTGCGGCTCTTTCAGGAACTCGACAACTTCCGCCAATTCCTGCTTCGACTCTTCCACACCCGCCACGTCTTGAAACGTAACGGTTGGATGCTCGCCGCTGAACATACGGGCGCGGCTTTTTCCAAAGGCCATGGCGGCATTGTTCGATCCCTGCGCCTGACGAAAGATGAACCACAACACGCCCGCCATGAAGATCACCGGCAGAATGTACAACAAGCTGCTCAAGATCCCAGCCCAGGGCGATGGCGGCTGGATTTCGATAATCACATTATTTGGTGATAGCTGCTCGGTCGTAACGCCCAAGCTGACCAATTGATCCACCAAGGTGGCGCTTGATTCCTTGTTCGAGTCCGCTTCCTTGCCGGACTTATAAATAATATGGATCTGAGTATCGCTTTGCACAATAACTCGTGCCACTTCGCCGTTTTGAATGGATTGCGCCACCTGATTGATCGTCAATGGCTGCGGTGCGTTGCTGTCCTGCCTGAAGCCAACATAGAGCATCGCGCCGATTGCCACGATCAACAGGAAGTAAATGATAAACGATTGAGTACGTGAATTCACAGATTCCTCCGAACCTTGCTTAACAGTGAAAATTATACCAACCTAGCCGTCCCGCGAATAGCCCCAAGTGATTATTTATATGATTCTCTAATATATTGTTCATGTTGTCCACGATTTTCTTACCATTAATCACTCCATCAGGATTTCGACGGGGCAATGATCCGATCCGAGAACGTCGTCATGAATCGTGACATCCTGTACCTTCGGCATCAGCGCCTTCGAAACGAGGAAGTAATCCAGCCGCCAGCCAATGCCGCGTGCCCGTGCGTCAAAACGATATGTCCACCACGTGTATTGAATTCTCTCCGGATACAGGCAACGGTAGGCGTCGACAAAATGATGATCAAGGAATCTCTGCACCCATTCACGTTCTTCAGGCAAGAAACCCGAAGTGGTTTCATTTTCCTTGGGATTCTTCAAATCCATCGGCATGTGCGCGGTATTGAAGTCCCCGGTAATGACAATCCTTTCCCCGCGCCGGTGCAGTTCATCACAGAGCTTAAGCAAACGGGCATAGAACTTCAATTTATACTCCAAGCGCTCCCGGCCGCGTTGACCATTCGGGAAGTACACATTAAATAGGACGAAATCCTGCTGGCGGGTCCGAACGACACGGCCTTCCCCATCGAACGTCGGATCATCCAATCCAAATTGGATCTCATCCGGCCGATCGCCATAGAACGTCGCCACGCCGCTGTAACCTGCGCGCTTTGCCGGATTCCATGCAAACGGGTATTGCAAAGCCCGACGCTGTTCCTCATTCAATTGCTCAGGCCGCGCTTTAACCTCCTGCAAGCACAGACAATCCGGGCTTTGGGCAAATGCCCAGCTCAATGCATCCTTTTTCAACGCGGCACGAATCCCATTTACATTCCACGTAATGATTTTCATCTATCCCTGAATCCGGCATTATGGTAAACTTACCCAAGGCCAAAATGGAAGAGAAAGTTGCAAAACGAATCCTTTGCATCGAAGATGAACCAGAGATGATTGACCTGATTCGGCTCATCCTCGGACGGCGGGGTTTCGAGGTATCGGGTGCATCCGGCGGGATGGCAGGGATTAAGGCGGTGCGGGAACAATTGCCGGACTTGGTACTGCTCGACTTGATGATGCCCGATATGGATGGCTGGGAAGTATACCAACAAATGAAGGCCAATGAGACCACCCGGAATATCCCGGTGATCGTGGTCACGGCCAAAGCCCAAAACATCGACAAAGTTCTCGGTTTGCACATCGCCAAAGTGGATGACTATATTTCCAAACCGTTCAGCCCGCAGGAATTGATGAGCAGTGTGGAAAAAGTGATCAGCCAGAAAAAAACCGTGTCATGAAGGCAACCCATTCCGAACTCGACGGGGCGTGATCCTGCAATCCAAAGGAGCGCCCCGTTTTCATTCAGACGATGCCATCCGATATTCTTGTACAAAACCAAAACAAACCAATCGACCATCCAGCGCGGGTCGGATATTGCGATTCGTTCTTTTGCCGTTTGCGCGGCCTCATGTTCCGCCGCTTTCTTCCGAGGGAGGAGGGGCTGATGCTTGTGATCGGAAGGGATTCGCGCGCAGACTCTTCCATCCATATGTTGTTCGTCTCTTTTGATTTGGCCGTGTTTTGGATAAATTCTGAAATGTGCGTGGTGGACAAAGTGATTGCAAAGTCTTGGCGGCCAGCCTACTTCCCTGCCCAGGCCGCACGATATACATTAGAGATCCACCCCGACCGCTATGATGAGTACCAGATCGGCGATCGAGTACAATTCCAGAATGCATAGGCTTTTCTTGCCTCTCATCATTTTGACTCTCTGTTTGTGCGCGGAGCAACCAGCTTCCGCACAAACACCCTCGCCGGCATCCACCTCGTCGCCAGCCTCGGGGCCAACCTACACGATCCAATCGGGAGATACGCTTTCATCGATCGCCGAGCGTTTCAGCGTTTCAATGAATGACCTGATGACCGCAAATAACATCACGGACGCCAACAGCATTCAGGCGGGTCAGCAGCTGGTCATTCCGGGGCTGGAGGATGTGACTGGCACCCTCAACACAGATGTGATCAACTTTGGAGATTCATTTCATAGCCTGATCCGCCAAACACAAATTCCGGCGGAACTGCTTGAAAAACTGAACCACATCATCAGCCCCAGCGAGTTCTACGTCGGTGCGAACATGATCGTTCCTCAACAAAACAATTCCTCGATCTTGACAAATCGCACAACACCCAACGCCGGAGAATCGCTTCTCGAAATAGCCGTCAAGCAAAATACAGATCCATGGACCCTGGTAAGCATCAATGAATTAGGCGGCACATGGGATACCTTACCCGGAGATGTGCTTTATGCGCCCGGCGCCGCCTCCGCATCCAGCCAGACCGCCAGCGGTTTACCGTCTGCGTTTATGGATGTTCAAACTCCAAACCTGCCCTTCAAGCAGGGCGGAACCGCCGAGATCATTGTGAAGCCAGCCAACGGCGTAACGTTGGGCGGCATCTTGGTGGACAAACCGCTGCACTTCTTCCCGATGGGTGATGGACGCATGGTGGCATTGCAGGGCGTATATGTTGAACTTGATCCGGGAGTGTATCCCCTGGAACTGGATGCCGCCTTACCCAATGGCACCAAGCAATCCTTCGAGCAAATGGTCCTGGTCGGCATTGGCGATGAACCCAAGGTCGTCGAACCTGTTCCTCCCGACGACCCCAGTCTATTGGAGTCGGAAGATAAGCAAGTTGCATCGATCGTGTCTGGCGCAACGCCAACAAAAGACTGGCAAGGCAAATTCATTCTGCCGGTTGGGCTGCCTTATTGCATCAAGGATTGGTTTGGCACTCCGCGAACCTTCCCATACAATGGAGGCGTTTACCATTACTTTCATGGCGGGGTGGATTACGGTGTTTGTTCGCAAGACCACCCCTTTGACATTTACGCCGCCGCGCCCGGCACAGTGGTGTTCGCGGGAAAACTCCTACCCGCTCCAAATCCGCCGCGCGGGAATGCAACCATCATCAACAACGGATGGGGAGTTTATACGCTGTATGCCCATCAACTTGACAATGGAATCTATGTCACTGCGGGCCAACAAGTTCAGGCTGGCCAACTGATTGGCCATATTGGCGCGACCGGACACGTTACCGGACCGCATCTTCACTTCGAAATGTGGGTTAATGGTGTACAGGTGAACCCTCTTGATTGGTTAAGCAGCACCTTCCCATGAGCTATATCCATCGCAGCGCAGGAGCCTTCAGGGCCGGCCCCAACAATATGAGGTTTTTTGTCAGGCGGTGCCGATCTGGGTGGATCTGGCAGCCAAGCTGGCGAGCAGCCGTCGTCGGCCAGAACAATGACCGCAAAAGGCGATCTAGGATTGCGAAAGGTGAAGAAGACATGTCTAGAAATAGGCTCTTGACCATAACAAAGATATAATTTACCATTGCAGTTTAATCGTAAAAAGTGAAAAGTTGCCAGTTTTACTCTTGTTTGACAGCCGCGAGAAAATCCATTTTGCTAGGTATGGAAAATTTCTCCGGCTTTATGTTAGATAGCGAACTACCAATTCTCCATAACCGAAAGAAGGTGAGGCTGACACCAAAAAGTTTTGTCGACTCGGTCGTCATGACCGCCGAAGCGCGGATTGTTATTCATTAAAATACGATATTCGGAGGAGCAAGAAATGTCTAAACGCTTGTTCGTTTTAGTTTCACTCGTGATTGCTGCGAGCATGGTACTAGCGGCATGTGGTGGAACCCCAACACCGGCACCGACTGCGATGCCGGCCGCCACAACTGCGCCGACCATGGCGCCCGCCCCCACTACGGCATCTGCCGCCACCTCAGCACCGGCTGCCACCTCAGCACCGGCCGCTCAGGCCGTTCCGACCTGGACAGGCTCGCCCGTAGCGACCTTAACAATCGTTTCTGATTTGCCGATGACCGGTTCGTCGCTGACTCAAACCCAAACCATCGTCAACGCTGAAAAACTTCGCCTCGCAGAATCCAATAATGTGGTATGCGGTGGTAAGTACGCTATCAACTACAAGGTTGATGATGATGCTACTGCGGCCACTGGACAATGGGATGGTGCCACCGAGACTCAGAACGCGACCCAGGCTGCTGCCGATAAGTCCGTCATCGCTTACTTGGGAACCTTCAACTCGGGCGCTGCCAAGCTTTCCATCCCGATTCTGAACCAGGCTGGTCCATTGCTGATGGCCTCCCCGGCTAATACATATCCTGGCCTGACTCACGCTGCCGCAGGCATTACAGCCGCCAACGAGCCGAATGTTTACTACCCGACCGGCGTTCGAAACTACGCCCGCGTAGCTGCAACGGATGATCTGCAGGGCCCCGTGGATGTAAACTTCATGGTTTCTTTGGGTGTCAAGACGTTGTACATCCTGGACGACCAGCAGGCTTACGGTAAAGGCGTTGCGGATTCAGTGAATCAAGCTGCAACCAAAGCCGGCATCACTGTGCTTGGTGAGGAAGGCTACGACACGAAGGCGCCTAACTATCAAGCTCTGATGACCAAGATTTCCACCATCAACAACGGCAATCCTCCTGACATGATCTATTTGGGTGCAGTGGTAGACAGCAACTCATCCCAGATCCTGAAGGACAAAGTCTCCATCATGGGCGATAACACCAAGGTCAAGTTCATGGGACCGGATGGTATCTATACCCAGGCCTTCATCGACGGTGCAGGCGCTTCCGTTGCCGAAGGTGCTTATGCGAGCACGCCAGGTCTAGCACTAAAAGACCTGAACGCAATTGGCCAGAAGTTCTACAGTGATTATGCAACTGCCTACGGCGCAACCAATGAGCCTTACGCAGTGCTTGGCTATGACTTGATGAACAGCCTTGTATACGTGCTCAATAACATCTGCATCTCAGGCGGCGATCCAACCGATCGCGCGACCGTGACCAAGGCTTATTTGGGTCTGCAGAACTTCCAGGGCGCACTAGGAACGTGGTCTTTCGATCAGAATGGCGACATCACGCTCCCGTTCTTCAAGATCGGCCAGTCTCAAAGCGGTAAGTTCGTCGACTTTGGCACGTTCTCACTCACTAAGTAGGATTATCACCGCAAGGGGCAGCTCAAGGAGCTGCCCCTTTTGCCATATTAAAATTGCGAGTTCAAATATTTTGGTTGCCATTGACTTTGCTATACTCAAGGCACGAAATTAAAATTGATTCACGGAGGCAGTTCTCATGAGCAAGGGATTACGCCTAATAATAAATATCATCATCGCGATAGCGGTCATTTATTTGGTTCTACTCATCGGACCGGTCGCCTCATTCGATATACCAACTATTACGACAGAACTCGCTAAGAATCCTTTGCAGTTTGTGCAGTTTTTGCTGATCGGTATATCCAATGGCGCCATTTTCGCTCTCATTGCACTCGGCTACACTATGGTTTACGGCATCATTGAACTAATCAATTTTGCCCATGGCGATGTTTTCATGGTTGGTGTGTTTACTTCATTAACAGTTTTATCGCTGACCGGCACGCTCGACTCGACGAACCCCGCTCATATTATTTTTGGACTTATCGTAGCCTTGCTGCTTGCGATTGTGGTCTGCGGCGTGCTTAACGCGGCCGTTGAGCGGCTGGCTTATCGCAGGCTCCGCAATGCTCCGCGCCTGGCACCGCTTATTACTGCGATCGGCATGTCTTTTATTATTGAGAATTTTGGATTGATCTGGGCTGGGCAGGCCTGGCTGGTGCCCTCCTTTGGCACATCCGGCGGCGCCGCGCAGAAGAATTTTCCTGACATTGTGGCGACCATGCTTACCAGCGTGCACATGAACCCGAATCTTTTTGCATCGACGGGAATTCATCTTCGCCTCACGCTGACAGGTCTCTTGGTAATTGTATTGGCCGGCCTGATGATGCTCGGGTTGCGGTTCTTCATCCAACGCACCACGTTGGGCAAAGCCATGCGTGCCACTTCACAAAATCGCGACGCCGCCAAGATGATGGGAATTGATATTGACACCGTGATCAGCGCCACCTTCCTGATCGGTGGTGGATTGGCCGGGGCGGCTGGCTTGATGTCGGGTCTTTATAACAACACAGCGTGGTGGTTCATGGGCTTCCGAGCCGGTCTATTCGCCTTTACGGCAGCGGTATTGGGAGGCATCGGGAACATCGAAGGAGCGATGGCCGGGGGATTCATCATCGGTCTCGTTGCATCGTTTAGTGATGGTTACCTGGATGCCCGCTGGACAGAAGCCTGGATCTTTGCAATCCTCGTTCTGATCCTGATGTTCCGCCCCACCGGCCTGTTCGGCGAACAAGTTGGCGAGAAGGCTTAACCTGGAATTCGAAGAGGTGTTCTGATGCGTAACAGTAGACAGAGTATCATTTTTGGAGTCATCGGAGGAGTTTTAACCTTCCTATTCGAAGGTTGGTCCGTCGCTGTAATCGGGGTTTTGATGGGCATCAGCCTTGGACTTGCAATAAGCGGCCAGTTCAAACGCAAGGAACCGTCTAAGCTGGCACTTGAAGCCCTTCCACCGGCAGTCCTCTCTAATGTGATCTTGCTTGTATTAAGTTTGCTGCAAAACTATGTAATTACAGAGGCCATTGGTCATGCCGCGGCACCCGTTAAGGTTGTTATCCCTGCAAACTTGATTGGCGTCATCGGCGGCATCATCATGACTATGGTCATGGTGGCTCTGCATGGTCTCTCTGAAGGAGCGGAACGCATTAGCAGGCTCGTGATCCTCGGTTTGGTTGTGATTGCCTTCCCGTTTGTAGATAACTTCACCCAATTGGGTTGGACGTCCCTAATCATCTTTTCCTTGATCTACGTGATCTTGGGCATGGGCTTGAACATCGTGGTAGGATATGCCGGCCTTTTGGACTTAGGTTATGCCGCGTTCTTTGCCATTGGCGCGTATACTACAGGTATCCTGTCATCCCCGCAAGATAATATCACCTTGAATTTCTGGTTGGTAATTTGGATCGCCGCAGCGATGGCTGCTTTAGCGGGCATTCTCCTGGGCGCGCCGACCTTACGTCTGCGCGGTGATTACCTTGCCATTGTCACACTTGGATTCGGCGAGATCATTCCTGTGGTATTTCTCAACCTGACCAATGTAACCGTCAATGAACCCCTGACCTGCTGGGTAATTCCAGCAGTGGAGCGATTATTCGGTGCAAAGCCTACTACCGCCTGCCTGGTCCTGGCCAATAACCTAAACCTAACCAACGGCGATCTAGGCATCAATCCCATTGGTCGACCGGCCTTGCCAATCCTTGGCACGTTTACTTCCAATAACACGGTCCCATGGTTCTTCCTGATCATTGTGATCATCGTGCTGGCAATCTTCGGAATTAATCGCCTGCGCGACAGCCGATTGGGCCGGGCCTGGATGGCGATTCGGGAAGATGAACTAGCCGCTTCCCAAATGGGCATTAATCCGGTAAGCACGAAACTGCTGGCCTTCTCGATGGGCGCAACGTTCTCCGGGTTCGGAGGGGCCTTCTACGGCGCCTACATCGCCGGTATTTTCCCCAGCGCCTTTCAGTTCAGCACTTCCATCATCATCTTGTGCGCCGTGATCCTTGGAGGCATCGGGAACGTCTATGGGGTGATCGTCGGCGGCCTGGCAATTGAAACGGCCGACCGTTTGTTCCTGCCAGCCTTAAAGGATTTCTCTCTGAATCTGATGAATCATACTTTATTGCCGGCTCTAGCCGCGCACAAGGGCGTCCAGAGTTTTATTGCGCAAAACGCGGATCCGACCCTGTATCGTTACTTCCTCTTTGGCTTGACGTTGGTAATCATGATGTCTATTCGGCCCGAAGGCTTGGTGCCAAGCGCCCAACGCCGCATGGAATTACATGAAGCCGACGAGGCACCCAATGCTGCCGCCTCTGCCTCGATGAAGAGCTAGGAGATCAGCCATGAACCTCTTCGAAGCTCATAAAGTTACCAAAGTGTTCGGTGGCTTGACGGCCGTCAACAATGTGGATTTTGTCATCGAAAAGGGGATGATTGCCGGTCTCATCGGTCCGAACGGTGCCGGCAAAACAACGTTCTTTAACGGAATGACGGGTATTTACACCATCACCAGCGGCAAGATGACTTTCGATGGGAAAGACATCACAAAACTAAAGCCTTTCGAAATCACGGCACTGGGGATCGCCCGCACATTTCAAAATATCCGCCTATTTGCCAATATGACTGCCATCGAAAACGTGCTGGTGGGAGAACATGTACGCTTGCATTCCAACCTGGTCGGGCAGATTATCCGCGACCCAGGAACGCTGAAGGAAGAGGCAAATGCTCATGCCAAGGCACTGGATCTGCTTGAGTTTGTCGGCCTCAAGCGCACCGATGCTGACGTAACAGCTAAGAATCTTCCTTATGGTTTGCAACGCCGGCTCGAAATCGCGCGCGCGCTCGGCACCGATCCAAAGCTGCTTTTGCTGGATGAGCCAACGGCTGGGATGAACCCGAACGAGACCATTGACCTGACAAACTTCATCCAACGTCTGCGCAAGGAATTAAGTCTCACCATCCTGTTAATTGAGCATCACATGCGCGTGGTGATGGGCATCTCGGATCGCGTCTCCGTGTTGGATTATGGAGAAAAGATTGCCGAGGGGAGTCCTGCTGACGTCCAAAAGAATCAGCGTGTGATCGAGGCGTATCTCGGCAAGGGCACGGCCACCAAGTAAAGGCAGAGGATCATCATGCTTGAACTAAAAGAAGTCCACACATATTACGGCAACATCCACGCCTTGAAAGGTGTCTCGTTGAAGGTAGACACCGGCGAGATCGTGACTCTCATCGGTTCAAACGGTGCAGGAAAAAGCACCACCCTCCGAACCATCCAAGGCATCAACCGCCCACGCTCTGGCACCATCCTGCTTGAAGGCACTGCTTTGGAGACTCTCCCGCCGCATGAGATCGCAAGGCGCGGCGTGGCTCAAAGCCCGGAGGGCCGCCTTATTTTCCCGCGGATGACCGTGCTTGAAAACCTGGAAATGGGTGCATACGCCCGAAAAGACAAAACAGGCATCAAAGCCGATCTCGATCGAGTTCTCACTTTGTTCCCGCGCTTGAAGGAGCGCATCAACCAGCAAGGCGGAACGCTTTCCGGCGGCGAACAGCAGATGTTGGCCATGGCGCGCGCCCTGATGGCGCGTCCGCGCATCCTTTTGCTGGATGAGCCTTCGATGGGACTCTCCCCCATCCTGGTCGAATTGATCTTCGACACTATCGTCGCCATCAATAAGGAGGGAACCACGATCTTGCTGGTCGAACAAAACGCGTTGATGGCCCTTTCGATCGCCAATCGAGGTTACGTGATCCAGACGGGCGAGATCATTCTTTCCGACAGTGCGTCCAACCTGAAGAACAATGAGATGGTGCGCAAATCGTATCTGGGCATCGAATAAATCCACAGAACCTGAACTCCAAAGGGACCCGTAGACGCGCGGGTCCCTTTGCAAATTAGGAGAGATCACCCTGTAAGCATTCAGACTTATAATAATTCTGGGCCTAGAATGAAGAAGATCAGAGATGCGGAAATTCATCATTTGATAGGCGGGGAATTATGCATGGATTTTACCAATACCCTTTACGGGCATACTGATGTTCCCATCCACGAATACCTGTTGGATTATCGCGATCTTGTCCTGTGGAGCCGTCATGCCGGCATCTTAACGGCGGCAGAGGCGCATCGATTGCTTCGACAGGCATTTCTGCAGGCGAGGGAGGCTCAGGCCGTCTTTCGGCGCGCACTCGTCCTTCGCGCTGCCATTTATCGCATTTTCGCCAAGCTAGCTCGGAGGCGTTCACCCAAAGCAGAGGACCTGGCGGCCCTGCACTCCGCCTGGATCGAGGCACTGACTCATTCCGAATTATTGGAAAGCTCGTCTGGCTTTCGTCTGGATTGGAAAGGGGAGGATGCCCTGGATCGTATGCTGTGGCCCATCGTTGACTCCGCCAACAAGTTGTTGGTTTCTGAAGAGGCGCAACAGGTAAAGCGGTGCAATGGTTGTGACTGGCTGTTTGTGGATCGAAGCCGGAATCATATGCGACGTTGGTGCTCCATGGATGTCTGCGGCAATCGCGCGAAAATGCGCCGCCGCTATGCTCGGCGTAAGCTGGCACTAAAATGAAAGTCTGAGCTTGCTCGCTCGGACTTTTTGTTAGTCAAGACGTGTGCTACGGCTTTCGAATTATCCGGTATAATAACACCTGTATTAATTATTTTAAAGGTGTCGAATTGAGACTGGCCGGCAACGACAATTCCAATCATCCGACTAGGAACCTGTCGTTCGAAGGCAATGCACTTTGATCATTAGAGGCTACTCACTTGTTGAGGACAATTGCTGCTATGTCTCGCCAATGGATATGGATTGTTCTTTTAGCCATTGCCGTCTTGCTTACGGGATGCTCGACCGTGGGGAAAGCAGCCGAATCGGCCACGCCGACTCCGCCGCCGGGTACCTATGATGGCGGTTGGCGGGCCAATATCACTGCAGCTGACGGATTGAAAATCAGCCTGTTCTTCAGGGTTAGCAATTCTGTCGTCACCTGGATGACATACACCTATCTCGGGCAGGGTCAGACCTGCACAGCTCTTGTTCCCACCGAATCACTCCCAACCATTTCAGACGACGGATTCGCCATCAAAGTAATTTCGGCCAATTCGGCGGATACAGAGTCCCTGACCGCTCACTTTGATTCATCGACCACCGCAACGGGAACTCTCAATTTCAAGGTGGTGAACTCAGCCCGTGCCTACGGCTGTGTCGCCAATGTCAATGCGCAGTGGACCGCGACAAAACTGCCCGAGGTGACGGCAACAGCAGCACCGGTCACCACCTCATGGTGCGGCAAGAATGTCAATTGCCTGGACCTCCTGCTTCAGTTGCTTATCTTCGGATTAGTCAACGGTTCGATCCTGGCGCTCAACGCGATTGGGGTGACCATTATCTATAGCACGGTCCGTACGATCAATCTGGCGCATGGCGATGTATTTGCGCTAACCACGGTACTGATCACGTCCAGCATCAACATTATCGGTCTCAACCCGGATTGGCCGGCAGGAACGCGTTGGTTGATATTGGCTGGCGTTTTACTGGCGGCGATTCTGTTCAGCGCGCTGCTCAGCCTGGGTGTGGAGGAAGCCGCCTTCCGCCCCTTCCGGGGCCGTTCCCGCCTCGCCCCCGTGATTGCTTCGCTGGGCATTTCATTCATTCTTTATCAAGGGTCGCTCGTCTGGCGCACCTACCAGCAATCATTCATTCGGGGTGAGCATCGCAGCGTGCCCGGCCTTGCCGAAGTGCCGACCGATGGCGTTCCGAACTTCTTGCCCGTGGGGAATTTGCTGTCCGGCAAGGTGGTGCTCCAGTTCGGCGACGTCTTCGTTTTTGCGGCAGCCATACTATTTGTTTCAGCGGCCACATACATTTTGCTTCGCACCAGCCTTGGGCGATCCATTCGCTCCGTTGCTCAAAACGAATTGCTGGCGCGGATTGTGGGCGTGAATCGCGATGGCGCCGTTCAGCGGGCATTTCTCCTGGGTGGCGCGCTGGCCGGTGTGGCAGCATTTGTCTTCGCACTCTATTATGCGCGCCCGTTTGGACAAGCGGGTGCCGAAAGCGGATTGACCGCCTTTGCCGCGGCCCTGCTTGGCGGAATCGGAAGTCCGATTGGCGGATTGTTCAGCGGACTTCTGCTGGGGGTGACAAGTTCATTCAGTGATTATTTTCTCAACGCACAATGGACTCCGGTAGTGGTGCTCGGCCTCTTGACCTTGGTCCTGCTTTGGAGACGCGGCGGCTTAACAGGTGCCGATGAGGAGGAACAGGGCACGATTCGCGATTCGGTGGTCTTGACGGCAGCTACCGAAAATCCGCGTGAGAAGCGATGGTTGATCCTGCTTTTCATCGCACTGGCAGTCATTCCCATTTATTTCTCCAAGCTCAATCTGGGCGCTGAAATCCTGTTGCGCGGCGCAGGCATCTTCATCCTGCTCACCCTGGGCCTGAACATTCTCTTGGGATTGGCCGGCGTGCTGGATCTCGGCTACGCAATGAGTTATGCGGTCGGCGCATATACGGCGGCGATCTTGACCAGCCAGTTTGGAGCCATCGATTTTACAGTGGTGCTGGTATCCAGTGCAATCACCGGCGCACTATCCGGGCTGCTTAAGGGAGGGCTTGCGACACGAATGCGCGGTGATTACCTGGCCGTCGGCACCCTGGCGCTAGGTTTAATGGCCCAAGGAGTGATCATAAATTCGGATGTCACTGGCGGCCCCAATGGATTCAGCAGTCTGCCCCCTCCGCACCTTTTTGGATTTTCGCTGGCTGCGCCGACCGCAGAATATTATCTGGTTCTGGCCCTCGTCCTCCTCGCCGTTTTTCTGAGCCTCCGGCTGATCTCGTCACGCACCGGCCGAGCCTGGATTGCCTCGTCCGAGGACGAGACCGCAGCTGTATGCTTCGGCATCGACGCCGTGCGCTATCGTCTATTAGCATTTGCGTTTGGTTCCGCCCTGGCAGGAATCGGAGGCGCGTTATATGCCAATACGTTTACCTATATTGATCCGAGCCTGGCGGCTTTCGATGTTTCAGCGCTGCTGCTGGCTATGGTCATTCTCGGTGGCGCAGGCAACGTAGGCGGCGCGCTGCTTGGGACGGGCCTCGTTTATTTTTATGACAAGGTATTCGTTCCACAATTGTTTGCCTGGCTGGCTTTGCTCTGGCCGCAAGGTGTCTACATCGGCATGGTGCCAAGCATACGCGGTACGAACTTCTTCAATTTCGGTATCGTGCTGTATCTGACGGTGCTATGGAGGGCAAGAAGGAAATAAAGCAATTTACAGGGAAATCGGCCCCATGCGTTCCAATTGTGCATGCGGGCACGGACTCGGCCCAAATCGATCTTGCCCTGAATTTACTTACGGTTGTCACACACGTTTCATCGCTTGACTCCTTCCAAAAGCGAAAGTTGAATCAAGGGTACAATGTGGTTTAATCTTTGATGAGCCGCAAAAGGAGATGTATGAAAAAGCTGTCTTTCCCGATGATCATCGTATTGACTCTGACAAGCATGGTGATGGCCGGTTGCATCAGAAAACCGTACACATGCGCGGATCCACTTGGATGTGTGGAAGTGGGGAACGCTGAAAGCATCAAATTGGGCATCTTGTTGAGCTTGAGCGGCTCAAACAGTACCTTGGGAAACGACGCTTTGCAGGGAGTGGAAATCGCCGCGGCCGATAAAAAACAGGTCTTTGGCCATGCGGTGGAATTGGTTAAGGAAGATGACCAATGCAGCCAGGCCGGTGGCCAACAGGGAGCGACGCTTCTGACCGCTAATCCGCAAATCGTCGGCGTGATCGGCGCAACCTGTTCGAGCGCCTCCGTGCCCGCTGCAAAGATCATATCGAACGCCGGAATGGTTATGATTTCGCCATCCAGTACTGCTCCATCCTTAACGGACCCGGCAACCCACCAGGCAGGTTTCCTGCGCACCATTTACAACGACAAGGTCCAGGGCCAGTCCGTCGCCGCGTTTGCCTTCAACGTCCTGGGCTCACACACCATGGCCACCATTCATGACGGCACAGCCTATCCCGAGCAGCTGCAGGAAGCCGCCTGCCAGAGTTTTGAACAGTTGGGCGGCCAATGCATCCAACAAATCCAAATCACCAGCGGGCAGGATCTGACCAACGTTTTACAAAGCATTGCGAACAGTAAACCGGATGTGGTCTATTACCCTCTTTATCCAGTGGATGGAGTCAACATCACAAATGAAGCAGCCTCGGCAGGGTTGTCAAATATGGTGTTAATCAGCTCGGACGGACTCCTCAGCACGGATTTCATTCAGAAGACGGAACCTGCTTCAGAGGGCATGTATTTGTCGGGTCCGGCGGCGGTCGCGGAGCCTCAGGATTTTCTGGCAGAATTCAAAGCGCAGTTTGGCGGGGAACCGGCAGCCTCCTACCATCTTCAGGCGTACGATGCCGCCATGATGTTGTTCAATGCAATCGAGAAAGTGGCGATCCCTGTTTCTTCAAACACCAACAGCATCTCCATTCCACGTCAAGCGCTTCGCCAAGCGCTGTATGCAACGCAGAACATGCAGGGGCTGAGCGGCGTGCTGAGCTGTTCACCCACGGGCGATTGTGCGCAGCCCAACATCGAAATATATCAAATCGTTAACAAAAATTTCAAACCGATCTATCCATAATGAGTTATATTGAAGAATGCCTTCTGCAGAGATCGTCACCATTGGAACTGAGATACTGCTGGGTGAAATCGTAGACACCAATACCCGTCACATCGCGTTGACCTTGCGCGATCTCGGCGTGGATTTATACCGCACCCTTACCATTGGTGACAACGTCGAGCGCATTGCATCGGCCATCCGTGACTCGATGGAACATGCCGAGATCATCATTACAACCGGAGGGCTTGGTCCCACCGTGGATGATCCAACACGCGAAGCGGTTGCAAAAGCCGTGGGAGTCGAAACCGAGTTTCGCGCCGAACTCTGGGAACAGGTGACGGCGACCATTAAGCAATATGGCCGCAAGCCGGCTGAAAATCAGAAGCGGCAGGCAGTCGTACCGAGGGGGGCTATTGGCGTACACAATCCGGTGGGCACCGCACCGGCCTTCATTGTTGAACACAATCGAAACTCGATCATTTCATTGCCTGGCGTTCCCAACGAAATGGAACACATCCTGCACGAGTCCATTGTGCCATACCTCCAAAAAAGATTCGATTTGCATGAAGTCATCAGGGTGCGCGTGCTTCACACCTCGGGTCTGGGCGAGGGAACCGTTGACGAAAAGATTGGCGACCTAGAAACTTTGGCGAATCCAACAGTCGGGCTCGCTGCCCACACCGGCATTGTGGACATTCGCATCGCAGCCAAAGCAGACAGCGAAGCCAATGCCAGCACGATGATCGCTGAGGTTGAAGCTCAAATCCGGGCGCGACTGGGTAACGCCGTTTTCGGCGTGGACGAAGACAAACTGGAAGAAGTGGTCTTGAATCTTGTTGCCGAGCGCGGCTGGACTCTCACCGCAGTCGAATCCGGCCTGGATGGATTGCTGGCCCGCAAACTTCCTCAGGTCGCTTCCATCCCTGACCTGACGGCGGCCTCCCTGATGGAGGCTTTGCGAGCGGCCCGCTCGAATTCCAACGCGAATGTTGCGCTGGGTGTCACGGTTCACATTGAGGATCATGCGGCGGATATGGCGATGATTACGCCGCGCGGCGAAAAGACTCATCGCATCACCTATGGCGGTCCGCCACGCAGCCTGCCGCGCTGGGCGCTGAACTTGGCATTGAACTGGCTTCGGACCGTCGCGCAGGAGGCGGATTGAGATGCCAGCCCCAAGCCGAAGAAAAGACTCGCCATGGATCCTTGCCGCCTGGACAATCAATATCCTCGGCGGCTTGAGTCTGCTCACTGTGATCATCGTCTACTGGGCAGGACGACCGGCCAAGGGGTCGCAGACTAATCCTGGGGATCCGCAAGCCACACCCTATCCCACGCTTACCATGGTGCCGACACGCTATTATCTGCCATCTGTTACGCCCAACCCCTTATCGACTTCAGTTCTTGAAGCAACAGCTACACCGTTTTATCTGGCGGATGGAACCAAACCGACCGTGGTCGGTTTTTCTGCTGAAGGGCGGCCGCTGGAAGTGTATACGTTTGGTCAAGGCGAAAAACGGGATCTGATCATCGGCGGCATTCATGGCGGCTACGAATGGAACACGATCGCACTGGCAGATCAATTGATCGCTTATGTGAACGGCAACCTCGATGTGATTCCGAGCGATGTGACCCTTTACATTCTTCCTGATATGAATCCGGATGGGGACGCACGCAGTCACGATGTGTGGGGCCGCGTCAACGCCAACGGGGTGGACCTGAATCGAAATTTTCCGGTCGGCTGGACTGCCACTTGGAATCGGGACGGCTGTTACGATCTATCGATAACAACCAGCGGCAGCGGCCCTGGCTCGGAACCCGAGACGCGTTTGGTGATGAGCTTTATTGCCTCGCACCGCCTTCAAGCGGTGATCAATTACCATTCAGCGGCGCTTGGGATTTCTCCCGGCGGCACACCCTGGGATGCAGCCTCGATTCGCCTGGCTCGCGCTTTGGCCGCGGTGACGACCTATCCGTTTCCGCCCATCAATACAGGCTGTGTCTTCTCAGGCACACTTCCCGATTTTGCGGTCTCACAAGGCGCGGCCGCGGTTGACATGGAATTGACCAATCACCAAGATACCGACTTCTCGATGAATCTGCGCGCCTTGAACGTGCTCTTGAATTTTACGAAATAACCCGGAGAGCAAATGACAAGAATTGTTGATTGTTTGTTCGTCAACGCCCATGTTCTATCGATGGATGACAAACTTAATCAATACAATCCCGGTGCGGTCGCCATCAGCGGCGATAGCGTCGTCGCCGTTGGGCCAGAATTTGAAATGATCGAAGAATATTCCGGCCAAGAAACGATTGACTGCGGACGAAAAATCCTGATGCCTGGCTTGATCAACGCGCACACCCACGTCCCCATGACGCTTCTGCGGGGCCTTGCCGACGATCTACGGCTTGATGTGTGGCTGATGGGCTACATGATGCCGGTCGAACGTCAATATGTATCGCCGGAATTCGTCCGGCTGGGGACCTCCATCGCTTGCGCCGAATTGATTCGAAGCGGAGTGACCACCTTCAACGACATGTATTACTTCGAAGAAGATGTCGCCAAAGCGACTGCCCAAGCGGGCATGCGCGCCGTCTGCGGACAATCCGTGCTGAAGTTTTCATCGCCGGATGCGGCTTCCTACGAAGACTCCATGGAGATGGCGCGGGACTACATTAAACGTTGGAAAGGGCATTCACTGATCGTGCCATCCATCGCGCCGCATGCTCCTTACACAACCACGCCGGAAATTCTGCACGAGGCCGCAGAGCTTGCGCAGGAATTCGATGTGCCGCTCCACATTCATATTGCAGAGACAGCCCTGGAAGTCGAGAACATGCGCCGCGACAATGGAATGCCCGTTGTGCCTTATGTAAAAAAGCAGGGCTTGCTGGAAGCAAAGGTCATCGCCGCACATTGCGTTCACATTGATACAGGCGAGATGCGAACGCTTCTGCACGCCGGAGCCGGCGTTTCCCATAACCCGTCGTCGAATCTTAAATTAGCTTCCGGCTTCGCACCGGTGACGAAGATGCTCGAAACCGGGCTCAATGTAGGCATTGGCACGGACGGTCCTGCATCGAATAATGATCTCGATATGTTTGAGGAGGTGCGCCTCGCCGCGTTCATAGCTAAGGCGGTGACGAATGACCCGACCTCCCTGCCTGCTTCGACGGCCTTGTTGATGGCGACTCGCCTCGGCGCTCAGGCGCTGCATATCGGGCATTTGACCGGCTCGCTGACCCCGGGACGCCGTGCCGATCTGATCCTGATCGATCTTACGCCATTACATAATTCGCCCTCGTTCCGACGCGTGCACGACAACGCCTATGCTCAAATCGTTTACGCCAGCAAATCCACGGACGTGAGCGACGTAATGGTCAATGGCAAATGGCTGATGAGAAATCATAAGCTTCTTACCGTGCAGGAAGAGGAACTGCTGGCACGAGCCGCAGATATTGCAAAGAAGATTGATGCGTTCCTGATTGAACGCGAGCAATCGGTTCTTTCGAAACTAATCGCACTCGGAGGCTCGATGGAAGAGGAATCCTTCGAGGCTCAGGTCAAGGTCAGGTTCCTGGATAGCCAGCCCATCATCGAGGCGTTGAAGCGGGAAGAGATCGAAATCGTCCGTTATCGTCACTACAAGGAACACGATGCCTACTTCGCCTTCGAGGACCCCTCCCAGGGATGGTTGCGCTACCGCGAAGATGATTTTCTCAACGAACAAGGCAATGTCACGATGACACGCGCCCGCTTGACCTTGCTGGGACAAAAACGCGAGGACGCGCTGGAACATAATGTGCTGCTGTCGCGGAGTCGCTTTCTGGCGCCCGCCGCACAGAGTTTGCGTTTCTACCGCGAATACTTCAAGCCAAAGGAAGAGACTTCGATCACCAAGGACCGTGAACGCTGGCTGATCAAATTCAAGGACACAGAATTCTTTGTCAATGTGGATCATGTCATCGAGCCCGAACTTGGAAGCTTTTTGGAAATCAAGTCGCGAACGTGGAGCCGCAGAGACGCCGAACACAAGGCCGCCCTGGAAAATGAATTACTCAAGGCATTTGGCATTTCGAACGCTGAAACCGTCAGCAGCGATTACATCGAGGTCGTGAAGTCGGAATGAATCGCCTTTCAAGCCTCCTCGCCCGAATTATCGCAGTGCTGTGCGCGATCTTCTTCGTTGCGGCGGCCCTGGCCGCCCTATTGCTTTTCAACCTGGAACGACGCGGATTCAATCCAAATACCTACAAGGCGGCCCTCGTCCGTGCAAATTTCTATCAAAGCTTTCCGTCCCTGCTGGGGCAAGTATTGGCCAAAAATGCCAGCGGCAGTAATACACCGTTCATAAAACAGTTGACCGGTGAGGATTGGACCGCCGTCATTCAAACATTGCTGGCGCCCGAGCAGTTGCGGAGCATAACCGAGGATGCCATCACGCAAATCTTTGCCTACCTCAACAATGAGACCAACGATCCGCATCTCTCGCTGCTCTCCCTGAAACAAAGGCTTTCGGGCGCTGCAGGCATGGATGCAGCGGTCAATCTCATTCACGCCCAGCCGGATTGCACCTCCGCACAGTTGGCGCAACTGATCGCCTCGTTCGGGCAGGTTCTTTGCGATCCGCCGCAGAATGTCCTCAACCTGGCCAAGCCGCTGATCCGAACGCAATTGGACTTGCTGGCGGCAAGCATTCCCGATCAAATATCATTAATTGGAACAGGCACTGCACCACAGGGATTGCGGAACCTGAGGGTCATCCGGTTAATCATGCAGTTCAGTCCCCTGCTGCCGCTGGCATTCTTATTTGGGGTCACACTCTTCGCCGTGCGGACCTTCAAGGGCTGGTTGATGTGGTGGGGCTGGCCGCTCCTCCTGGCCGGCTTGGTGGGCACGCTGTCCGGATTCAGCGGCGCGCCACTGTTCCGTACGGCGATCGAGAACTACATTTCCAAGCAGACACAATTGACCATGCCACCGGAGTTTACAGACATCGTGCGGGCAGTCATGGACGAGGCGCTTCGGGAGATGCTCCAACCCATGGGCTGGCAAGCACTGATAGTGGCCGGGATCGGTTTCGTCATGCTTCTCATGGCCCTTCTCATTTCGCGGGCAGAAAAAAAACAACACACCAAAAAATCAGAAGCCGAAACGCAGATTTACAATTAACCACAGCAACCACCTGCAACTTTTTGGCCATTCCCCCTGTAATACAATGTAGAAATGTTCTCCGCACAGGAGCTGGATCTAGTTCGTCGTGCGAAACAGGGCGACCGTGAGGCCTTCGGCGAGATCGTGCATTATCACCAGCAGGCGATTTTCAATGTTGCTTATCGTCTGCTGGGCAATATCCATGACGCGGAAGATGCAACCCAGGAAGCGTTCATTCGGGCGTATCGACGCTTCGAGACATTCGACCCGGATCATTCACTGGTGCCCTGGCTCAAGCAGATTGTCGTCAACATTTGTTGGAATCATCTTGAGCAAGGAAAATCCGTCTCGCCCTTGGATGACGAACTGGCTCCTGCCTCCGATCCGAACCCCGGTCCTGAGGCGCTGACCGTTCATCACGACCGCCAAGAGCGCATCCGAGATGAATTGCTTCGCCTGCCGCCGCGCTATCGCCTTGTCATCGAACTGCGACATTTTCAGGACTTAAGTTACGAGGAAATCGCGGAGCACTTGAAACGGCCATTGAGTGATGTCAAGAGCGACCTCTTCCGCGCCCGAAGATTATTAGCCGAACGGCTGAAGGACTTGCGATGAGTCATATTAGCGACTCTCAATTCAACGAATACCTCGATCATGTTCTCGATGAGGCAACTCAACGAAAATGTGATTTGCATTTGACTGTCTGCGCCGAATGCCGAGGCCGCCTTGCAGAACTTCAATCCGTCTACTACAGCCTTGCACAGATGCATGAAATCAAGCTGGCTCGCGACCTGAGGCCCTCGGTCATGGCCAATTTGCCGCGGGCACAATCTCAGATCTGGACGCCTTTCTTCGCCACTCAGCTCGGCGCGGCGCTTGGAGTATTTCTGTTCGCTGCAATCCAAGCTGCACAGGCGATTCGCATCCCAAGCCTTCCAGCCTTTCAATTCTCAATGCCCGAGATTCGATTCGTGACTTTGAATTTCCAACCACCTATTCCGTATTCTCCGCTTGCCGGCCCGAATCTTTCTTCCATCTTTGCCTACCCCCCGTTCCGGCTCTTACAGTTGTCCGCTTCCCGATTCGCGCTTTCCAATTTTCAAACATTCATTATTGCGATAGCCACTTTATTGCTTTGGTTCGTCGCCAACATCATCCTGCTGCGTGAACGCTCCGAGGTCCGAGAATGAAACGGTTGTCGATGCTCATCCTAGCTTTGATTCTGGCCGCGCTGGCCTGTGGCACACAGACTCCTTCCACGCCTTTCCCAACGCCTGCCAGTTCGATCTTCGATTCTGCTCCCACCGCGCATGGATTCTTTCCATCCCCGCCGAGAATATCCACTGACAGTGTGCTGGAAATTTATAAGGATATCGGCAACCACGCCGACTTCGTTCTCCTTCAAGAAAACGTTCCATGGAACGACTTTGTCAATAGCGTAGATGGCCAATCGCAAAGGCGCACGGATATCATCAACCAAGTCACCCTGGCACGGCAAAATCATCTCGACTATATTTTCATCGTGGATGGATTGAACGGCCTTAATCGCAGTCAATTCAGCGGTTTGCCCTTCGGCTGGGACGCCAGTTTTGCCAATCCCAACATCCGCGCCGCGTACACCAATTACACCTTATGGGTAGTGCGCATGTTCCATCCGCGTTATCTTGGACTGGCATCCGAGATCAATACGTATATGGACACGCATCCGGAGGATGTGAAAAACTTCATCAGCCTCTATAATGAAATTTATAAGGCGGTGAAGCTCGAAGCACCACATACGAAAGTTTTCGTCACCTTTCAGTGGGAGGAATTAAATAACCTGATTCCGCAAATTGCGAGTGGACGGACGCGTCTCCATCCGAATTGGAATCAGGTGGAAGCCTTCGAACCGAACCTGGATGTCTGGGCAATTTCATCGTATCCGTTTGTTGCGTTCCAATCGGGCGCGGACATTCCGGCTGATTACTACGCCCCACTTCTCTCGCAGACCTCGAAACCACTGGCGGTGGCCGAGGGCGGCTTCACATCCGAACCAGCAGGGCCGATCAAAGGCACACCCGAAGATCAGGTTGCATATTTGAACGCAATCCACAACCAGATAGGTCCGCGCCTGGCCTTTTGGGTTTACCTCCTGCTGGAAGACTTCGATCTCGATTCGTATTCCGGTTATATGAAAGCAAATGGCGTGAGCTCAACCGACGTTGACACGCTGGGCATGTTTGCCTCGGTTGGGCTTAGCAACTCAGACGGCACAGCCAAGCCCGCCCTGGGTCTGTGGGATTCGTTTCGTGCCAACCAGTAAACATGTGTGAAAAGGAGAAAACATGAACAACATCATCGGTTTGCTTTTTATCATGATCTTCGGCGGCGCCGGACTGATTTCGATTTTCGTTGTGACCAGTGTACTATTGCCCTTCCTGCTCGAACGGACACGGACAACTCTGGCAACCTCTCCGGGCAGGTCGCTATTGCTCGGTCTGGTCAACTTTCTGTGCGTCGGAGTCCTGGATGCGTTATTGATTTGGCTGGCTCAGCTCGCCAGCGGTACAAAGATCATCAGTGGCATTCTGGTCATCATCGGCGGACTGGTCACTTCCATCTTGGCGCTGCTGGCATTCCTGGGTCTGGCATCGCTTGCAAATCTGCTCGGACATCACATTGGAGAACCGAAAAACGAATTCACCGCCATTTTGCGCGGCGGCACTGTGCTCCTTTTGGCGGGCTTTACTCCCTTTGTCGGCTGGTTCGCCTTTGCGCCGCTCATGGTATTGACGGCGTTAGGTGCAGCCATTCAAGTGATCTTCAGGCAAAGGGAAAGAACCGCCTAATCCAATCCGCCGCCCTGGCCCGGGCGGCGGATTGCATTCTACGGGCACAGGTCTTGCAATTGCTCCTGAAAAGTTTGCGCAAAATTGTGATAGCCGGAGTCATCACATTGCGCGCTGAAATAGTAATAAGCGGACTGGGCCGGAAACGCCACGGCGCGCAGTGATACCAAACCGGGATTGGAAATCGGCGTCGGCGGCAAACCGTCGATGAGATATGTATTGTAGGGCGAACCGGTTTTCAAGTCATCCGCGCTCAACGGATTCGTCCACCAACTCTGTTGGGCCGTATTGTAGCCCAGGGCGTACTGCACGGTCGGATCGGCATCGAGCTTCATGCTGATCTTGATGCGGTTCAGATAAACTGAGGCGATCATGGGAGCCTCATCATCGTGCACCGCTTCGCGCTGGACAATCGAGGCCAGCGTCACCGCCTGATAGATGCTCAAGCCCTGGCGGTTGAAACCATCGCGCAAATCACTCGTCAGATGCAAATCAAAATTCCGTACCAGCACTTCCACCAATTCATCGGCGGTGGTGCCGCGCGGCAGGACGTAAGAGTCTGGATACAAGAATCCCTCGGCCGAGGCGGCTCCCGCTAAGAAGTCGAAACCTCGACGCGATTGCCTCGCGGCGGCCAGAAATTCGTCGGGAGGGATGTTCAAGCCCGAGTCCGCCAGCGAAGCGGCAATCTCTTCCGCCCGCCAGCCAGGCAGGACCACAAAGGTCACTTGTTCCGGTGTTGCATTTTGCATCTTGCGCGCAATGTCCACGACAGACATGGCCGGGCTAAGCTCGTCATATTGACCCGCTTGAACCGAGGTATCCAGGCCGGTGTAAGCAAGATAATCACGAAACATATCCGCATTGCCGATGAGACCATTTTGCTGAAGGCGCTCGGCAATGGATGTCACCGACTCACCCGGCTGAACCGTAAACGATTGTGTTGGCGCTGTGGGATCGAGCGGTTTGGTCAATAAACCATCATCCCAAGCCAGTTTCGCGGAAAATTGAAGGACTTGAAGAAACGAAAGCCGGTCGGATGGCGGGCCGTATGTTTCCGAGACCTGCGAAGGAACGACAAAAACAATCAGGATGATGCAGAGAAAAGCAAGAGCAAGAGCAATGTATAAAATTAAGCGTCGCATAATGGAATTAGGTTTTTCGCTGATCAAGATAGGATTGCAGGATAATTGTGGCCGCCAATTCATCGAGATGGCCGGAACGTTTCCTGCGCGGCAGGCCCATTTCGACGCGTGCCGCGCGAGCAGACTGGGTACTCAAAGATTCATCCCACATCACAATCGGGATCGATGTCTGGGTTTTGAGCGTATCGGCAAAACGCGCCGCGCGCCGACCGGCCAGATTCGGTCTGCCATCTTCGGCAAACGATTGGCCGATGACAATCAATTCAGCTTGATTCTGTGCAGCCGCTTCAGCAACCTGCGCGGCATCGAGCACTCGGGAGATGTGCACAATCACCCTCAGCGGATTCGCGATTGTGCCGGTCGAATCGGAAATGGCTAGGCCAATTCTCTTTTCACCATGATCCACAGCGAGGATTCGCATTTTGCTATCGGACGGCGATTCGAAACGGTATCAATGGCATCCACGGCCACCACGAGGGGCTCATTTCAACTTCAGGAGGCGCGGCCAGGAGGAAATGGGAATGCAATGCTTGTTTTGCAGCAGTCGGCGTAAGTCCACGGACCAAAAAAATCACCTGTTGCGGTTGAATCTCTCGCAGCACCGTGCGCTGAGTCAACAGGTTGAAATGCGTAGTACCGGATGGATCCGCCGTGAAGACATTCGTGGAGGAGAACTGCAAGGTATCCGGCTTGGGAACAAAACCGGCGGGCATGGACGTGTCCAGCACGGTTTGAGCCAGCCTAGTCAAATCATCAGCGGTCACATACTGAGCGCTGTATTGAACGCTCAGGGTTAACTTCAGCGTATCCCCTGGTTGACCGGCAGGCGGATCGTAGATTTCCTGCGATGGCGTACCCGCCACCAGCGTATTCAGCAGAAGCAAATCCTGCGGCTCGATGGAAGAAATAATCTCCTGTTTTGCATGTTGGTCCAAAGTGGACATCACCAAATCGTGCAAATGCTGGCGATCCGCATCTGCCGCTTCCGTCGCGGTCAGATCCGTGCCTCCGGCCGTTGGATTGGGATTGGTGACCGAAGCGGACAGGGCCAAGCTGCCATCAATGGCTTGGATCGCACCTGCTGCCACGTTGCCGGCCGAACCGGCTTCCACCGCGACAATCGGCACCTCCACAAATTTCTTCGAGCCGCCGGGCAGATGAGTAATGTTCACTGTCTGAAACCTGACAGAGGGAGGGCCAAGCGTATAAATTACAGTCCCGGCCGGGATCGTCAGATCGGTCTGGGTCAGATTCGTGAATCGTGCAATCCCTTCCGCCTTATCATTCGGCACCACGCCTTGCGAGGTGACCGTCATTGTCTGGGTATCCGTGACGAGCACGCTCAGCGAATGCGCAGGCACACTCCCGGAAATGAAAATGGATTCGGTATCTGGGTTGGCAGAGACAGGAATCGTAATGGATTGCTGTTGCGAGACCGGAGACAACTCAATCGTTGCACGCGGGAGGAATAAAATGGCTACCGCTAAAACGGCCACCACGCCCAACGCGAAGAATCCCACGCGCACCGCGGAATTGGATCTCCATTTCGCCTCCTCGACTTTGCTCTGCTCCTTCATCTGGCGCAAATTTGGTTTTGCTTTGCGAAGATTTAGAACCGACGCCCGGCCTTGGCGCGGAGGCCAAGGCTCCCGCTGAGCCTCGGCGGTCGTCTCAAAGACTGGGATGCCGAAACCCAACGCGTTGCGTTTGACATTCGGAATCCTGGTGACAAGTCCCAGTTCCGCGCCGAGGATGCGCGCATGGCTCTGAAGCACGCGCAAATCCACCGGTCGAAGTGTGACGCGTTCGAATTTCGGCCACACCAGCAAAATGCGCGGCGATTTCGCCCACGACATGCGGTCGCGCACCGAAATCAAATCGTCATGGTTCTCGAGTGTGATGATCTGGGTCTTCATTAATCTACAATTATACAATATGCTTGACATGCCTTTGCTTTGCCAGTATAAGCAACGCCATGAAACGAATTGCTCGCATCGTCCTTGGTTCTATACTGATCATGATTACTTTGAGCTGCACATTAGCTACGAATCTTCCGACGATCCTGCCCGGTCTGGCAACTTCCACACCCAGCATCACCCCAACTCCTCCATCTTCTCCCACTCCCGCCCCAACCTACACTCCCATTCCCAGCCTCCGCATTGAAAACGCGGACCAAGCCTTCTTTAACGGAGACATCGAAGCCGCCGCGGAAGATTATCGCGCGGCGTACGCTGACTCAAGCGATCCAACCGTCAGGGCTGCGGCGCTATGGGGATTGGCCCGCACTCAATATACCGATGGCCGCAACGCCGATGTGCTGGCCGCCCTCCAACAATTGGATTCAGGTTATCCTGACTCACCGTTTGCACAGGGTCCGTCTTATTTTTTGCAAGGCGAGACTTACTCTCAAATGAAGGACTATACGGATGCTGCGCAGGCTTATCAAATGTATTTAACCTTACGGCCCGGTGTGCTTGATTCTTATGTTCAAGAATTACGCGGTGATGTCCTCAGCGCCGCCACTGATTACTCCGATGCGCTCACGGCCTACCAAGCCGCACAAGCGGCTCCGCATCTCGATGATGCCTTTGCCCTGCAAATTAAAATCGCGCAGATGCGCACGCAGATTGGCGATTATGCGACCGCCATATCCATCTACAACACGATTATGTCCAGCACCAACAATGATTACACAAAATCTCAAATGGACTATCTATTAGGAGAAGCCAATCTCACCTTGAACAAGACGGATGTTGCGTATGGATATTTCCGCGATGCGATTGCAAATTATCCGGTCTCCTATTATTCCTATCTGGCGCTGGTCGAATTGGTCAATGCGAATGTTGCTGTGGACGACCAGGATCGCGGTTTGACGGATTACTTCGCCGGTCAGTACGGCCCGGCACTGAGCGCGCTGGAACGGTATGTTGCCGCCAATCCTGGAAATGATGGAACGGCGCATTACTATCGGGCGCTCACGCTGCGGGCAATGGAGAACTATACCGCGGCGGTAACGGAATTCACCTATTTCATCCAGCATTATTCGACGAATCCGCACTGGGTGGATGGGTGGACTCAAAAAGCAGATACCCAATGGAACAATCTCAATGATTCCAAAGCCGCCACGGACACACTGCTTGGGTTTGTGCAGGCCGCGCCCGCCTCCGATCAGGCACCGAACGCACTGATGAGCGCGGCGAGCATCTTCGAACAGGACAACAAACTCGAACAGGCCGCACAAGTGTGGGAACGGGTCTCGAACGAGTACGCGGGAAACGATCAAGCGCCGACCGCTGTGTTTGAATCCGGCCTCATGCGCTACCGGGAATCCAACTATGGCGATGCGCTCAAGGACTTCCAGAGAAGTCTGACGCTGGCAACGCAGGCCGAGGATCAGGCGCGTGCAAGCTTATGGATCGGCAAGACCGAACAACAACTGGGGCAGACCGGCAATGCACAATCCACCTGGCAGCAAACGCAGGGCATTGACCCCGGCGGATATTACAGCTTACGCGCCCGGGATATTCTGTTAGGTCAGGATCCTTTTGCATCCGCATCCAAAACGAACCTCAGCTTTGATTTAAGCGCGGAGCGCAAAGACGCCGATTCGTGGATGCGCCTGACATTCAATCTTCCGGCGGGAACGGATCTGAGCGGTCCCGGCTCGCTCGCCCTAGACCCCCGTTTTGTGCGCGGCACCGAACTCTGGGACTTGGGCCAATTGAGCGACGCGCGCCTGGAATTCGAGGACCTGCGCAATTCTGTCAGCGACGACCCAGTGTTGACCTATCGCCTCGCTAATTATCTGCTCGACATTGGCTTGTATCGTTCGGGCATCTTCGCGGCGCGGCAGGTATTGACTCTCGCAGGGAAGGACGATAATCAATCCTCCCTGCTTGCTCCGGCTTATTTCAATCATATTCGTTACGGGCTTTACTACGGCGACCTGATCGTTCCGGCCGCGCAAGCCAACGGCCTCGACCCATTATTCTTGTTCAGCGTGGTGCGGCAGGAAAGCCTTTTCGAAAGTTTTGCGGGCTCGACCGCAGGCGCCATCGGTTTGATGCAAATCGTTCCGAGCACAGGCGCCAGCATTGCCGCCTCGCTTGCGCTGCAAACGACCTATGGCTCCGATCAGCTTTACCTGCCCAAGGTCAGCATTCAATTCGGTGCTCACTACCTTGCGGCCAATCAACGTCTGCTCAATGGCGACTTATACATGGCGCTGGCCGCATACGATGCCGGGCCGGGAAACGCGTACCAATGGTCCAAGCTTTCCGGTAATGACCCCGACCTGTTCCTGGAGACGATTCGCTATAGTGAACCGCGCCAATATATTCAAAACATCTACGAGATTTACGCCATCTATCGCATGCTTTATAGCCCCACTTCACCATAATGAACATCGCCCTGAGAACTCAGGGCGATGCCGACTTAATCCATATGTGCCAGCAGGCGTTGCTGCACGGTTTCCAGGTCAATATCGAGGATGGACACCAACTTATCCCGTCCTGTCATGCCAGCCACGATCTCAATGCGCGACTTGGCAACGCTCAAGACATCGGAAAGAAAAGCGATCAACTGCTCATTGGCTTCGTTGTCCACGGGCGGGGCGGCCAAATGGATTTTCACGGTGCCATCGTCCAGGACCTCGGTGATCTTGTTGCCACTGGCGCGCGGCGTGACCCGTATCGCAATCGCTGAACCCTTTTTCCCGTCGTGCAGACGAAACTCTCTTTTGGGCATATTGACCTCGCTATAAACTCAAAAAGATATTTGTCAAAATCTGATCAATCAATCCAATCAGGATGATTAAAATCAGCGGGCTGAAATCAAAGCCGCCCACTGTCGGTACAACGCGCCGGATCGGCCCCAGTAATGGATCCACGACGCGGTCGATGGCCTGACGCAGCGGATGATATGGCGACATGAAATACGAAAGGACGGCTGAGACGATCACCAGCAGCATCAACACTTGCGCGACCACATGGATAAATTCAGCTACAAGAAACATTCAAACTCCGCGCCGGGGCCGCTCACCTAAAATGGCCTGCCCGATCCGAACCAAGGTTGCGCCCTCTTCCACAGCGATGGTGTAATCGGCGCTGGTGCCCATCGAGAGTTCGCGCCACTCGACTTGTGACACATGGCCCGCAAGAAAATCTCTCAGCCGCCGCAGACGCTGAAAGTAGGGACGCGCCGCTTCCGGGTCAGCAAAAAGAGGCGGCATCGTCATCAAGCCGCGTACTCGCAAGTGTGGCAGCGAGGCGACCGCGTTCACATCGTTCAGCAAATCCGTCCAGCGCGTTTCATCCGAAGCGTTCCAACCGGATTTGCTTTCTTCACCGCCGACGTTGAACTCCAGCAAAACGGGAAGCACGCGCTGGAACTCGGCCGCGAGACGATCGACGCGTTCGGCCAGCTTGCGGCTATCGAGCGACTGGAAAAGGGCGAAGTGCTCAGCCACGAGGCGTGCCTTGCGGCTCTGCACATGACCAATGATATGCCATTCTACCGCATTTGGGGGTTTCAATTCCGTTATTTTCTGTACGGCTTCTTCGGGATAATTTTCACCCAAAATTTTCGCGCCGGATTCGATGGCGGCCTGAACAACTTCGATGGGTTGAAGTTTGGTCACAACCACGAGGCGCACAGAATCGGGGTCGCGCCCGGCTTTGAGCGCCGAGGCGGCAATGGCGTCAAGCGTTTGCTGATAACGTGCGCGGACCGATACTACAAGATTGGACATTGAGATTATTGTATCCTAACAAACACACGAGTTTTAGATTCGCTCACAGGCCCAGCGCATCAAGATACCCATTAACTACTAATTCAAGGAACCAACCAGCCATTTGTTCCGGAGAATACGCTCGTCCGTATTCCAGCCACCAGGCAACGGTGTGGACAAATAAGGTGGACACCAATGTAATAGCCACCTTCATCGGCATCTTGGTTTGGCGCGGTTTTTTCTTTTGTGCAGCAATATCGTCTCGTAATTGCTCGCGTTCTTCGACCAACTCATTAATTTGGTCGCGCATTCGAGCCACAAACCAAGAACTGCCATGGCTACCAAGCAATGCCCGGTAAAGCCGCTCATTCTCAAGAAAGTGCTCAAATAGCCTAACCCATCGTTCAGGAGGATTTTGTGGATCGGTGTTGAGCGCCTCTCCACCCGGTGGTCCAAGCTCGCTGCGTAACACATGAATCGCTTGCTGAAAAATCTTCTCTACCAAATCGTACTTATCTTGATAATGCCGATAGAAGGTAGCGCGGTTGACTTTAGCGTGTTTGGCAATATCTCCTACTGTAACCGCGTCAAAACCTCGCTCGGCAGTCAGTTCAATGAGCGAGTCTTGCAATAATGTGTCCGTTCGTTGCGTCCGAGGATCGGCTGGTTTATGCGTCATTTTCGTTTCCGTGTCACAAATGCAACATTTTAGGGTGGTTGATTCTTGATTATCTATTGGCGAATGAATAAACTGCAGAAAAAGCACAACATATATAACGGCTCATTATAAATCGCAAGGTCATAATTTGCTCGGATTTTCGTGCTATTGGAGAACCAACATGGTACAACCGTCGGAAAATATTGTAAATCGGGTGCCTGCATTCTTTAGGAATGCATTCGCTGCACTCAACTCAAAAAACTACCTCCTATGGTTCATCGGGCAGATGGCCTCCCTGGTTGGCACATGGATGCAGACAACGGCCCAAGGATTTCTTATCTTCGAGTTGACCCATTCTGCGGTTTATCTTGGCTATGTAGCCTTTGCTTCCGGGCTCCCGGCATTGCTCATGCTCTACGGAGGCGTTGTTATAGATCGAATGCCGCGGCGGAACCTACTGCTCATCACGCAGGTTTCGATGATGATCCTTGCACTTATTTTGGCTGGATTGACCTTTATCGATCTCGTACAACCGTGGCACATTTTGGTATTGGCATTCCTGCTCGGAATCGCCAATGCGTTCGATGCACCAGCACGGCAAGCCTTCGTAGTGGACTTGGTTGAACGTCGGGATTTAACCAATGCCATCGCTTTGAACTCCACCATGTTTCAGTTAGCAACAGTCATTGGCCCTGCAGTGGCTGGCATCACATATGCTGCTTTCGGTGCTGCCTGGTGCTTCACCCTAAACGGAATATCCTTTATTGCAGTCATCACGGCATTGCTGTCGATGCGCATTCAGCCCTTGCATAAAGAGCCTGGCAAAGCCTCTGCCCTAGGCCAGATGGCGGAGG
The DNA here is from genome assembly GCA_035516425.1 of Anaerolineales bacterium. Lineage (GTDB taxonomy): Bacteria > Chloroflexota > Anaerolineae > Anaerolineales > Villigracilaceae > Fen-1038. Next base: position 61,641 of record DATJAH010000038.1, read on the forward strand.
GATTGCGGTACTCCATGAAACAGCCTATGCTGCGCACTCTCATCGTCCTCATCAGCGCAACCGCGCTATTCACCATTGCTTTCATGACCCTCTTTCCAGCTTGGGCAGTCGTTGTGCTCCACGGCGATGCGACAACCAATGGTTGGTTACAATCGGCTCGTGGCGTTGGTGCCTTGATCGGTGCTTTGACCATCGCTGCATTGGGACGTTTTAATTGGAAAGGGCGCCTGTTAACAATCGGTACATTCTTCTACCCCGCGGCGCTGATTGTCTATGCCGTCATTACCTGGACGCCACTTTCCTTGTTGGCGCTGATCGCAGTTGGCTGGGGTTTCCTCATTCTTACAAATATGGCAGGAACACTGCTTCAATTGCTGGTTCCGGAGGAGTTGCGCGGTCGAGTAACAGGTGTGTATTCATTCGTCGCATTCGGCACTCAGCCCGTAGGTGGATTAATGGCTGGAGTAGTGGCGGGAAAAATCGGTTCGCCGCTCACTGTTATTCTCGGTGCTGTTTGTATGTTGGTTTTTGCTACTGGGTTGTATTTCCTAGTTCCTGAATTGCGCAGAGCAGAATAAATAATAAGGAGCTGTTCACCCTATTCTCTCAATGAGCTTCACCCGAAAAAGTGGACACTGAGTTAAGACACAGTGAGATAGTAGCGCCGCTCGAATTCCTCCGGGGAAAGATATCCCAGGGATGAGTGCAGGCGCTGTCGATTGTAGAAACCCACAATGTACGAAAAGATATCGGTGATCGCCTCCTGTCGGGTTTGATAGTTGCTCTGGTGGACGCATTCGCTTTTCAACGTGCCGAAGAAGCTCTCCATCGGTGCATTATCGTAGCAGTCGCCCCTTCGGCTCATGCTGACTTGCACGCGCTGAGCGACTAGGAGCTGCTGATAAGTGTCCGCGGCATATTGGCTACCGCGATCGGAATGATGTAACAGTTCTTGAAAAGTGGTCCGATTATGCAAAGCCATCTGAAAAGCCTGCTGGACGAGGCGGCTCTCCAAGCTGGTGTCGAAGGACCAACCCACGATCTTGCGTGAGAAGAGATCCATGACCACCGCCAGATACAACCAACCTTCCGCTGTGGGAATATAGGTGATATCCGCTAACCATTTTTCGTTGGGCCGGGAGGCCTGAAAATTGCGGTTCAGGCGATTAGGCGCCACCGGATAATCGTGCTGGCTATGGGTGGTCCGTGGGAACTTCTTCTTGCGCCTGCCAAATAGCTTCTCCAATCGCATCAGCCGAGCGATTCGGTTTCGGCCCACTCGGAAGCCCCGCAGCTGCAGGTCGGCATGCACCCGCGGGCTGCCATACGTGCCCCGGCTGCGAGCATGCACGGTTCGGATCTCCAGCAGCAGTTTCTGATTGGCCTGAGTGCGCACACTCAACGGCCGGTCCAACCAGGCATAGTAGCCACTCGGTGAGACGGCCAGCACTTGGCACATCCGCCGAACCGGAAACTCCTTTTGGTGGGCTTGGATGAATTGGTATCTCATGCTTTTGGATTGGAGAAGATGGCTACTACTTTTTTTAGGATATCGCGCTCCTGCCGCAAGACTTCATTCTCGCGCCGCAGTCGCTGCAGTTCCGCCTCCTCGGCTGGGAGCCTTCCTTTGCCTGGAAACGCCCTCGTCTCCCCCTGCCGATATTCCTGCACCCACTTGGCCAGCAGGTATCGTGTGATCCCTAACTCCTGTTCGACCGCACGCATCGATTTCCCGCTGGACCGATACAGCTGCACCGCTTCAACCTTAAATTCATGCGTGTACTTCCTTCGTTCTTTCTGATCGCTCATCGATCTGCCTCCGAATTAAGTGTACCTTGTCTTTTCTTGGTGTCCACTTAATCGGGGCAAGCTCACAATGCAATCAACGCGCTGAAGCATCAACCGGAGCCACGTCCGGCAAAGCAATCCGATGGTACCGCTGTTCATCGAAGACCTTCGCCTCACCAAAAGATCTCTATTTGCTCCTATGTACTTAAAACCACAGCAGGGTTATGCTTGACCAAATTATTTCGGAGGCACTTTCACTGTGAA
>DATJAH010000039.1:0-45599 GCA_035516425.1 Anaerolineales bacterium
AAATTGTTTTGAACGGTTCAGGTTCCATCGATCCTGCGTTGAGAACCTTCACCCTGACCTTCAAGGGCGGCTGGACCGGGGTCGGCGGTTCGATCTCATCCACTACACCGTCTACGATCAACAATGCAGGCTTCAGCATCGCTTGGAATAACAGCGTCACCATGAGCAACATCGTGGTGACTGGTGCTCCAAGCGGACAGGATGGAATCTACATTTCGACCCCGAAAAACATAACGTTGACCAATGTTCAATCAAACAACGGTCGGGAACATGGAGCCTATCTCGATACTACTGGGGGTACCGGCACTGTTACCATCACCAACGGCACCTTCAACAACAACGATCTAGGAAATGCTTGGTCTGTTGGGGGGTTGCTTGTATCTTCGAATGGTGCCATCACGCTGACCGGTGTTACGGTCGATAACAATTTTAACTCGACCGGCGCATCGCTGGACAACAATAGCCCGAGCGGCGCACCCGTCAGCATCAACTCCAGCGTTTTTAATGACAACAGCGGATCCAGCTACCAGGGCTTGCACGTGGATTCGGCTGGCGTGATCACGCTCAACACGGTCACTGCGGAAGGGAATGCGGGCGCCGGCGCGGCACTTGATAACTGCAACTACAGTGGTTCGGCTTGCACCACCAATGGCAAAGCAGTGACACTGATTGGCACCAACATCTTCGACTCGAATGCTGGCTTCGTACATGTGAATGGCAATTATGCAGGTGGATTGAGTGTGTATAGCGGCGGCGCGATCACCTCCAGTTCACTGGAAGCCAACAGCAACACCTACATTGGTGCGGTGCTGGACAATTCAAGCGCCAGCGCGGCCTCGTCCGTTACGTTGAACGGCACGAGCAGCGTGAGCGGAAACGGGAACTACAGCGGGGATATATATTCGGATGGGCTGCGCGTATTTTCGCGCGGTGCCATCACCGTCAACAACCTGAGCGCGGTGAATGACGGCGGCACCGGCACATGGCTGTATAACATGTACACCAGCCCATTCGCTGTCAAAGTCACCGGCACCAACCTGTTCGAGGACAACGGCCTCGGGGGCATTCAGGTTAATTCCGATGGTGCTATCACCCTCAACAACATCACCGCCAATCTCAACGGCCTATCTGCACACTACGACGGGCTCGTTGCCTCCAACATCGGAGCCTCGAACGCGCAGGCCATTACTCTGACCGGGACGAACACGTTCAACAACAATACGCTCAATGGTGCAGAGTTAAGTTCTACCGGTGCGATTACCGCAAATAATGTAACGGCCGAACTCAACACGGATGCAGGTATGATTATTGAGAACGATTTTCTCGCATCGCCCGCCTTGCATCCACAATCCGTTAGCTTGCTGGGAACCAATAATCTCAGTTTCAACGGGAAGGACAACCTGGATGTGAGCAGCTACGGCGCTGTCAGTATTAGCAACCTGACGGCCAATTCTAGCACCAGCGGTACGGGCGCAGACCTTTATCACGATGGTGCAAACGGCTATGATCCAACCAGCAAAGTGACCCTGACCGGCACGAATTCCTTCAGTTTCAACGGGCCAGACGGCCTCCTGGTCTATTCGAACGGTGCAGTCAGCCTAAGCAATGTAACCGCCCTTTACAACAGCACTGGCGCGGGCGTCTTCATCGAGAATGACCATCTGGGCTCCTCCATGCCGCAAAGCGTAATGCTGCTCGGGACCAATACATTCAACAATAACGCCACAGACGGACTGGATGTTCAAAGCTACGGAGCCATCACCCTCGACAACGTCACAGCAAACACGAATGTTGGCGGTGTCGACCTGTTCTACAACGCGATTCCCACCGGCAACGTTACCTTGAACGGCACCAATACCTTCGATTCCAATAGTTCAACCGGTCTCGTCGTGCAATCCAATGGCACGGTCACTGCCAACAACCTGAACGCCGATGACGATGGCACCAGCAGCCTCGATGCTGGCGTGTCCATCAATAATGTGCCCAGTTCGGGTTCGGCTGCCCCATCCGTGACTTTGACCGGCGTCAACACCTTTGATTTCAACATCGGAATTGGACTCACGATTACCAGCAAAGGCGCCATCGCTGTCAGCAACTTGAATGCTGTGGCTATCTACAGCAAATCCAAAAACGACGGGGTCGACCTGATTAACACAGCCGGAACCGCAGGCGTCACCATCACCGGTAATAACACTTTTGATGATTACTATGGATACGGCCTGCATGTGACGAGCAACGGCGCAATCACCGCCAGCAATCTGACCGCCGATGGCGATGGCACCAGCAGCCTCGATGCTGGCGTGTCCATCAATAATGTGCCCAGTTCGGGTTCGGCTGCCCCATCCGTGACTTTGACCGGCGTCAACACCTTTGATTTCAACACCGGAATTGGACTCACGATTACCAGCAAAGGTGCCATCACTGCCAGCAACTTGAATGCTGTGAATATCCACATGAGTTCCAATAACGACGGGGTCGACCTGATTAACACAGCCGGAACCGCAGGCGTCACCATCACCGGTACTAACACTTTTGATGATTACTATGGATACGGCCTGCATGTGACGAGCAACGGCGCAATCACCGCCAGCAATCTGACCGCCGATGGCGATGGGAACAACACCACCGACTACGGCGGTGCGGTGCTCGATAACTCGAGCGGAACTGGCAATCTGACGCTGAGCGGCAACAATACCTTCAGCGGCAATTACGGCGACGGCCTGAACATCTTCAGCCACGGCACGATCGTAACCAATAACCTGACTGCCGATTCCAACGGAATGGGTTGGCTGGCTACGGGTGTAGCAATTTCTGATGAGCCAGGGGTACCTCACTACGAGAATGTGACGCTGAAAGGAGTGAACACCTTCAACGGGAACGCTTGGTTCGGCCTCGATGTCGATACTCTGGGCAGCATCACCGCCAGCAATGTTACCGCCAACAGCAATGGCACGGACGGTGCCCAGTTGGTCGACGCAAACGTAGCGAAGGGAAACATTACCTTGACTGGCACGAACGTGTTCCTCAACAACGGTGGCATGGGTGTGCTCCTGGCCTCCACAGGCTCCGTGAGCCTCACCAATCTCACTGCCGATTCAAATTATTACGATGGGATGAACGTTCAGACGGCAAGCAAGGTCGTCGTGACTTGCGGCAGCTTCATCGGCAACGGTCTCCCTAGCCATGATGGGTATGGCTGGGAAACCGGCACCAGTGGTCCTCCTTATCCGGCCTCCGTGACGATGATCGCCACCGATAGTGTCGGCAATTATACGGCTCCTTACACAACCAATGGCGGCGGTACGCCACTGTTCGAGTCCACCTGCCCCAATCCGTAATATAAATTCCAACATAGCACGCTAAACCATAAGCCCGAACTTCCCGTTCGGGCTTATGGTTACTGGGATCCAATCTCTCCATTTAACCTTCTGAGCATTGCCAAGTGCATTTCTTCTTTCTAACTCCAGTTCCACTGAACGGCAGACCCGGAAATCCGGCTGCCTGTAGGTGGCTGTCAGAAAACTTTCAGCCGTAGCTGGGAATATCCCCTGCAGGCTTTTCGCCGAAATTGGCCCTCTCGGTATTTTGTGCCATTTCGTCGCACTCGGACGAAAGGATGTAACGAGCCCCTGGGTATTCAGAGGCCGATATTAACTCGCCGATCCCAGCGAATGGGTCGAAGGTGAGAATGTGAAGTCAGGCGAAAACTGGGATAGAGCGGCACATTGGCAGGCATAGATGGCAACGGAAAACAACTTCACGCCTTGCAGCAATCTCCCGTATAATCGAGCCATGCCATCCAAACGCTGGCTCATTCAACCCAAGCTCACATCCCAAGCCGACGAAAACCTCGCAGCGTTTCCTCCGATCGTGCGGCAGCTTCTCTTCAATCGCGGTTATACCACCGACGCGGACGCGCGCGCTTTCCTCAAAGCGGAGGCAAACTTCGATACTGATCCTTTCCACATTAAGAACATGAACACGGCGATTGACCGCATTCATTTCGCAATCGATCATCAGGAGGCCATCGCTATTTATGGCGACTACGATGTGGACGGCGTCACGGCCACCGCCCTGCTCCTGCAGACGCTGCAACGACTCCAGGCTGACGTCCGCGGTTATATTCCGAATCGATTTGATGAGGGGTATGGCCTCAACAATGATGCACTCGATCATCTACAAGCAGATGGCGTCAAACTGGTCATCACCGTAGATTGTGGAATCCGTTCGCCGAACGAAGCGCAACACGCACGGGAGGCCGGGCTGGATCTTATTATTTCGGATCACCATCACCCCAGCGACGAATTGCCGCCTGCGTTTGCCATCATCAATCCAAAACAACCCGGCGATCCGTACCTCGATAAAGATCTGGCCGGCGTAGGTATTGCCTACAAGATTGCAGAAGCATTGATTGGCAGCGCGGGTCCAGCGCTGACTGACCTGCTCGATTTGGTTGCCCTCGGCACCGTGGCCGACCTCGCGCCATTAGTCGGAGAAAACCGCATGCTGGTGCGGCGCGGCCTGAAACAAATCCGCGCGACCAAACGACAGGGTCTGTTCTCACTGGCCAAGGTCGCGGAGATGACCATCGGCAAAACCACTGCGGATCAAATCGGTTTCATCCTTGGACCGCGCCTCAACGCGGCCGGGCGGCTTGAGTCGGCACTGGCCGCGTTGGATCTGTTGATGACGAGCGACATCCTGCTCGCAGGTCGGATCGCGCAGCAACTGGATGTGCAAAATCGTCAGCGGCAGGCACTGACAAAGATAACACAGGAGAGGGCCGAATCACTGGCGATGGCTGATGGCACGGACCCATTTTTGCTTTTCGCAGTCGATGAAGAATTCAACCCCGGCGTCATCGGTCTGGCTGCTTCGCGTCTAACCGAGACTCATTATCGGCCTGCCGTGGTCGCGGCCAGGGGCCCAGAAGAGACACGCGGCTCCTGCCGCTCGATTCCTGAATTTCACATCACCGATGCCCTCGATCAATGCACGGACCTGCTGGTGCGTCACGGCGGCCACGCCGCGGCCGCCGGGTTCACGGTCCGCAACGAAAAACTTCCGGAACTGGTCAGCCGCTTGAAAGCGATTGCGGAGACGCAACTGAACGGACAGGATTTGCGCCCCACACTGACGGCGGACATGGAGGTCCCGCTCTCACCATTGAATTTCGATTTGCTTAACCATCTCGCTTATTTCGAGCCGACGGGTTTTGGGAATCCCAGCGCGGTCTTTGCCTCGCGCGGCGTGAAAGTGAAATCCGCCCGGGCGGTGGGATCCGAAGGCAGACATCTTAAGCTGATTCTCGAGGATGAACACGGCGTCGTATATGACGCCATCGGCTTTCGCCTGGGGGGCCTGCAAGCCGACCTGTCGCCGCGCGTGGACGTGATCTATTCGTTTGAGGCCAATGAATACAATGGGAAAACGTCACTGCAATTGAACTTGAAAGACTTAACAGCGGCGGGAATGTCATTCATTGAAACGCGCCCTCACTCCACGTCGAGCGCTTCCATGTAAAACTCCTCACCCGCGATGATCTTGATGCCCACGCCGCCGCAATTTGGACAAATGATCTCGTCTTCCTTCGGATGATATTTGGTAAAGCAGCTCATGCACTGCGCTTCGACCGGCTCATGGCGAAAATGCAGAACGGCGCCCTCCGCACGCGTTCCCCTGCTGATTTCGTCCCAATAGAATTGCACCGACTCGTCGCTGTATGTCGAAATCTCGCCCACGACAAGATATAGATTGGTGACCCGCTTGGCTTTGGCTTCATCTGCATTTCGAAGGGCTTTCTGAAGGATGGATTGTGTCGCGTAGAGTTCGTGCATGATGAGCAACCTCGATAAAGTGAATTTAGAATAAGACCTCAGGTCGATCTATAAGCCGCATTCTGTAAAACAAGCCGCGCAGGTTTACGCTCTGTGAGTGTCGTCCCTTCCGGCCTGGTCTGGCGATCATCTATCTATGCAGTCTACCCGAGACTAAAAGGAGCGGGCCGCTCCATTGTCTCTGCTTGACCTTGCTCCCGACGGAGGTTGCCTGGCCGCCCATATTACTATGAACGCCGGTGGTCTCTTACACCGCCTTTTCACTTTGACCGCTCGCGCGGCTACCTGTTTCTGTGGCCCGATGCGATAGATCGCTCCATCCCGGGATTTCCCCGGCGTCGTGCCCTGTTGAGTACGGACTTTCCTCGATCCCACGCGGACGCGGGACCGCGACCGCCCAACCGGCCTGAGGCTTTCCCATCATACACGCGAGAGAAAAAGGAGTCAACTCTATGCGTATGCCCTTTTTAATGTAAAATAGGATTGTTATTATTCTTTTCTCGAGGAATCACTTTGAGTGGCGTACCCGGAAAATACATCATCGGCCTGACCGGCAATATTGCTACTGGTAAAAGCGTTGTACGCAGAATGCTGGAGCATCTCGGCGCCTATACCATTGATGCAGATGCCTTGTCGCATCGTGCCATCGCGAAGGGGGCGCCAGGTTATACACCGGTCGTGGAGAAGTTTGGCAGATGGATTCTAGACAAGGACGGAGAGATCGACCGAAGCAAGCTGGGGGGCGTTGTATTTCGCGATCCCGCCGCACTGGCCGAGCTGGAAGACATCATTCACCCATTGGTCGGGCAGGCGATCAATGTATTGATCAAACGATCCAGCCAGTCCGTGATCGTGATCGAGGCGATTAAACTATTGGAAAGCGAATTGCGGAAGTCGTGCAACAGCATCTGGGTAACCTATGCGCCGGAGGAAGTCCAGATCGAACGATTGATGCGCAAGCGCAATCTGACACGGGAAGACGCCAAACAGCGCATCGGCCTGCAAGCCGCTCAAGGCGAAAAGATCGCGGCCGCCAACGTCGTCATACGGAACACCGGCTCATACGATGAACTGTGGAAAGAGGTTACGACTTTCTGGAAACAGATTTCACCCACGACCGCCGAGGGCACACAACCCACGGTCGCTAAAAAGGGCACTGGAAATTTCGTCGTACTGCGCAGCAAGCCGAAAAACTCTGAAGCAATCGCTCATTTAGTCAATCATTTGAGCAAGGGACGGCAAAAATTATCGGCCGAGGATGTCATGGCAAGTTTTGGAGATAAGGCGTATATGCTCCTCCAGCTGCAGGATCAGCTGGTAGGGATTGCAGCCTGGCAGGTCGAAAACCTGGTGGCGCGCACTACCGAACTTTACATGGAAAATGATATCGATCGCCAAGCGGGCCTCGAAATGTTGATCACAGAGGTAGAACGCGCCTCCGGCGATCTGCAATGCGAGGCATCCTTGATCTTTCCAACCCCTGAACTTGCCGAGCTGGATCCGGTTTGGAAAAAATTGGGTTACGCCCAACGCGCCGCTACCGCGCTCGGAGTGCAGGCCTGGCAGGACGCCGCCATGGAATCCATGCCTCAGGGAAGCAATATTATTTTATTTAAACAACTGCGGCAGGATCGCGTTTTAAGACCAATCTGAATCATCGTTGTCTCATCCTGCTGGATCGACCGGCATTGGACTATCCCACCCATAGATCATCAATGCACATCGGAAATCTTTGATGATCAAAAAAACGTCGCAAAATCGTGGCTGAGTTCTTAGACAACCTCCTCTTTATTTTTCAACGCCTCAGCTGGCTCAGCGTGATTGACATTCTGCTGGTCACGCTGATTTTTTATGGCTTGCTGTATTGGCTGCGCGGCACGCAGGCCATGGTCTTGCTGCGCGGCGTGATCCTCATTGTGATTGCACTGGTCCTGATAACCAGCCTGGTCAATCTCCCGGCGTTCTCGTGGCTGGTGCAAACTTCCCTGCCGGCTTTGTTGTTGTCCGTGCCCGTGATCTTCGCTCCGGAAATACGCCGCGCCCTCGAACGCATCGGGCGCGCCGGAAATCTGCCGACGGTCTTCAATAAAACAACTCATCCTGAATTGGAAGAAACCATACATACCGTCGTGACCGCTGTGGCGCGCCTATCGGCTCGTCAACATGGCGCGCTGATCATCTTGCAGAGATCGGATAATCTCGATGAATACATTCAAAGCGGTGTGAGGATGGATGCGGCTGTCACGCCAGAATTGCTGCTGCAAATCTTTTATCCAAACACGCCGTTGCATGACGGAGCCGCGATCCTGATCGGCTCGAAGCTGGCCGCCGCCGCCTGCGTGATGCCGCTTTCTTCAAGCGGAATCCTGAATCGCTCCCCCGAACGTCAAATGGGACTTCGCCACCGGGCTGCCCTGGGCATTTCCGAAGAAAGCGATGCCGTCGCAGTAGTCGTATCGGAAGAAACGGGTTCCATTTCCATCGCCCAGGCAGGACGCATGATCCGCAGGATCGATTCGGAACGCCTGGAGAACATCTTAGCGGCATTCCTTCATCCTGTTGTGAGTAACCGCACTTCCGTCTGGCTGAAGAGATTCATGCCGCCCCGTCCGCCGCATAAAGATGAGCAATAACATGCTCCGACGCGTCGCCGATAATCTTCGTCTGTTTTTGTGGGCATTGGCATTAGCCCTTGCCGTCTGGGTGGCAGCGGTCACGTCGTCCGACCCCAACGAACTGCGTGTCTATCCCACCTCGATCAGCGTTCAAATCGTCGGTCAGGATTCCGGCCTGATCCTCACAGGGAGTGTCCCCCATCAAGTCCAGATCACCCTGCGTGCGCCGCGTTCCGTGTGGGATCAGCTCTCGGCCAGGCCCGACAGCGTGCGCGCAGTTCTTGATTTATCAGGATTGGGTCAGGGCAAATACCAGTTGAAGCCGCAGATCCAAACGGACGAGCGTCCGGTCCAAGTGGTACAAGTCAGCCCCGATTCGATTGCGTTGACATTGGAACCGTTGGTCACGAAAACCTTTCCCCTGAATGTAGAGCTCGCCGGCCAACCCGCCGTAGGCTATCAGGTGGGTAGCCCAACGCTGGATGTGGACCAGGCCGTCCTTAGCGGAGCTCAATCGCTGGTCTCGCGCGTGACGCACGTAAGCGCGTCGGTCAATTTGGATGGAGCGCGCCAGGGAATCTCGTCATCCGTCGCCGTCACGGCCTACGATGAAACCGGTCAAGTCGTGAATGGGATCAGCGTCCGGCCGGAGTCAGTACATGTGAGTTTGCCGGTGAGCCAGGAAAGCGGCTTCCGCGACATGGCTGTCAAAGTGGTGGTGCATGGACAAGTTGCCAACGGCTATCGGTTGGATAATATCTCGGTTTTTCCGCCGGTCGTGACGGTTTATTCGTCAGATCCGACTTTGGTAAGTTCACTGCCCGGCGCGGTCGAAACACAGCCGCTCAATCTGCAAAACATGAACAACAATATCAACACAAAATTGGGCTTAAATCTACCAGCCGGTGTTTCCGTGATCGGCGATCCAAATGTTGCCATTCAGGCGGACATCTCCGCAATTGAAAGCAGTCTCACCTTGTCCAACGAAAAAGTGGAAGTCACGAACCTGGCGCCCGACCTCAGCGCGCAGGTTTCGCCTCCGACGGTGGATGTGATCATTTCGGGGCCGCTTCCCTTGCTTAACACCCTGACCCATCAGGATGTCCGCATCCTCGTTGACGTAACAGGATTGAGCGAAGGTGCACATCAATTGACGCCAAATGCCCAGATTTTGGTTTCGAATCTACAAGTAGAAACGATTCTTCCGGGAACTGTGGAAGTGACGCTCTCGCCCAATCCAACTCCGACGGTAACGCCCTGACCCGGACATGCAGAAAGCGCCGAGCAGCAGGGCCGCCGGAAAGACCGTTCCAGTGTTCGTTCATTGCATGGGCACCGATGAATCGGTTGTGTGCCTGGCGCCCGTGTGGTAAAAAGGATTTATGTCCAAACCTCTAGTCGCCCTCGTTGGACGTCCAAACGTGGGAAAAAGCACTTTGTTCAATCGGCTCGTCGGAGAACGTCTCGCCATCGTCGATGACACACCCGGCACCACCCGCGACCGCCTTTACGCGGAGTCGGAGTGGAATGGACGCGCCTTCGGAGTGATGGACACCGGCGGTATTGATCCCAGCCATGGCGGCAAAGCGCCGCTCTCGATCGGTTCCGCGGACTTCATTGATGAGATCAAAACACAAGCTCTCATCGCCGCGCAGGACGCCGATGCCGTTCTATTTGTCACGGATGGGGAAGCCGGCGTCACGCCGCCGGACCGCGAGGTAGCGGAGATCCTGCGCCGTCACCAAAAAAAGAACCCCGACGGTAGTCTCCACCCTCCGATCATCGTTGTGGTCAATAAATGCGAATCGCTCGAACGGCGCGATGCGGCTGGCGAATTTTATGAACTGGGGCTCGGCGATCCCTATCCCATTTCCGCCTTGCACGGCACCGATACCGGCGATCTGCTCGACCAACTGGTCGCAAGCTTTCCTAAAGCGGAGAATAACGAAGAAGATGAGTCGATCAAGATCGCCATTGTTGGAAAGCCCAATGCCGGGAAGTCCAGCCTGCTGAACAAGCTAGTTGGCCGGGAGCGGTCCATCGTCAGCCCGATCCCCGGAACCACGCGCGACGCGGTGGATACAGAGCTCTTCTACGATGGCTTGCCGCTCACGCTGATTGACACCGCCGGCATTCGCCGTCGCGGCAAGATCGAACGAGGCGTGGAGCAGTACAGTGTCCTGCGTTCGCTCAAAGCCATCGAGCGCGCCGACGTTGTCTTATTGATGATCGATGCGGCCACCGGCATCACGGCGCAGGATGCGCACATCGCCGGTTTCGTCCTCGAAGAATGGAAGTCGTGCATCGTGCTCGTCAACAAGTGGGATGCGGTAGAGAAGGATAACGCCACCATGGATCAATTTACGCGTCAAATCCGCGCCGATCTAAATTTCATGGATTATGTTCCACTGCTTTTCATCTCCGCCAAAACGGGCCAGCGCCTCAACGAAGTGTTGCCTCTCGCTTTGCGCGTTCAAGAGGAACGTTTGGCGCGCTTGACCACATCCAAGATCAATAAGGTTTTGGTTGAGGCGCAGGATGCACATTCTGCCCCTGCACATGCGGGGCGACAACTTAAAATATACTACGGCACGCAAGTCCGTTCGGACCCGCCGACGTTCATGATTTACGTCAACGACCCGAAGCTCATGCATTTCAGCTATCTTCGTTTTCTTGAAAACCGTTTACGGGATGAGTATGGGTTCGTCGGAACGCCGATACGAATTGTGGCAAAGGGAAGAAGAGAAAAATGAACCGTCAACTTCTTTAGGTTGACGGTTCATCTTCCATTTTGATTGAGATCTATTGGGTGAACGCAAACGAAGAAACGATATCTGAAAATACGGAGGATTCGGTCACCATATTGAAAGTCGGCGGCGGCGTTGAGTAGTTGCCGGGATTCGTGGAATGCAGGACAAAACCGAGGCTGATGCAATTCGTCCCCTTGAGGGTCGAATAAGCAACCCAATCATGGATCTGGCCCGCACCGGCATCCTCGCCGCTTTCTTTCACGAAGTTCACTCCGTTGATGCTCACTTGCTGGGATTGGAACGAACCGGGAGCGTAACCCTGTGTCAACGGGCTGGAACAGGAACTGGCGGAGTTCTCAACCACCGAAACGTCCAAATACTTCTCGCCCAGATTCGTGCCGGGTGTAAATGGCAAGGTGATGTGTGCGGAAGCATCCGTCTGATTGCTAATCTGTCCCTGACTCGGATAACTGAACTGGAAGCCATATTTCTGGTTGACATAGGTCAGCGTGGCGTTGCTGGCTTGGGGGGTACCTGTGGCGGGCGTGGCTGTGGCGCCCGAGGCCGAAGTGCTGGTCGGCGTAGGCGTAACTGCCGAGGCATTATAGATCATGGGCGCCACCCAAAGGGCGCGGTCGCCAACCGGAGATCCAGCAGACAGAACGGTTAGTCCGAACTTCACGTTCTGACCCACCAACGGGCTCAAGTCGACGTTTGCCTGACCATATAATCCGTCATACCTCTCCGCAAAAGCCCAGAGCGTCTGAACCGGGTTGCTGCCAATCTGGTAATCCAGGCGAAAGACCACATAACAGGATGGTTGATTGTAGGAACAGTTGACAATCGAGCGGAAACGGTCGCCCGGTTGAACGGTATAGCTTGGATAAAAGCCTTGAATATAACCATTGTAAATATTTTGTGGGAAGGTAATCAAGCCCGAGCCCGAATAGGCCGAACCGCTCTCCAAGGTGGGATTCGTCACCTGCAGTACAAATCCCCTCGCATCGCCGTCGGTTCCAGGGCAAGGAAGTGTACCGGCGCCTGAATACCAGGTGGCAGAGCACGCATTGGCCGCGAAGTCATATACGAGACCGGTCGTAGATACCGGCGTGCCCGGTATCGGCGTGGGAGTGCTGGAGGCCGTACCGGATACGACGATATCCACCCACCACGATTTTGTGCCTGCATAGCCTATCCCAAATGGGACGCCGTTATTATCTTTGAATTTCCAATAGCCTCGATACTCGCCCGGAGTGCTCGGCGCCGTCAGGGTGATGGTCAAATCGGTTGTCTGGCCAGGCGCAACCGCTTGCGGCAGATTGATGGAAGTCGGCCCAGCCATTTGGTAGCCGGTATCGAAAATCAGCGAATAGGAAGTCGTCCATGTGCACGCGCCGATATTCTTGAGGCGCCAGGTTTTCGTAAAGGTTGCGCCAGCATTGATCACGGTACCATCGGGAATCGTCACGTCCGCAATAAATTGTGCGCGGTCACAACCGGGTGGTGGCGGATAAACCGCAGTCGGCGTGCCCGGGCCAACCGTCGGAGTGGAAATAGGGGCAGTGCCGTTCCGAATGATCGCAGGATTCGACCATAGAGCGCGGTCGCCGGTGGCCGATCCAAAGGCCAGCACCGTCAAAATGAATTTGACGTTCTGTCCTGCCAGCGGACTCAAATCGATATTGGCCTGGTAATACAGGCCATCATATTTTTCACGGAACGACCAATAGGTATAGACCGGCCCGTTGCCTATTTGATAATCGAGGCGGAATGTCACGGAGCAATTCGTGGCGCCATAGGCGCAATTAACCACGCTTTGGAAGTGGTCGCCACTTTGAACAAGAAAGGCCGGATAGACTCCTTGAATTTCGCCGTTATATACATTTTCTGGAAATGTGATCAACCCCGGGCCGTTGCTGGTCACCCCATTTTCCAGTTGAGGATTCGTGACCTGCAAAACGAATCCGCTGGAAGAACCATCCGTTCCAGGACAGGGCAGGCTCCCATCCGCGCTGGACCAGGAGGCCTGACAGGCATTCCCTGCAAAGTCATAGGCCGCGTTCGAGGCAGAAGAAACGTTGATCTCCACCCAGAATGACAGGTTGGCATTCCAGCCGATGCCAAACAGATTGCCCGAGGCATCGCGCAGTCTCCAGTAACCAATGTACTGCCCGAGCGTGGTTGGGGCAGTCAATGGCACGGAGAGGTCAACCGTTTGCCCCGGTGCCACGCTATTCGGGAAATTGACGGCGGTTTGAGAAGTCATGGCGGTACCCGAATTGAACACCAGCGCATAGGAGGTCGTCCAAGTGCAGTTGCCGATGTTCATCAGCCGCCAGGTTTTGGTGAATGTCGCACCGGGCGCCACATAGGTGCCGTCGGGTACGGTCACATCGGCGACAAACTGAGCCCAGTTGCAAGTTGAGGTCGCCGTGACGCTACGAGGCGATAACCCACTCGCGGGGCTGAAGGAAAACGTCAAAGCCAGGATCAAGATCGTTGAAGTCAAAATCAAGCGGTATTTCATCAGAGCCTCCTGATCAGCCGTGAAAAGAGCAGCACAACATGTTCTCACTGGCTAACCCCTGCCAAGTATAACTTTACTTAAGTGATTGTTCAATATACCTTTTGACCACTTTGGATGGTCGATTTCTCCTATTTTTAAGCGAGCTGGACTGCAACATGATTGCAGTCCAGCTCGCTAAGATCCGGCAAAGCGCGCCAGCGTCTCGAAAATCACCCGCGGCCCACTAGCTTAGAAACAGAAACGTCGAGACGATATTCATAAAGACAGCCGACTCGGCCTGCATATCAAAAGTCGGCGGCGGCGTTGACACGGCCCCGGGGTTAATCGAATGCAAGGTAAAGGTAAGACTGATGCAATTCGTCCCTTTAAGTGTCGAATAGGCGACCCAATCAAAAAGGTTGCCCGCCGCGCCCAGCTCGCCGCTTTCCCTGACAAAGTTGACTCCATTGAACGTCACCTGCTGGGGCTGGAGCGAACCCGGCGCGTACTGTTGAGCCGTCGGGCTGATGCATGTACTGGCAGTGGCATTGGCTGCCACATTAACATCCAGATATTTCTCCGCCAGATTCGTTCCCGGAGTAAAAGGCAAGGTAATGCGTGCGCCGGTGCTTGTTTGATTGCTGATCAACGCCTGGCTTGGGTAATTGAACTCGAAGCCATAGGCTTGATTGACATAAGTCAGCGTGCCCGGCAGAGGCGTGTTCGTTGTGCTAGAAATAGGCGTCGCGGTGGGCGGAATGGGGGTGTTGGTGGGGACATTGACCGGAGCACTGGTGAAAGTCGGCGTCGGAACAACGCCGCCTGCACCGTTCCGGACGATCTGCGGCGCGATCCATGTGGCACGGTCGCCTGTCGGGTCGCCGTTTGATAACACCGTCAGAATGAAATTGACATTTTGACCGGCCAAAGGCGTAAGGTCCAGATTGGCGGCATAGTACAAGCCGTCATACTTCTCCGCCCAACTCCAAAAGGTTTGGACGATTCCGCCATTGATCTGATAGTCCAGGCGGAAGATCACAAAGCACTGCGTTGCGCCATAGGCGCAATTCACGATGGATTGGAAATGATCTCCGCTTTGAACCGCAAAGGCTGGATAAACCCCCCGAATGTATCCATTGTTGGTGTTTTGCGGGAACGTGACCAAACCGGCACTCGTGGAGGTATTGCCGTTCTCAAGCTGAGGATTTGTAACCGGCACGACAAAGCCGCGCGGGTCACCATCGCTGCCCGGACAGGGCAATGTTCCCGCTCCGCTCATCCATTGCGCCGAGCACACATTGGCAGCAAAGTCGTAGGCCGTGGCGGTCGTGGCGGCTGCCCCGGAGACCACGATATCCACCCAGAACGATTTATCTGCGTTTGGACCAATACCGAACACAGCCCCGGACGGATCCTCCAACTCCCAGTAGCCGCGATACTCACCCGCCGTAGGAGGCGAGGTTAGATTAACTCCCACATCCACCGTTTGGCCAGGGACAACCGTCTGCGGCAACAGAACAGACGCCGGTGCGCTCATGCGATCTCCGCTGACAAAGGTCAGGCTGTAGGCCGTGTTCCAAGTGCACGTGCCAATATTCTGAAGACGCCAAGTCTTGGTAAAGGATGTGTTGGGCACAAACTTCGTTCCATCCGGCACACTGACATCGGTCACAAATTGAGCCCGGTCGCAGCCGGAGGATGTGGATACCACTGGCGTAGCCGTGGCACCACTACTGCCGCCGGGTGTGGGCGTAATGACCGGCCCGGCCAGGTACCGCACAATGCGAGGAGCTACCCAGATCGGCTGGTCACCCGATGCATCCCCGTAGGCCGTGACGCTCAAAACCAGCTTATTAATTCCGGCATGAGAGAGGCTGGTGAGGTCAATATCCACCGGGTAAACCAGGCCATCATATTTTTCCCTGGCCTTCCACAGGGTAACCTGGCTTGGGCCATTGATGTAGTCCAGTTCAAAAGTCACGAAACAGCTGTAAGCCTGATACTGACAACCGATCGTGGTCTGAAAATGATCGCCGGGCACGATGTTCACCTGATAAACGCCCCGGATCAAGCCGTTATATTTGTCCTGAGGAACGGTCAACAAACTCGGCGCGCCCGCGCCGACACCGGTTTCGAGCGTGGGGTTGTTGAGAACCTGCACATACCCGTACATGATCTTATTCGGATTCAGAGGACACGGGATCGGCCCGCCGTCATAGGACCACTGTGCAGAACATATATTTTGCGTAAAATCGAAAGACGTGATCAGCTGTTGGGCCGATGTAGTGGTGATCTTGACCCAGAACGAATGGCTGTATCCGCTCCCAATTCCAAACCACGTCCCTCTATCATCCCGCAGTTCCCAGTAACCCACAAAGACGCCGGGAGCACTGGGGGCAGTCATCGAGACCGTCAGGTCGACCGTCTGCCCC
Source organism: Anaerolineales bacterium (assembly GCA_035516425.1). Taxonomy (GTDB): domain Bacteria; phylum Chloroflexota; class Anaerolineae; order Anaerolineales; family Villigracilaceae; genus Fen-1038. The sequence continues at coordinate 16,141 of DATJAH010000039.1, forward strand.
GGAGCAACCGATTGCGGAAACGGGACCGAGGTCGGCGCACCCAGCTGGCTGCCGCCTACATAGATCAAGCTGTAAGCGGTCGTCCAGGTGCAGTTGCTGACGTTCTTCAGCCGCCAGGTCTTTTGGAATGTCGCCCCCCAATAGAAACTGGTTCCATCGGGGACTGTTACATCGGTGACAAACTGGGCTGCATCGCAGGAACTCAGCGCCGCGGCCGGCTGAACGTTAACAGCCGCCGTCAAAATCAATGATGTGATGATCGCCAGCATGGAAAAAAAAGAAATTGCTTTTGAGCTCGTTTGCATATCTCCTCCAGATTAAAGCGGAGTTTGAATGTGCTCATTTCGACCATGAGCTTGTTCGACACTTGATATTTATTATACGTCAACACAAGCAAAATATTATGTCTAAGATGTTACAATCCTATCATAAACGTCATGGGGTTGTCTCCCTTACAATTGACCATATGCCCCGTATAATTTTGCACCTTGACCTGGATGCCTTCTTTTGCGCGGTCGAAGAATTGCGCGACCCGTCTTTACGCGGCAAGGCTTTTGCTGTTGGTGGCCGGCCGGACGAGCGCGGGGTGGTGGCCTCCTGCTCCTATGCCGCGCGTCAGTTCGGCGTGAGATCCGCCATGCCGATGATGCACGCGCTGCGGCTTTGTCCGCAACTGGTCATCGTTTCATCGCGGCATCGAATCTACGGCGAAGCCTCGAGACAAGTGATGGCACAGCTCTACCAATTGACGCCACTCGTCGAGCAAATTTCAATCGATGAGGCTTTTCTCGATGTTTCCGACATCAAAGAATCCCCTGAACGCCTCGCCCGCCGACTTCAAGCGGGCATCCGCGATGAACTGGGTCTGCCCTGCTCGATCGGCCTCGCCTCGAACAAACTGGTTGCGAAGATCGCCACGGAAGTTGGCAAGAAGGCCGCCAAAAGCGGAAGCCCGCCGTTCGCACTGACCATTGTGCCCACAGGAGAAGAGGCCGCGTTCCTCGCTCCTCTGCCCGCCGAGATGTTGTGGGGCGTGGGACCAAAGACCTCGGCACGATTGAGCGGCTTAGGAATCCACACGATCGGTGATCTTGCCAAATGGCCCGAAAGTGAAATGATTCGTTTATTTGGCGAAAATGGACGTGAGTTAGCGCATCATGCCAAAGGAATCGATGATCGCCCAGTCGTGATGGAACGAGAAACAAAATCCATCAGTCAGGAAGAAACCTTTGCGCGCGATGTGCGCGATGACCAGTCGCTTGAAAAAACATTGCGTGGGCAAGCCGCCGAGGTTGCCCGCCAATTAAGAAAGAACAATCTGGCAGGGACGACCATCAAATTGAAACTCCGCTGGCCCGATTTCACCACGTTGACGCGGCAAACCACATTGCCGCAGGCGACTGATCAGCAGGAGATGATCAGTCAAACCGCCCTCAACCTGATGAGGGCGGTTCGCAGGTCCGGACAGGCGGTGCGCTTGATCGGTGTCGGGGTGAGCGGCCTGGGGCCGCCCATCCGCCAGTTGTCGTTATGGGATTCGGAGTCGGAGAAGTCGCGCCGACTGCAGGATGCGGTGGAGGCGCTCAAAGAAAAGTATGGCGACAAGGTCATTCATCGCGGCGAAGAAGATTAATTTCGCTATATAATGTGGTGCAAACTGCAAAGGTCATCCGACCAGAAACGAGAAACAGGTATGGCCGTAAAAACCTTGACCATCCATCTCAGCACACGCGGGAATGCCGACGTTCACGATGTAACGGACGCGGTGGAACGAGCCGTTTCAGAAAGCGGGCTGAAGAATGGCGCCGTAAACGTATTCACGCCATCCTCCACCAGCGCCTTGACCACCATCGAATATGAGGGCGGCGTACTCAATGACCTTCGACGGTTGTTCGAGGAAATCGTTCCCTCGAATCGAGACTATGCCCACAACGCGCGCTGGGGCGACGGAAACGGTCACAGCCACGTCCGCGCTGCGCTGTTGGGGGCCTCCCTAACGGTGCCTTTCGTAAACGGACAGCTGACCTTGGGCACGTGGCAACAAATCATTTTTATAGATTTCGACAACCGTCCGCGCCAAAGAGAGTTGATTGTACAGGTGATCGGAGAAGAATGAACTGCTATTATCACCCCGATAGGCCCGCCATTGGAGTCTGCAAGCATTGTCAGCGCGGGCTGTGCGCTGAAGACGCTGCGCTCGTGGATGATTCGCTATCCTGCAAGGGCCGGCACGAAGAACAAGTGCGAGCGATGAACCAGCTCATGCAGCGAAACCTATTGCAAGCCAAGCGCGTCCGCTCGATGTATACCCGCAATGCGATCTTTTATTTCCTGACCGGCGCGCTGTTCGCAGCATTCGGTTACTCGCAAATGCGCTTTACGGGCTTGCAGGGGTTGTTCCTGCTAGTGGTTGGATTGTTCTTGTTATTCGCGGCGGGACTGAATTTCTTCGAGGGAAGAAAATATAGATAGGCCCGGCCTGGCTGCCCCTTGCCTGCACTTGCAGCGCAGGCGCAAGTGTCGTGACATCCTCGCCCAAGTCGGCGGTCCAATTCACCAACTTCGGGGGCGGCCGGTGAGGGGCTGCAACTTCTCCAGTTCCGTTTCGTATGTTGGATAGAAAACATAAGGAGCAATTCGATGAATACATCCTATCGGCAATTGACTCGCAGCACCACCAACCGCATGCTCGCCGGCGTCTGCGCGGGCATTGGCGAATATACCAATGTTGATCCGACCGTAATTCGGCTTATCGCCGTTCTTCTGATCTTTCTTACCGGACCGGGGGTGATCATTGCCTATCTGATCATGGCGCTGATCATACCCGAAGCGCCGATGAAGCAAAGTCAATAAGACACAGTGACCGTCGCCCCGCAACGACGGTCACTTAATTTGTAGTGACAGCACAAGCATATACCTTCCCGCCTCGACGGAGCGGGAGATATAAGACTATTTGTACCAGTTGACGTATGGTTGTTTGTCACCAATGCCTTTGCTGAAGAGTGCGAGCTGATCGTTGAAGATGACGGGTGATACGGCGACATCTGTCGTGCCTTCATTGGAAAGCGCAGACCACCCGCTCCAATTCTGCCCATCGAACAACTTCAGATAGATCTGCCGGTCATCGATGCCCTTACCAAACAAGTAGAGCTGATCATTGAAGACTGCTGCAGATAGAGAGACATCCGTTGTTCCGCCAAGCGGCTTCGCCCCGCTCCAGTTCTGACCATCGAACTGGTTCATGTAGGGCTGCTTATCGCCGATGCCTTTGCTGAAAAGGTAGAGCTGGTCATGGAAGACCACCGCGAAAACAGCAGCATCCGTGGTACCATCACTGGCAATCACGGACCAACCGCTCCAATTCTGACCGTGGAATTGTTTCACGTAGATATGCTTGTCCTCAATGCCTTTGCCGAAGAGATAGAGCACATTATTGAATACCGCAGCAGACAAAGCGACATCCGTAGTTCCCCCGAGCGGTTTTGCCCCGCTCCAGCTCTGGCCGTCAAATCGATCGACACAAGGCTGCTTATCGCCGATCCCCTTGCTGAAGAGATAGAGTTGATTGTTGAACACCACGGGTGCGACCGAGACATTCGTTGTGCCTTCACTGGCAATCACAGACCAACCGCTCCAGTTCTGACCGTCAAATTGTTACATGTATATCTGCTTGTCATCAATGCCCTTGCCAAAGAGATAGAGTGTATTGTTGAATGTGACTACAAACATTGAGACATCGGTTGTTCCGCCAAGTGGCTTTGGCCCAATCCAAGAGAATTGATGCGCCGCCGGTTGTGGCACGGCAGTCGGCACGGATGGAGCGATGGTCGCTGCTGTTGGCGGCGGATTGGTGGGCAGGGAAGTTATCAACCGGGCAAAGCTGTCCGGTGAATACTTTTTTCTGCCTCGCATTATCCAAGTGGCTTTTGATGCGTTTCTTAGGTTGATTCCCGCCGGGCAATTTCAGTATGCTTACGTTTTTCGTTCTACACTTTGAAACCTTAATTTCTCAAACTCATGTCTTCTGAGCACCCCGAGGACAAATCGTTGCAAGGGCGAAAATGCCGCTCGACCCGTTTCGGCGTCCAGGGGCTCAAGCTGATCGATCCGATATTCTTTGCGATGCCAGATCATCGTACAGCCGCCGGCTGCCAATACATTCTTGTGCCAATCCACATCCTGTCCATAAGTCAACTCGATCACAAAGCCATCTTCGGTAAGCCTGGCGATAATCGGCGTCTCGTAGACTTTACCGCTGCGCCGTCCCACATGTTTCACAACGGCAAAAGGTCCGAATGAGGAATGCGCAATACGGCGGGTTACTGGATTCAGAGTGTGTTTGAGAGCTGTGAGAAAAACACGACGAAATCCTTGTTGAGGGGTCATAACCATCTCCAGGAAAGAAAATCATCTTGCCAATGATAAAAACACATCTTCCAACGTTGGCTCGCCGGGGACAATCTCGCGCACGTTTACGTTCTCTTCTTTCAGCGCATCGTAAAGCGGATCATCATTCATACCGCGTTCGGTGATGGCACGGATATGGTCACCCGCCAGCCCAACGCGCAAAACGCCATGCACATCATGCAACGCCGCGAGTCCGTTTTGCAAGGGCTCGGCAAAGACTTCCCACACGTCGCCGGCAATCACTTTCGATTTCAGCTTCGAGGGCGTGTCCATTGCCAATAATTTTCCATCGCGCATGATGCCCACGCGCTCGCAATATTCGGCTTCGTCCATATAGTGCGTAGTGACCATAATCGTCACGCCGCTCTCGGCCAGGTTATAGATCAAATCCCAAAAGGCGCGGCGCGCGGTTGGATCAACGCCGGAAGTCGGCTCGTCGAGGAACAATAATTTCGGCTGGTGCACCAAAGCGATCGCCAAGGCGAGTCGCTGACGCCAGCCGGCCGAGAGCGAACGCGCCAGCGTGGAATCATGACCGATCAGGCCGACCAGTTCGAGCGTGGCCTTGATGCGGTCTCGGTCACGGATGCCATACACGCCGCCGTAAAACGTCAAATTCTCCCACACCGTCAAGTCGTCATACAGCGCAAATTTCTGCGACATATATCCGGCGCGGGCCCGCACTTCTTCGCTCTGGTTGAACGCGTCGTAACCCAGCACCGTCGCTTTTCCATCGGATGGCTGCAGCAATCCCAGCAACATACGAATCGTGGTGGTCTTGCCGCTTCCGTTCGGCCCCAGATAACCGACCACTTCGCCCGCTTGGATTTCAAAGTGGATGTGATCCACCGCCACGAATTCGCCGAAGCGGCGTGTGAGACCCTCGGCCAGGATGACCGCATCACTCATAGGCCGGCTCCGCCTGCTCACTCCAACCCTTCTCCCAATGGGAGACAGACACAGCGTGAGGGCGGATCGGCAGGGACAAGTTTTTATTCATACGATTGCTCCGAAAGATAAATGAATACGTCTTCCAGCTGCGGTGGAATACTTCGCAGGCGATTCAACTCCGCGCCTCCGCTTCGGATCTCGGACGGCAGACGGTCCATCACGGCCGGAGCTTTATCTTCCCGGACGCGTAAATGCAGTCGGTCGCCGAACGCGCGCACATCTTCCACATTTTCATTCTTCTGCGCAATGTGGCGCAGTTGTTTGATCGGATCACCGCTCAATTCGAGGACGCGATCCTTCAGCATCGCGCGCAATTCAGACGGCGTGCCTTCGGCGATGATCCTTCCGTGCCGCATGAATCCAACCCGATTGCAACGCGCGGCTTCATCCATGTAGGGAGTAGAGATTAGGACGGCAACACCTTCCGCCCCAGCCCCTTCCCCTCTCCCGCTGGGAGAGGGAATAGAGGCGAGGGGTGCCGAAACCAATTTGATTAACAGTTGCCAAAAATCTTGGCGGGTCACAGGATCAACTCCCGTGGTCGGTTCATCCAGCAGCAGCACACGCGGACGCGTGACCAGCGCCGAGGCCAGGCCAAGTTTCTGCTTCATCCCGCCGGAGAGCTGCCCTGCGCGGCGATCTTTGAAATTGGCAAGGCCGACGAATTCTAAGATCTCCATGCAGCGCGGAAGCCATTCATCCGGTTTCATGCCCCGCACTTCAGCAAAGAAGCGAATATTTTCCAGGACCGTCAAGTCCTCATACAATGAAAACCTTTGCGAAAGATATCCAAGTTGAGAACGCGCATCTTCGGTTTGCTTTATGACGTCGTACCCGCAGATGACAGCAGCGCCTGAATCCGCTTTGAGGGCGCCGCATAACAATCGAATCGTGGTCGTCTTGCCCGCGCCATCCGAGCCGACCAGGCCATAGATCTCGCCGGCCCGGATATGGACCGAGACTCCGTCCACTGCATGAGTATCGCCAAAGTGGCGGATTAGATTTGTTGCATCAATGAGGAAGTCTGGAGCAGACATTGCCCAAACTCTCCGCTTCAGTCCAGCCGCTTGCGGAAGCGCACCGCCGCCAGCCCCATGATGGCTATGCCGAAGACGGTCAGTGCAGCGACTTCATTCTGAATGGCCGATATGCCGACACCCTTGATCAATAGCGCACGGATGATGATCAAATAGTAACGCAGCGGGATGGCATAGGAAACAATTTGTAAGAACGGAGGCATGGCTTCCAATGGAAAAAAGAAGCCGGAAAGAAAGATCGCCGGTAGAAGAGTCAACCAGACGGTGAGGTACGCTTCCTGTTGTGTGCTGGCAATCGTAGAAGCCAATAAACCAATGCCCAGGCTCGAAAGCAACAACAGCCCGGAGGTGATCAGAATGAGCCCCAAGCTGCCGCGTATTGGAATGCCAAACCACCAATGACCGATAATCAGCACTTCAAAAGTGTCGAGGAATGAGACAATCACATAGGGGAGGATTTTGCCGACCACCAATTCCCAGGAACGAATGGGCGTAACGATCAACTGCTCAATCGTGCCGCGCTCGCGTTCACGCACAATGGTTGTGGCGGTCAGGATGGAGGCAATGGCATAGAGAATCATCCCAATTACGCCGGGGATCATGAAATAGGCGCTGACGAGATCGGGGTTGTACCAAACCTGAGTCCGCACTTCAATGGGAGGATTAATCGTTGTTGCTCTGCCGCTGAGCTGGGATTGATCCGACATCACCTGGGTTGCATAGGATTGACCGATCAGTTGCGCCGCCGAAAGCGCGGTCGAACCGGCGGTGGCGTCCGAACCATCGAGGATCATCGAGACTTGCGCATCGCCCTCCGACACATGAACGGCGTAATCCGGAGGAATGATCAGCACGCCGCGCACCCTGCCCTGCTCGATCAAGCTTCGTTCCTCGTCCTGCGATCCAACCTCATAAGCGATATTGAAGTAATTTGCCGAGCGGAAAGCATCGAGCAGCGCCCGTGATTGGGGAGAGCGGCTTTGGTCCCACACACCCAGCGGCACATTTTTGATGTCCGTGGTCGCAGCATAACCCAGCAGGAACAATTGCATGATCGGGATAAAGAGAATGATGATCAACGTACGCCGGTCCCGCAGAATTTGAATGAACTCTTTGCGGATGATCGAGCCAAGACGCAAAATCATTTTGTCTCCTTGAGAATGCCGTGTAGATAAATGTCAACGAAACTGTCAAAACTGTTCTTGGGCATGATCTTCGAGATCACACTGCCATGAATCAACATGTCCGTTACATAAAAGGAAAAGAACATTCCAAGAAAAGAGCGTAATAGAACCGCGGGATGTATGGGACGCAAGGACCTGTGGTCTCTGACCAGTCTTTCAAAAACAGGCAGCAGCTGGGGAGCAATCTCCCTGACAATGAGGGAAATGTGCTTGCTCTCGAATTCCACAATCTCAATGAACATCAGTTTCATGAATTCCGGTCGGCGACCGAGGCCGTCCACCAGGGCTTGGGCCGCATTGCGGATGAAGTCTTCCGGCGTGTCACCGCGCGCGCTCAAAACCAGCGGCAGGATCTGCTTGTATGGATGCCGATCGAGAACAATAGCACGGAAGATTTCCTCCTTGCTTCCATAATGGTTGTAAATTCCTCCCAGCGCCAGGCCCGCCCGTTCTGCGATTTGCCGCATGGAGGTTGCGGTAAAGCCCTGCTCCATGAACAGGCTGTAAGCCGCCTGTTCAATGGCTTGCTGCGTTCTTCGCTTCCTCGTCAGGATGGTTTTTTCAGCCATAGTAAGATATGAACGAACGTTCATTCTTATTTTACACGGACGGGCCGCCGGCCGTCAAGTGATAAAATTCCCATCATGGCATCCTCCCTCGAGGCGCATGTTCAAAAGCATCTGCGCTTCAATTTCACCATCGGCATGTTCGACGGCGGGTTCTTTGGTCTCGGAGCAGGCTTTGCTTCTTTCGCGGCGATCATTCCTCTATTCGTCAGTCACTTCACGGATTCGGCTCTGCTGATCGGACTGGTGCCAGCCATCCACAATGTCGGCTGGCAATTGCCTCAATTATTGACCGCCGGCTGGATCTCGCGTGCCAAGCGTTATAAACCGCTCACGTTATGGATGACCATCCACGAGCGCGTCCCGTATCTCGGGCTCGCGGTGGTCGCGCTGTGTGTGCCGTTCACCACAAAACGGACCACGCTCATCATGGCATTTCTGATGCTGATCTGGCAGGGCTTGGGTTCGGGGCTCGCCGCCAATCCATGGACCAACATGGTCACCAAAGTGATGCCGCGGGAACTGCACGGAACCTTCTTTGGCACGCAATCTGCGGCCTATAACGGAATGGCTGGCATCTCAGCCATCATGGCTGGCTTGATCCTGGATAAGATGGCAATGCCCTATAACTACAGCCTCTGTTTCGCACTGACGTTTGCCTCGATGTGCGTGTCGTTCATTTTTCTTTCCACAACCCGTGAACCGGAGAGCACACCGAATGAGAGCGACCGTTCGAATGTGTATCTTGGTAAATCGCTGGAGATTTTGAGACGCGATGCCAATTTTCAGATCTTCGTCGGCATCCGGATGCTGAGTCAATTCGCCGGAATGGGGTTTGCATTCTACGTCATCTATGCCGTGCGCCAATTTGGAATGAGCGATGCCGCTGCAGGAATCATGGTGGCCATTCTATTAATTGGCCAGGTCGTTTTGAGCCCGCTGATGGGACGCTGGGGCGATCGCTGGAGTCATCGCGGTGTGATGAGTCTGGGCGCGTTGGGCGCGGCCTTGAGCGCATTGCTGGCCTGGCAGGCCACGTCCGCGAACTGGTTCTACGCCGTGTTCATTCTGGAAGCCATTGCCACGGTGGCGATCTGGACCGTCCCGATTGCGCTGAGCGTCAGTTTCGCAAAAAGCGACGACGAAAGACCGCTTTATATCGGCTTATCGAATACGTTGTGCGCGCCGGTCACGATTCTCGCGCCGGTCATCGGCGGCTGGCTGGCCGACGCGGCCAGCTTCAGCCTGACGTTCCTCATCTCCGCCGTTTGTGGGTTTTTGATGATGTTTGCGCTTTGGTTCATCATGAAGGATCCGCGGAAGGAAAATTTTGGATAGTTGTTGATAGACAACATTGGTACAATTATCCCATGCAAAAAGTAGCCATTCTTGGAATTGGACAGACCTCGATCAGCGAACATTGGGACGAGTCGCTGCGCGAGATCGCCGGGGACGCGGCGTTGGCGGCGTTGCACGACGCAGGCCTGGAAAGCGTTGACGCACTCTATGTCGGCAACATGCTTTCTCCGCTGATCAGTGGGCAGAATCAACTCGGAACCTTCATTTCGGATTGGGTCGGCCTGTGGCATCGGGAGGCCGTTAAAGTGGAAGCGGCGTGCGGCTCGGGCGCAGCGGCGTTTCGCGCGGCGCTGATGGCGGTCGCGGCGGGGGACATCGAATCCGCACTGGTGGTCGGCATTGAAAAGATGAGCGACAAAACCAGCCACGAGGTCACGGCCTCTTTGGCCACCGCGGCGGATGCGGATTATGAAGTCGAACAAGGTGTGTCCTTTGTCGGCTTGAACGCATTGGTTATGCAACGCTACATGCACGAGTTTGGTTGGAAGCACGCCGACTTTGCGCCGTTTTCGATCAATGCGCACGCGAATGCCATGCACAATCCCTTTGCCCGCCTGCATCAAAGGATCACCAGCGATAAGTTTGAGAAGTCAGCCATGGTGGCCACACCGATCAATTTGCTGGATGCCTCCCCCACCGGAGACGGCGCGGCCGCGGCCGTGATCGTGCCCGCCCACAAAGTGGCCCTGCGCCAGAATAGACCGCGCATCGAAGTCGCTGCCTCCGCCTCAAACACGGATACCATCGCCGTGCATTCGCGAAAGGACCCTTTATTCCTCCGGGCGGCCTACGAGTCCGCAAGACGATGCTACGAAATGGCCGGGATCGAGCCCAAAGATCTGGACCTCTTTGAAGTACATGATGCCTTTACGATCATGACCGCACTTTCGCTGGAAGCCTGTGGATTTGCGGAACGCGGCCGGGGCGTTCAACTCGGCCTCAACAACGAAATCACACCCCAAGGTCGGATCCCGATTTGCACGCGCGGCGGCCTCAAAGCGCGTGGGCATCCCGTCGGCGCCACCGGGATGTATCAGATTGTGGAGGTGGCTCAACAACTGCGCGGCGAATGCGGTGAGACTCAGGTGGACGGCGCCAGGCTTGGCATGGCCCAAAACATCGGGGGATCCGGCGCGACGATTATCACCCACATTTTAAAAGCAGATTAATCTCTGGCAGGCAGTTGATTCTTTTCCATTCTTATCATATACTTTAAGCGTAGACAAACGGAAAGGATGCAATTATGCCGGAGCGCAGAAAATTAACCAGGCGGACCTTCTCTTATTATATGCGGTTGATGAACGAGAGCACTGGCGAACTCGTCGGCCACCTGGCTGACATCAGCACAGGCGGATTCAAAATGGAATCTCAAAAGCCCATTCCGTTGGAGGTGGAATTCCGGTTCCGCATCGAGCTGACCAGCGAGGTCGCAGACGTGCCGTTCATGGTATTTGGTGCTCGCAGCAAATGGTGTCAGCGCGACCCGATTGATTACAGCATCTATGATGTCGGCTTCCAAATCACCCACATGTCTCCTTCCGATACAGTCGTCTTCTCCCGCATGTTCGAGAGATATGGCACGAAGAGCAACAGGGAAAATGGTCAGGACTATTTGTGGAGATAAGGGAAAAACATGGATCAGGGCCTCGCCACGTGGCGGGGCCCTTTTATTTTTTCGTGTACAATTGCCTTCATGCTGAACCTTCTTCGTTGGATCCTGCGCAGATTTGTCAACCTGATTGCTGACGTGAAAGTCGTCGGCCTGGAAAACATCCCCTCATCGGGCGCGTTCGTGATCACCACCAACCATCTCGGCCTGCTGGATGCGGCTTTACTGTACTATGTCCTCGAACGCACGGATGTATTTGTCCCGATCGCTGAAAAATGGGAAAAGAACGCCTTCTTTCGTTGGGTTGCAAAATACGCGAACTTTGTTTTCATTGACCGCTACAATCCGGACATCAAAGCGCTCCGCAAGATCATTGGCTTGATGGAACACGGCAATATCCTTGTGATCGCACCCGAGGGAACGCGCTCGCTCACGGCACAAATGGCGGAGGGAAAGCTTGGCGCAGGCTACCTCGCCGCGAAGTTGAAGCGTCCCATCCTTCCAGCAGGGATTGCGGGCACCGAAGACAAGGTGGTGGGCGCTAACCTGAAACACTTTCGGCGTTCAAAAGTCGTGATTTCGGCAGGAAAACTCTTCTCGCTTCCACCCTTGCCGATGAAAGACCGCGATGCAGCGCTCAAGCAATTCACGGACGAAATCATGTGTCACATCGCCGCTGAATTGCCTGAAAAATATCGCGGCGTGTATGCAGAACATCCACGCTTGAAAGAGCTATTGACAACCGCTTCGCTTTAGTAAACTCGCTCAAAAGTTCCATCCAGCTTCAAATAATATTTCTCGACCACCAGGTTCATGTGAAGAGCATGGATTTTTCGTTCGGCTTCGAGCAGGTCGGCTTTGTGTCGCTCGAATGTTCCCGCCCGACCGTACGCGCCGCAATCCTCATGATTGACCAGAATCACCTTCCTGATCTGATGCAATCGGACCGCCAGTTCAATGTGTTTTAGAGCGGGGTAAATATCCAGCACGCCGCCCGCGATACCGACGCGATCATAATTTCCGGCGCCGGGGTTTTTGTCCAGCCAATCGTTCAAGTATTTCTGCAGGCGATAATCCATGCAATGGATGACAAGCGCTTCGCAAGCATGATCCGGCATGTTGCCTCGGTTGGATTAAAGGACTTGTCCTTCACCGCGCTTCAGGAACTGACCTTGACCGGCCTGGCCCTTCCATTCCTCGCCATCCACGATCAGTTTGCCTCGCAGGAAGACTTTCTCAGGCATACCGACCACCTCCCAGCCCTCGAACAAATTGTAATCGGTGCGATGATGGGAATGTGCCACACCGTACTGGAGGCGTTTTTCCGGATCCCAGATCACGATGTCGGCGTCCGAGCCGGGCAACAACGCACCCTTGCGCGGATACAAGCCCATGATCTTTGCCGGGTTGGTGCTCAGGTATTCCACAAATTGATTGGCGGTGATCTTCCCTGCCCGCACGCCGTATGTCCACAAGATAGGCAGGCGATCCCCTACCGCCGGCAAGCCGTTCGGAATTTTGGTGAAGTCATCCCTGCCCAATTCCTTGCCCGGTATCTTCACGGGCTTGCCCTCATACAGGATCGGCTTTGTGCCATCAAAAAAGAACGGGCAGTGATCCGTACCGACCGTTTGCAGCGTGCCGTCATGCAGGCCCTCCCAAATGCGCGCGTTATCCTTTTCCGTCCTCATCGGCGGCGAGCAGATCCACTTCGAACCATCGGGGCGGCGCAACTGTTCGATCGTAAAGAACAGATATTGCGGGCACGTTTCGCCCATCACCTTAACGCCGCGCTCGCGCGCATAGCGCAGCATATCCACTTCGCCGCCCACGTTCATGTGGACGATATACACCGGCGCATCCGCCTGCGACGACATGGCGGCCATCCGCAGGGTGGCCTCGACTGCGCCCCAGGCGGGTCGCGTCAACGCATGCCATTCTGGCGACGTGTGACCCGCGGCCAACGCCTGAGGAATCAGGGTATCAATCACGTCCCCATTCTCGCAATGGACCATGACCAGCATGCCATTGTCTCTGGCAATTTGCAACGCCTTGAAGATGCTGCCATCCTCAAGACGCAGACGCCCGTTGTACGCGGTAAAAACCTTAAGGGTCGTGATGCCCATCTCGCGCAAAACTGGAATTTCCTTGGCGATCTTGTCATTGAACTTCGTAAGGTTCATATGAAAGGAATAATCGATGGCGGCCTTCTCAGCTTTCTTTCGCCACGCTTCCACAGATTCTTCAAAGGTATCGAAGTCGAACGAAACAAAATCGAGAGCCGTGGTGGTTCCACCGAAGGCCGCCGCTTTGTGACCCGTATAATGGTCGTCCGAAGAAACGGTGTCGAACATCGGCAGATCAAAATGCGTATGCGGATCCACGCCGCCGGGCAAAATGAGCTTTCCGGCGGCATCCACCACGCGCGCGGCATCCGCGGCCAATCCGAGGCCGATGCGCGATATTTTTTCATCTTCGATCAGGATATCGGCTGGAAAGGTTTCCGAGGCGGTGATCAGTGTCCCGTTCTTAATGCATGTCTTCATCAGAATCTCCTATAGATGCCAAAACAAAACCATGCCCACCAACAACATCACGAACGAGATGATGGTCAACATCCATCCGCTTCGAAAGAAATCCCCGAAGGTGTAATTGCCTGGTGCAATCATCAGGATGTTTACCGGGTGAGCAAATGGGGTAAGAAAGCAAGCCGAACACCCGATGGCCGTGGCAACGGCGATTGCCTGCGGGTTGACGCCGATGTGCAGCGCGGCGCTGATCGTGATCGGCCCCGTAATCAGCGCCGTCACCTGGCCGCCAATGACTTGGGTCAAAATCGAAGTGAGGAGATAGGCGCCGGCCGCCAATCCCAGCGCACCGAACGGCCTCACCAACGGAAGCAAAGAATTCCCCAACTGGTCCGCCAGCCTCGTTTCCACCATCGCATCACTGACGACATACATTCCGGCAATGAGGAAAATGGCCTGCCACTCCACGGAGCGATAGGCATCCTCCATGGATAATTTTCCCGCCAACAGCGCCAGGACGGCCGATGCCAACATCGCCAAGTAAACCGGCGCGCCAGCGATGGAGGCCGCGATGCCTGCCAGAACGATGGTCACAGCCAAAATCGCTTCTTTCCGATGGACAGGCTGGTCGCTCCAGTTTGGTTCAATCACTATGAAATCAGCGCTGCGCCGCAGGCTTCCCAATTGCGGCGAAGAACCGACCACCAACAGGGTGTCGCCAAAACTCAGCTTCAAGTCACCGACATCCGTTCTGTAACTTCTCTGCATCCGATGCAACGCAACGACGCTCAATCCATATCGGCGACGGAAATCGAGTTCCTTCAAAGTCTGGCCGATGCCTTTGGAATGCGGTGCCGGGATGATCTCTGCGAATGTGACCCCTTTGGCGCTCAAGCGATTCTCCCCTTTTTCGGTATCGACAGCTAATCCCCATTCCTTCAGGTTCTTGACTTTTTCTTCGCGGCCGATCAAGATCAGCAGATCATCTTCGAGGATCATCTGTTGAGGCTGAGGCAACAGGATATCTTCCTTGTTGCGATAGATGGCTACCACGGTCACTCCCCACTGGTTTCCGATCCTTGATTGCGCCAGAGTTTTCCCAATCAGGTTCGCTTCCGGCAAAACGCGCGCCTCCCATAAGCGCTCCGAGATGGCATAAAGCTCCTCGAGTTCACTGCCGGTAAGCCGCGCAAAATTCTGCTCTTCCGTCGGCTGACGATCGGGCAGCACGCGCTGACCCAAAAAAGCCAGGAACAGAATGCCTGCAACGGCAATCAAGCCGCCGGTAGGCGTAAAATCCAAGACGTTCAAAGCCGACTGAGGTGGTTTTGCATTTTGCAATAACGTGCTGACAATGATGTTGGCGGTCGTGAAATACGTGGCTGCACCGCCCAGCAGTGTTCCATAAGCCACCGGGATGAGCAGTTTGCTTGGTTTGATTCGCGTGCGGCGCGCCACTTCCATGGCAATTGGAAGGACCAACGCGCCCGCCGCCAGGTTGTTCATAAACAGCGAAAGCAGCGCGGCGGTCGCAGCGAACAGGCCGATCAAACGGCCCTGCCTCGTGCCGCTGACTTTCAGCAGCTGCCAGGCGATCCAACGCGTGACCCCGCTCTTCTCCAAAACTCTGGTTAGGATAAACAAAGAGACAAGGATCAAGATAATCGGTTGCCCAAAACCGGAAAGGATATTAATGACTGCGTCGGGCCTCTGCGCGGGACCGAGAATTGCAAATCCTGCAAACTGGAATATCCCCAGTGCAACCGCCATCAGCAGTGCGGCAAGGTCCACACGAAGTCGATTGGTCACTACGAAAACTAAGGGGACAAACAGAACAACGATAAGGATCCATTGTGCAACGGTCATGTTCTCTACCAATCGTTCATTTCAACAGCACTCCACACATGAAAATCTCTATCTCGCTTAATTCCAGGTCAGGCGATCAAAACACCGGGCGGAACGTCCGCTGCGCGCCAGTCGGATGTGCGGAGTTGGCCATTCTCGGCTTCCTCCGGAAGTGAACGCCGCCTCGGGGCGCGTTCACTGTCCGTCACAACCAGATCGTTCAATATTTTGGCTGTCAAAAGATATCCCCGTTGAACACCAATACGCCAGGTGCTTCCATGTTGTCGGCGGCGATGGCGTTGGGTGATTCTTCCGAACCCCTGATCGGATTTTAAAATCGTCGTCGTCCGCGCGGATGATTCGATCGATCTTTCAACAATTCACGACGCCTGGTTCAGCTCCCGGCGGCGCACCAGTGAAACGAACTCGATTCGCCCGCCGCCGTCACCGATGCTCGGGGGCTGACAAAAAATCCAGGTGATCCTCGGCAACGACCTTCGGCGCAGCCCGGAGAGCACGGCGAGGCCCGCCCAGAAACGGCGCGATCCACAGATCGTGCGGCGTCGGCACGGCCCGGCCAGGGATCAGCGAAGTTTCGCTCAGCACTCTATTCTTGCTTCGTTCCGCAGTCCGGGCAGAACTTTGCCCCGACTGCCAGCTTGGCGCCGCAGTTGGTGCAGAACTTGTCCGCCTGAATGGCTGTTCCGCATTCCGGGCAAAACTTGACATCTTTTGGCAAAGGCGCATTGCAGTTCGGACAGGTGGCACGCACACCCGCTCTCCAGTTTTCCTCCTTCAGCATGGCGCGATCCGCTTCCGCGACCTGCGAGTGTTCCCAGATCTCCTGAGTGGTGCGGCTGGCCTGCGCGGCAGCCATCTCCACTCCCAGATCAGGCGCGCAATTCTTGCAAAGACCGCGTTGTTGATTCCAGCAGCTTTTTTTGCAGACCCAGCTGGAGCAACGTGGGCATTGAATGAAATTTGGTTTGATCTCCTGAATGGCCTGCACCAACGCTTTGTCGCGTGCCTGTTGCCATTGCGCGGAGCGGGCGCGTTCGCTCAGATCGGCGGCCTGATTGAACACGCCTCCGAACAAACTGGAGGCCGCGTCGAGGGCGCCGGAAACGCTGCCCATGCTCCAAGCCTGGAACGTCGTCTTATAGCCGTTCCCGCATCGGTCACATTGGAATTCAAATTGAAAACCGCGGTCTGTGGAGAGATCCGAGTAATTACGAGTGAATTCGATGGCAGCCATCTTCTTGCTCCTCCTTAAGCGAAACAGAATTGAATAATTTTAGCACTGAATCCACAGCCGCAAGATATAAAACGTGGACGGGGAAAATCCTCGTCCACGTTTACGGACTTAGGTTTATTAGGCCAGGCCAACTTCTTTGTTGAACTCAACAATCAATTCATCGATCTGATCGGCTTGCTGCTGGACATCCGACCAATAATTGGGCTCATGCCATTGCTTCAAAATTTCATCATAGGTTTTGCCCTGTTGTTCGACCCACGTGTAATATTTCAAGTTATGCACGCGGCGGCGATCGGTATAACGAAGCTCCAGCAGGTTGTCGGTGGATTGACCATGCAAATAATGTGCAAAATCTGCGGCGGCGTTGACCTCGGTGTATGCTCCATATTCCTGATGCATTTCACTCAGACGCGAGCGATAGAGCTCCATCGAGTCGGTCAGGACCGTGAGCAGGATATCGTGCTCCCCCATCTCATAATACTTGGCCGTTTTGATGGCCGTCAACACATTTGAGATGCCGGAGAAGCCCATCAGGTCAAGTTGGGACACGATGTTTTCGGGGACACCGTGTTTGACCAGATAGGCGCGTCCGGTTTGTTCGTTGAACAGACGGGAGAGGTTGACAACGGCATTATCGTCAACTGCCACAACGACATCGGTATTCTTCGTATTGTGAATCCACGGCACATGCTTATCGCCGATGCCTTCGATCCGATGCGCGCCGAATCCGTTTTCCAAAAGCGTCGGGCATTGCAGCGCTTCGCTGGCCACGATCTTGCTGTCCGGGAAAAGTTCTTTCATGTAATCGCCGCTGGCGATCGTCCCGGCCGAACCGGTTGCCGAGGTCATGCCACGATAATGATCGTTCTTTCCCATCACCTTCTTCAAAACTTCTTCCATGGCGTGACCCGTCACTTCATAATGCCAGAGGTAATTTCCAAACTCCTCAAACTGATTAAAGATCATCAAGTCCTGGCCGGAAGCACGCAGTTCCTTGCACTTATCGAAGATTTCTTTAACATTCGATTCGGAGCCGGGCGTCTTGATGGTTTCACCCGCGATCTTCGAAAGCCAATCGAATCTTTCCTTGGACATGCCTTCGGGCAGGATGGCAATGGATTCGCAGGCCAGCAACGCAGAATCATACGCGCCGCCGCGACAATAATTCCCAGTGGAGGGCCAGACCGCTTTCTGAGTGGTTGGGTCGAACTGGCCGGTCACGAGTCGCGGCACGAGACAGCCAAACGCGGCACCGACTTTGTGCGCACCGGTCGGGAACCATTTTCCAACCAGCACCACGATGCGCGCCGGTACACCCGTCAGCGACGACGGGAGCTCAAGGTAATTGACTCCCCCAAAGGTCCCGCCCGAGGCGCTGGGCTCATTGTGCCAGGTAATGCGGAACAGGTTGCGAGGATGGACGTCCCAGAGCCCGATGCTTTTGAGCTCCTCCTTCCGCTTGGCAGGAATCTTGGAGGGATCCTTCATCTGCGCAAACGTGGGAATAATGATATTACGTTCTTTTGCCCGCCGGATGGCATTCTTACGCCTGGATTTATCTATGCTGAGATCAATAACGGTCATCTGCCTTCTCCTAAGAAAAGAATATTATGAGAGGATTATATCGCTCAATGAGTTTTTACATTAAAATATGGAAGGACTGTTCAGACAATCGGATCAGACAATTTTTTAGGAATCTGTTAAGTGTTTTTAATGCAATTCTTCTAAACCGGTTGTATGATGAGGATGAGGAAAGGAGGTAGCCATCGAGGTTCCGCCTAAATCACATTCCAACGGAAGGATTGGTGTGCCTTAGATTGGACAAGACGCTTGTTTAGGTTTTGCTCCAGACGTTCTCCGAACGATAAGAAGGTAGCGAGACCATTCCTTGCCGGGCTAGAAAGTCTGACGGATGGGTGACACCCATCCGTCTTTTTTATTGTTTGTAGGCAACGATCACACCGTCACGCACCGGTGCGAGCGAAACAATCCAGTCGGGATCGTGAGTGATCCGGCGCGTGAACTCGCGCACGCCTTCCGTGGATTCGACCTTATTCTTCTTATCGAAAATGCGACCCGACCAAAGAATATTATCAATGATCAAAACCCCGCCGGGTCGCAGTTTCTCCTTGATGAACGGCAACGAGGCCGGGTAGGCTTCCTTGTTGATATCATTGAAGATCAAGTCGAATGGACCCGCGCTGGCGCGCAACGTTTCAACCGCTTCCGCGACCTGATATCGGATCATGCCATCGTAGCCCAGCCGGGACAAATGAGCGCGCGCCATTTCTGAAAGCTTGGCGTCCCAGACCACGTGATGCACGACTCCCCCACCGTTTTCTCTCACGGCCCTCGCAAACCATGCCGTGGAATAGCCGTATCCCGATCCCATTTCGAATACAGACTTCGCTTTAATCATCCTGGCGACTTGATAACAATAATGCCCTGCGGCGGGCCCGATGATGGGAAAGTCTGTTTTCTCCGCATACCGTTCCATTTTCTTCATTTCGGACTCGCGTGGCGGAACCAGCGAAGTGAGAAATTCCTGCGTCCTCGAATACGTCAATAAATTAGCCATGGTTGTCTCCTGGAAACCAATAAGATGCAAAAGTGAATTGCGGTTCAGCGCGTGCGCAGTGAGCGTTTCATTCGCCCTAAACCTTGCTCCAATATACTACGCGGGCAACCAAAATTCAAGCGGACAAATCCTTCGCTTCCCTTGCCGAAGATCTTTCCATCGCTCAACGCGACCCTGGCTTGCTTCAAAAAGAAATCATACGGAGATTTCTTTAAACGGTAGGCGGAGAAGTCCAACCAGGCCAGGTAGGTGGCTTGTGGAATGGTCAGTTTGACGTCCGGCATGTTCTCGGTGACATAATTCAAGAGAAAATCTCGATTGGCCGTGAGATAGCGGCGAAGGTCATCCAGCCATCCGTCGCAGCGGCCGCTGAACGCAACGCGGGCCGCGAACAGGCCCATGCTGCTGACGTGCAATCGCAGATGGTCCACCTGCTTTTGATAACGGATCCGCAACTCCTTATCTGGAACGATCGCAAATCCACAAAACAATCCCGGCACATTAAAGGTCTTCGACGGTGCAATCAATGTGATGGTGGACCTGGCAATCTCTTTCGATAACGTTGCCATCGGTGTGAATTGATTACCAGCCAGCAACAGCTCGGAATGGATTTCATCAGAGACGATCAAAACTTCATGCTTGATGCAAATCTCCGCCATTCGCCGCAGATCTTTCCTTGAAAAGATAATGCCCAGCGGGTTATGCGGATTGCACAACAAGAATATCCCGGCTTTCCTCACCTGTTTTTCAAAAACATCCCAATCAATATCATAGCTCAAGATGTTGTCGTCAACATGTTGGATCAACGGCGCATCAATTTGCGGAATGCCAACATTATTCTTGACTTCATGAAACTCATTGTAGACCGGTGTCTGAATCATCAGCCCCCTGTTCGGCGTGCAAAACTCGCGCGCCGCCACGCTGAATCCGCTGACGATGCCGGTCACGGCAATCACGGCTTCGGGCTGGACCTTCCAGCGATATAACTGATCCATGCGCGCGGCAACCGTTTCCTTCAAAGAGGCAGGCACTAACTCATAGCCAAAGATCCCATGATCCACAGCCCTATGAAGCATATCCAGGATTGGCTTCGGCGAGCGGAAATCCATATCCGCCACCCACATAGGAAGCACGTCGTTTGGATACATCGTCCATTTATTTAGAGTATTCGGGTTGCGGCGGTTGATGACGAGATCAAAGTTATTGGTCATAGAGTTTTCTCCTGGGTCAGTCTGTCAACGAAAAATAAAAGACATTCAAACGCCATGGGTCCGAATGTCCTATCAAGAAATGGTCTATTTGGTCACTCATCCTTGGGCGCCTCCCGGACGATATAAAGCGGTCTGCCTTTGGCTTCATCGTAGAGTCGACCAATATATTCGCCGAGAATCCCGAGCGAGATCAACTGCACCCCGCCGAGAAACAAGACGGCGATCAACGTGCTCGCCTGACCGGTAAACTGTGGTATGCCTGCCATGCGAAGATAGATGACCACCGGGATGGCAAGGATAGCGATGCCCGCCGAGATAAAGCCGAAGAAGGTTGCGACCTGCAATGGAAAATAGGAGAAGCTAGTAATGGCGTTCAGGGCCAGCCGCAGCATTTTATTGAACGGGTATTTCGTTTCGCCGGCAAAGCGCGCGGCGCGTTTGTATTCGACGCCGACCTGCTTGAAGCCCACCCAGGCCGACATGCCGCGCGGAAAGCGATGTCGTTCACCCATTTGCTTTAACACGTCCACAACTTTACGATCCATCAAACGGAAATCGCCCGTGTCCACCGGTATCTTTACATCGGTGATGCGATAAATAACCCTGTAGAAAAGGGAAGCGGTGAATTTCTTGAACCACGATTCGCCTTCGCGCTCCGCACGCACCGCATACACAACTTCATAACCGTCCTTCCACTTCTTCGCCAAATCCAAAATAACTTCAGGCGGATCCTGCAGATCCGCATCGATAATGACAATCGCATCACCGCGCGCATAATCCCAACCAGCCGTGATGGCAATCTGGTGCCCGAAGTTGCGCGCAAAGATCACGGGGCGAATGCGCGAATCATCCTGTGCGAGTTCGCAGATCTTCTCTGTCGAGCCATCCGTCGATCCATCGTCCACCAGCACCAGCTCCCAGGATTCGCCATTCGCCTCCATCACTTCCTTGACACGCCGATAAAGCTCGGGCAGATTCTCAAGTTCGTTAAAGATCGGCGCAACGATCGAATAGACGATGTTCATTTCGAGGATTTCTTTCTAACCGAGGAGGCTGCGGACGCAGACACCTCTTTGGGCTCTTTGCCCCGCCCCGGGGCCGTGATTGGAGCGGCCGGCACTTCATCCTGAAAAGGCGGCAGTCCCAGCATCCGGGCATGGAGATAATTCCAAATCACAACCAGGGAAGCCAGCACCGGTACTATTATAAACGCGGCTAAAACCCCCGAAAAAATCAAGGCAGCGATGAGCGCAACAAAGATGATCGCTTCGCTCATATGAACATTACGCGCAAAGACGTACGGGCGCAGCCAGATATGTTCAAGGTTGATCAATACCACATAGAGACCGGCAACGATCAAGCCGAAGACAATATTATTGACCGGCAGCCAATTGGAACCTTCCAGCAGTGCGACGAGCAAGGCGAGCGCAGTTGCCGCAAAGGGTCCGACATCGGGAACGATGCTTAATAAACCAGCCAACAAACCCAAATAAAGCGAACCGGGCAAACCAATCACCGTCCAAACCACGATAAATGTAATCGCCACGATGATCATCAGGGTGAGCTGGCCGCGCAGATAGGCCATCCAAACCTGTCTGATTTGAGCATAAAGTTTGCGGATATCGGAACGATATGCTTCAGGCATCATCTGAATCAAGCCTTCGTGGACATTCTCCCATTCGGTCATAAAAAAATACGTGGCGCCGAAAACAATCAGTGCCCACAAGGTGCTTCTCGAGGTGTTCCGGATGAGTGAAATGGGATTTTGTGAAATGGAAGTTAATGGATTGGAAAGATAAATGCGGTATTGGGCAATCATTCCTGCAAGATCGACTGGAATACCGCCAATGCTCAGAGGAGTGGACAGATATTGTTGAAGCTGGGCCAGCGTTTGTTGTATATCCTGCGCGATCTCGGATGTTTGTTTCACGAGAATGGGCACCAGGACAATAGGGAGCAGGATCATTACTGCCAGACTGACAAAATAAATAATCCGCGAAGCGGTCTTGCGCCTTAGCTGGAATCTGCGTTGTACCAAAGCCACCAACGGATAAAACAAATACGCGATCACCCCCGCCAGGATCAACGGACGAAAAAGTTCGCGAATTTGATATCCGACAAAAACCGCAAGTACAATGATGAGCGCCAGCATGAAATACCGCGCCGGCAGACTCCATTCAGACTTCATAGGATCTTTTTCACAGCCGATAATGTCGGCTCGATGATTGGTGCGTCGGCCACGGCTTGGCGTGCCGCGCGAACATCTTTGAGGCCGCTGCCGGTATTCAACACGAGAATTGGCTCATCGCCTCGCACCAGACCCTCGGCTTTGGCACGCACCAGCCCGGCATACGCGGCCGCCCCAGCCGGTTCCGCAAAGATCCCCATGCTGCCCAGCCCTGCAATGGCTTTCAAAATCTCGTTATCCTGAACGGTCACATAAGCCCCGTTTGTCTCGCGGGCAGCGCGCACCGCGCGGACTCCATCACGGGGCAAATCCACGGAGATGCTGTCTGCAATAGTCTTCGCGGAAATCGGCGTGATTTTTTCGGTGTTGGCATGAAAGGCATTGGCGATCGCGGCGGAACCGACGGCCTGCACGCCCACGAGGCGCGGCATGCGCGGCAGCCAGCCCAATTTCAACAAATCTTTAAAGCCTTTATGAATGCCAGAAATGATGTTGCCGTCGCCCACTGAAACAAACACCGTCAATGGCGCGTGGTCAATGCCCTCGCCATGCTGATGATGCCACGTTTCATGCACGGATAGCCACCACTTCCAAATCTCGAACGCAGCGGTTTTCTTTCCTTCCGCGGTAAAAGGGTTATAGCCCGTGTTGCGGCAGTACCATCCAAATTCGTCTGCGGCCTGGACAGTCAAGTCAAAGGCCTCGTCATAGGTTCCATCCACCAGAATAACCTTGGCCCCAAAGACCAATAGCTGTGCAACTTTGGCCGGCGGAGCGGACTTTGGAGCGAAGATAATGGCCTTTTGTCCAATGGCGGCCGACATTCCAGCCAGAGCCGCGCCCGCATTGCCGGTGGAGGCCGTCACCACAACATCTGCTTTAATCTCCTGGGCGCGCGCAACGACAATCGCGCTGGCGCGATCTTTGAAGGAGGCAGTCGGGTTGCGTGATTCATCTTTCAGCCAGAGATTCTGCAATCCAAGCGTTTCCGCCAGGCGCGGTAATGCGAAGACTGGCGTTCCGCCCGCGGCGTGGAGCGGGGTCGAATCGCCGGGCGGCTCAGCCACAGGCAGAAGCGGCAGAAAACTCCAAAGGGAAGAATCAGTTCGAGAAAGTATATCTTCCGGCTGGTATTTGCTGCGGATGGCCTCGTAATCGAGTAGAACATCCAAATTGCCGCCATCCTTGGTGCAGACATAAGTGATCTCACCGGGAGCATATTCTTTTCCACAAAGAGAGCAGCGATAGCCTACGAATTTGGGATCGGATGTTTGAGAAGTCACGCGATCCGCCGCTATTCGGATTCAAAAGGAACGCCCAGCGCCGCTGGTGGAGTAGCGCGCAAGGCACGCAGAATCCTGGCTACCACGCGCCGAGTTGCCTCCGGCATGGAGGCCAGCCAGCGTTGCACCCATTCTGCGTCGCTGATATTGACCAGCAGCAAGGTGAGGATCATCAATGGGAATGGCGCCACTTGCAAGACTTGGGTCGGAATGCCCGACAAGACGGGTTGAAGGATGAGCCCCAACCATTCAAGGAGAGAAAACAAGTATGCACCAAAGGCTGCGCGCAACGGATTCCAACCGCCAAAGATGACAATGGCCAAAGCGATCCAGCCAATTCCATCCAGACCCGTCTGCGTTCCCATCCAGCCGGGCTTGACGTTCAGGGTAAAAGCCGGCCCCGCCAGCCCAACCAGGGCCCCACCGACCACCGTATAGACATAGCGCAACCAGTTCACATTAGCGCCTCGCACGAAAGCCGCCGCCGGACGTTCACCGATACCCTGCAACATGAGGCCCGGGCGGGTTCGGAATATCCAGAGCCATGCCAAAACGATAATGATATAGCTTAAATAGGTAACGATATCCAATCGAAAGAATAATGGTCCGAGAATTGGGATATCTTTCAGAAACGGAACGGGCCAGGAAGGCAGGGTCGGGCCGGGAGTATTCATATAGGGCACGCCGAGGAAATAAGCCAGGTCGCGGCCAGCCAACGCCAACACAAACCCGACGGCCACCTGGGACTGATGCAGCGTAATACTGCCAAAGGCAACAATAAAAGCAATCAATGCACCAATCAACATTCCGGCTACGAAACCCAGGAATAGATTGCCCGTCACATAACTGACGGAAAAGCCGGCCATGGCAGAGAGCAAAATCGTTCCGTTCAGCGAAAGATTGATAATGCCGGCGCGCTCGGTAATCGTCTCGCCGATCACGGCAAACAGAACCGGTGCAGCCGCCGCTAAAACTCCGGCCAAGCCAATCAATATATCATTCATAATACGCTCCTATGCTCTCCTCAAGAAACGCTCGCGAATACCCTGACCGAGCAGAACCAGCAATACCAGCAAATCCTGCAATACGCCTGCAAAGGACGAATCCATCTTGTAAACGATCTGTAATTGAATACCGCCTACATTCAATGCGGCGAAGAAAAACGCGATCGGCAGAACCCAGATGGCTTGATAATTAATCAGCATCGCAACCAGCAGGCCCAGAAAACCGTATCCGTTCGAGATGTTCGGCAGCAAACGGTGATAGACGGCCGTCACCTGGATCGCGCCAGCCAAGCCTGCGAAGGTGCCGCACAGCAAGAACGCGAACATACTGTACTGCCAGGTTGGAATCCCCAGAAGAAAGGCAGCTTTTATGTTCTTGCCGACCGCTTTCAGCCGCAAGCCAAAATATGTGCCGCGCAGTAACAAATAAACAATCGCAACGACCAGAACCGACAGAACCAGCGCCCACGGACTCAAACCGGTGTTCGATATGGTTGGCAACCACAGCTTTTGATCAAAGGGTTGCGTGCCGGACATGGAGGCCACCCCCGGTCGTTTCCACGGGCCGAAGACCAGATAAATGGTCAACGCCGTGGCCACGAAGTTGAGTCCCAATCCACCGAAGATTTCATTCACGCCGCCGAAGGTCTTCAACGCGCCAGCCAGCGCCGCCCACACGGCACCCCCGATCATTCCAAAAAGGATACCCAAGACGACGATCAACATTGGCGGCACCGCGGTATTCTGAAGAAGGCGTAACATCCAGGTGGCGAAGATGGAACCCAGAACCATCTGCCCTTCGATGCCGATATTCCAAAGCCCCGCTGCAAACGTGATCAGCACACCCGCTGTCGTCAGCAGCAGCGGCGACCAGCTGATAAGAATGGAAACCACATCGTTCGAAGAACCAAAGGCACCCGTAACGATGCTTTCGTACGCTTGGAAAGGCGGCGCCCCGGCGGCGACCAGAAGAAGCGTCGTGATCAGCAGGGCTAGAATCAACGCCCCCACTTGAAATCCGATATTGATCCAGATGTTATTTTTCATGCGCCCCTCCCGAAGTTAACCTGGCCCAGCCCATGCCG
Source organism: Anaerolineales bacterium (assembly GCA_035516425.1). Lineage (GTDB taxonomy): Bacteria > Chloroflexota > Anaerolineae > Anaerolineales > Villigracilaceae > Fen-1038. Next base: position 42,231 of record DATJAH010000039.1, read on the forward strand.
CCGATCAATTCTCCAAGTTTCTCGGTCGTCAAAGACGAAACATCCAGCGGCGGGGTTACTTTCCCGCTGAAGAACACCAAGACCCGATCACTGTACTGCAAGATCTCTTCCAGGTCCGAGGAGACAAAGATAATGGAGGTATCCTCCTGGCAGCGTTCCTTGAGCTTGCTCCAGATGTAAATCGTCGATTCAATGTCCAGGCCGCGCGTTGGATGTTCCAATAAGAGCAATGAAAGCGGCATCCGAAGCAGGGCCAGCAAGGCACGCTGCTGATTCCCTCCGGAAAGCGACTCGACGGTGCTGACTGGTGTGCCGCGGATGTTGAAGGACTTGATTCGGTCTTCCGCAAGTTTTCTTCCTTGGTCTCCATCAATGAACAAGCCCCGTGTTTCTTCAGCCAATACAAAGTGCTCGGTCAGGGTCAGACCCGGCACCAATCCCTCTTCCATACGAGAAGCCGGCATAAACGAAACGCCATTGCGTTTGAATGCATGATACGAAGATCCGGTCAGGTCATGGTTATTCACCAGAACCCGGCCATTGACCGGGCGGATCAGACCGGCGCAGGCCCGGATGAAGGGGCCCTGTCCGCTTCCTTCCATCCCCGCCACTCCGATCACTTCTCCGGCGCGAACATCCAAATTTATATCCGCCAAATGAAGGCGAATATCCTCCACTGCCAAATCGCGCAACTCAAGCACCCTCGCCCCCAGTTTGAGCGGACGACGCGCCCCCAAAGAAATCTCCTTGCCGAACATCATCTCCACCAATTTCTTGGCATTGAAAGGAGCGGCGGCTTCTCCAACCAGTTTTCCAGTGGTTAGTACCGCCACTTTATGACATAACACTTCAACATCTTCCAGCTTGTGAGAGACAAAGATCACCGTCATGCCTTGTTTCGCAAGCTTACGAAGCGTCTCGAATAATTTGTCTTTTTGGCTGGCGCTGATGCCGGTCGTGGGTTCATCCAGAATCAGGACGCGCGCTCCAAGCCAAAGCAAACGCAGAATTTCCAACTGCTGCCGTTCGCCCACCGTTAATGAATCGACATATCGCTCGGGATCAAGGGAAAAATCAAACTGGACAGCCAGCTCGTGAATGCCGTGCTCGACCGCTTTACGATCCGGGAAGAGACCACCGGAGCGGCCAAGCAAAAAATTATCAACGAGACGCATGGGCGGGAAGTCCAGCGGATCCTGATGCAACATACCGATACCATAACCAATGGCATCGGCGGGGGATTTGATAAGGACTGGCTTGCCATCCAGCAAGATTTCCCCGCTATCGGCCTGAATAAAACCGGAAAGGACTTTCATGAGCGTGCTCTTACCCGCTCCATTTTCCCCCAGTATGCCTTGGATCGTGCCCGAAGGAATATCAAGGACAATATCGTTATTGGCATGGACTTTGCCGAAATGTTTATGGATGTGGCGCAGTTCAATGTTCATGGGCAATTCCTTTATTCCCTATTTATACAATAAAAAGCGGGGGAAGGCAAACCTTCCCCCGCACAGTACGGTCGTTTACTTGGAGACGCTCAAGCCTTCCATGCCCTGGAGGAGCTGAGGCAGGTACCAGATTTGCAGATCGGTGGCGGTCGCGCCACTTGCAATGTAGGAAGTGCCGTCTTGCAAGTTGATCGGGCCAGTCCACAGGTTCAAGCCGCCCGCAAGTTGGGAAATGAAGCCGTCCAACTGTGTAGAGGCGGTCGCACTTAGGCCGGGACCCTTGGTGAAGCCAACATTGCTGCTATCAACATTGTTGATATCCTTCCAATCGGGACCGTTCCATTGGAAGTCTTCTTTCCAGGTTCCAGCGATTGCAGATTTAACGGCCGCTTCGGTCGCAGGACCCCAGTTGAAGTACGGCACACCGAGACAAATACTGGGAGCCGCGTCGCAGTTGGTCTTGTAGTCATAGGCAACGGCCCAATCCTGCTTGCCCGCGGCCTGCATCTTCTTGGCTTCGACCAGAGCCTCCGTCGTATCAATGCCGGACATGACCACATCATAGCCGCTGTTGAAGAAATCATCAGCAACCTGAGTCGGATCGGAGGTCACACCGGGGATATTGAACCAGAAGCCGATCCACGTCACCTTGAACGACAGCTTGCTCGGATCATTCTTAAGCACGTTGGTCCAGCAATATTTTGCGCCAAGGTAAGCGGAGGAGGACAAACGGCGAGTTTCATCGTTGATCAGGGGTCCAAGATAACCGATCTTGCCGGTCTGGGTCGTGAGGGCTGCTGCGCAGCCGCCAATTTCCTTCATGTATTCCATGCGGCCCATATAGTCGATCTGGTTGGGCGAATTCTGATATTCCTGGCCGTCCTTCCAAGTCCAGTCATCCGACTCGCCAATGACATAAACGCTGGGATTGGCCTGGGCAAACTTAAGCGCCTCATCCTTCATGTCATCCGAGTTGAAGATAACCAGTTTGGCGCCTTCGGAAACCAACTGCGAAGCCAATTGGGAGGCTGTTTGACCCGGATAGGCGGGTGAACCAGAGTAGACGTTTTCAAGATAGATCATCTTGGTGTTGGGGACGTTCTGTACAACATATTGACCGCCGTCGTACGTGGCTTGGCTCCAGCCATTATCATTATGAGCGCCCACCAGGAGCATGCCAAAGATGAATGGCGCTTGCGGCGTGGGAACTGCGGTTGGGGCCTGGGTGGGCGCCGGTGCCTGGGTAGCCGCGGGGGCTTGAGTGACCGCCGGGGCCGCGGTGGGAGTTGTTGGGGTGCCGCAAGCCGAGAGGAGCATAGCGAGGGCCACCGTCAATATTACAATTTGCAAAATTATCTTGCGCATTATCTTCTTCTCCTATATTTGAAGTATCGGTTGAATTTCAGGAACGCTTTCGGATCGTTAGTACCCAGCCACCTCCTTTCGGATGATATCTGACTCATTTTATCAGCAAACTTTTTTGTATTGTGAAGAAACATACACTCTGATTTTACGGCAAACAGGAAAATTTGGTATTCAACTCGTTCAGACTACTTTGCTCTACGGCGCTTGGCGGGACGTCGCGATCGATCCTGGCCAGCAACTTGCACAGGAGGGGGCCAACGTACGGAGGAGACACTTTGTAGGATGTCAACGCTAGATCCTTCACCTGATTCCATTCACCTTCATGGGCATAGCCCTCAATAAACACAAATCGCTCAACCGGGTCATTGGGATAATCATTCAAGTGAAATGCAATGTCGCCCAAGCTTGCGACCCGCGACCAGTCTCCCAATTGGCGGGCAAGATCAGCTTGCTCGAAATAATAGCAAAAGCCATGGGCAATCTCAGGGTTAAAAAAGGAGGGCGGCGGCATGACTGGACTGCCGGCGTCGATCATTGAATAGTTATTCAGTGCAGC